>NZ_JBVHMU010000057.1:0-1021 GCF_055558275.1 Streptomyces sp. NPDC025806 | reverse complement strand
TCCTTCCTGGAGGTCAACACGCGTCTGCAGGTCGAGCACCCGGTGACCGAGGAGGTCGCCGGCATCGACCTGGTCCGTGAGATGTTCCGCATCGCGGACGGTGAGGCGCTCGGCTACGGCGACCCCGTGCTGCGCGGTCACTCCTTCGAGTTCCGTATCAACGGCGAGGACCCGGGCCGCGGCTTCCTGCCCGCCCCGGGCACCGTCACGAAGTTCGACGCCCCCTCGGGCCCGGGTGTGCGCCTGGACGCGGGCGTCGAGTCCGGCTCCGTGATCGGCCCGGCGTGGGACTCGCTGCTGGCGAAGCTGATCGTCACCGGCCGCACCCGCAAGGAGGCCCTCCAGCGGGCCGCCCGCGCCCTGGAGGAGTTCCAGGTCGAGGGCATGGCCACCGCGATCCCCTTCCACCGCAAGGTCGTCACCGACCCCGCGTTCGCCCCCGAACTCACCGGCTCCGACGAGGCGTTCACGGTGTTCACCCGGTGGATCGAGACCGAGTTCGACAACGACATCCCGGCGTTCGCCGCGCCCGCCGAGGCGGGCGAGGACGACGAGGCCGGCCGTGAGACCGTCGTCGTCGAGGTCGGCGGCAAGCGCCTGGAGGTGTCCCTCCCTGCCGGGATGGGCATGTCGCTGGCCCGCACCGGACTGACCGCGGGCGCCAAGCCCAAGCGGCGCGCCGCGAAGAAGTCCGGCCCGGCCGCCTCCGGCGACACCCTCGCCTCCCCGATGCAGGGCACCATCGTCAAGGTCGCCGTCGAGGAGGGTCAGGAGGTCAAGGAGGGCGACCTCGTCGTCGTCCTGGAGGCCATGAAGATGGAACAGCCGCTGAACGCGCACAAGGCCGGCACCATCAAGGGCCTCAGCGCGGAGATCGGCGCCTCGCTGACCTCCGGCGCCGCGATCTGCGAGATCAAGGACTGACACCCCGCCAGCCGGCACCGCTCCACGGTGGGCGTCTGCAGGGCCACACGGCCCGCAGGCGCCCACCACCCGTATCCGGACACGATCCCTCCGGCAG
>NZ_JBVHMU010000056.1:0-1049 GCF_055558275.1 Streptomyces sp. NPDC025806 | reverse complement strand
CCTACACCCTTACCCCGGGACAACCACCGCCCGGGATGGACTACCTTCCTGCGTCACCCCATCACTCACCTACTAACCGCTTGGGCCGGCGGCTCCACCACTTTCCTTTCCCCGAAGGGTCCGGAACGGCTTCACGGCCTTAGCATCACGATGCTCGATGTTTGACGCTTCACAGCGGGTACCGGAATATCAACCGGTTATCCATCGACTACGCCTGTCGGCCTCGCCTTAGGTCCCGACTTACCCTGGGCAGATCAGCTTGACCCAGGAACCCTTAGTCAATCGGCGCACACGTTTCTCACGTGTGTATCGCTACTCATGCCTGCATTCTCACTCGTGAACCGTCCACAACTACCTTCCGGTGCTGCTTCACCCGGCACACGACGCTCCCCTACCCATCCCAGCGCCCGTTGGGGCTATTGCTGAAATGACACGACTTCGGCGGTACGCTTGAGCCCCGCTACATTGTCGGCGCGGAATCACTAGACCAGTGAGCTATTACGCACTCTTTCAAGGGTGGCTGCTTCTAAGCCAACCTCCTGGTTGTCTCTGCGACTCCACATCCTTTCCCACTTAGCGTACGCTTAGGGGCCTTAGTCGATGCTCTGGGCTGTTTCCCTCTCGACCATGGAGCTTATCCCCCACAGTCTCACTGCCGTGCTCTCACTTACCGGCATTCGGAGTTTGGCTAAGGTCAGTAACCCGGTAGGGCCCATCGCCTATCCAGTGCTCTACCTCCGGCAAGAAACACACGACGCTGCACCTAAATGCATTTCGGGGAGAACCAGCTATCACGGAGTTTGATTGGCCTTTCACCCCTAACCACAGGTCATCCCCCAGGTTTTCAACCCTGGTGGGTTCGGTCCTCCACGAAGTCTTACCTCCGCTTCAACCTGCCCATGGCTAGATCACTCCGCTTCGGGTCTTGAGCGTGCTACTAAAGTCGCCCTGTTCGGACTCGCTTTCGCTACGGCTTCCCCACACGGGTTAACCTCGCAACACACCGCAAACTCGCAGGCTCATTCTTCAAAAGGCACGCAGTCACGAGG
>NZ_JBVHMU010000055.1:0-1279 GCF_055558275.1 Streptomyces sp. NPDC025806 | reverse complement strand
AGGGCTGTCCCGTAAATGATCTTCAGGAAGCGGGGTCTGGTTCAGGCTCGTCGGGCGCTCTGCCTGTCAGTTGCGCTGCCTCACGCCCGTGCAGGGAAGTCAGGATGGTCCGTGTAGGGCGAAGCGAGGTCACGCAAGTCGTGGCACGGCCAGGGATCGCGGGCGTGACGGGCCAGGATGCGCCGCTTGGCCTCGACCTCGCGCAGGACGCGGGCTGGGTCGTGCAGAGCCACATGCAGAGCAATCGTGGGGTGGAACCCGGGGAGGTCAACCTGGCAGAAGTCGACCGTGTGTCCTTGGGCAGACCACTCACCGCACCCGTCACCGTCGCAGCGCCGGGCCAAGTCGGCCTCCTCATCCAGCCGCGCCTCAAGGAACCTCACCAGTTCTTCAGTCATGTGCGCATTCTCGACCTTGTGCCTGACGTCATGGAACGATCTTGCGGTGGCTGGTGTGATCACGGCGTCGGAGCCGTCATGGATAGCCCCGTTCACCGGGCTGAGCCCGCGGCAGTTCGGGAAGCTGGTGACGGTTCTGCGACGCGAGGGTGCGGACTCGGTCCGCAAAGGCCGGCCGTGGAGTCTCCCGCTGGAGGATCGAGCCCTGCTGGTCGCGACCTACTGGCGGACGAACCTCACGATGCGCCAGCTCGCACCGCTGTTCGGAGTGTCGAAGTCTGCGGCGGACCGGGTCATCGACCACCTCGGGCCGATGCTCGCGCTCCAGCCCCGCAAGCGGTTCGCCAAGGACACCGTGCTCA
Source organism: Streptomyces sp. NPDC025806 (assembly GCF_055558275.1). Classification (NCBI taxonomy): domain Bacteria; kingdom Bacillati; phylum Actinomycetota; class Actinomycetes; order Kitasatosporales; family Streptomycetaceae; genus Streptomyces; species Streptomyces sp. NPDC025806. The sequence goes on along the minus strand of NZ_JBVHMU010000055.1, from coordinate 519 downwards.
TCGTGGACGGCACCCTGGTCCCCACCCGCGACCACGCCATCGCGGAGCGCTCGAAGAACTATCGGTACTCCACCAACCACCAGGTCGTCATCGACGCCGACACCCGTCGGGTTGTCGTGATCGGCCGGCCTCTCGCCGGAAACCGCAACGACTGCAAGGCATGGGAGGAATCCGGCGCCAAAGCCGCTGTCGGCAAGACCATCACGATCGCCGACGGCGGCTACCCAGGCACCGGACTCGTCATCCCACACCGCCGCGAGCGCGGCCAGACCGAACTCCCGGACTGGAAAGAGGAACACAACCGGTCGCACAAGCAGGTCCGGGCCCGCGTCGAGCACGTCTTCGCCCGCATGAAGACATGGAAGATCCTGCGCGACTGTCGCCTCAAAGGCGACGGCGTCCACCACGCCATGCTCGGCATAGCCCGGATGCACAACCTCGCCCTCGCCTGATAGGGCAGCGGGCACGGTAGCCCACCATGCCCGAGGCGACCAGAAGATCTTTTACGGGACAACCCTT
>NZ_JBVHMU010000054.1:0-1288 GCF_055558275.1 Streptomyces sp. NPDC025806 | reverse complement strand
AAAATCGGTGCCACGTCTTGGGTTGTGGGGTTGTTACTCACCAAACCCCCCCGGGGGGGGGGGGGGGGGCCCCCCCCCGCCCCCCTTCCGGGGCCTGGCGTTCAGCTCTGCCGCGGCGGCGTCCAGGTCTTCCCTTGTGTACTTCTTCAGGTCTGTCCCTTTTGGGAAGTATTGCCGCAGCAGGCCATTCGTGTTCTCGTTTGAGCCTCGCTGCCAGGGGCTGTGCGGCTCGCAGAAGTACACCGGCATGCCGGACGCCTGAGAGAAGGCGAAGTGATGCGCCAGCTCCGCGCCCTGGTCCCAGGTCAGGGAGCGCCTGAGATGTAGCGGGAGGCCCTTCACTGCCTCCAGAAGTCCAGTGGTGGTGAACCCGGGGCTGTGGCCCTGAGGGAGGTGCACGAGCAGCGTGTAGCGGGTGTTGCGCTCCACGAGAGTGCCGATGGCAGAGCCGTTCTTCTCTCCGACGATCAGGTCACCTTCCCAGTGCCCAGGTGTGGACCGGTCGGTGGGCTCGAAGGGACGCTGACTGATCATGACCATCGGGTGAGTGAAACGCGGTTGCCGCTGGTCAGGGTGACGGCGCCGCTTCCGCAAGCAGCGACCCGTGCGGAGGCGCCGACCAATCTCGCGCCACAGCCCACCCCGCGCCTGGGCATACAGGCCGCGATAGATCGTCTCGTGCGTCACATGCATCTCCGGGCGGTCCGAGAACTGCCGGCGCAGGATGTTCGCGATCTGTTCAGGGCTCCACTTCTCATCCAAGCGCGCCTGGATGAAGTCCCGCAGCTCAGGGCACGTCTCGATCCTCCGGGGCTTGGGGCGAGCACGCCGTGTCTCGGCGCGCTTGTGAGCGGAAAAAGGGCGGTAGTAGCTCGGGTGGCTCGGCCGAACGCTTGGGTTGCAGTTGCGGCGGATCTCGCGACTGATGGTCGACGGGCTACGGCCCAGCTCGGCTGCGATCGACCGAATGCTTCTCTTCTCTCGCCGCAGGTCAGCGATGCGGATGCGCTCTTCCTCGGACAGGTAGCGACAGGAGATGGGCCGACCCGTGCCCCTCGCCACCTTGTCTTCTGCCAGGTGGTGAGGGACAAAGGCCCGCTTTTCGCCTGTGAGGGGATGGATCTCGGGTCGTGTGCGCTTCCCGGGCCGCATGGTGGTCTGAATGCGGGGGTTGCGGCCGTTCATCCACTCCTGGCCGGTTCGGCGATTGATGCCGATGATCCGACTAGCTTCTCTGATGCTCACCCCCTGGCTAACGAGTTCAAGGAACTTCCGTCGCTCCTCGACC
>NZ_JBVHMU010000053.1:0-1414 GCF_055558275.1 Streptomyces sp. NPDC025806 | reverse complement strand
AACACAGTGGACGCGAGCAACTGAGGACAAGCCCTCGGCCTATTAGTACCAGTCACCTCCACACCTTGCGGTGCTTCCAGATCTGGCCTATCAACCCAGTCGTCTACTGGGAGCCTTACCCCATCAAGTGGGTGGGAATACTCATCTCGAAGCAGGCTTCCCGCTTAGATGCTTTCAGCGGTTATCCCTCCCGAACGTAGCCAACCAGCCATGCCCTTGGCAGGACAACTGGCACACCAGAGGTTCGTCCGTCCCGGTCCTCTCGTACTAGGGACAGCCCTTCTCAATATTCCTGCGCGCACAGAGGATAGGGACCGAACTGTCTCACGACGTTCTAAACCCAGCTCGCGTACCGCTTTAATGGGCGAACAGCCCAACCCTTGGGACCGACTCCAGCCCCAGGATGCGACGAGCCGACATCGAGGTGCCAAACCATCCCGTCGATATGGACTCTTGGGGAAGATCAGCCTGTTATCCCCGGGGTACCTTTTATCCGTTGAGCGACGGCGCTTCCACAAGCCACCGCCGGATCACTAGTCCCGACTTTCGTCCCTGCTCGACCCGTCGGTCTCACAGTCAAGCTCCCTTGTGCACTTACACTCAACACCTGATTACCAACCAGGCTGAGGGAACCTTTGGGCGCCTCCGTTACTCTTTGGGAGGCAACCGCCCCAGTTAAACTACCCATCAGACACTGTCCCTGATCCGGATCACGGACCGAGGTTAGACATCCAGCACGACCAGAGTGGTATTTCAACGACGACTCCACAACCACTGGCGTGGCCGCTTCAAAGTCTCCCACCTATCCTACACAAGCCGAACCGAACACCAATATCAAACTGTAGTAAAGGTCCCGGGGTCTTTCCGTCCTTCTGCGCGAAACGAGCATCTTTACTCGTAGTGCAATTTCACCGGGCCTATGGTTGAGACAGTCGAGAAGTCGTTACGCCATTCGTGCAGGTCGGAACTTACCCGACAAGGAATTTCGCTACCTTAGGATGGTTATAGTTACCACCGCCGTTTACTGGCGCTTAAGTTCTCAGCTTCGCCAAGACGAATCTTGACTAACCGGTCCCCTTAACGTTCCAGCACCGGGCAGGCGTCAGTCCGTATACATCGCCTTACGGCTTCGCACGGACCTGTGTTTTTAGTAAACAGTCGCTTCTCGCTGGTCTCTGCGGCCACCCCCAGCTCAGAGTGCAAGACTCATCACCAGGAATGGCCCCCCTTCTCCCGAAGTTACGGGGGCATTTTGCCGAGTTCCTTAACCATAGTTCACCCGAACGCCTCGGTATTCTCTACCTGACCACCTGAGTCGGTTTAGGGTACGGGCCGCCATGAAACTCGCTAGAGGCTTTTCTCGACAGCATAGGATCATCCACTTCACCACAATCGGCTCGGCATCAGGTCTCAG
>NZ_JBVHMU010000051.1:0-1640 GCF_055558275.1 Streptomyces sp. NPDC025806 | reverse complement strand
CACGCCGAGCTGCTTGCCCATCGCGGCGGCGATGTCGGGGTCGATGCCGATCGCGTTGCCCGACTTGTCCTTGAACTCCACCGGGGCGTAGGCGAGATCGGAGCCGACCCGGATGACGCCCTTGTCGCGGATCTCCTTGGGCAGCTTGTCGGCCAGCGGCGCGCTCTTCGACCCTCCGGCGGCCTTGGCGTCGTCGTTCCCGCTCCCGGTCTGGTCGCCGCAGCCGGTCAGCAGGAGTGCGCCTGCGACGGCGACGGCACCGGCCGCGCACAGCCGGGATCTGGCGCCGGCCGCGCGACGGGTGGTCTGTGCGTTCATCTGGGATTCCTCCTGCGGGACAAGAAGGCGGTCGAGGGAGGGCGCCTCGACGCCTTGGAACGGGGACGGTGATGCGTGAGGGGTGCCGTCGTGCTCGCGGGCACGTCGGCAGGCCCGATGCAGATCCGATGCAGGGCGAGTGGCCGCGTCGAGCGGAACGCGGCGGTGAACACTCTCGCTGGGGTGGGGAGAGCGCCGTCAGGCTATTCCGGGAATGGATTCATGCATAGACCTGACGGCTGAATATTCTTCAACCGAGACGGGCCGGGCCCCGCCGGGTTCCGTACCCTGGCCGCATGCGCACGCGCCCCACACTGCACTGGACGCCGCCCGACGATCTACCGCCGGGCACCACGGACTTGGCCCCGCTCGTCGACGTGCTGGGTGCCGGAGGGGTCCTCGTGCTCAGCGGCGCCGGGATCTCCACGCAGTCCGGGATCCCCGACTACCGGGGCGAGGGCGGCAGCCTCAGCCGGCACACGCCGATGACCTACCAGGACTTCACCGCGAGCGCCGGGGCCCGGCGCCGGTACTGGGCGCGCAGCCATCTCGGGCGGCGGACGTTCGTCCGGGCCCGGCCCAATCCGGGGCACCGGGCCGTGGCCGCGTTCGGGCGGCACGGGCTGCTCTCGGGGACGATCACGCAGAACGTCGACGGGCTGCACCAGGCCGCCGGCAGCACGGACGTCGTCGAGCTGCACGGGAGCCTGGACCGGGTCGTCTGCCTGTCCTGCGGCACGTTCAGCCCGCGGGACGAGCTGACCCGGCGCCTGGAGGAGGCCAACCCCGGCTTCGCCCCGGTGGCCGCGGCGATCAACCCGGACGGCGACGCCGACCTCACCGACGAACAGGTCGGCGACTTCCGGGTGGCGCCGTGCGCGGCCTGCGGCGGCGTCCTCAAGCCCGACGTGGTGTTCTTCGGCGAGCCGGTGCCGCCGACGCGGGTCGAGCACTGCCGCGCGCTGGTCCGTGCGGCCACGTCCCTGCTGGTCCTGGGCTCCTCGCTGACGGTGATGTCCGGGCTGCGGTTCGTCCGTCAGGCGGCCGCGGCCGGCACACCGGTGCTCATCGTGAACCGGGACCCCACCCGCGGCGACACCCACGCCCGCACCCGGATCGCCCTCCCCCTGGGCGAGGCCCTGCCCGCCGCGGCCACCCGCCTGGGCGTCCCCATGGACAGGGCGCAGGAGGCGGCGGCCACGGACGCACTCTCGTCCCCGGACGCGCCCTAGGGCGTGTGTCGAAAGTCCCGTCGTCCGCCCGAAGGGCGGGCCCCGCGGTGTCCGGTGCGTGCGATCGCAAGGCGCCGGAGCGTCCTCATA
>NZ_JBVHMU010000050.1:0-2827 GCF_055558275.1 Streptomyces sp. NPDC025806 | reverse complement strand
GTGCGGCGCGTGGACCGGGTCATCATCCGGTTCGCGGGCGACTCCGGTGACGGTATGCAGCTCACCGGCGACCGTTTCACATCGGAGACGGCGTCGTTCGGCAACGATCTGTCGACTCTGCCGAACTTCCCGGCGGAGATCAGGGCGCCCGCAGGCACGCTGCCGGGCGTCTCGTCGTTCCAGCTCCATTTCGCGGACCACGACATCCTCACGCCGGGCGACGCGCCGAACGTCCTGGTGGCGATGAACCCGGCCGCGCTGAAGGCGAACATCGCGGACGTGCCGCGCGGCGCGGAGGTCATCGTGAACACGGACGAGTTCACGAAGCGGGCGATGGCGAAGGTCGGTTACGAGGCCAGCCCGCTGGACGACGGTTCACTGGACGCGTACCACGTGCATCCGGTGCCGCTGACGACGCTCACCGTGGAGGCGCTGAAGGAGTTCGACCTCTCGCGCAAGGAGGCCGAGCGCTCCAAGAACATGTTCGCGCTGGGCCTGCTGTCGTGGATGTACCACCGGCCCACCGAGGGCACGGAGCGCTTCCTGAAGGCCAAGTTCGGCAAGAAGCCCGAGATCATGAAGGCGAACCTGGCCGCGTTCCACGCCGGCTGGAACTTCGGCGAGACGACCGAGGACTTCGCGGTCTCCTACGAGGTCGCGCCGGCCGCCACCGCGTTCCCGACGGGCACGTACCGCAACATCTCCGGGAACCTGGCGCTGTCGTACGGCCTGATCGCCGCCTCGAAGCAGGCCGATCTGCCGCTGTATCTGGGCTCGTACCCGATCACGCCGGCCTCGGACATCCTGCACGAGCTGTCCAAGCACAAGAACTTCGGCGTGCGCACCTTCCAGGCCGAGGACGAGATCGCCGGCATCGGTGCCGCGCTCGGCGCGTCCTTCGGCGGCAGCCTCGCCGTCACCACCACCTCCGGGCCGGGTGTGGCACTCAAGTCCGAGACGATCGGCCTGGCCGTCAGTCTCGAACTGCCTTTGCTCGTCGTCGACATCCAGCGCGGCGGTCCCTCCACCGGCCTGCCGACGAAGACGGAGCAGGCGGACCTGCTCCAGGCCATGTACGGCAGGAACGGCGAGGCCCCGGTGCCGATCGTGGCGCCGAAGACCCCGGCGGACTGCTTCGACGCGGCGCTGGAGGCGGCCCGGATCGCGGTCACGTACCGCACCCCGGTCTTCCTCCTCTCCGACGGCTATCTGGCGAACGGTTCGGAGCCGTGGCGGATCCCGGAGGTCGACGAACTGCCCGACCTGCGCACCCAGTTCGCCCAGGGACCGAACCACACCCTGGACGACGGCACCGAGGTGTTCTGGCCCTACAAGCGCGACCCGCAGACCCTGGCCCGCCCCTGGGCCATCCCCGGCACCCCCGGCCTCGAACACCGCATCGGCGGCATCGAGAAGCAGGACGGCACGGGCAACATCTCCTACGACCCGGCCAACCACGAGTTCATGGTCCGCACCCGCCAGGCCAAGATCGACGGCATCCAGGTGCCCGACCTCGAGGTCGACGACCCGAACGGCGACGCCCGCACCCTCGTCCTCGGCTGGGGATCGACGTACGGCCCCATCACGGCCGCCGTCCGCCGCCTGCGCACCGCCGGTGACGCCATCGCCCAGGCCCACCTGCGCCACCTCAACCCGTTCCCCGCGAACCTCGGCGAGGTCCTGAAGCGCTACGACAAGGTGGTGATCCCGGAGATGAACCTGGGACAGCTCGCCACCCTCGTCCGGGCGAAGTACCTGGTCGACGCCCACAGCTACCACCAGGTCAACGGCATGCCGTTCAAGGCGGAGCAGCTCGCCAAGGCTCTCAAGGAGACCATCGATGACTGAGTCACTCCTGAACCTGGTGCCCAAGGCCGAGGCCAAGCAGTCCATGAAGGACTTCAAGTCCGACCAGGAGGTGCGCTGGTGCCCGGGCTGCGGTGACTACGCGATCCTCGCGGCCGTGCAGGGCTTCATGCCCGAACTCGGCCTCGCCAAGGAGAACATCGTCTTCGTCTCCGGCATCGGCTGCTCCTCCCGCTTCCCGTACTACATGAACACGTACGGGATGCACTCCATCCACGGCCGCGCCCCCGCCATCGCGACCGGCCTCGCCTCCTCGCGCCGCGACCTGTCCGTGTGGGTCGTCACGGGTGACGGTGACGCCCTGTCCATCGGCGGCAACCACCTCATCCACGCCCTGCGCCGCAACGTGAACCTCAAGATCCTCCTCTTCAACAACCGGATCTACGGGCTCACCAAGGGCCAGTACTCCCCCACCTCCGAGGTCGGGAAGATCACCAAGTCGACGCCGATGGGCTCCCTCGACGCACCCTTCAACCCGGTCTCGCTCGCGATCGGGGCCGAGGCCTCGTTCGTGGCCCGGACCGTGGACTCGGACCGCAAGCACCTCACCTCGGTGCTGCGCGAGGCGGCCGAGCACCCGGGCACGGCGCTCGTGGAGATCTACCAGAACTGCAACATCTTCAACGACGGCGCCTTCGAGGTCCTCAAGGACAAGGAGCAGGCCGAGGAGGCCGTGATCCGCCTGGAGCACGGCCAGCCGATCACCTTCGGGGCCGAGGGCTCCAAGGGCGTCGTGCGCGACCCGGCCACCGGCGACCTGAAGGTCGTGCCCGTCACGGACGCGAACCGGGCGGACATCCTCGTCCACGACGCCCACACGGCCTCCCCGACCACCGCCTTCGCCCTGTCCCGCCTGGCCGACCCGGACACCCTGCACCACACCCCGATCGGCGTGTTCCGCAACGTCCGCCGGCCCGTCTACGACGTCCAGATGTCCGACCAGCTCGACGCCGCCATCGAG
>NZ_JBVHMU010000049.1:0-4203 GCF_055558275.1 Streptomyces sp. NPDC025806 | reverse complement strand
CCTGGCCACCCGCTACGACAAACGAGCCGCCCACTACCAAGCCATGGTCACCCTCGCCTGCCTCCGGCTCTGGCTCCCATGACTTTCCGGACACGCCCTAGGGGGTCAGCCACACCGTCGCCAGCGGGGGCAGGGTCAGCTTCAGGGTCGGGTCCGCCTTCAGGGGGGCGGGGTCGGTCGCTCCGGTGCCGCCGTATCGCGGGGCGTCCGTGGTGAGGACCTCGTGCCAGGTGCCGTGCCAGGCGGAGGAGCCGGCGGGGGCCGGCAGGGCGTAGTCGTGGCGGAGTACGGGGGAGAAGTTCGAGACCGACAGGACAGGGCTGCCGTCGGTGGCGTGGCGCAGGAACGCGAAGACGTTGTCCTGCGCCGCGTCGCCGAGGACCCAGGAGAAGCCGGCCGGGGAGGTGTCCTGCTCCCAGAGGGCGGGGGTCGCGCGGTACAGGGTGTTCAGGTCGCGGACGAGGTCCCGTACGCCCCGGTGGTCCCCCTCCGCGCCGTACGCCGGGTCGAGCAGCCACCAGTCCGGGCCGTGCGCCTCCGACCACTCGGCGCCCTGCGCGAACTCCTGGCCCATGAACAGGAGTTGCTTGCCCGGGTGGGCCCACATGAAGGCCAGATAGGCGCGGAGCGTGGCGCGTTGCTGCCACCAGTCGCCGGGCATCTTCGAGACCAGGGACCGCTTGCCGTGGACGACCTCGTCGTGCGAGATCGGCAGCACGTAGTTCTCGCTGTACGCGTAGACCATCGAGAACGTCATCTCGTGGTGGTGGTGCGCGCGGTGCACCGGGTCGTGGGCGGCATAGCCGAGCGAGTCGTGCATCCAGCCCATGTTCCATTTGAGGCCGAAGCCGAGCCCCCCGAAGCCGGTGGGGCCCGTGTGGTGGGTGGGGCGGGTGACGCCGTCCCAGGCCGTCGACTCCTCGGCGATCGTGACGACCCCCGGCACGCGGCGGTACAGCGTCGCGTTCATCTCCTGGAGGAACGCGACCGCGTCCAGGTTCTCGCGGCCTCCCGCCGCGTTCGGGGTCCACTGGCCGTGCTCGCGGGAGTAGTCGAGGTAGAGCATCGAGGCGACCGCGTCCACGCGCAGGCCGTCGATGTGGAACTCCTCGCACCAGTACACGGCGTTCGCCACGAGGAAGTTGCGGACCTCCCGGCGGCCGTAGTCGAACTCCAGGGTGCCCCAGTCGGGATGAGCGGCGCGGAGCGGGTCGGCGGGCTCGTAGAGGGGGCGGCCGTCGAACTCGGCCAGGGCCCAGTCGTCGCGCGGGAAGTGCGCCGGGACCCAGTCCATGATCACGCCGATGCCGGCCCGGTGCAGGGCGTCCACCAGGTGCTTGAAGTCGTCCGGGGTGCCGAGGCGGGCCGTCGGCGCGTAGAAGCCGGTGACCTGGTAGCCCCACGAGCCGCCGAAGGGATGCTCGGCGACCGGCATGAACTCCACGTGCGTGAACCCCATGTCGGCGACGTACGCGGTGAGTTGGACGGCCAGGTCGCGGTAGGTCAGGCCCGGGCGCCAGGACGGGAGATGGACCTCGTAGACGGAGAACGGCGCCTCGTGCGCGGGATGCTCGGCGCGGGTGCGCAGCCACTCCTCGTCGTGCCAGGTGTAGTGGCTCGCGTGCACGATCGACGCGGTGGCGGGCGGGGTCTCGGTACGGGTCGCCAGCGGGTCGGCGCGCAGGGTGCGGGTGCCGTCGGGGCGGGTGATCTCGAACTTGTAGAGCTCGCCCTCGCCGATGCCGGGGACGAACAGCTCCCAGACGCCCGTGCCGCCCAGGGAGCGCATCGTGTGGGCGGCGCCGTCCCACCGGTTGAAGTCTCCGGCCACGCGGACTCCGAGGGCGTTCGGCGCCCAGACCGTGAAGCGGGTGCCGGTGATGTCCTGGTGGCGCATGGGGTGGGCGCCCAGGGCCGTCCAGAGCCGCTCGTGGCGGCCCTCGCCGATGAGGTGCAGGTCGAGTTCGCCGAGGGAGGGGAGCAGGGCGTACGGGTCCGGGGTGCGGATGCTCGTGCCCGCGTAGGTGATCTCCAGTTCGTAGGCGGGCGGCGGATCGGGGAGGTCCAGTTCGGCGGTGAAGAAGCCGTCGCCGTCCGGGTGGAGGGGGACGGGGGCGTCGCTGTCGGGGAGGTGGACGGTCACGGACTCGGCGTACGGGTGCCAGGTGCGGATCGCCGTGTGCGGGCCGGAGGGGTGGGCGCCGAGGACGGAGTGCGGGTCGTGGTGGGTGGCGTCGAGGAGGCGCCGCCTGTCCTCTGGCGGGACGGGGGCCGGGCGGGGGGTCACGGGTGGGGCCTCCTGGGGTGGGGTCTCGCCGTAGGGGGTGTGGTCTCGTTGCCGGGTGCGGGCCTCGTCGTGGCTGGTCGCGCAGTTCCCCGCGCCCCTGAAGGCACGCTCCGCGTGCCCCAGGGGCATGTTGGTCGCGCCCCGCGACGGAGTCGCTGATCGGGTACGGCGCCGCTAGTCGGTCGTCGCCAGTTCGGAGAGGGCTGCCAAGGGGACCTCCAGCCAGGTGGGGCGGTGGCGGGCCTCGTAGAGGGACTCGTAGATCGCCTTGTCCGTTTCGTAGGCGCGGAGCAGGGGCGGGTCCGCGCGGGGATCGCAGCCGGTCGCCGCCGCGTAGCCCTCGCAGTACGCCGCCCGGCACGCCCGGGCCCACGACGGGTCGTACGGGCGATGGCTGCGGGCCGCGTAGTCGAAGGAGCGGAGCATGCCCGCGATGTCGCGGTGCGGAGGGTGCGGCATGCGGCGTTCGGCGAGCGGCCGGGACGGTTCGCCCTCGAAGTCGATCAGCTGCCAGCCGCCGGACCGGGTGCGCAGGAACTGGCCGAGGTGCAGGTCGCCGTGGACACGCTGGGCCCGCCGGACGGGGCCCGCGCCCGCGGCCAGGTCCGCGAAGGCGCCGCGCAGCGCGGGCGCGTAGGGCAGCAGCGCGGGGACCTGGCGGGCGGTCGCGTCGAGGCGCCGGGTCATCGCGGCGGCGAGCTCCTCGGTCCGGGGCCGGGTCAGCGTGACCGTGGGCAGGCTCTCGGCGAGGGCGGTGTGCACCTCGGCGGTGGCCCGGCCCAGTTCACGGGCCTCGGCGGTGAAGTCGGCGCCCGAGGCGAGCCGGTTCAGGGCGAGTTCCCAGCCGTCGGTGGCGCCGCGCACATAGGGCTGGAGGATGCCGAGGGTGGTCGGCTCGCCCGCGCCCTCGCTCTCGTACGTCTCGAACCAGGCGACCGGCGCCGGGACCCGGGTGCAGCCCGCGCGGGCCAGCGCGAGGGGCAGTTCCAGGTCGGGGTTGGTGCCGGGGCGGACCCGGCGGAAGAACTTCGCGATGAGCCGGTCGCCGTAGATGACCGAGGAGTTGGACTGCTCGGCGCGCAGCGGGCGGGCCGGGAGGCCCGGTGGGACGCGGCCCTGCGGCCCCCGGTGGAAGCGCAGGTCACCGAGAGGGCCCGGGGTGCGGAGACGTTCCAGCAGAACGGCCGCGCGGCGCGGGTCCTGGAGCGCGTCGTACACGGTGAGTCCGGCGAGCGGGCCCCGGTCGACGTGCCCGATGACGGCGGGGGCGAGATACCGGGGCACGCTCTCGTCCGCGCCGATGAGCAGCTGGTAGCGCTCGCCGGGCCCCTCCTCTGCGGGCGGCTGGTGCGCCCGCAGCAGGACGTGGAGCAGGGCGGTGCCCGGCAGCAGCGGGGTCACCGCGTCGAGGTCGATCCCGGTGACCGGCAGGCCCTTGCCCGCGAACCAGCGCTGGCGGGGCAGCCAGAGGCGCAGCGGCGAGGCGAGGGAGTCGGGCAGGCCGGGAGGGATCCCGCCGGCGGCGGGGGCGGTGCTGCGGGCTGCGGCTTCCGACATGGCGTCGCGTCCTTTCCCCGGGGGAGAGCGACGAGCGTTCCGCGATAGGGGGAGCGTGCCCAGGGCCCGGACACGGAAACGGGTCCCGGGCACGCGCGTTCGACCGGCGTTCAGGGACGGACGGGGGCACCTTCCGCGCGCAGACGGAACCAGTAGAAGCCGTGTCCGGCGAGGGTGAGCAGGTAGGGGAGTTCGCCGACGGCCGGGAAGCGGACGCCGCCGATCAGCTCGACCGGGTGGCGGCCGGTGTAGGGGCTGAGGTCGAGCTCGGTGGGTTGGGCGAAGCGGGAGAAGTTGTGGACGCACAGGACGAGGTCGTCGCCGTGTTCGCGGAGGAAGGCGAGGACGGCGGGGTTGGT
>NZ_JBVHMU010000048.1:0-8589 GCF_055558275.1 Streptomyces sp. NPDC025806 | reverse complement strand
CCCGCACCCGGACGTCCCGCGAAGCGCACCGCGCATACGCTGAACCCGTGAAATCCGAGCCCCGTACTGCCGCCGCACTGCTTCAGCACGCCCTCGCGGACGATCCCGGTCGCCCCCTGGTCACCTTCTACGACGACGCCACCGGGGAGCGCGTGGAACTGTCCGTGGCCACGTTCGCGAACTGGGTCAACAAGACGGCCAACCTCCTCCAGGGCGACCTGAACGTCGAGCCCGGCGACCGTGTCGCCGTGCTGCTGCCCGCCCACTGGCAGACCGCCGTCTGGCTGCTGGCCTGCGCCTCGGTCGGCGCCGTCGCGGACGTCGGCGGCGACCCGGCCGCCGCCGACGTCGTGGTGAGCGGCCCCGACACGCTGGAGGCGGCCCGCGCCTGTTCCGGCGAGCGCGTCGCTCTCGCGCTGCGCCCGCTCGGCGGCCGTTTCCCGCAGACGCCGGAGGGCTTCGTCGACTACGCCGTCGAGGTCCCCTCGCAGGGCGACCGCTTCGCCCCCTTCTCCCCCGTCGACCCCGACGAGCCCTCGCTGGTCGTCGCGGGGGCCGAGTGGACGGGAGCGGAGGTCGCCGCGCGGGCGCTCGCGGACGCCGCCCCGTTCGGGCTGACCGGGCCGGGTTCCCGGCTGCTGTCCGGTCTCCCGTACGACACCTGGCAAGGACTCAGTGCGGGGCTCTTCGCGCCGCTGGCCGCGGGCGGCTCCGTCGTGCTGTGCCGGAACCTGGACCGGCTCGACGAGGAGGCGCTGGCCCGGCGCATCGACAGCGAGCGGGTGTCGGCGACCGCGAAGTAGCGGATCTTCACCCGTTCGGCCCCGCTCCCCCGGCCGCCCGGCGCGGCCGGGCGGATGATCGTGGAGACGCCGTTTTCCCCAGGCCGGACCGTGAGGGGACCGCACGTGACCGACTCCGCAGCCACACCGCTCGGCCCGGGCACCGGCTCGTCGCCGACGGGTGCCGGACGCGTCCGGCGGCGCAGGCGCCGGCTGCGGTACGCGGCGTGCGCACTGGCGTTCCTGGTGCTCGTGGCGGGCGGGGCCGGCTGGATCGTCTACGAGAAGCTCAGCGGGAACATCACCGAGGACACGGACGCGGCGGCCGAACTCGCCAAGTACGACAAGGAGCGGCCCACCGTCCTGGTGCACGGCGCGCAGAACATCCTGCTCATCGGGTCCGACTCGCGCGCCGGCAAGAACCGCAAGTACGGCCGCAACGACGGCACCCAGCGCTCGGACACGACGATCCTGCTGCACGTGGCGGCGGACCGGAAGAGCGCGGTCGCCGTCTCGTTCCCCCGCGACCTGATGGTGAACATGCCGCGCTGCACCGCCCCGGGCGGCAAGCGTCTGGAGCCGACGTTCGCCATGTTCAACTACGCCTTCGAGGCGGGCGGTTCCGCCTGCACGATCCGTACGGTCGAGAAGGTGACCGGCATCCGCGTCGACCACCACATGGTCGTCGACTTCCAGGGCTTCAAGGACATGGTGAACGCCGTGGACGGAGTGACCGTCTGCCTGGACGAGCCGATCGACGACGCCGACGCCCATCTGAAGCTGTCCGCGGGCGAGCACTCCCTCAACGGCGAGCAGGCCCTCGGCTACGTCCGCGCCCGCAAGAGCCTCGGCAACGGCAGCGACACCGACCGGATGGACCGTCAGCAGCGCTTCCTCGGTGCCCTCGTCGAGAAGGTCCAGAGCAACGGTGTCCTGCTGAACCCGACGAAGCTGTACCCGCTGCTCGACGCCGCCACGTCGTCCCTGACCACCGACCCGGGCCTGGCGAGCCTGCGCGGCCTGTACGACCTGGTGCGCGGGATGCGGAACATCCCGGCCGACCGCATCCAGTTCCTGACCGTGCCCCGGGAGTCGTACGTCTACAACGCCAACCGCGACCAGCTCGTCCAGCCCGCCGCCGACCAGCTGTTCCGGCAGTTGCGCACCGACCGGCCGGTCGTCGTCACGAAGGAGGCGCCGGCCGCCGCGCGTCAGGCGGGCGAGAACTCCTCCCCCGGCATTTCCGATGAAACGGTCGCCTATCAGAGGGAAATGGACGAGAAGTCCGGGGCGTCCTCGCCCTCGGCATCCGCCTCCGACACCCCCGACCCCGCGCCGACGTTCCGGGGCAATACGGCGAAGCAGGACACCTGCGGCCGAGGCCGGTCCGCGCCCTCCGGAGGCGCCTCAACCGCCCCTCGGTAAAGCGGGAGTCATCAGCCGGCACACAGGTTCAAAGATATGGGCCGGAATGCCCAGTTGTAGGGGAGTGGAATTTGTCACCGCCGTCGCCGGGCGCTGAACTGGGCGGATAGTGTGAGCGATCCGGTGCACCCGGCCACGCTTGGGCAAGGTCGCGCACTGCTGACCGACTTTGACCGGGCGCCCGCTTTAAGGGGGGTAGGGCGCCGCGTGGCCCCGACGGAGGACACAGACAACCGTGGACGCGCAAGGCCGTGGGCGGGCGGAGAACATCGACCCCGCAGACCAGTGGGTCCTGAACCCGCAGACCGGTGATTACGAACTGCGACTGACCCCCTCCGCTGAGCAGTCGGGGGTGCCGGGACCGCGCCGCACCGCACCGCGGCCCGGCGGCCGGCGACGGCAGCAGCAGGACCCGGGAGACGTCCCTCCCCAGCGCAGAAGGCGTGAGCCGGAGGCCCTGGCTCCGGACACCGGGCGGCGCAGGTCGAAGCCGAAGAAGAAGTCGAAGGTCAAGAAGGCCCTGCTGTGGACCTCCGGCTCGATGGCCTTCGTCGTCCTGGCCGGCGCCGGCGCGATGTACATCTACCTCGAGCACCTCAACGGCAACCTGACGGTCAGCAACACTCCTGACGCCAAGAACAGCTTCTCCAAGGACGAGGCGTTCAACATCCTCGTCATCGGCACGGACAAGCGCACCGGCAAGGGCAACGAGGGCTACGGCGACAAGGGCAGCGTCGGTCACGCCGACACGAACATCCTGCTGCACGTCTCCAAGGACCGGACGAACGCGACCGCGCTGAGCATCCCGCGCGACCTCATCGTCGACGTCCCGGAGTGCACCACCGACGGCAAGCCGATCGCCGGCACCCCGAACGTGCGCTTCAACACGAGCCTCGGCCAGGACGGCCGCGACCCGGGCTGCACCATGAGGACCGTCAAGGCGGTCACCGGGATCACCCCGGACCACTTCATGATGGCCGACTTCAACGCGGTGAAGACCCTGTCCACCGCCGTCGGCGGCGTCGAGGTCTGCGTCAAGAAACCGGTGGACGACCCGGACTCGCACCTCAAGCTGCCCGCCGGCAAGAGCGTGGTGAAGGGCGAGCAGGCCCTCGCCTTCGTCCGCACCCGGCACGCCTTCGGCAACGCGGGCGACCTGGACCGCATCAAGGTGCAGCAGCAGTTCCTCGGCTCGCTGGCCCGCAAGATGAGCTCCGGCGACACCCTGACGAACCCGTCGAAGCTGACGGGCCTCGCCGAGGCCGCCACCAAGGCGCTCACCGTCGACCAGGGCATCGGCAGCCTCCAGAAGCTCAAGGACGTGGCCCTGGAGCTGAACAAGGTCCCGACGAAGAACATCTCCTTCGTGACGATCCCGGTCCGGGACAACCCGACCGAGAAGGTCCACGCCACGGTCGTCGTCGACCAGGCGAACGCACCGGCGATCTTCGACGCGATCAAGAACGACGTCTCCCTGACGGAGACGAAAAAGAAGAAGAAGGCCGCCGACTCCGCCCGCCTCAAGGGCGCGCGCTCCGCGGCCTCCGAGGTCCGCGTCGACCTCTACAACGGCGGCGCGCCGCCCGGCTCCGCCGGCACCACGCTCACCTGGCTGCAGAACACCGAAGGCGTCCTGAAGTCGAGCCAGTTGGGCAACGCGCCGAAGGACCAGTCCAAGACGACCCTGGAGTACTCGCCTGACCAGGCCGACCAGGCCCGGAAGCTGGCGGACATCATGGGGCTGCCCGGATCGGCACTCAAGCCGGGCAAGAGCGAGACGAACGACCAGGGCCTGCCGGCGATGATCCTGATCCTCGGCAAGGACTTCAAGGGCGCGGGGGTGCCCATCAACGGTTCGGCGAAGGCGCCGGACGTGGACAAATCGACGGCGGACAAAACTGTGTGCGCCGAATGACCAACCTCGGCCGCCCCCAGACTGTCTCACCACATGACAGCGGGGCGGCCGAGCCTTGGCCAGGGGTGGGGAGTGTGGGGCAAGGATGGGGCGACGAAGCGCGCGCGGCAAACGCTCGCGAATACTGCGCTGGACCACGGGCGTGCTCGCGGTCCTCGTACTGGGAACGGCCGGTGCCGGATACCTCTGGTACCAGCACCTGAACAACAACATCCAGACCGGGCGGCTCAGCCTGGGCGAGCACCGGGCCGCGAAGCCGACGCCCAACGCGGCGGGCCAGACCCCGCTGAACATCCTCCTGATCGGGTCGGACGACCGGAACAACAAGGAGAACCTGAGGCTGGGCGGCCACAAGGCGAGCGTGGGCGCGCCGCCGCTGGCCGACGTGCAGATGCTGCTGCACCTGTCGGCGGACCGCACGAACATGTCCGTGGTGAGCATGCCGCGCGACACGCTCACCCAGCTCCCCAAGTGCACCGACCCGAAGAGCGGCCACGTCTACGAGGCCACCGTGTCCCGGCAGATGGTGAACTCCTCGCTGGCCCGCGGCGGCGCCGGCTGCACGGTCGCCACCTGGGAGCAGATGACGGGCATCCACATCGACCACTACATGATGGTCGAGTTCTGGGGCGTCGTGTCCATGGCGGACGCGATCGGCGGTGTCCCGGTGTGCGTCAAGGAGAACGTCTACTCCCGCAACAGCCGGGGCGAGGGCTCCGGCCTGAAGCTGAAGAAGGGCACCACGTACGTGAAGGGCGAGCAGGCCCTCCAGTGGCTGCGCACCCGGCACGGCTTCGAGGACGGCAGCGACATCGCGCGCGCCAAGGCGCAGCACATGTACATGAGCGCGATGGTCCGCGAGCTGCGCAAGAACACGACGTTCAGCCACCCGGGCAAGCTGCGCACGCTCGCCGAGAAGGCGACGAAGGCGGTGAAGCCCGACGACGGCCTGAACACCGTCAAGAAGCTGTACGACCTGAGCACCGAGCTGAAGAAGCCCGATCCGGACCGGATCACGATGACGACCATGCCGTTCGTGTACGAGGGCGCGCGCGTGGCCCCCAAGGCGGGCGAGGCCGACGCCCTGTGGCGGATGCTCCGGAACGACATCGCGCTCGACGGCAAGGACAAGAAAAAGAAGAAGCCGAAGACCGAGCTCTCGGACGATCCGGCGGCGCCGATCGGTCAGATCGCGGTGCAGGTGCGCAACGGCACACGCACGGCGACCGTGCCGGCCGCGGGCGGGCGGGCCTCGGCGGTGACTCGGATCCTCACCGGCCAGGGCTTCACCCGGGCCGTCGCGGACCAGTCGCAGACCCTGTCCGAGGAACATACGGTGATCCAGTTCCCGTCGGCCGACCTGGAGGGCGACGCCCAGGCCGTCGCCAAGTCCCTCGGGATTCCGCTGAGTTCGGTCCAGAAGTCGACGGCCGTGTCCGGGGTGACCCTCACCGTGGGCGCCGACTGGCGCGAGGGCGACACCTACCCGAAGGACGCGGCCGACGCGACCGACGACAGCAAGGCCCTCGACAAGGATCAGACGCAGAACGGCGCGGACGCCTCCAAGTGCATGGCCGTGGAGCCGGGCTACACCTGGTAGGACGCGCGGCGGGACAACGGGGCGCGGGAGATGAACTCCCGCGCCCCGTGCGCTAGTTGGCGGCGCTCTTCGCCTTGTCGCCGCCGAGCACGGCGGGCCGGCGCGACGCGATGACCTTCTTCGCCAGCGACTTGGGGCTGGTCAGGAAGCCCCACCCCCACGCCATGTGCATCGTGGCGAGGGCGACGGGGATCTGGGCGCGCGCCTTCAGCGGCAGACCCTTGCCCGCCGGGACGGAGCCCGCGAGGATCGCCGCGAGATAACCGCCCGGAATCACGAAGCCCCACGGCGTCAGCGCCGCGCCCACGACCGTGCCCGCCGCGATCGCGCACACCGCGGCCGGCGGCGCGAGGTAGCGCAGGTTGATCGAGCCCGCGTGATAGCGCGCCACCACGTGCCGCCAGCGCCCGTAGTCCTTGTACTGCTTGGCCAGCGCCTTCACGCTCGGGCGCGGCCGGTACGAGACCTTCAGCTCGGGCGAGAACCAGATGAGCCCGCCCGCCTCACGGATCCGGAAGTTCAGCTCCCAGTCCTGGGCGCGGATGAACTCCTCGTTGTACCCGCCCTGCCGCTCCAGCGCCTCGCGCCGGAAGACACCGAGGTAGACCGTCTCGGCCTGCTGCGCGGCGCCGCCCGTGTGGAACGCCGCGTTGCCCACACCGATCTTCGAGGTCATCGCGGCGGCGACGGCCTGCTCCCAGGCGTTGGTGCCCTGGGCGTGCATGATGCCGCCCACGTTCATCGCGCCGGTCTCCTCCAGGAGACGTACGGCGGTCTCGATGTAGCCCGCCGAGAGCGCGGCGTGCCCGTCGACCCGGACCACGACCGGGTGCCGGGACGCCTTGATCGCCGCGTTCAGCGCGGCCGGCGTACGGCCCGTCGGGTTCGGCACCGTGTGCACGCGGGGATGTTCGGCGACGAGCTGCGCGGCGATCTCGTCCGTGCGGTCCACCGAGGGGCCGAGCGCGAGCACGACCTCCATCTCGCCGTCGTACTCCTGCGCCAGGATCGCCTCGACCGCCTCCCGCAGATGCCTCTCCTCGTTGAGGATCGGCATGATCACGGAGACCGCCGGGAGCTGCCCGTCGGAAGGTGCGTTCTGGGTATCCATCTCGTCTTTCACGGCCGGGGGTCCGGTTTCACGGCCGGGGACCGGGGGTCCGGTCGGTCGGCCCCGGGGGTGCGGCTTCGCGGGTCACGTTACCGCTAATGGGGGACACCGACGCGCGCCGCCCGGGTCGCTACCGCGGGCAGGAGATCGTATCGGCCTACGGTGCTCAGGATCCCACGCCCGCCGTCGCGGAGGTGTCCCCCCGTGCCCACGCCGCCCCGCTCCCCCGCCCGTCCGCAGCGCCGCCCGCGGCCGGGGCAGGGCCGCCGACCGGTGCGGCCGATGCGCAGGAGGAAGCCCCGGTGGGCCATGCGGGTGGCGACCACGTTCTCCGTCACCGTGCTGGCCGCGGCCGGCATCGGACACGCGCTCGTGACCGGCCTGGACAGCGGCATCGACCGCATCGACCCCTTCAAGGACATGAAGAACCGCCCGGCGGCCGGGCACGGCACGAACGTGCTGCTCGTCGGCACCGACGGCCGCGACAGGATCACCCCGGCCGAGAAGAAGAAGTACCGGCTCGGCGGCGCCCCCTGCCACTGCACGGACACCGTGATGATCGTGCACATCTCCGCCGACCACGACCGCGCCTCCGTCGTCTCCCTCCCCCGCGACTCCTACGCGGAGATGCCGCCCCACACCGACCGCACCACCGGTGAGAAACACCACGCCCACCCCGTCAAGATCAACGCGGCGTACGCGGAGGGCGGGCCGCAGCTGACCGTGCGCACCGTCGAGAACATGACGCACGTCAAGATCGACCACTACCTGGAGGTCGACTTCACCAGCTTCATGCGGACCGTCGACGTCCTCGGCGGCGTCGAGGTCTGCACCGCCAAGCCCCTCAAGGACTCGTACACCGGACTGAACCTCGGCGTCGGCTCCCACAAGCTGAACGGCGGGCAGGCCCTCCAGTACGTGCGCTCCCGGCACGCCGACAGCGCCAGCGACCTGGGCCGCATGCAGCGCCAGCAGCGCTTCCTCGCCTCCCTGATCTCCGCGACGACCTCCTCCGGGGTGCTCCTCAACCCGGTCAGGTTCCGCGAGGTCGCCCGTACGCTGCTCAGCTCGGTCCGCGCCGACACGGGCTTCGGCACGAACGAGATGGTCGACCTCGCCGAGGCCATGCGGAACTTCTCGCCGTCCTCGTCGGAGTTCACGACCGTGCCGATCGGCGACATGAGCTACCCGGTCAAGGGCATCGGATCGACCGTGAAGTGGGACCCGGTCAAGTCCCGCAAGCTCTTCCAGGCCCTGCGCGACGACGAGCCGCTCGCCGCGCACCACAAGAAGAAGGCGAAGGCGAAGGTCGTCGGGGTCTCGCCGCAGCAGATCCGGGTCCAGGTCGAGAACGGGACGCGGACCCCGGGGCTCGGCATGAAGGTCGACAAGGCGCTGAAGAAGACGGGCTTCCGCACATCGGGCGCCCCCGCCAACGCGTCGGGCCGCGCCGTCGCCGAGCACACCGTCGTCCTCTACGACCCGCGCTGGGACCGCTCCGCGAAGTCCCTGGCCGCGGCCCTCCCCGGCGCCCGCCTCCAGGCGGTCAGGGGCCAGGGGGCCATGCTCAAGGTGGTCGCCGGGACGGACTACCAGGGCGTCCGGCCGGTACGGGCCGAGGACGCCCACCAGGGCGAGTTCGGCGCGGTGACGGGCGACGAGGTGGTGTGCGGCTGAGCGCTGCCGGTTGCGGCTCTCGTCGTGGCCGGTCGCGTAGTTCCCCGCACCTCTGAGGCTTTCGTCGCCGGGTGCGGGT
>NZ_JBVHMU010000047.1:6569-8825 GCF_055558275.1 Streptomyces sp. NPDC025806 | reverse complement strand
CCGGTGGGGGCTGGTCGCGCAGTTCCCCGCGCCCCTGAAATGCATGCCCTTCGGGCGCATTTCCCCGATGCGCCACCGCCCGATGGAGATCGCGCACGAAGTGCGCATCTCCAGGGGCGCGGGGAACTGCGCGAGAAGCCCCACCGGGCCGCAGACGCCCGACGAAAGGGGCGGAGCTACGGCGGGTTCAGTCCTCTTCCGGGGCGGACTTCGCCCGGAGTTCCTTGATGGCGCGGCGCCGGGCCAGGCGATGCTGGCGCCGGATCTGGGCCTCCTGGTAGCGGCGCCGGTCACGATCCGTCTCCGGCTCCACCGGCGGCACGATCCGAGGCTTGCCGTCCGCGTCCACGGCGGCGAACACCAGATACGCCGAGCCCACCTGCTGCGGCGGCGTCGACTCGTTCCACCGCTCCGCGAGGACCCGCACGCCGACCTCCATCGAGGTCCGCCCGGTCCAGTTGACCTGCGCCTTCACATGCACGAGGTCCCCGACCCGGACCGGCTCCAGGAACGCCATCTCGTCCATGGACGCGGTGACCGCGGGCCCGCCGGAGTGCCGCCCGGCCACCGCACCCGCCGCGTCGTCCACGAGTTTCATGATCACGCCGCCGTGCACCGTACCCAGGAGGTTGGTGTCGTTGTGCGTCATGATGTGCGACAACGTCGTGCGGGAAGCGGAAGTCGGCTTGCCCGGAATTTCGGATTCCGTGCCGTGGGCCTGGTCTGTCATGGCACCCACCATATGCGGGGCTCGTTTGTGTCAGCTCTGCAACAGCCCCGGTCCGATTTACCCACCGCCCTGTAAGGGGCCCACCCGCGCACGGCACACTGGGCCGTATGAATGACTGGCCCGAGGGGTGGAGCGACAGGCAGGGCGGTGGCTCGCGCGGCGGCTACGGCCGAGGCAGCTCGAGCGCACGCCCCGAGGGTGTGCGCTCGATGCGCCAGGTGCAGCGACCGGTGCCCCCGCAGCAGCCCGCGTACGACGACGGCTACGGCGACCGGTACCGCGACGAGCCGTCCTACGACAGCGGCTACAACACGGGCCAGGTCTACGGCCAGCAGAGCCGCTCCCCGCACGGGGGCGGCGGCGGTGACGACTACGGGCCGCCCACCGGCCGCCCGGCCCGCCCCGCGAACTGGGGCAAGCGCATCAAGTGGGGCGTCATCACGCTCGTCGCCGTGGTCGGCGTCACCAGCATCGCCACGTACTTCTGGGCCGACTCCAAGCTGCACCGGGACGTCGACCTCTCCAAGGTCATCAACCGCCCCGAGACCGGCGACGGCACGAACTACCTGATCGTCGGCACCGACAGCCGCGAGGGCATGTCCGACGAGCAGAAGAAGAAGCTGCACACCGGCTCCGCCGAGGGCAAGCGCACGGACACGATGATGATCCTGCACGTCGGTGACAACGGCGACACCCTCGTCTCCCTGCCCCGCGACTCGAACGTGACGATCCCCTCCTTCAAGGGCGCCGAGTCCGGCAAGCTCTACCCGGGCACCGGCCGCCAGGTGAAGCTGAACGCCGCCTACGCGGAGGACGGCCCCGAGCTCCTCGTCCGCACCGTCGAGTCCAACACCGGCCTGCACATCGACCACTACGCGGAGATCGGCTTCGCCGGCTTCGCCAACATCGTGGACGCGGTCGGCGGCGTCGAGATGGACCTGAAGGACGGCTTCAAGGACAAGTGGTCCGGGGCGGACTTCGAGAAGGGCAAGCAGACCCTGAACGGACAGCAGGCCCTCGCCTTCGTCCGCACCCGCCACGCCTTCGCGGCCTCCGACCTCCAGCGCACCAAGAACCAGCAGGCCTTCCTCGCCGCGCTGGCCCACAAGGTGGCGTCCCCCGGCACGGTCATGAACCCGTTCAAGCTCTACCCCACGATGGGCGCGGGCCTCGACTCCCTGGTCGTCGACAAGGACATGAGCCTGTGGGACCTGGGCTCGATGTTCATGGCCATGAAGTCGGTCTCCGGCGGCGACGGCAAGTCGATGAACATGCCGGTCAACGGCTCGGTCGGCGGCAACCTCCTGTGGGACAAGGCCAAGGTCAAGCAGCTCGTCGACCAGTTCAACAACGACGAGAAGGTCACGGTCACGAGCGACTGACCGTCGGACCGAACGTGGACGGGGGGGGGGGGGGGGTGGGCCCCCCCCCCCCCCCCCGGGGAAGGCCCCCCCCCCCCCCCCCCGGCCCCCCCCGGGAGTGTAGGAAGGGGGTGTTGGGTGCGGCCCCCCCCCCGCGGGGGATGG
>NZ_JBVHMU010000047.1:0-6559 GCF_055558275.1 Streptomyces sp. NPDC025806 | reverse complement strand
CACTTGTACACGGCCCGCGCCCACTTTAAACCCAACCAGTCTGTGCTCCGGCGGGCGCGCCCCCCCCCGCCCCCCCCCGGGGGGGGGGGGGGGGGTTTTTCACCCCCCCCCCCCCGTCCACGTTCACACGGCCACGACTCAGCCGCAGTGCACCCCGTAGTCGATCTGCACGTAGCTGTTGCTGCCGGCCTCGCCGCCGTAGTCGATGCAGTGGCCCTTCGCGTACACGTAGACGGGCCCCGCGTAGTAGGCGAACGTCCCCGCGTCCATCTCGTTGGACTTCCACACCGTGTCGGTCCGGTGCACGCGCAGGCGGGCGTCCAGGTAGCGCGCCGTCCCCGGGTCGTCGTTGACGGTGACCACGCAGTTGTAGCCGTTGGAGCTGTTGTAGGTGACATAGGCGATGCCCTGGCCCACGTCCTTGGAACCGATCACGTTGTAACCGGACCCGCAGGCGCCGTTGTACCCCGCGGCCGCGGCCGGCGTGGCGGAGAAGACGAGACCGGCAGCGGCCAGGCCGAACGTGGCGGCGATGCCACCGAGCCGACGCATGCGCATGAGGATTCCTTCCGTCCGGATGATCGACGGCACGAGTCTCATGACCTCCCATGCCCCCGGCCAACGCCTCGGAGTTCTTTGGCTGGTTCGCAGGAACATTTGACCGGTTCCGCGATCATGGGAGTCACTCCGCCACCGGCACCGCCCCTCGACACGGACTACGCGACAGCGGTCTCCGACCGGCCGGCCTGGCCGCGTGCGGAACCCAGTGCGCCGTCGATGGCCAGCCGCGCACGGTCCGGGGCGTCCGGCATCACGTCCGCGTAGTACCGCTCGGTGAACGACACGGATGCGTGCCCGAGCCAGGCGGACACCTCGGACACCGGTACGCCCTGGCTCAGAAGAGAGGCCGCGTAGTAGTGCCGGAGGCTGTGCGGATTGAAGTGGTCGAGGCCAGCTTCGGCGAATGCCGGCCGCCAGATCCGCTGGTACCAGTAGGAGGGGTAAAGGAGCCCCGTTCCCGTCACGTTGGAGAACAGGAGCTCTTCATCACCCCAGGTGTCGAAGTCCCCGAGATGCCGCCGCAGCGCCAGGGCGACGACGCCGGGGAGCGGCACGTGGCGCCCCTTCTCGCCATCTTCCCGCCACTTGACGTGACGCAGTCGCATGCTGCCGAAGCGGCCTGACCCCGTGTCCCGGTCGCAGGCCACCTGGCGGTCCACGGTGAGCAGCCCCTGGGCGAACGAGATCCGGTCCCGGGCCACCCCCATGGCCTCACCGAGCCGCAGACCGCACCCGGCCATCAGCCAGAACATGCCCCGGTACCGCTGCGGGGCGGCTCCGATGAGGGCGAGCACCTCGTCCGTCGGCGGGATGTACACGTCCGCCCGCTGATCCCGATGGGTCCTTGCCCGGCTGACGGGCAACGTCACCGGTCGGCACGGGTTGCCGTCGGCCAGGCCCCGCCCGACGGCCCAGTCGAACACCGCCACGAGAACGTTGAACCGGAACCGGACGGTCGAGGACTTGTAGCCCCGGTCCCGGATCATCCATTCCACCCATCGCTCGATCCGGCAGGTAGTGACGGCCCCTACGGCTTCGGCCTCGAAGAACGGCTGGACGGCTCTCGCCGAGATCGACCGGTACTGCTTGACGCTGCGGTTCTCCAGTCCCCTTGTGGTGGCCCACAACTCGAAGACCTCCACCAGCGACTCACGCTTCGCCGGATCGGCGCTCTCCCCCTGCGCGCGCGGATTCCCCATCCCCGTCCTCCCCCTCCAGATGCCGTCTGGCCTTGCCGGTCAGACGGTCTGCGGGTTTACCCGGCGGCCCTTCCAGGAAGCCCATCGCGCGCGCCCGCCGGATCCGCCCGCTGACGGTGTTCCGACTCAACCCCCATGCCGATGCCAGACGGGTGACCGGGCTCCGGTAGCCCTGCTGCACCAGCTGCACGTACGCACGGGCCATCTGCGCGTACTCCTGCTCCGTTTCGACCCTGGAGAGCTTCGCAGCGGTGATGGCCTCGCCCGTCGAGCGCCCAAGGCGTGCCCGCAGGTCCTTGGTCGTTCTGCGGATCTCCGCCAGGGAGATCGACCTCATGAGTTCTGCCGTGATGCCGTCCGTGCCGACCTCCTCGCCGAGGTCGTCCGGGGGCTCGATGCAGAGGCTCGTCGGGCCGTCCCACGGTGCGTCGAGCCGGTTGACTACGGTCAGACGCCAGCCGTGCAACTCGGCCTCGTGGACGAGTCGTTCCCCATCCAGGCTCCATCCCTCGGGCAGGTCCACACCTGATGCTGCGGTCATGGGTCGAACGTAGCGCGCTCCTGTGTTCCGCCGTATGCCGAGAAGTCCTCGGTCACACGACGAACGTAAGACACGAGACATGGCAATATCCCTGTCTCGCACCACTTGTGCCCGGAAAGAGTGAAGGGCGCCCGGTTCCCCGGACGCCCTTCACTCTGTCGTTCAAGCCGGCCTTACGGCAGGTTGCGCGCCATCACGATGCGCTGGACCTGGTTGGTGCCTTCGTATATTTGGGTGATCTTGGCGTCGCGCATCATGCGCTCGACCGGGTAGTCGCGGGTGTAGCCGTAGCCGCCGAGGAGCTGGACGGCGTCCGTGGTGACCTCCATCGCGATGTCCGAGGCGAAGCACTTGGCGGCAGCGCCCAAGTACGTGAGGTCGGCGTCGCCGCGCTCGGAGGCGGCGGCGGCCTGGTAGGTCAGGGCGCGGGCGGCGGAGATCTTCATCGCCATGTCCGCGAGCATGAACTGGATGCCCTGGAAGTCGGCGATCGGCTTGCCGAACTGCTTGCGCTCCTGGACGTAGCCCTTGGCGTAGTCGAGGGCTCCCTGGGCGACACCGAGGGCCTGGGCGGCGATGGTGATGCGGGTGTGGTCGAGGGTCTTCATCGCCGTGGCGAAGCCGGTGCCCTCCTCGCCGATCATGCGGTCGGCGGGGATGCGGACGTTGTCGAAGTAGACCTCGCGGGTCGGGGAGCCCTTGATGCCGAGCTTCTTCTCCGGGGCGCCGAAGGAGACACCCTCGTCACTCTTCTCCACGACGAACGCCGAGATGCCCTTCGAGCGCTTCTCGGGGTCGGTGACGGCCATGACCGTGTAGTACTCGGAGACGCCCGCGTTGGTGATCCAGCGCTTCACGCCGTTGAGCACCCAGTAGTCGCCGTCGCGGACCGCGCGGGTCTTCATGCCGGCGGCGTCCGAGCCCGCGTCGGGCTCGGAGAGGCAGTACGAGAACATCGCGTCGCCCTTGGCCAGCGGGACCAGGTACTTCTTCTTCAGCTCCTCGGAGCCGGAGAGGATGACGGGGAGCGAGCCCAGCTTGTTCACGGCCGGGATGAGGGAGGACGAGACGCAGACGCGGGCGACCTCCTCGATCACGATGACCGTGGCGAGCGCGTCGGCGCCGGCGCCGCCGTAGGCCTCCGGCACGTGGATCGCGGCGAGGTCCGACGCGACGAGGGCGTCGAGCGCCTCCTGCGGGAAGCGGGCGTCCTCGTCGACCGCGGCGGCGTGCGGGGCGATCTTCGCCTCGGCCAGCGCCCGGATCGTGTCGCGGAGCATGTCGTGCTCCTCGGACGGGCGGTACAGGTCGAAATCAGCCGATCCGGCCAAGGTCTCTCACTCCAAGCGACGCTAATTACCGTTAAGTAACCCAAATCTTAGGGTGCGGCTCGCAGGACGGATACGTGAGCTACACGACAGCCACAACTTGCCCCTTCGGGGCGCTCCGCATACCCCGACTATGCTCGGGCGCGCGTCGCGGCACCACCGCAGAGCAGATCAGCACGCAGTAACGCCCTGGCACCGACACCCTCTGGAGCTCCTCGCCATGCCTTTGAAGATCACCGTGATCGGCACCGGATACCTCGGCGCCACGCACGCCGCGGCGATGGCCGAGCTCGGCTTCGAGGTGCTCGGGCTCGATGTCGTCCCCGAGAAGATCGAGATGCTCACGCGGGGCGAGGTCCCCATGTACGAGCCCGGTCTGGAGGAGCTGCTGCGCAAGCACGTCGCCGGGATCGAGGGGTCCAGCGGGCGGCTGCGTTTCACGATGGACTTCGCGGAGGTGGCGGAGTTCGGCGACGTCCACTTCGTGTGTGTGAACACGCCGCAGAAGCACGGTGAGTACGCGTGCGACATGTCGTACGTCGACTCCGCCTTCGGCGCGCTCGCGCCGCATCTGAAGCCGGGCGCGCTCGTCGTCGGCAAGTCCACCGTGCCGGTCGGCTCCGCGGAGCGGCTGGCCCGGCTGCTGCCGGAGGGCGTCGAGCTGGCCTGGAACCCGGAGTTCCTGCGCGAGGGCTTCGCCGTGGACGACACCCTGCACCCGGACCGGATCGTGGTCGGTGTGCGCGGGGAGCGGGCCGAGAAGCTGCTGCGCGAGGTGTACGCGACGCCGGTCGCCGAGGGCACGCCGTTCGTCGTGACGGACTATCCGACCGCCGAGCTGGTGAAGACCTCGGCGAACTCGTTCCTGGCGACCAAGATCTCGTTCATCAACGCGATGGCCGAGGTGTGCGAGGCCGCGGGCGGTGACGTCGCGAAGCTCGCGGAGGCGATCGGCTACGACGACCGGATCGGGCACAAGTTCCTGCGGGCCGGGATCGGGTTCGGCGGCGGCTGTCTGCCGAAGGACATCCGGGCGTTCATGGCGCGGGCGGGTGAGCTGGGCGCGGACCAGGCGCTGACGTTCCTGCGCGAGATCGACTCCGTGAACATGCGGCGGCGCGGGGCGATGGTGGAGATGGCGCGGGAGGCGCTGGGGGGCGGGGCGTTCCTCGGCAAGCGGGTGGCGGTGCTCGGGGCCGCGTTCAAGCCGGACTCGGACGATGTGCGGGACTCGCCGGCGCTGAACGTCGCGGGGCAGATTCATCTTCAGGGCGGTCAGGTGACCGTGTACGACCCGAAGGGCATGGAGAACGCGCGGCGGCTCTTCCCGACGCTGGGGTACGCGGAGTCCGCGCTCGAGGCGGTGCGGGGGGCGGATGTCGTGCTGCACCTCACGGAGTGGCGGGAGTTCCGGGAGCTCGATCCTGCGGAGCTCGGCGCTGTCGCTGCGGGGCGGGTCATTCTGGATGGCCGGAATGCGCTGGATCCCGTGGCGTGGCGGGAGGCCGGGTGGACGTACCGGGCGATGGGACGTCCGTCGGCCTAGTCGCCGGTCCGCTTGGTCATCCGTCCGGCTGCGCGCCGTGGCTCCACCGGTTTCGTCGCCGGGTGCGGCTTGCGTCGTGGCTGGTCGCGCAGTTCCCCGCGCCCCTGGACGGCACGCTTCGCGCGCCCCAGGGGCATCGCTCGTCGTCGCGCCCCGCGGCGGAGCCGCTGATCGGGCACAGCCCCGCGACCGTGGTCCCGCCCGGCACAGCCTCGCGCCCCTGAGATGCACGCCCTTCGGGCGGCCATTTCAGGGGCGCTTCTTCTTTCTCAGGCTTTCTCAGTCCTTCGCTCGGTAGCGGCGCATCTTGGCTCGGGCGCCGCAGACGCGCATGTCGCACCAGCGGCTGCGGGCCGCGGGGCTGCGGTCGTAGTAGGCCCAGTGGCAGTCGGGGGCCTCGCAGGCCTTGAGGCGGGGCCAGGTGCCGGTGGTGGTGGCTTCGGCGATGGCGGCGGCGACGCGGGAGGTGAGGGGGGCGTCGTCGAGCGGGGCGAGGGTGGCGGTGCCGTCGGCGGGGTCCACGCGGACGTGGAGCGGGGCCGTGGCGAGGAGGTCGGTGAGGGGGGTGACCTCGCGGTGCGGGGGGTGGCCCGCGTGGGCGAGGCAGGCGGCGCGGAGGGATTCGCGCAGGGCGCGGGCGGCGTCGAGTTCGCCGGTGGTGATGCCGAAGCGGGCGCGGACCTCGGGGCGGTCGAGGGCGTCCTCGCCGGTTCGGATGTCGAGCAGCGTGTTGACCAGGGCCTCGACGAGGGCGAGGCCGCCGGGCGCGGGCGCGCGGTCGTTCATGGTTGCGACGTTACCTCTTCTACGGCACCATGCGGTAACGCGGGCTGTTACCTGTAGACCCCTCATAGAGGTAACGCCCAGGAACTCAGGAGGAATCATGGCCATCGCCAAGCTCGGCACCGTGGTGCTGGACTGTCCCGAACCGCGTCCGCTCGCGGAGTTCTACGCGGCGGTCCTCGGCGGCTCCGTGACGGGGGACGACGGGGGCTGGGTGGATGTGACGTCGCCGGGTGGGCAGGCGCTCGCGTTCCAGAAGGCGCCCGGGTTCGTCGCACCGTCCTGGCCCGCGGCGGACGGCTCGCAGCAGCTCCACCTCGACCTGACCGTCGAGGACCTGGACGCGGCCGAGAAGGAGGTACTGGCGCTCGGGGCGCGGGTCCTGGAGACGGGAG
The DNA here is from genome assembly GCF_055558275.1 of Streptomyces sp. NPDC025806. Lineage (NCBI taxonomy): Bacteria > Bacillati > Actinomycetota > Actinomycetes > Kitasatosporales > Streptomycetaceae > Streptomyces > Streptomyces sp. NPDC025806. Next base: position 206 of record NZ_JBVHMU010000047.1, on the reverse strand, counting down.
AACCCGGCCGGACCTGGCGTGTGTACGCCGATCCGGCCGGGCACCCGTTCTGCCTCTGCGCCTGCTAGGCGGCGCTAGGGCGTGTGTCGAAAGTCCCGTCGTCCGCCCGAAGGGCGGGCCCCGCGGTGTCCGGTGCGTGCGATCGCAAGGCGCCGGAGCGTCCTCATAGCGGAGCTATTAGGTCGTTTCGGCAACGCCGCGAGCGT
>NZ_JBVHMU010000046.1:0-9171 GCF_055558275.1 Streptomyces sp. NPDC025806 | reverse complement strand
AACGGAGCGATCAACGCCCAAGACTCATCCGTCAGTTCATGTCGCCGCACCACGAACGGAGTAACGAGCGATCGACTTTCCGGACACGGCCTAGGCCGTGACCTGGGCCAACGCGGCCGGCACCTCCCCGGCATGCAGCACGCCGAGCCGCTGCGTGGCCCGGGTGAGCGCCACGTACAGATCGCTGACCCCGAACTGCCCGGGCTCCACGACCAGCACGGAGTCGAACTCCAGCCCCTTGGCCTGCCGGGGATCGAGCAGGACGACATCCCGCGTCAGATCGGGCTCGGCCCCGACGACGACCCCGTCGACGCCCCGCGCGACCACCTCGTGGAGCGAGCGGGGCGCGATCACCGCGAGCCGCCCCTCCTCGGGAGCGAGCTCCGCGACGGCCCGGGCGACCGCGGGCCCGAGATCGTCGACGCGCCGGACCCAGGGCGCGACGCCGGTCGACCGCACCGAGGCCGGCGGCTCGTACCCCGGGATCTCGGCCCGCAGCACCCGCGCCGCGAGCTCCATGATCTCGGACGGCGTCCGGTAGTTGACCCCGAGCCGGGTGTGCTCGTACCGGTCCTCGACGTACGGCGCGAGGATCTCGGACCACGCCCCGACACCGGCCTCCTCGGACGTCTGCGCCGGGTCCCCGACGAGCGTCATGGAGCGGGTGGGCGAGCGCCGCATGAGCAGCCGCCACGCCATCGGGCTGAGCTCCTGCGCCTCGTCGACGATGATGTGCCCGAACGCCCAGGTCCGGTCGGCGGCGGCCCGCTCCGCGGCGCTGCGGTGGTCCTCCTCCTCGTACCAGTCGGCGACCCGGTCGGCGTCGACGATGTCGTGCGCGGCGAGCACCTCCGACTCGTCCTCGTCCTCGAACTCGTAGGTCTCCGAGCCCTTCGACAGGTCGAGCACGCCCTGCGCGTACGCGATCCGCTCCTGCCGGGCGGCCTCGGCGGCGGCGCGCTCGGCGCTGTCGTCGTGCCCGAGGAGTTCCGCGGCCTCGTCGAGCAGCGGCACGTCGGCCGGGGTCCACGGCTGGTCCCCGTCGGCGGGGGCGCGCCGGATCGCGGCGGCGTCCTCGTCCGGGAGGTGCGTGGGTTCGGCGAGATAGTCGGCGAGGAAGCGCTCGGGCGTGAGCAGCGGCCACAGTTCCTCGATCGCGGCGTGCACGTCGGCGCTCGCGGCGACGGCCTTGCCGAGCTGGGCGACATCGTCGGGGCCGAGGAAGTTCGGGCCGCCGTACGGGTCGGCGCCGATCCGCTCGGTGAGCTGCGCGGTGAGCGCGTCGAGGACGCGGAACGCGAAGTGCGGTCGGGCAAGGTTGTGCGGCAGCTTGGTGTCGCGGGCCGCCTGCCGGGCCTCGTAGGCGATCTCCCAGTCGAGGACCAGATCGCCGTCGTCGTGCGGGACCACGATCGGGGCGCCGGGCATGGGCAGTTCCTGCCGGTCGGCGACGGCCCGGGACAGTGCCTCGGCCATCGTGGCGGCGCCCTTGACGGCGACGGCGCGCGGGCTGTCCGTGCCGGTGGCGTGGACGCCGGGGAACAGCTCCGCGACGGTGGACAGGAGCACGCCCGTCTCGCCGAGCGCGGGCAGCACCTCGGAGATGTACCTCAGGAACGCCGGGTTCGGGCCGACGATGAGGACGGCCCGCTTGGCGAGCAGTTCCCGGTGCTCGTAGAGCAGGTACGCGGCGCGGTGCAGCGCGACGGCGGTCTTGCCGGTGCCGGGGCCGCCCTCGACGACGAGCACGCCCTGGTGCGCGTGCCGGATGATCTCGTCCTGCTCGGCCTGGATGGTCTGCACGATGTCGCCCATGCGGCCGGTGCGGGCGCTGTTGAGCGCGGCGAGCAGCACGGCGTCGCCGGTCGGGTCCTCGTACCCGGTCCGCTCAGCGTCGTCGAGGTCGAGGATCTCGTCGTGCAGTTCGGTGACCGTACGGCCGTCGAGCGTGAGGTGCCGGCGGCGCCGCAGCCCCATCGGGGTGTGTCCGGTCGCGAGATAGAAGGGCCGGGCGACGGGGGCGCGCCAGTCGATCAGGATCGGGGTGTGTTCGGTGTCGTCGCGGCGAATTCCGATACGGCCGATGTGGTGCGCCGCGCCGTCCTTGAGATCGATCCGGCCGAACGCGAGAGATCCTTCCACGGCATTCAGCGCGGCGAGCAGCCCGGACCGTTCCACGACCAGCAGGTCCCGCTCGAGACGGGCCTGCTGACCCGTCCCGACCGGCGTGATCGCGTCCCGGACCGAGTCCGCGGCCTCGCCGCGCAATTCGTCGACGCGCGCGTAGAGCGTGTCGACGAATTCCTGTTCCTTCTGCAATTCTTTCTGCGATGCGGCGGTTTCCCGGCTTGACAAAACGGCTCCCTGCCCGGTACGGTGTTGTTTATCGGCCCCCAGTGAGGGGCCTTTTCTGTGGGCACACAGAAACACCGAATATACCCCGGGCGGGGCACGCATTCCAATCGGTGGGGAAATTCCCCGAAGATTCAGAGGGCCTCCGCCAATTCCTCGAGCAGCCGCCGCTTCGGCCGGGCGCCGACCCGCGACCACACCGGCTCGCCGTCCTTGAAGACCATCAGCGTCGGCATCGACAGCACCCCGTACTTCACCGCGGTGTCCGGATTGGCGTCGACGTCGATCGCCACGACGTCGAGCCGCTCGCGCTCCTCCTCGGCGACGGCCTTCAGCACGGGCGCCAGCTGCTTGCACGGCCCGCACCACTCGGCGGTGAACTCCACCAGCACCGGCCGGCCGGCCTTGAGCACCTGCTCGTCGAAGTCCGCGTCGGTCACATCCCGAAACGCCATCTCTGTCACTCCCCTGGTTCGTTCAGTTCTGGTTCGTTCAGCTCGCAGCGCGGCGCGGACTCCTCCGCGGCCAGCGCCTGCATGGCTTCCTCGGCTCGCGCCAACTGCGCGCCGACCTTCTCCCGTACGGCGCTCAACTCGCCGATCAGCGCGTCGAGCTCGGTGAGCTTGGCCCGGTACACGGCGAGCGACGCCGGGCAGGAGTCGCCCTCCGGGTGACCGGCGCGCAGGCACTCCACGAACGGCCGGGTCTCCTCCAGGTCGAACCCGAAGTCCTGCAGCGTGCGGATCTGGCGCAGTGCGCGCAGGTCCGCCTCGTCGTAGGTCCGGTACCCGTTGCCGCCGCGCCGCGCGGGCAGCAGCCCGCGCGACTCGTAGTACCTGAGCGTCCGCGTGGTCGTGCCGGCGCGGGCCGCGAGCTCTCCGATGCGCATGCCTCGACCGTAAACCTTGACGCCGGGGTCAAGGCCAGCGCCGATCGCCGCGGATCGTGTACGGAACACCGGAATACCCACGGACGTACGGGAATTGGAGCAAGAGACCGCACCACACACTGGAGGATCCACGTGACCGCGATCTCCGTCCGCTACGTCGGCGGACCCACGTCCGTCATCGAGACCGGCGGCCTGCGCCTGCTCACCGACCCCACGTTCGACGCCCCGGGCGACTACCCGGTGGGCGCCCGCAGCCTGGTGAAGACAGCCGGCCCCGCCGTCGCCGCCGACGCCATAAGACCGGTGGACGCGGTGCTGCTGTCCCACGACCACCACCCCGACAACCTGGACAAGGCCGGCCGCGCCCTGCTCGCCGACGTCCCGCTCGTGCTGTCCACCGCGGCCGCGCACGAGCGGCTCGGCGCCGGCGTCACCGCCCTGCCCGCCTGGGAGCACGTGGAGCTGCCGCGCCCCGACGGCGGCACCCTGCGCGTGACGGCTGTGCCCGCGCTGCACGGCCCCGAGGGCAGCGAGCCGCTGGTCGGCGAGGTGACGGGCTTCGTCCTGTCCGGCGAGGGCCTGCCCACGGTGTACGTCTCGGGGGACAACGCCTCGCTCGACCGGGTCCGCGAGGTCGCCGCGCGCTTCCCGTCCGTCGACGTGGCCCTCCTGTTCGCGGGCGCGGCCCGCACCCCGCTCGTGCCGGACGCGCCGCTCACGCTCACCAGCGCGGACGCGGCGGAGGCCGCGCGGATCCTGGACGCCGGGCACGTGGTGCCGCTCCACTTCGAGCACTGGGGGCACTTCACGGAGGACGGGGCCGCGCTGACGGCGGCGTTCGCCGAGGCGGGCCTGAGCGAGCGCCTGCACCTGCTCAAGCCCGGGGAGACCTTCGCGCTCTGACCCGTCGGGTGACCGGCCGGATCACCGGTCGGGTCACCGGTCGGAGGGCTCCTCACGGGGGTCCTCCGGCCAGTCGCCGCGCCCGGCCAGGTGCAGGACGAGCGCGGCGATGTTCCACGCGTCGTCCTCGCCCCGGTGATGCCGGCCCTCCAGGGGCAGCCCGGCCGCATCGAGCGCCTGGGCCATGCCGGGCCGTCTGCGCAGCCCGTGGCTGCCGGTGAAGACGGCCTTGGCGTTGATGTGCGTACGCCCGAAGGGATAGCCGGCGCCGGGGGCCGCGCACTGCCGCTCGAACTGCTTGCGGTCGTAGTCGCCCCAGCTCGCCCAGGTCCTGGCCCGTCCCACGTGCTCCTCCCGCAGGATGCGGCAGGCCTCCGCGAAGGAGACCCCGCGCGCGACCTCGTCCTGCGTGAGCCCGGTGAGCTCGGTGCAGAACGCACTGACGGTGGACCGCTCGGGCCGCACGAGGATTCCGTGCCGCGCGATCCGCTTGCCCTGCGCCAGGTCCACGACGGTCAGCCCGACCTCGATGATCTCGCTGACGGCTCCCGGCGGCGGCTGCCCGTCCCAGCAGGTGGCCTCGACGTCGACGACGTTGAGGAGATGTCGGTGGGGTTCCGGCGGCGCGCTGGTCATGCGCGGCAGCGTACGGAGCGGCCCTGACCCCGGCGACCGGTTTTACGGCCAGTCCACCAGCGCCAGGAACACCAGGTACGCGACGACGATCAGGGCGGGAGCCGCGACCGCGAGGCGGGTCCTGCGCGCCGAGAACCGCGCCGCGGCCCTCTCCCGATGCGGCAGCGCCCACGCTGCGGTCAGGAGCAGCACGGCCACGCCGACCAGGCAGAGGAAGACCGTGATCGCCCGGTGGAAGCTGGGATCGAACCGGCTCGACTGGGCCTGCGTACACGCGTCGCAGGCCATCGGCGCGAGCGCCGCGAAGCCGAACGCGCAGTAGCCGGTGAGCAGGGTCAGCACGCTGGAGAGCAGCGGGGCGAACCACCAGCCGCGGACCACCTCGGCGTGGGTGGTCAGCAGCAGTTCGGGGCTCCGTCCTTTCCTCATGCCTCGAGGAAACCTCCGGACGGAGCGCTCCGCCTGAGCCCCCGTACTCAGGGGCTACTCAGCCGCGCCCCTGCTCAGCCGCTGTCCTGCTCAGCCGCGGGTGCTACTCCGCCGCCCCGAAGCTCACCTGCGCGGCCTCCACGGTCCCGCCGCGGCGCCCCGGCGCCTTCTGGAAGCCCCAGTACAGATTGGTGTGCGCGATGACCTGCTCCGGGGCGGGCGCCCCGAACTGGGTGAGGTCCTCCGTCGTGTGCGCGTCGCCGACGAGCGTCACGTCGTAGCCCCGCACGAAGCCGCCGTGCAGCGTGGAGCGGATGCACGCGTCGGTCTGGGCGCCGCTCACGACGAGGCGTCCCACCCCGCGCTCGGCGAGGACCTTCTCCAGCTCGGTGTCCTCGAAGGAGTCCCCGTACCGCTTGTGGACCAGCGGCTCGCCCTCGCGCCGGGGCAGCTCGGGCACGTACTGCCACGCCTCGCTCCCCTCCTTCAGCTCGCCGTCGTCGGAGTGCTGCACCCAGATCACGGGCACGTCCTCGGCGCGCGCCCGGTCGACGAGCGACGCGATGTTCGCGAGGACCTCGTCGCGGCGGTGGGCGCCTTCGACGACCCCGTTCTGCACGTCGATCACCAGCAGAGCGGTGCCGGGCCTGTCGGGCAGAGTTGTCATGGTGCGAGCCTCCTGGTCGGTGGTCCTGGTCGGACGTCCTGGTAGGTCGTTCTCCAACTGCCGCCACCCTAGGCCGCCCCACTGACAACGACCCCGGGGCCGCCCTCAGCCCTGGCCGGCCGGCACCGGTTCGCCCGCCTCCGTGGCCTCGGCCGGCACCACGTCCTCGCCGTCGGCGCTCCCCCGCACCTTGCGCGGGAGCAGCACGCCCACCAGCAGGGTCCCGACGCCGAGGATCATGGCTCCGACGACACTCGTGTGGGCGACGGCGTCCGAGAACGAGGACCCCACCGCGTCCGCCATCTGCCGTGCTCCGTCGGCCAGTTGTCCCGCCTGCGCCTTCAACTGCGCGGCCTGCTGCGGGTCCCCGGCGGCGGCTGCCTGCCCGGCGAGCTTGTCGGCCTGCGCCCCGATCTGCCGCGCGACCGCGTATCCGGCGCCCACCGAGTCCTGCGCGGTGGTCAGCGCCTCTGCGGGCAGCTTCGTCCCGGACGTGGCGTCCGACAGGTGAGAGGAGTACGAACCGGCGAGCACGGAGCCGAGGATCGCGATGCCGAGCGAGCCGCCGAGTTCGAGCGAGGTGTCGTTGACCGCTCCGCCCACGCCGAGCTCCGCCTCCGGGAACGCCCCCATGATCGCGTCGGTGCAGGGCGAGAGCGCGAGCCCGATGGCGAGCCCGAGGATCACGAGCGGCGGCACGAAGTCCCCGTACGAGGATCCCGCGTCGACCCGCGTCAGCAGGGCCAGTGCCGTGGTGCCGCCGACCATGCCCGCGGTGACGGTGATCTTCATGCCGATGCGCGGGGTGAGGTACCCGGTGAGCGCGGACCCGACGAACACGGCGCCGGCCAGCGGCAGCATGCGCACGCCGGTCTCCAGGGCGTCGTAGCCGAGCACGAACTGCAGGTGCTGGGTCAGGTAGTAGAACGCGCCGAAGACGGCCAGGAAGAAGAGGGCGACGGCCAGGTTCGACCCGGCGAACCGGCGGTTGGCGAACCGGCGCACGTCGAGCACCGGGCGCGGGTGCCGCAGCTCCCACAGTACGAACGCGACGAGCGCGAGCCCGGCGACCACGGCCGCGCCGACGGCCTTCACGCCCCACCCGAAGTGCGGCCCCTCGATGATCATGTAGACGAGCGCGCCGACCCAGACCACGGACAGCAGGCCGCCGACGTAGTCGATCCGGTGCTGGTGCGCGGCCTTGGACGGCGGTACGAGGACGAGCGCGCCGACGATCGCGAGCACGGCGACCGGCACGTTGATCAGGAAGGTCGAGGCCCAGCCGTGGTCCCGCAGCAGCGCGCCCGCGACCAGCGGCCCGGCCGCGATGGCGAGCCCCGCGGTCGCGGTCCACAGCACGATCGCCTTGGCGCGCTCGGCCTTCGGGAAGGTCGCGGCCAGCAGCGACAGCGTGGCCGGCATGATCATCGCGGCGCCGACGCCCATCACCGCGCGGGCGGCGATGACCCCGGTCCCGCTGTCGACGAGCGACCCGGCGACCGCGCCGCCACCGAACACGACCAGGCCGAGGATCAGCGCCCCGCGCCGGCTGTACTTGTCGCCGATGGCGCCGAGCAGCAGCATCAGGGCCGCGTACGGCACGGTGTAGCCGTCGATGACCCATTGCAGGTCGGCGCTGGTCAGGCCCAGGTCCTGGGTCATGTCGGGCGCCGCGACGGTCAGCGCCGTGTTCGCCATGACGATGATCAGCAGGCTCAGGCAGAGCACGAGGAGCGCCCACCAGCGGCGGGCGTAGGGCCGGTCCATCGATTCGACCGGCTCGTTCATGACGAGACGCATGGCGGGAAGACCCTCCCAGGAGCAGTAATCACCTTGCACAGGGCATTGCACATCGCTGTGCAATTACACACTGCTGTGCAATCTACGCGCTTGCACAGCAGTGTGCAAAATGAAGGCGATCGCGGCTGCTCCCGAGGGCCCGTGCACAATGAACGGCGTGACTTCCGTACGAGCCGACGCCAACCGCCGCCGCATCCTCGACGTCGCGCTCGCCGAACTGCTGCGCGACCCGGACGCCTCCATGGATCAGATCGCGCGCGCGGCCGGTGTGGTGCGCCGCACGGTGTACGGGCACTTCCCCAGCCGCGACGCGCTTGTCGCGGCGCTGGTGGACGACGCGGCCCAGGCCGTCGCGGCAGCGCACCTCGCGGGCCGCGAGGGCATCGAGGACCCCGCCGAGGCGGTGGCCCACTCGATCCTGGCGATCTGGCCGATCGCCGACCGCTACCGCCTGCTGGTCCACCTCGCCCAGCGCAGCGTCACGATGGAGGGCATCCGCGCCCGCCTCGCGCCGGTCCGCGAGGTCTGCACCCAGCTCATCGAACAGGCCGTGGAGAAGGGCGAGTTCACCTCACCGCTCCCGGCCACCGCGCTGGCGTACGTACACGAGCAGGTCCTGTTCGGCCTGATGGAAGCGGTGAACGACGGCGCCCTCCCGGCGCAGGAGGCGGGCCGCGCGGCGGTGGTGGCCGTCCTCTCCTCGGCCGGCTACCCGGCGCTGGACGCGGAACGCCTGGCGGACACCGCGGCGACCCGCTCGCTCTAGGACCGGATCGGACCTACATCGCTCCTATCGTCACTCTCCACAAGGACCGCGCGGCCCACGCGACCCGCAGGGCCCGCTACGAGAGGACGACCCGATGTCCGAGCAGATCGCTGTCACGCCCCCGGGCTACACCACCGTCGCGCCCTGGGTCGTCACCGACGACACGGGAGCGTTCCTGGACTTCGTCGCCCAGGCCTTCGCCGGCGAGGAGCTCGCCCGGGTGGTCACGGAGGACGGCCTCGTCGGCCACGGCGAGATCCGGGTCGGCGACACCGTCGTCCTGGCCTTCGACCGGCGCAAGGAGTGGCCCGTCATGCCGAGCCTCCTGCGGGTCTTCGTCCCCGACGCGGACGCGGCCATCTCCCGGGCCCTCACGGCCGGCGCCGAGGTCGTGACCGCCCTGGTGAACGACGCCTTCGGTCAGCGCGGCGGCCGGATCAAGGACCCGTTCGGCAACATCTGGTGGGTGACGAGCCGCGTCGAGGAACTCACGGAGGACGAGATGTGGGCCCGCTTTCAGCAGCCCGAGTACGCGGACGCGATGCGCGTCGCCCAGGAGACGCTGGACGCGGAACTGAGCGGGCGGAGCGAGGGCCGCAGCAGCGCGCCGACCCGCACCTGACGTAATTCCCCCTAAACGCAGAAAACCCCGGACCGTATCCCGGTCCGGGGTTTCCCTTTTATCCAAAATTTGTTCGGCGGCGTCCTACTCTCCCACAGGGTCCCCCC
>NZ_JBVHMU010000045.1:0-13238 GCF_055558275.1 Streptomyces sp. NPDC025806 | reverse complement strand
GGGCACGACCAACTCCGCTGAGAATGAAGCAGACGGCACTGACGATCACGAGACACTCCTGAACGACTTCCTCGAGTCGCACGGAGCGTGGGAGACGCATGGCCACGCGACTGATCGACGAACTCTTCGACACTCTGGACGAACAGACCGTGCGGTGCCCGGGACCGGCACCCTGGACATCGTGATCCCTTCCCTGGCCGGCCAGCTCGCCGCCGTCCACAACCAGCGCCGGACGATGGAAGCCCAGATCAACAACCTGCTGGCGGCCCACCCTCTTTCGAAGACACCTCATGGTGCTAACTCGTCAAGATGTCGGCTCCGGTGTTCGAACAGCGATCGCTCGTGGGGCGTCTCACTCCAGGTAGAGAGCAGCCAGACGCGGCAGGCGGCGAGCCATCTCATCCGAGTCGTCGAAGTCGAAGGCCCAGACAGGGTCCAGCTCCGGATAGCGGATGGTAGGTGCGCCCGCGGGCAACTGATCGCCGGTCGCCGTGATGTGCGCGTTCCAGGCGATGCCCAGCATGTCCTCACCGTCTAGGTCGATGCCGTCGGCCGCGGCAGCTTGAACGATGGACAGTTCCGCGAGGGCATCAGACTCAGCGACTGCGCGCTCGAAGACCTCACGCCCCTGAGCGATCCGCCAGCCGCGGAAGTAGTCGAAGCCGTCGTCAGAGCATCCACCGTTGGCGATGTAGGCGGCGGCCCAGAGAGGGTTGGTGTAGGACTCAACCATCAGGTCCCACAGCACCTGCTCAGCGGCGACGATCTCCTCGACCGACCGGTCGGCCAGCAGCGAGGTCGCCTCGCGAGCGACCGCTTCGCCGTCGTGCGGGGCGATCACCCGGTCACGGGCCGCCGCGATGAGCTCCCAGAACTGCTCCTTGTTCATGGTGGCAGAGCATGCCACCTGGTACTGACAGAGCAGGTCTCGAGGTGGGAGATCACGCTGCGGCCTTCTCTGCTTCCAGCGCTGGGGCCGGAAAGGCGACCAGTTCATCGAAGAGCGTGTGCTCCTGGAGGCAGCAGTAGAGCTGGCCGAGCATCCGGTTGAAGAGGTTGCGCAGGGCGGCCGCGTGCCAGTCTCCGTGGGCGTCGCGTCCGCGCCGGTAGTGGGCCTTGGCCCCGGGTGATCCGTTGGGGGCCGCGAAGGCTGACAGATAGCCGGCATGGTTGAGCCGGTCGTTCTTCACCCTCCGCCGGATGATGCTTGGGGCAGGCCGCCACGAGCGGCGGAGCCCGGGCGGGCATGGAGGGCGAGAAGCGCGCCGGTCAGCGGGCGTCCGCTGACCGGCGGCTCCGTCTTTACGTGTCGGCGCCAGATGCGGACGGTGGCACAATCACCCCCTCCGACCGGCACTGACGCAAGGATGGGGCGCCACAGCAAAGCACTTGTGAAAAATCCTGTACATCAACTAAAGTGCAGCGCGTAATGGAATGCTCCGATGCGTAGTCCGACTTGAGGAGTCGCCGCATGAGTGTGCACGTTCCCCCTTGGGCGGCTGATGTCTTCGGCAGGCCCGCGCCCCTGGTTCAGGTTGGCCTCGGACAGGCACTTCGGAACATGCAGGCCAACGCTCGGGCAGCCCATGAGCAGAGCGACTCCCTCACGAAGCACACGTTCGGAATGTCCCGTTGGGAGAACCAGTTCCAGCGCGTACAGGACGAGTTGAAGGACCTGCCCGATGCGACGGCCGTGAGGCCGTACCGTTTTCCGTTCGATCTGATGCTGGTCGGTCGCGGTCTCATCTACCCCTACAAGTACGCCGAGACGACGACCGACATCAAGAAGGCTCGCGGCCCGAAAGAGTCCGAGCTGATCCGAGAGCTCTTCTCCTTCGCGCCTCCGGCGCATCACGTACAAGACGTGTTCGAAATCGATTGGGGACTTTCGGAGCCCCAGTCTGACCCTAGGGGCGGACTGGCCAACCTGCCCGAGGGAACGCGTCTGATCCTGGTCCCGTTCGCCTGCAATGCGTCTGAACTCCTGGCCGCGTTTTGGGGCATCGCAGCGCTGGGAGCGAGCCGCCGCCTTGACTGGCTCACCGAGCCGGCGCCCCTCACCGTGCCCAAGACGGTGACGTCCCACGGGACACACCTCTCGACCATTCCGGCACAGGTCGCAGCGGACTCGCAACACTCCGGCTTCGCCGAGGGAAGCCAGCCCATGCTTACTCTGTCCCCGCGCAGGTCCTCGGAGCGTCTTCGAGGCATCCCGCCGCTGACCGAAGCAGAGCCCGTCCAGGACCAGACCAGCGAAGACGATGCGACCCACTAAGCAAGACCTCATCCCAGGCTTGGAGGAGCGGGGCACAACCCCTCGCGCCATCGCCGATGCCTTCGATCCCGCCCGGCTGACACAGGCACGTCGGCTGGCGGAGATGACCAAGAAGGACGTGGCAATCAGCCTCGGGGTATCACCGGCTGCCGTGGGTCAGTATGAAACCGGCGTCTCCAAGCCCCGTCCCGACCTGATCCCTCACCTCGCGGAGACGCTCGGAGTTCCGGCGACGTTCTTCCTCGCCGGGCGGCCGGCCAACCGCCTCGACGCTTCCATGGCCCACTTCCGCAGTCTCCGCAGCACGCCGAAGTCTCAGCGAGAACGGGCCCTGGCATTCGCGGAGCAGATCTGGGAGCTCACCTATGCCCTGGAGCAACGCGTGCAGCTACCCTTCGTCGATCTTCCGGGCTTCACCGGCGGCGAGGTGCACCCTGGGGCGGAATTGCCTACTGATCCCGTCGCAGCTGCACAGGAGCTAAGGCTGCGTTGGGGCTTGGGCGATGGCCCCGTGACCCATCTCGTGCGCAGGATGGAGTCGCACGGCATCGTCGTCGTCACCCCTCCCGCAACCGATCCCTCCGCATCCACCGTTGATGCCTTCTCCACCCGGGCGGCTCGACCGCTCGTCATCCTGACTGCCAATCGCGCCGACGATGTCTTCCGCCACCGGTTCACGGCAGCCCACGAGCTTGGCCACCTAGTCCTCCACGGGGATGCAACAGGTGACAGCCGCCAGGAGAAGGAAGCCGACGCATTCGCCGCGGAGTTCCTGACTCCGCAGGCGAGCATCCTGCCGCTCCTTCCCAAGAGGATGGACTTCGCCCGCCTCTCCGATCTCAGGCAGATCTGGGGTGTGTCGATCCATTCCCTGGTCTACCGCTGTCGCGAAGTCGGGCTCATCTCCGACGCCACGACAAGCAGGGCCTACCAAAGACTCCGTGCGCTTGAGGGACAACCTGGATTTTCGCCGGAGTCGGTGTCCAACTACGCCGGGGAACAACCCTCGCTCCTTCGGCAAGCGTTCGACCTCGCAGTTCAGGAGGCGGATCTCTCTGTGGGCCAGCTCGCCCATGAGCTGGCCTGGACCAACAGGCGGGTGCGGGAACTGCTCGGCGTACAGGACCAGCGACCCATCCTGCGGCTCGTGCAGTAGCAGCTCGGCATCCATCTGCTCGGTGGCTATGCCCAGCACATCGGCCGGTGCCAGGGCGGTGGCCGTAAACCTGTACGGCCTGCGCTGCGGGCCGCGGAGCGGGACTTGGAGACGTCGACTGCGATGGGCCGCATCGGCATGCCGGGCAGTGGCCGGGGACCCTCGATGCGTACCTGGACCTCCGCGATCGGACCGGTGATGCACCGGGCGTAGATAGAGTGCAGGGCCGGACGCTATTGCCGGCCCAGTCGGCGACGTGGGCGGGCGATATGCCGTTGTTGAGCCAGGTTGACCGAAGGTCGTACGCGCGCTTGCCGACGGGCGAGTTGTACTCGTGCTCGGGCAGGACAGCCTCGCGGGCCTTGGCCCAGAAATGTCGGTAGACAGAGTCGGCCAGGAGGCGCCGCCGTTTACTCCGGGGAAGAGCAGGTCGCCGACTCCAGACCCACACCACCGGACTCCCCCTCCGGGCTCAGCTGAAGAACCTCTACGGCACCGACCCCACCGACGTCCGCCGCGGGGTTCCGCACGAAGCTGTCAACCGACGGCCCCGCGAAGCCCTCGAGTACGCCGACCGGGCCACCCTCATACTCGGCTAGCTCGCCGAACACCTCCCCGGGCAGCCTCTCGGCCGACTCTGCGAGACGAGGACCTGACTCCCCTGGGCATGGACTCCGCCCGCGCCGACTTGGCGGCCCAATGCGCTCCCACCGAGGCCGACGAGGACACCGGCACCCACCTCAAAGGCGCCGCCCACGACTTCTGCGCCCGCCCCCTCGGCGGGGGTGTGCGGCGGCATCGCTACCACCTTCACCGTCCCGACGGCCTGGCCGGCTTCCTCCGCTACGTGCTCGACCCCACCACGCCCCCGCCCAGGCTGGATTCGGCGCCGAATGGAGCACTCACTCCCTCACCGTGCAGACCGGCGGCCTCCAGGCCGATCGTGGCCTGTTCTGGCCCGGCCCCCGGCACCACCAACGAACGATGCCGTCGCGGCTCTGGATCTCGGTGATCTCCAGGATGAGCCCGACGGCGGTGTACGCGGTGTTGGTCATGGCCGTGGCCTCCTTGTTCGACGGCCATCCTGGGAGGGGACAGCCGGACACGGGCGGCCACTGCGATATGTGCGGTTAGCGCAGTTCTAGGTGGGTTGTGTGGCGCCCATCGTTTAACGACGAGCGGTACCGTTAAAGGATCGCGGCTGCAATGACACGTAAAACACACACTGATCCGCGCGGATCAACTAAGCTCGGGTTGCAAGTCTTAAGAGTCAACCGACCGCCACGGGGACTCGGCAGGAGCCAGCCCGCCACTGGCTCCGGTACTCGAAACCCAGCACATGAGAAGCGCCTCGACGCGTACAGCGGAGCCCTGCTCCGCATCGCGGAACAGGGCTCCCTGGGTTGTGGCCCTTCAGCGGCCGGCGACCACGGCGCTACCATCGCCGTGGTCGTCGGCTAGGTCTACGCGTTGAGCACCCGTATCACTGCTTCTGCGATGCCGTCCACCAGCTTGGCGGCCAAGGCGGAGAGAATCGCAGCAACTATGATCAGGGCTAGTTCGCGTCGGCCCAGCCTGCGGACCAGTTCCCGTAAGCGCCTCAAAAGTTGCCACCTCCTCGTTACCCCGAGCCCGATGCCCGGGACAGAGTGAGGGAGGTGCCACCTTCAGGCACGGCCAAGATTACGCGCGCTGTTTCGGGGGCGTGGCTGGTTCGTGGAAATTCGCGCACCTGTTGCGGAGTGAAGGAGACGGAGCGTCTGGCTACACTGATTCGCCGCGCTGGGGGCGCTCTGGAGGAGATGTATGGTCCGGCCCCTGCCGCCTCGCCGTCCTGTCGGCTACGGCCGTGCGGGGCGGCCGGAGTGCGCAGCGTGAGGCCGAGCGGGCTGGCGCTGTTCGGAGGTCGAACGCTGTGAGCTGACCGCGTAGGAACACGAGTTGCAGGCGGCACACACCGGGAGGAACTAGCTGCCGAGCGCGACTGGGCGGCGCTTCGCCGGGCCGCTCTGGTGGCCCTCGGTGCGGAGGGCAATGACCTGGTGGACGCCCAGCTCCTGGCCGTGGACGACGAGGCGTAGATCCAGTCGGGCGGCTGAGGCCCTGCGCGCCCGCCGCCCCGACCTGTTCGAAGGGGTCTCTGGCCCCGGTGCCAGCGGCGTCTGCCGGTGCCCCTGCCGGACTCGGCCCGACCCGCACGACGCCCTCGTCCACGGCTGCGCGCCAGCCATCCATGCCAGATCGGTCGAGGAGAACTCGGGCGCGTCCTGGATTTGAAGTAGGTCGATGTTCACAGTCATCGCGTCGGGGACCACCAGGAGCTGACAAGCAGCGATGGCAGCGAGCCCTCCAGCAGACCCGTCGCGTCCACGGGCCGCCTGGACCGGCGGGGCTGCGGCGGCGCTCTACCGCCAGGAAACACCCTGCCGCCAGGATTCGCCACCGGCTCGGACGCGCCATTCTCAGCTCACGACCTACACGCCTGGAGGCGCACCTTCCGGCGCAGCTGAAACCTCCCCGAGGGCAGAAAGAATGCGCTCTTTCGAGGGACAGCTCAGGTGATTCCCGCCCGCTACGATCACCTCCACCCCTTGGCCAATGAAATTTCATCATCGCCCGCGCGTGCAGGAGGACCGGCGCCGGGGAATCAACTAGATCGGGCCCAACACCGGCCCGACGCAGGTCAGTCGAGGAAGGACGGTACTGGTGGCGGTTTACGAGAATGGCGTTCGCGCCGATGCGATCTCCGACGCAACGTGGGTGAAGGCCACGGCGAGCGACGCGTACAACGACTGCGTTGAAATTGCACGGCTTCCTGACGGCGAGGTGGCGGTCCGTAACTCCCGCCACCCCAGCGGGCCCGCCTTGATCTTCACGCCGAGCGAGATCGCGGCCTTCCTCGACGGAGCCTCGAAGGGCGAGTTCGACGGTATGGCTGGCTGAAACCGTCCGACTACAGCTTGTGGCGGCTCTGGGGTGTGACCAGGATGAGGGCGTCGACGAACAGGTCGTCGCTCGAAGGAGTCACAGTGGCCGCCCAGTTGAATGTGGTGCCCGGGGGCGAGGACGCCCCCGGGGACCCGCACCCGTCTGCCACGCCGCCGGCCAGGTGGCTGGGGCTGGAACTCAAGCGCCTGCGCTTGGCAGCCGGCCTCACCGGCGCGCAGGTGGTGGGCAGTGGCGCCATCAGTTCGGCCTCCGTGCTCAGCCGCTACGAGAAGGGCAGTTCCGCTGCCAAGCTGAAGGCAGAGACCGTGCGCGACTTGGCGCGCTTGTACGGGGTGAGCGACGCGCGCACGATGCAGGCCCTTCTGCGCAAGGTTGATGAGGCGCAGGCCCCTCGCTGGTGGTCGAGCTACTCGGACGTCGTCGACGATGCTCTGAGTGAGCTGATGACGGTGGAAAGTGCGGCAAATCAGATACATACGTTCTCCGCCGTCCTGATTCCCGGGCTGCTGCAGACCGCGGATTACGCGCGTGCTGTGATGCGGATGCCGTTCGGCGGTCGGGCGGATGAGAACGAGCAACAACTCATCGAGCGTCGATGGGCTGTGCGGCGCCAGCGCCAGCAGATCCTGGAGTCACCGCAGCCTCCGGAGTACTCGGCGATCATCGATGTGAGTGCGCTGCGCAAGTGGGTCGGCGGCAAGGCCGTGATCCGGGGACAGCTGCGACACCTGTTCAACAAGGCGGAGAACCACGACAACATCCATATCAGGATCCTGACCGACGAAGCCTGGGCCCAGGCTTCGCCGACGACGTCTGCGGCGACGCTGTTCCAGTTCCCAGACGGTCAGGCCGACATGGTCTACATCGAGGGCGTCAATCAGGGTCAGAGCTGGCTCACTGCCGATGCCGACGTCGACTGGCACCGCAGTTCTCTGAGTGAGCTGACGTTGCATGCAACCGACAAGGCGAAGACCCTTGCCCTCCTGAACCAGCTCATCGAGGGACTTGCCGATTAGCCGCGCCTGATCTGGGCGACTGCTCCGTACTCGACCCATTCATCGGTGGCCTGGCGCGGGAACAGGTCCGTGTCCGGCCGCCAGGTCGAAACCTCCACGGGGCCGTTGCTCCCCACGATGTTCAGCCCTTCGAAGTAGCGCTGCACCTCCTCGAACGACCTCACCCGTCCCCAGTTCCCATGAGTGGTCTGCCGCATGAACTCGGTGACTTGCTCACGTAGTTCGGGGCGGTCGCTGGCGAGCTGGGAGATGACCATGTAACTGCCGTCGGGCAGGTTGTCGGCCACCCTCTTCACGAGTTGCCAGGGGTCGTCGCTGTCCGGGATGCAGTGCAGTACGGAGACGAACAGAGCGGCCACGGGTTCGCCGTCCTGGAGCAGGCCGGCGACCTGGGCGTTGCTGAGGTTCTCCTCGACGTCCCGCATGTCCGCTTGGATGACCGCGGTGGTCTTGAGGTTCTCCGCCAGCATGAGGCGCCCGTGAGCGTGGACGAGCGGGTCATTGTCGATGTAGACGACCCGTGCCTGCGGGTCGGTCTCCTGCGCGACCTGGTGGACGTTGGGGCGGGTCGGGAGACCAGAGCCGTGGTCGATAAACCGCCGGATGCCGCATTCCTGGGCGAGGTAGCGCACTGCGCGTACGAGGAATGCGCGGTTGATGAGCGCCAGTTCGCGTGTGCTGGGGGCCATCTCGAGCAATTCGCTGCAGGCCGTGCGATCGGATTCGTAGTTGTCCGTGCCGCCGATGAGGTAGTCGTACATCCGTGCCACGCTGGGCGTCTGGATGTCGATGCGGGCTTGTTCAGTAATGAGCCTCTCCCCCGTGCTTGCGTGCCGCCACGAGGCGGCTCGTGGCTAATCAGGAGACTCATGTTAGGAGGGCCGGGACGGGCGGGCTAGCCCGCTGTCGAAGGTTTGGGAGCGCGCGCTCACTTTCGGACGCCAAGCAATCACTCCCCTGTGAGCCGGAGTGCGCCGAAAGTGCGACTTACTGCCACCCGCACACCACTACATATGCCTAGCGAATACCCCAGAATTGCTGGCAAGTCGCCGGACGGCCAGGGCGCACCGTGCATGAAATGCAGTCCGCTCGACGCCCATGAGTTCCGCAGCAGCCGCCTCCGGAAGACCCAGTCGATAGCGCAGCACGAGCATGTCGGCGTCCTCTGACGCCACCAGGTCGCTCCACCGAGGGCTTTGCTCTCGCTCAGACACGTGAGCAGCTAGTACGGCCCAGACCGCGGCAGAGAGGCATGGCTCACGCAGGGCCTCCCGCCAAGCGCGGGCAAGTTCACCGAAGGCGCCGTCGAGCGCACGGAGCGCCTCCCGCCTGGACGTCAACCGCACCTGTGCATAGCGAAGGTAAACGGGACGGTAGTAGCGGCAGAAGGCGCGGAAGGACTCCTCCACCGCACCGGACGCCACGACTGCTGTGCGATTCCGACTGCGAGGCGGAGTATCTCGTCGCACGGGCGGGTGAGAACCAGCGCGACCTTCCCCATGAATGGGGCCTGGCGTCATGACGGCACCTCGTGGCGCAAGTCGTGGACGGAATCCCGCTGACTGGCGGGCGATAGGGACACGTTGGCCAGATTCGATGGCCTCGTGCGAGTGGTGCGGGGCACCGCGGTCACGGGCATGCCCCACGGGGGGGGCGACCATCCGCGTTGCCCCCTGCACCGGCAGGGTCCTGTCGTGGCTCGCCGCCGTGAGAGGCTGCGAGCCACGAGCCTGGGGGCTATCGGCGCGTGATACGCGCGTACGTGATGACCGAACGGTCTGCCCACAGGGCGGGGGCCGTCAGAGCAATGGCTTCGGCCGGGACCCCCCGCCACACAACGCCGGCGACGACCAGGGTGGCCAGGAGTGAGGCCCACCGCGCTGTGACCGATAGGACCGCCATGACGGCAGTTTGAGCCGGTAGTTGAAGCGGAATGCTAATCTCGCGGAACGCCGGAGCCCACTTCGTGAGCTTCTGGTAGACGTGTTCGAGCACTGGTCCTCCAAGCATTGGCGGCGGGCAGGTGCCGGACGCGTCAGGGGCTTCGAATCGGGCATCCAATCCACTTCGGGGCCCCTTCTCGCTGCCCGGACCCTGAAGGTAGCCACGGCGCAATTGAGGGCGCCAGCACACGCCAGCCCGATGAAAGTGGAGGGGGCTCCTCTCACTTGATCACGAGACAGAGGGCCCGACTCTGCGGCAATCAGCCACGTTTGGGCTGCATCGCTCAAGTAACGGAAGGAAAATGACATCAGACTGGCTGCGGTACATGCGATGGCCCGAAAGAAATGCCGACGCATCCCAGCCGTAGACGACATGGTTCACTCGATTGAGTGAACTCATGTCGGGCTTCTATCGCTCTGTCTGAAAATTCAGCATCCCGTACCTGGTGTCGCATCGTGGAGTCCAGAGAGCCCGTCAATGAGTCGGCCAGAGGCTGTGGGCGATCCAGATCAACCGCCCACGTACTCCTCGGGCGGGCTCAGCATCGGCCCCCGTGAGCTGCTGGCCTGCGGGAGGGATGAAGCTGAGCAGCTGCGACTGCGCACGGTGGTTGCCCTGGCGGACGAAGGCCATGCACCAGACCATGCTCGGGCGTCGTGGCGCAGGGGCTTGGTCGTGTGTCGCTCAGGGCAGTGGGGTCCAGGAGTCCTCGAACGGTTCGGTCTCGTCCAGGCGGGGCTTGGGGGGGGGAGAGAGACGGCGCAGAAGCCAGGCGCGCTCGTCGGTGACCAGAGTGTCAGCGACGTTCTGCCCGACTTCAAGGGCAGGTTGCTCGGTGAGGCAAAGTCATTCGATGACTGCGGCCAGGCGGACTTCGGGGGCCTGTTCCCTGTCGCACCAGAGCTCCCTGATTCACGCGTCGGCCGGCTCATGCGCGTGGGCACGTGTCGTCTCCGCGGTATCGAGGACCAAGGCGGCCGAAACTATGGGGTCCTGTTGGCGAGCCCGGTGGCGAAGCAGCTTCGGACGGACTGGCCTGGGTCGGCTGTCGTGGCGAGAGCGCAGGAGCCAAGGACAGGCGTGGCGAACTCGGGCTCGCTTAGGAGAGGCAGAAGACGGACGTTACGGCAGTGATCGCCCAGACACCGAACGGGTCTCCGCAAACGAGGCCAGCTCCGCCCATCGGTGCTCGGCACGTTGCGAGCATCAGATCGGCCGGGCAGCCCCCCAGGGCTCGCCCGTCGAACCCGAGGAGATTGGCGCCGAGTCCCTTTATAGATGGGCGCACCACACTCGCTCGCGATTCGGCCATCTGATCGCCCATTTCCCGCCTGGGCAGGCGTGTCGCTGCTGGGCCCGCCCGCTTGTTCGATACGTCTGATGCCGACCTGGCGCGGGCGTTCGGCCCTGCGTGCCGTAAGAGTTCATGGAGTTGAAGCGTCGCATGCACATGAGACTTGTTCGGGCGGGGTTGGCTGCCGTGCTGTTGCCGGTCGCCCTGCTAGCGGCCGGGGCACCGGCGGTGAGTGCGGATCAGGACCTGCAGGTGGAGACCTACGTACTGCCTTTCGGAGCGTCCAAGCCGTCGCTGGGGCAGCTTCAACATGGCGATGGTCGTTCGCGTTTGAGGGAGCTGGCAGACCAGGGCGAGCGATCGGCGCGGCTGCCCCTGGAGACGACTGGTCCGGCCGCTTCCTACGCACCCCGGACTCGCTTCGCGTCGAACGTTCCGGAAGCTGCTGCTGCGCCCCGTCGCGAGGGTGCCGTGAATGCGGCGGCAGTGTCGGCGCCGGAGCCTGCCAGGGCGATGACGCTGGCCGAGTGCGCCAGGGGCCTGGGCACAAGGAACAAGTTCTACGTCAAGTCCCGCTTCGCCGTGTGTGACGGAGCGTCGTTCGTCCAGACCTGGTTGCGCAACAACCGCCCGGTCGGCGAGAGCATGTTCAACGTGCGTGTGGTGGGCACGATCCCGGCGAACAGCCGGACCATCAACTTCCAGTACCACTTCTCCGACTTCACCACGACCGGCAGTACCGGCGCAGCCGCGATGCCCATCACCCTCAAGGGCAACCTGCCCCAGAGCTGGCCGTCCGGTGCCCGCTACACCCGCGGCGGGAACCTTCCGTCCAACAGCCGAACCTTCACCCAGCTCAAGACGGTCAAGACCTACAACCAGACGGTGAACGCTGCCCCTGGCCAGGGCAAGGGCAGCGCCGACCTGCTCTTCGCCATCTACGAGCCCTCCATCTCCTACCGTGCACCCGCCCCGTGGAAGCTGAGCGGGGCCACCGGCGGGAAGCTGTTCATGCTCGCCCCGCGCTGGGACGCGGCCTCCTACCTCTCCAACTCGACCGGAGGCGGCAACCCGGCCAGGAAGGGGGCTGCCGCCTTCAGCTACGCCACGGCACTCACCCTGAGCGCCAAGGCCGGGGCACCAGAGAGGGCCGAGGCAGCACACATCCGTCAAGCATTCCTCGTGCCGGACGACACCAAGCCGTACATGGCGGCCAAGAAGGTTCCCGGCCAATCAGTGTCGGACCCACTGCACCGCACCGTCAGCAGCACCCGGGTGGACAAGAACCGCAGCGCAGCGAAGAAGCAGTGCAAGCGCTACTGGGGCGCCAACTACGCCAACGGGGGCAAGGAATGCGACGAGTACCCCTTCGCCTCCACCTACGAAGGTGCCGCCCTGCCCGAGTACGACTCCGAAGCCAAGAAGTTCAACTTCTCGGTCAAACCCATCAACGGCACCGAGAACCGCAACGGCGGGCTGATCCTCCAGAGCTTCTACGGGAAGAACCGCATCATCGACGGGATGGACGACGGGTTCACCGTCAAGGTCATCACCTGACCTGAGCCCCTCACCCGACCGGGCCGGGCCCGGCGGTCAGGCGGTGGAAGGCCAGAACTGCAGCAGATACCGCTCCGCCCCCACCACGCTCTCCTCCGTCGCGGAGAGCGTGGCCGCCTCGGCCCGGCCGGTGCAGCACACCCGCACGCGCCAGCAGCCACCCGAGTCCGCGAGCTTGATGTACTCGTCCATCCGGCCGGTGTGCATCGACCACACGGCCAGGGTGCCACTGCTGGTCTCGAGGTCCGCTTCAGCGATCTCGTCCCATCCGATGGGATCCTGTGCCGGCGGAGCCTCATCCCACACCTCGACGTCCAGCACTGCGGTGTGAGTGTTCCCGCCACTGGTGATGTCCAGACGCCCGGGATGCGTCCCCACGAACGCGTCGGTCGCGAAGCCGTCGGGGAAGGGGACGGGAAGCGCTGCGTCGTCACCGTCCTGCAGCCCGAACGAGTAGAAGCCCACGTACGCGCGTGCCTGTTGCCGCCGCACCACCCGTGCCATAACAGTCTCTTCCTCACCAGACGTGCCAGACGTGCCCTTCAGCCGCATGCTACTGAAGGGCAAAGGCGAGAACACGGACCCTTACTGAACGTCACGCCCTGGGGCGGGCCAGATAAGCCAAGGGCGATCCTGTGACAGCCACCGGATCTCCAATGGCCCGACCCATCCGCGTTGGACCGTCAGCGTCTTCAGCCGAACGCGCTCTGACGGCAGGCGTCCGTGAGGTGCACAACGGAGGTCGGCGCCACCGAGAAAGAATTACGCGGCTGGATCCCAAACGCCGTCGAACAAGGCCAACTCCAGCAGGTCCGGGCTTGACGCCGGCCACTCACCCCCGTTGCGCGGGAGGACCTGTGTCGTTGAGCGTGGCATGGTGCTTGGGAACGAGGAGCACGGCAAGCTGGCTGAGGCCCTAGTCCGGGGTCAGTCGGTAGGCGTGTAGCTGAGGCGCTGCACCATGTTGTCCTCGAACTGGTCCGAGATCTCTTTCCCATTGACCACGAGGCGCATTGCGCCTGAGTCGCCCAGGACGATGTCGATCCG
>NZ_JBVHMU010000044.1:0-14989 GCF_055558275.1 Streptomyces sp. NPDC025806 | reverse complement strand
GCGCACTTCGTGCGCGATCTCCATCGGGGCGGTGCCCCATCGGGGAAATGCGGCGCGAAGCGCCATGCATTTCAGGGGCGCGGGGAACTGCGCGACCAGCCCCCACCGGCCGGTGGTCGAAGGACGGGCCGGTGGACCCACGGCGAGTGGGCGGGTTACGCGGCGCGGGCCTTGGCGCAGTGGCCGGCCGCGGCGGCGGCGACGCGACCGAGAGCCTCGTCCTTGCCGCAGGGGTGCGCCCCGAACGCGACCTGGCGAGCCACGATGGCCCGTTCCGCACGCATCAGCCGCCAGCCTCGCCGGAGCAGGAACGGCACGGACTTGCGGCCTTCCTTGAGATCCCGCAGCAGCCGGCGGCGGAACGTCGTCGAGGGACGGCCGCGCAGGCAGAGCGCGTCGGCGAGCACCCCGAGATCGCGGCACCGGGCCACGATGTCCGCCGCGAAGATCCCCTCCGCGAGGAACAGCGGGGTGCGGGCGATGTCGAGCGCCTCCGTGCCGACCCGCGAACTGGTCGCGATGTCGTACACCGGCACCTGCGTGCGGCCCTTCGCGCACAGTTCCGCGATCGCGGCCAGCGCCGCCTCCACGTCCCAGGACGCCGGAGAGTCCCAGTCGATGTCCGACGTGCCCGGCACCAGCGGCAGCGTGGGGTCGTCGGCCTCCTTGTAGAAGTCGTCGAGGCAGAGCACGGGCAGCCCGGAGCGGGCCGCGAAGGACGACTTGCCGGAGCCGGAGGGGCCGGAGACCAGGACGACCCGGGTCGGTATCGGGGGATGCGAACTCACGAGAGTCCAGTGTGAGGCATCCGGGCCGCGGAGCCGACCCCGCGTCGCGCGGTTGTGGCACGAGCCACGCCGAGTGCGACTACGCTACGTGGTTCCGCCGTCACACGCGGAGATCACGTCACTGGAATCGTCACTGGAAACAGGAAAGGCGCGCGCGACTCCCATGGCCCGACACGCAGCCCAGAAGAACCCGACGCCGACCTCCGGAGCCCGCCGCACGCTGCTGCGCGCCGGCCTGACCATGGCCGCGGCCGGCGCGGCGGTGGCCGCCGGAGGCGCGACCGCGAGCGCCGCGGACGCGGCGCCCGGCACGCTGAGCCCGCTGGCGGTGACCCAGGGCATCGACGCGGCGGCCACGCACGGCCTCGCCCCGGTGACGAACCTCCAGCTCGACCCGCTGGCCGGCACGGGCGTCGACCCGCTGGACAACGGGGTCGGCACCCAGATCGCCGACTTCAAGCCGCTCAGCACGGCGGCCGTGACGGGCCCGGTGACCTCCGGCAGCTCCCTGTCCGAGCTGCCGGTCGTCGGTGCGGCGGCGGGCCTGCTGCCGGGCTGACGCCACCGGATCCGAGGGCCGGGCCGGGCGGTTCATCCCTCCCGGGGCCCGGCCGCGGACCGCAGGGGCACCTCGCGCACGGCCCAGGAGGCCGCGAACGCCACCGCGCACAGCAGTGCCGTCCCCAGGGCGACGCCGTGCACCCCGTCGACGACGCCCGACCGGAACGCGGCGCCGTGCGCGCCCTCGTCGACCCGCCCCGCGAACACCGGGCGAGCTGGAAGTCCCCGAGGACGTGACCGGATGGCGCGAGGTGCTGCGCGCGTACGCGGTGCGGACCCGGGCCATGACACTGGCGCACCCGTGGATGACGCAGCTGCCGGCGCCGCTGTTCATGCTGACACCGAACCGGATGGCCATCGCCGAACGGCAGTTGGCGGCGCTCGGCGAGCTCGGCCTCGACCCGGACACGATGATGGCGGCCTTCCGCGCCGTCGCCTCCTACGTGCACGGGGCGACCCAGTCGCAGGTCGCGCTCGACCGGTTCCGCGCGGAGCAGGGCTGGGACACTGGCGACGAGACCCGCAGGGGGCTCTTGCCGCAGATGAACTACCTGCTGGACAGCGGCCGTTACCCGGTCTACCGCTCCTACGCGTACAGCGCGACCCGCAAGGACGACCCCACCTGGGAGTTCGAGTTCGGCCTCGACTGCGTGCTCGACGGCATCGCGCGGCGGCTCGGTCTCTGACGGGTGCGGACCCGGGAACGGGCGAGGCCCCGGCCCCTCCTGGACGGAGGAGGGGCCGGGGCCTCGGCGCGAGGGCCGGCGGTCAGTAGGACGAGCCGGAGGCGCCCAGGGAGCCCGTCGGGTGCCAGACCGTCTTCGTCTCCAGGAAGTACGTCAGGCGGTCCGTGCCGGGGTCGGCCGCGAAGTCCTCCACAGGCTGTGGACGGCGCACGCGCTTCAGGTTGTCCGCCGCCGCGATCTCCAGCTCCTTGGCCAGGTCCGCGTCGGTGCCGGTCAGGTCGATGCCGTTGACGTCCTGGTGCGCGGCGAGGGACGGGGCGATCTCCGCGGCCTTGCCGGACAGGATGTTGACGACGCCGCCGGGGACGTCGGAGGTGGCGAGCACCTCGCCCAGCGACAGCGCCGGGAGCGGGGCCTTCTCGCTCGCGATCACCACCGCCGTGTTGCCCGTCGCGATGACCGGGGCCAGCGCCGAGATCAGGCCGAGGAGCGAGGACTCCTGCGGCGCGACGATCGTGACGACACCGGTCGGCTCCGGGGTGGAGAGGTTGAAGAAGGGGCCCGCGACCGGGTTCGCGCCGCCGACGATCTGGGCGACCTTGTCGGTCCAGCCCGCGTACCAGACCCAGCGGTCGATGGCCGCGTCGACCTGGGCCGCCGCCTTCGACTTCGACAGGCCCTCCGCGTCGGCGACCTCGCGCACGAACTGCTCGCGGCGGCCCTCCAGCATCTCGGCGACGCGGTAGAGCACCTGCCCGCGGTTGTACGCGGTCGCGCCGGACCAGCCGCCGAACGCCTTGCGGGCGGCGACGACCGCGTCACGGCCGTCCTTGCGGGAGGAGAGCGGCGCGTTCGCCAGCCACTTGCCCTTGGAGTCCGTCACCTCGTACACCCGGCCGCTCTCGGAACGCGGGAACTTCCCGCCCACGTACAGCTTGTAGGTCTTGAAGACGCTCAGACGTGCCGCATCAGACATCGAGGTAGGCCTCCAGACCGTGACGGCCGCCCTCGCGGCCGAAGCCCGACTCCTTGTAGCCGCCGAACGGCGAGGTCGGGTCGAACTTGTTGAACGTGTTGGCCCAGACGACCCCGGCGCGCAGCTTGTTCGCCACGGCGAGGATGCGGGAGCCCTTCTCGGTCCAGATGCCGGCCGAGAGCCCGTACTGCGTGTTGTTGGCCTTCGCGACGGCCTCTTCGGGCGTGCGGAAGGTCAGCACCGAGAGCACCGGGCCGAAGATCTCGTCGCGGGCGACGGTGTGCGCCTGCGTGACGTTCGTGAACAGCGTCGGCGCGAACCAGTAGCCGGAGGACGGCAGTTCGCACGGCGCGGACCAGCGCTCGGCGCCCTCGGCCTCGCCCGTCTCGGCGAGCGCCGTGATCCGGGCCAGCTGCTCGGCCGAGTTGATCGCGCCGATGTCCGTGTTCTTGTCGAGCGGGTCGCCGAGACGCAGCGTCGACAGGCGGTTCTTGAGGCGGTCGAGCAGCTCGTCCTGGATCGACTCCTGGACCAGGAGGCGCGAGCCCGCGCAGCAGACCTGGCCCTGGTTGAAGAAGATGCCGGTGACGATGCCCTCGACGGCCTGGTCGATCGGGGCGTCGTCGAAGACGATGTTCGCGCCCTTGCCACCGAGTTCGAGCGTGAGCTTCTTGTCGGTGCCGGCGACCGTACGGGCGATCTGCTTGCCGACCGCGGTGGAGCCGGTGAAGGCCACCTTGTTCACGTCCGGGTGCGCCACCAGGGCCGCGCCCGCGTCGCCGTACCCGGGAAGGATGTTGACGACGCCCTTGGGCAGGCCCGCCTGGTGGCAGATGTCCGCGAAGAAGAGGGCGGACAGCGGGGTCGTCTCGGCGGGCTTGAGAACCACCGTGTTGCCCGTGGCGAGCGCCGGGGCGATCTTCCACGCCAGCATCAGCAGCGGGAAGTTCCACGGGATGACCTGGCCGGCGACGCCGAGGGGGCGCGGGTTCGGGCCGAGGCCCGCGTGGTCGAGCTTGTCGGCCCAGCCCGCGTAGTAGAAGAAGTGCGCGGCGACCAGCGGGAGGTCCGCGTCGCGGGTCTCCTTGATCGGCTTGCCGTTGTCCAGCGTCTCCAGGACGGCGAGCTCGCGGCTGCGCTCCTGGATGATGCGGGCGATGCGGAACAGGTACTTGCCGCGCTCGGCGCCCGGCAGCGCCGACCACTTCTCGAACGCCTTGCGGGCCGCCTTCACGGCGCGCTCCACGTCCGCCTCGCCGGCCTGCGCGACCTCGGAGAGGACCTCCTCGGTGGCGGGGGAGACGGTCTTGAAGACCTTGCCGTCGGCGGCCTCGGCGAACTCGCCGTCGATGAACAGCCCGTAGGACGGGGCGATGTCGACGACCGAGCGGGACTCGGGCGCGGGCGCGTACTCGAACTTCTGGGATGCCATGGTGATCAGTCCACCGTCACGTAGTCGGGACCGGAGTAGCGGCCGGTGGCCAGCTTCTGGCGCTGCATCAGCAGGTCGTTGAGGAGGCTGGAGGCGCCGAACCGGAACCAGTGGTTATCGAGCCAGTCCGCGCCCGCCGTCTCGTTGACGAGCACGAGGAACTTGACGGCGTCCTTCGAGGTGCGGATGCCGCCGGCGGGCTTCACGCCGATCTGCACGCCGGTCGCGGCGCGGAAGTCGCGGACCGCCTCCAGCATCAGCAGCGTGTTCGCGGGCGTGGCGTTGACCCCGACCTTGCCGGTCGAGGTCTTGATGAAGTCGGCACCGGCCAGCATGCCGATCCAGCTCGCGCGTCGGATGTTGTCGTACGTGGACAGCTCGCCGGTTTCGAAGATGACCTTGAGCCGGGCGCTGCCCGAGGCCTCCTTCACGGCGCGGATCTCCTCGTAGACCTTCATGTAGTGACCCGCGAGGAAGGCGCCGCGGTCGATGACCATGTCGATCTCGTCGGCGCCCGCGGCGACGGCCTCGCGGACGTCCCCGAGCTTGACCTCCAGGGCGGCGCGGCCGGCCGGGAACGCGGTGGCCACGGAGGCGACCTTCACGTCCGTGCCGGCGACGGCGGCCTTCGCGGTCTCCACCATGTCGGGGTAGACGCAGACGGCGGCGGTGCGGGGGGTCGTGCGGTCGGTCGGGTCCGGGTTGACGGCCTTCGCGCCGAGGGCCCGGACCTTGCCCGGGGTGTCGGCGCCTTCCAGGGTCGTCAGGTCGATCATCGAGATGGCCAGGTCGATGGCGTACGCCTTGGCCGTCGTCTTGATGGAACGCGTGCCGAGCGCGGCGGCCCGGGCCTCCAGGCCCACCGCGTCCACGCCGGGCAGGCCCTGCAGGAAGCGGCGCAGGGTGCTCTCGGACGCGGTGGCGTCGGCCAGTGCGTGTTCTTTGGCGGGTGCAGTGGGCATGGTCACGAGGGGAGCATATCTACGCGCGTAGCGGCGGGACAAGTGTCGGCCGGGGGCGCCCTTTCGTGTGCCGGGTGCCCTTGTCGGGCGGCTGCGGCCCGGTGGGGGCTGGTCGCGCAGTTCCCCGCGCCCCTGGAAGGCATGCGGCTTCGCCGCGCCTTCCCCCGACAGAAGGCACCCCGCACCTTGATCGGGGAAATGCGACCCGAAGGGTCTGCATTTCAGGGGCGCGGGGAACTGCGCGAGAAGCCCCACCGGGCCGCGGTCGCCCGACGACGAGGCGGAGCCACGGCGGCCCACACGGTTCAGCCCAGCGCAGCGTCAGGCAGAATCAGGGCCATGGAGACCAGCCCCGCCCCCCTCAAGGACCGCGTCTACCGATCGTCCGCCGGTATCGCGGGCGGCATCGTACTGCTCGCCCTGTGCGCCTGGCTCGGAATCGACGCCGTGGTCCAGGGCGAGGGCCGCACCCCGTGGCTGGCCCTCGCGGGCCTCCTCCTCGCCGTGCCTGTCGTGGTGGCGTTCACCCTGCGCCCGGCGGTGTTCGCGGGCGAGGACCGGCTCCGCATCCGCAACCCGTTCCGCGTGATCACGCTGCCCTGGGCGGCCGTCGCGACGTTCCGGTCCGGTTACTCCAACGAGGTTCTCGACCAGGACGGAACCAAGTACCAGCTCTGGTCCATCCCCGTCTCGCTGCGCGCCCGCAAGAAGGCGCAGCGCAATCTGAGCCGGGCCGCCGCCATGGACGACCCCGGCCGGGGCTCGCTGCTGTCCGGCGGCAAGGGCGCCAAGGAGCGGCCGACGCGGGCCGCGTCCGACCAGGCCATGGACGACCTGCGCGAGCTCCAGGAGGCCCGTGCGGGCGAGCCGGACGCGCAGGGCGTGGCCACGGTCCGCTGGGCCTGGGAGATCCTCGCCCCGGCCGCCGCCGGCGCCGTCCTCCTGGCCGTGCTCTCGGCGACCGGCTGAAACACCCTGGGCCGAAAGGGCCGACCGGGCCGAAAGGTCCGACCGGTCAGGGCGCCCCGCCCCAGACCAGCACCATGTACCCGCTGCCGTACGCCGCCACCAGCACCGCCCCGCTCACGCAGTACACGAGCACCCGCCGCGACGCCCGCGCGAGCGCCAGCGCGAGGGGAAGCAGCAGCGGGAACGCCGGAACGAGGAAGCGGGCCCGCGGGAAGTAGACGCCGCCGCTGCCGAGCACGATCGCGAGCAGCGCGCCGGTGAACAGCAGCAGGGGCAGCGGCTGCCGGTGCGTGACGCACACCCCGTACAGCACGACCGCCGCGAACAGCGTCAGCGTCACCATCACGAGGAACAGGTCGGGGCGGGGTTCCACGGCGAGGATCTCGTGGACCCGGCGCAGCGTCTCGGCGCCGCCGTCCACCTGGTTGAACCACAGCTTCTGCACGGCGAAGTAGCCGTCCCAGCGGCCGACCCGCAGCCCCACCCAGCCGACGTACCCGAGCCAGCCCAGCGGCGCCAGGAGCGTCCCGCACGCCACCCGCCACAGGAAGCCCCGGCGCAGCGCCAGCAGGCCGCACAGGCCGATCGCGGCGGCCAGCGCGACCCCGGTGGGCCGGGTCAGGCCGGCCAGCGAGCACAGCGTGCCCGCCCAGATCCAGCGCCCGGTGAGCAGCGCGTACAGGGACCAGGCCACCGCGGCGGTGAACAGCGATTCGGTGTAGCCCATCCACTGGACCAGGCCCACGGGCAGGCAGGCCCACAGGAACACCAGCAGCACCCCGACCCGGCGCCCGTACAGCCGGTGCCCGACCGCGAAGATCCCCCACGCGGCCACGAACGAGGAGAGGACGGCCAGCGCCAGGCCCACGGTGGCGCGCGAGCCCGGGGTGACGGCGGCGACGACCTTGATCAGGGCCGGGTAGAGCGGGAAGAACGCCAGGTTGTTCGCGTTGACGGCGGTCCCGAGGGCATCGGCGTAGCCGTGGTCGGCGATGCCCACGTACCAGTTGGAGTCCCAGTCCGAGGCGAGCAGCGACCAGAGGCCCTCGCCCCGCCGGTGCGCCCAGACGCCGACGGCGATCAGGACGAGCAGGCGGACGGCCGTGTACACGGCGAGCGCCGGAGCGGCCCGGCGCAGGGCGCGTGCCGCGCGCCCGCGCAGCCCGCCGATCACGGACCCCGGAACCGGCCGGCCACGGCGGGGCGGAGGCAGCAGGCGGGGGGCCTGGGTGGCGGTCTCGGTCACGGAGGTGGCTCCTGGATACGCGGACGGGGCGGGGGCAGCCTTCCCACCGCCCCCGCCCCACGTCGCCCCGCGTTCCGTCAACTGCCCCCCGATTTCACCCGTCCGGGTGGCAAGACAATCCCCACCGCCGACACCGAAGCGCCGCACCCGGCGGCGAGCGGCGGACGCCCCGGCGCCGGCAGCCCGAGGCGTGCGTGGCTGACCGTTGCTCCTGTGGTCGGACAGCCGTGGCCACTGCGCGCAGTTGAGGGCGTCGGCCGATCTCGGGTGCGGTGCGGGAAGGAGGTCGCGCAGCCGCACGCGGCGGACGCCCCAGCGCCGGTGGCCCGAGGTGCGCGTGGCGGACTGGTGGTGTCCCCGGCCGTCGGACAGCCGTGGCCCCTGCGCGCGGCTGAGGGCGTCGGCCGATCTCGGGTGCGGTGCGGGAAGGAGGTCGCGCCGTTTCACCGGTTCCGGGCGGAGGCCGGGGGACGGCGGCGGAATGCGGCAGGGCGGCGCCTGTGCGGCGCCGCCCTGTTGCGTGATGCTGCTGCGGTGGTCAGATGCCCGCGGACGTCGCCAGGTCCCGCTTCAGGGCGTCGAGGCGGCGGGTCGCCTCCTCGCGGGCCGTGGGGAGCGCGGAGCGTTCCGGGACCGGGACCACGACCTCCAGGTAGCACTTGAGCTTGGGCTCGGTGCCGGAGGGGCGGACGATGACCCGGGCGCCCGACAGGGCGTAGCGCAGGCCGTCCGTCGGGGGGAGGCCGCCGGCGCCGGCCGAGAGGTCCTCGGCCGAGGTCACCGGGAGGCCCGCCAGCTCCGCCGGAGGCTGCTCGCGCAGGCGGCGCATCGCGTCGGCGATGACGGAGAGGTCCTCGACGCGGACGCTCAGCTGGTCCGTGGCGTGCAGGCCGTGGGCCAGGGCCAGGTCGTCGAGGGCGTCCAGGAGCGTGCGGCCCTGCTCCTTCAGCTCGCTCGCCAGCTCGGTGACGAGCAGCGCGGCGGTGATGCCGTCCTTGTCGCGCACGCCCTCGGGGTCGACGCAGTAGCCGAGCGCCTCCTCGTAGCCGTAGCGCAGGCCGTCGACGCGGGCGATCCACTTGAAGCCGGTCAGCGTCTCCTCGTACGGCAGCGAGGCCGCCTCGGCGATCCGGCCGAGGAGGGACGAGGAGACGATCGACTCCGCGAAGACGCCGGTCGCGCCGCGCGCCACCAGATGGGCGGCCAGCAGCGCGCCCACCTCGTCGCCGCGCAGCATCCGCCAGTCGCCGCCGTCGCGCACGGCGACGGCGCAGCGGTCCGCGTCCGGGTCGTTGGCGATGATCAGGTCGCAGTCCGGGGTCCGGGCGGCCGTCGCGAAGGACAGGTCCATCGCCCCCGGCTCCTCCGGGTTCGGGAACGCGACCGTGGGGAAGTCCGGGTCGGGCTCGGCCTGCTCGGCGACGAGCACCGGCTCCGGGAACCCGGCGCGGGCGAACGCGGCGAGGAGCGTGTCCTTGCCGACGCCGTGCATCGCCGTGTAGACGGTGCGGGCCGTGCGCGCCGAACCCGGGGCGAGCACCGCGTCCGTACGGGCGAGATACGCGTCCAGGACCTCGTCGCCGAGGATCTCCCAGCCGGCCTCGGGGCGCGGCACGTCGTGCAGGGACGCCACCGCGTCGATCTCGGCGGCGATCTCCGCGTCCGCGGGCGGCACGATCTGGGAGCCGTCGCCGAGGTACACCTTGTAGCCGTTGTCCCGCGGCGGGTTGTGCGAGGCGGTGACCTCGACGCCAGCGACCGCGCCCAGGTGCCGTATGGCGAAGGCGAGGACGGGCGTGGGCAGCGGGCGGGGGAGGACCGCGGCGCGCAGCCCGGCGCCCACCATCACGGCGGCCGTGTCCCGGGCGAAGTCCGCCGACTTGTGGCGCGCGTCGTAGCCGATCACGACCACGCCGTCGGTCTGCCCCTTGGCCTTCAGGTACGCGGCGAGGCCCGCGGCCGCGCGGATGACCACCGCGCGGTTCATCCGCATCGGGCCCGCGCCCAGCTCGCCGCGCAGCCCCGCCGTGCCGAACTGCAGCGTGCCGGCGAAGCGCTCGCCGAGCGCCGCCGCGTCCCGGGCCTCGATCAGCTTCGCGAGCTCGTCGCGCGTCTCGGGGTCCGGGTCCTGTGCCAGCCAGGTCTTCGCCCGGTCGAGCAGTTCGCTGCTGAGATCGGTCACGGTTCGCATTCCTTAAGGCAACAAGACGTACGGGGCTACGGGGAAGGCACGTACCGGACGTGCCGTCCGGTCAGATCTTGGCGAGAACCTGGGTGAGGAGCTCGCCCATGCGCGCGGCCGAGTCACGGCCGGCCTGGAGGACCTCTTCGTGGTTGAGCGGCTCGCCGGACAGGCCCGCCGCCAGGTTCGTCACCAGGGAGATGCCGAGCACCTCCGCGCCCGCCTCACGGGCCGCGATGGCCTCGAGGACGGTGGACATGCCGACGAGGTCGGCGCCGAGGATGCCGGCCATGCGGACCTCGGCCGGGGTCTCGTAGTGCGGGCCGGGGAACTGGGCGTAGACGCCCTCTTCCAGCGACGGGTCGATCTCCTGGCACAGGGTGCGCAGGCGCGGCGAGTACAGGTCGGTGAGGTCGACGAAGTTCGCGCCGACGATCGGCGACGTCGCCGTCAGGTTGATGTGGTCGGAGATGAGGACCGGCTGGCCCGGGCGCATGCCCTCGCGCAGACCGCCGCAGCCGTTGGTCAGCACGATGGTCTTGGCGCCCGCGGCGGCGGCCGTGCGCACGCCGTGCGCGACGGAGGCGACGCCCCGGCCCTCGTAGTAGTGGGTGCGGCCCAGGAAGACCAGGGCGCGCTTCTGGCCGACCTGGTACGAGCGGACCTTGCCGCCGTGGCCGGCCACCGCGGCGCCGGTGAACCCGGGCAGCTCGGTGAAGGGGAACTCGGCGGCGGGAGCGCCGAGCGCCTCGGCGGCGGGCGCCCAGCCGGAGCCCATCACGAGGGCGACGTCGTGGGTCTCGGCGCCCGTGAGCTCGCGCAGGCGCGCGGCGGCGGCGTCGGCGGCGGCGTAGGGGTCGCCCTGGAGGTTGTCCGGAGTAACAGATGCGTTCACGCGATCGAGGGTAGCCGCTCATGGCCTACGCGCGTAGATGGCGATGCCCCCGGGTTTGCAATCGTTCTCTTGTCGTTTCCGACGAAGAAGCGCCCGCAGCCGGTGCCGGACGGGCTCAGCAGGGCCGCTTGCGCAGCTCCATCACATAGTCGTGCGGCGCGCCCGCGGAGTCGGCCGCGTCGGCGATCTCGCCCAGATAGCGGGCGGACGGGAGGCCGCCCTCGTACCCGTTCAGCACGTACACCCAGGCCGGCTCGGCGCCGTCCAGCGTGTCGACTCTCACGCGCATCCGCCGGTAGATGTCGAGGCCGACACCCTCCCAGCGGTCCATCGAGTCCTCGTCCATCGGCGCGATGTCGTACAGCGCGACGAAGACCTGCGAGCGCGGCGCCTCGACGATCGTGGCCAGCGCACCCTCCCAGCCCATGTGCTCGCCGCCGAACGTCAGCCGCCAGCCGTTGATCCAGCCCGTCGCGCGCAGCGGCGAGTGCGGGGCGCGGCGCGTCATGAGCCGCGGGTCGAGATTGCCGGCGTACGCGGCGTAGAGCGACATGTGGTCGAGGGTACGTCAGTCGGCGGACGCGTCTCCTGCGGAACCGTGCAACGCGATCACCCCTCCCGAAGAGGACGTTCGGCCGCCCGCTACCCGGACGGGGGCCCCGATTCGGTGCTCCTTGAAGCGTGCGGGACAATGGCGTATGTGACTCGGATCGTGATCATTGGCGGCGGACCTGGCGGATACGAGGCGGCACTGGTGGCCGCTTCGCTCGGCGCGGAGGTGACCGTCGTCGACTCCGACGGTCTGGGCGGGGCATCGGTGCTGACCGACTGCGTACCGTCGAAGACCCTGATCGCGACGGCCGAGGTGATGACCACCTTCGACTCCTCCTACGAGGAGCTCGGCATCATCGTCGAGGACGACACCCCGGACCCGGACTCCCCGGCCCGCGTCGTCGGCGTCGACCTCGGCAAGGTCAACCGCCGGGTGAAGCGCCTCGCGCTCGCCCAGTCCCACGACATCACCGCCTCCGTCACGCGCGCGGGCGCCCGCGTCATGCGCGGCAAGGGCCGCCTGGACGGCAAGCAGGACCTCGACGGCTCCCGCAAGGTCGTCGTCACCGTCGCCGACGGCACCGAGGAGACCCTCGTCGCCGACGCCGTGCTGATCGCCACCGGCGGCCACCCGCGCGAGGTCCCCGACGCGCAGCCCGACGGCGAGCGGATCTTCAACTGGACGCAGGTCTACGACATGGATGAGCTCCCCGAGGAGCTCATCGTGGTCGGTTCCGGTGTCACGGGCGCCGAGTTCGCCGGCGCCTACCAGGCCCTCGGCTCCAAGGTCACCCTCGTCTCCTCCCGCGACCGCGTGCTGCCGGGCGAGGACCCGGACGCCGCCGCCGTCCTGGAGGACGTCTTCCGCCGCCGCGGCATGAACGTGATGGCCCGTTCCCGCGCCGCCTCCGCCAAGCGCGTCGGCGACCGCGTCGAGGTCACCCTCGCCGACGGCCGCGTCATCTCCGGCACCCACTGCCTCATGGCCGTCGGCGCCATCCCGAACAGCGCGGGGCTCGGCCTGGAGGAGGCCGGCGTCCGGCTCAAGGACTCCGGGCACATCTGGACCGACAAGGTCTCCCGGACGACCGCCCCGGGCGTCTACGCGGCCGGTGACGTGACCGGCGTCTTCGCCCTCGCGTCCGTCGCCGCCATGCAGGGCCGCATCGCCATGTACCACTTCCTCGGCGAGCCGGTGGCCCCGCTGAACCTGAAGACGGTCTCCTCGAACGTCTTCACCGACCCCGAGATCGCGACCGTCGGCTACACGCAGGCGAACGTCGACGCGGGCAAGATCGACGCCCGCGTGGTGAAGCTGCCGCTGCTGCGCAACCCGCGCGCCAAGATGCAGGGCATCCGCGACGGCTTCGTCAAGATCTTCTGCCGGCCGGGCACGGGCATCGTCGTCGGCGGCGTGGTCGTCGCCCCGCGCGCCTCGGAACTGATCCACCCCATCTCGATCGCGGTCGACAACAATCTGACGGTGGAACAGATCGCGAACACGTTCACCGTGTACCCCTCACTGTCGGGCTCGATCGCCGAAGTGGCACGGCAGTTGCACACGCGGAAGCTCGCCGAGGAGAGCTGACCGCGGCGCTGACGCTGTGTGACGAGGGGCGGGGCCGCGGCTCCGCCCCTTTGTCGTCGCCGCGTATACCACTCCCAGGTGTTCTGTGCGAACAGAACCTGTAATTCGGCGCAAACTGCTGAAAGCAGACGGTCGTTGGGGTTACTGTCAGTTTCGTGTTCGCTGCAGAACGTCGTCAATTGATCCTCGAAATGGTGCGGGCCAATGGAGCGGTATCGCTCCGGGAGCTCGCCCGCGTCGTCCAGACCTCCGAAGTGACCGTACGGCGGGACGTGCGCGCACTGGAGGCAGAAGGACTCCTCGACCGCCGGCACGGCGGTGCGGTACTGCCGGGCGGATTCACGCGGGAATCCGGCTTTCCGCAGAAGTCACATCTCGCGACCGCAGAGAAAACGGCCATCGCCGATCTCGCCGCGGGTCTCGTCGAAGAGGGCGAGGCCATCGTGGTGGGGGCGGGGACGACCACGCAGGAGCTGGCCCGCCGGCTCGCGCGCGTCCCCGGCCTGACCGTCGTCACCAACTCCCTGTTGGTGGCCCAGGCGTTGGCGCACGCCAACCGCGTGGAGGTCGTCATGACCGGTGGCACGCTGCGGGGTTCCAACTACGCGCTGGTGGGCAGCGGGGCCGAGCAGTCCCTCCAGGGGCTCAGGGTGTCCCGGGCCTTCCTCAGCGGGAGCGGGCTGACCGCCGAGCGCGGCCTGTCCACGTCCAACATGCTGTCGGCGTCCGTCGACCGGGCGCTCGTGCAGGCCGCGGCGGAGGTCGTCGTCCTCGCCGATCACTCCAAGCTCGGCACCGACACGATGTTCCAGACGGTGCCCACGGATGTGATCACCCGGCTCGTCACCGACGAGCCGCCGGCTCATGACGAGCGGGCTGCTACGGAGTTGCAGGCGCTGGCGGATCAGGGCGTGCAGATCGCTGTCGCGGGGGACGGGGCCGCCTCCGGCGGTGAGTCGGGGGGGAGTCCGGCGCGGGGGGCGCGCCGCGATGTCCCTCCGCTTCCCGGGCCCCGGCGAGGCCAGCCTCGTCATGGCGGTCACCCTTTGCGCGCGGCTCCGCTCGATCCGGGGCCGGAGCGGGCGGCTCGGGTCGCCGACCTTCGCCGCCGCTGATCCCATCCTGGGGGGCCTCGGTGTCCGGCACGTCGCTGACTGCCGCGCCGTCGTGGTTGCTCGCGCCCCAGCGTCGGATGCGCGAGTGCGACGGGTCTGCGTTACGGCGTCGCCGCCGTAGGGGCTGAGGAGCGTCGCCGGGTGCGCCACCGTCGTGGTTGCTCGCGCAGTTCCCCGCGCCCCTGAAGGGCACACTTCGTGCGCCCCAGGGGACCGCTGGTCGCGTCCCGCGACGGAGCCGCTGATCGGGTGCAGCCCCGTGTGCCTGAAGGGCACAGTTCGTGCGCCTAGCCGCGCCCGTGACGGAGTCGGCTACGGGGCTGTGATGCCGCGCAGGGTGAGTCTCAGGAGGCGGTCGGCCAGGTGGGGGTCGGAGGGGGTTTCTTCTGCGGCCAGGGCGATCGCGTTGGTCAGTTGCAGGAGGTCCGTGATGGAGACGTCGCGGCGGACCGTGCCGGCGGCCTGGGCCCGGGAGAGCAGGGCCTGCCCCGCCTCCCGCATCGGGTTGCTGCACCGGGACAGCGCCGAACTGGCGTCCTGCGACGCCGACATGAGGGCCCGGGACAGGCCCCGGTACTCACCGGCGTGCGTGATGATGTCCCGCAGCCACGCCACGAGCGCCGCACACGGCTCGTCCGAGTCGAGCAGTGCCCGTGACCGGGCCAGCAGATCGTTCACCGCCTCCTCGAAGACCGCACTGATCAGCGCGTACCGGTTCGGGAAGTGCCGGTACAGCGTGCCGATGCCGACCCCGGCGGCGCGGGCCACGTCCTCCAGGGACGCCCCCGTGCCGTGCTCGGCGAACGCCTTGCGGGCCTGCGTGAGCAGGCGCTCGTAGTTGCGCCGGGCGTCCGCCCGCATGGGGCGGACACGCTCGTGCTCGGTGCCGGTGCTCATCGGGCCTCCCAAGGCGTGCGGGGCATTTTCCAGGATGCCTGATCACTGCCGGAGGGATCGTGTCCGGATACGGGTGGTGGGCGCCTGCGGGCCGTGTGGCCCTGCAGACGCCCACCGTGGAGCGGTGCCGGCTGGCGGGG
>NZ_JBVHMU010000043.1:0-15616 GCF_055558275.1 Streptomyces sp. NPDC025806 | reverse complement strand
ACTCCGTCGGGGAGTTGCATCACTCCGTGATGCCGTGTCAGCAACGCTTCGCGTTGCTGACGGCTCGGATCGCTCCGCGATCCGGCCTGGCGGCCTGCGCTCCGCGCTGGCCTTGGGCTGGCTGCGAAGTGCGGTCTCTGGTCTGAGTGGTGACGGGGTTTCAGTGGGTGCGCTTCGGTCTGGGGCGCAGGTGCCGGCCTCCGGTTGAAGCTCGGTGTACTGTTCCCGTTCAAGGGTTCACCGTAGCAGTCCAGGCTAGTTTGAAGCCATCTCTTCGGGTGTATGCGTCAAACTTTCAGTCCAGGTAGGTTAGTAACTAAGAGGCGACATGTGCCTGAGTCGGTTCGCCACATAGTGAGACCTGTATTCACAGAATGATCCGGTAGAGATCCTGTCCCGAAGAAGCTTTGGAAGCGGCGGATCAGATTTCTGAAAATACATCGTCCCGAGCGCGCGAGGTGCGGGAAATGACAGCGGGAAGGGAAGCCGTGAGGATGGCTGGGCGTGCTTCGGAGCGGGTACTGCGGCCCCACCAGGTCGAGGCGGTCGACGCGGTCGTGCGAGCCCTTGAGGCGCCCGCAGGCGGGCGTCTGCCGGCCGAGGGGCTGCGGTGTCAGTGCATCGCAGCGACTGGCTCCGGCAAGACCCTCATCGCCTCCGCGGCCGCCCAGAAGCTCCGTGCGCGGCGGGTGCTGGTGCTGGTGCCCACTCTGGACCTGCTTGTGCAGACCGCGACCGCCTGGCGGCGCGACGGGCACCGCGCCGGGGCGATGATCGGCGTGTGTTCGCTGCGCGCCGAGGAATCCCAGGGCGTGCCGTGTACTACCGATTCGGGTGAACTCGTCGAGTGGGCAAGGGGCTTGGACACAGTGACGGTGTTCGCGACGTACGCGTCCGTCGGCCACGGCGTTCTGCAGCGCGCACACGCTGCGGGCCTGAGGTCATGGGACCTGATGGTCGTGGACGAGGCGCACCGCACCAGTGGGGACGGGCTCAAGCCGTGGGCGGCGGTGCATGACCAGCAGAAGATCCCCGCTGGTCGGCGGTTGTACATGACGGCGACGCCGCGGGTGTGGGAGGCCGCCGAGGGGCGTACGGCGCCGCGGCTGATCGCGAGCATGAGCGAGGACTCGCCTCTCTTCGGGCCTGTGGCCTACAAGCTGACCTTGTCAGAGGCGATCGGGCGGGGACTCGTGGCGCCCTATCAGGTGGTGTGTGTCGACATCCGTGACCCCGAGTACGGACAGCGTGCGCAGCTCGGTACGGGCACGGAACGGGTCCGTGGGGCGCGGCTGGCCGCGCTCCAGGCAGGCGTTCTGACCGCGGCCGCGCGGGAGAACCTGCGCAAGCTGCTCAGCTTCCACTCCCGCGTCGCTGAGGCCGAGGCCATGGCGGCGGGGATCGTGGATGTGGCCACGCGGTTGTGGGAAGGAGATCCACGTACGTATCCGGACCCTCGCCGGGTGTGGGCTTCCTGGCTGCACGGCGAGCATCCGCCCGCCCACCGGCGTGAGGTGCTCAAGGAGTTCGACTCCGACGTCATCGAGGACCAGGAGGACGGGGGCGGCGAGCCTGGACTGCTGCCCGCGGCGCTGCGGGTTCTGGCGTCGGTCAAGGTGCTGGGTGAAGGCGTCGACACTGTCGCGGACTCGGTCGCGTTCGGCGATGTGCGCGGGTCCATGGTCGATATCGTGCAAATGGTGGGGCGTGCACTTCGAATGCGGCCAGGGCAGGGGAAAATCGCGTCGCTGATCGTTCCGGTATTTCTCGCCGAGGACGAGAACCCCGACGACATGCTCACTTCGCCGGCCTACAGTGCCCTGGCGAAGATCCTGGAAGCGTTGCGGGCACACGATGCGGACACCATCGAGGCCCTCGCTGACTCCCGTTCGCGCAGCGGTAGTTGGGAGGACGAGACTGCCGTCCAGGCCTGGGCCGGCGAGTGCGACGAGGAATTCGGGGGTGACCTCGAGGACGACCTCGAGAGCCTCGGTGACGAAGCGCCGGCCGAACCGGTCAGCGCTGAGGCGCGGGAGCTGCTGAAGTTCTCCAGCCCGCGCGATCCGGTACAGCTCGCCCGGTTCGTCCGGTTGCGGGTGCTGGAGCCCGAGGGCGAGTACTGGCGCCGAGGCATCGAAGCCTGCGCGCGGTATGCGGAAGAGACCGGGAGCGTGCGGTTGCGGGTGCCGTACGACTACGTCACCCCCGAGGGCTGGTCCCCGGCCGGG
This sequence comes from Streptomyces sp. NPDC025806, assembly GCF_055558275.1. NCBI lineage: Bacteria > Bacillati > Actinomycetota > Actinomycetes > Kitasatosporales > Streptomycetaceae > Streptomyces > Streptomyces sp. NPDC025806. Next base: position 13,388 of record NZ_JBVHMU010000043.1, on the reverse strand, counting down.
TTCCCGCTCGGAGTGTGGCTCAAGACGCAACGCACGGCCTACAAGGCCGGGCGTCTGGACGCGGAGCGGGCCCGCGAACTGGATGCGTTGGGGATGGTGTGGTCGCACCAGGACCTCGCGTTCGAGGAAGGTCTCGCTGCTGCGCGTGAGTGGGCGGCCGAGCACGGTCATTTCCTGCCCCCGGCGGGCGCGGTGTGGAACGGCTACCCGGTGGGGAACTGGGCCAAGGCCCAGCGCGGCGCCGCGAGACTGGCCGAGGAGCTCGAGGCGCGGCGGGCGGCCGGCGAGCCCGTCGGGACGGAGGCCGGTGCGCTGCCCGGGTCGCGGCGGGAGGCGCTCGAGGAGATCGATCCCGGATGGTGCCCGGCCTGGGACATCGCCTGGCAGCGCGCTTTTCGTCTCGTGAGGGCGCGCCTCGAGGCCGGGGGCAGCGTGCCGGCCGAGCCCGGCGACGTCGTGGTGCAGGGCGAAGACCTCGGACGATGGGTGACCGCCCAGCGGCACAGCTGGAGCGAGCTGCTGCCCGCGCAGGCGTGGCTGCTGGGACACGTCCTCGGCCTGGAGCCCGCGAGCGAGGATGAGCGGCCCGTACACCGCACGCAAGACGACAAATGGGCCCTCAACCTCGCCGCCGCCCGGCAGTACCACGCCCGCGAAGGACACCTCAACGTACCGAGGAAGCACGTCGAGTATCTGCCTGTGGCCGATGCCGGACCCGCCGCCACCGGACGCGAGGTCACCCCTGAGAACACCGTCCCCGTCGCGTTGGGCATGTGGATCGCGAACGTACGCAGACGCGCTGACAGGCTCACCAGCGAACGGCGAGAGGCGTTGGATCAGCTCGGCATGCGGTGGTGATCGTGGCCGTGATCAGTGTGCAGAGCCGAGCTTGCTGAAGGCCCAGCGGAGGACTTCTTCGTCAACACGGGGCCGGCCGGTTCGTTTCAGGGCGGTGCGGGTGAGGGCGGTCAGGCGGGCCCAGTTACGGAAATTGCCGTGCGCGGCGCGGCTGTCGGCGTAGGCGATGGTGTCGGGGTCGGTGTCGGCCCAGATGGGGTGGTAGAGCGGGATCGTCTGGAGAACCTCGCTGCGGGTGAGGCGGGTGAAGTGCTGCCAGATGAAGATCCGGGAGGAGAGCATCGGTTCCCTGCGGAGCGTCTGGTGGCAGCCTTCGCCGCCGACGAAGACGACGGCGAGCTGGGTGTAGGGGTCGTCCCAGAGGTATCGGACGTATTCCAGCTGGTCGCTTTGGAGCCACTGGGCTTCGTCCAGGACGAGCGTACGCGGGTGGGTGGCCAGGGTGTGCTTGAGGAGCTGGTCGAACTCGCTGGCGTAGCGCGGGGGTGGGCCCGGCAGTTCGAGGGCGGTATGGAGCTCGTGGCGGACGGCGCGGGTGGTGGCGCGGGCGTGGAAGGTGATGCGTCGGATGTCCTCGTCTGGTTCGAGTGCGCGCAGGCAGCTGGTGACGGCCATGGTCTTGCCGAAGCCGGCGCCGCCGTGGACGCACATCATCGCGCGGCTCTCGATGGTGTCGGTGAGGTTCTCCCGGGCGGTGAGCAGGGCTTGGGTGGTCACGAGGCGGGCGTCGGGCAGGCGGGTGTACTGGTCGGTGGGGGCTGGTGGCAGGTGGCCGCCGGTCATGAGGTCTCCCTGCGTGGGGGGTCGGGTGCCGGGTCGGCGGGTCGGGTGCGGGCTTTGAGGGCCTCGGGGATGGCCCAGTCGGCCGGTGGCGGGGCGGGCGGGATGAGTTCGGGCAGGGCCAGGGCGGCCAGGTCGTGGTGCTGGTGCTGGTCGAGTTCCCGGGCGGCTTCGGCGGCGGTCGTGGCATCCAGGCGGCGCGCATGGTCTGGTTCGGTGGCCGGGGCGAAGCGGGTGTGACGCAGTTGCTCGGCGGCTTTCGCCTCGTCGCGCAGGCGTCGGGCGCGCTGGGCACGACTACGGCGTAGCTGGGCGCGTTGTTCTTCGGTGGCCTGGTCGGCCAGGTATGCGGTGCCCAGATGTTGGCCGCGGGGTGTGCAGACTTCGATCTCGTGGGTGTGGTGGGGCATGAAGCGCACCGTGACCTTGAGGCCGGCTTGTCCGGTCATCCAGTCGGCGATGTAGTCCCGGTTACGGAAGCGGACGCCGTGGCTGGTGACGGTGCGGGTGCGGCCGTCGTCCTCGAGCGTGAACGACCACACGTGTTAGGCGGGGACGTCGTTGAGCGGGGTCGGATCGGCCTGCCACGCCTGAAGCGGGGTGGCGCCGTTCAGCTCGGCGGGGCGGTGCTCGGTGTTCCACCAGTGCGCCCAGGCCAGCAGGTGCTCGGTGAACGCCTGAAACGACAGGGGCGGGGTCGTATCCGGCTGGCGGTCGGGGCGGCGGCGGGGCTTCTTGGGGGTGTAGCCGGGCAGGGCCGTGAACAGCATGCGGGAGACGTTGAGGTTGAGGTTCTCGATGCTGCCCTTCAGGTGGGGGCTGTAGGGCGGCAGAACGGTGATGTCCGCGTCCAGCGCGGTCAGCGCGGTGGTGACGGTGCGGGAGAGAAAATCTCGGCCGCGGTCGAAACGGACGTGCTCGGGCAGGCCGCCGAAAGGCCCGTACGGGTTGGTGCGCAGGACGGCGGAGCGCAGCGCGGCCAGGATGGAGGCGCGGGTCGGCGTGCCCGGGGTGACGGCCAGGCCGGTGATGGCCTTGGTCGCGCAGTCGATGAACCACGTGACGTGCGGGGGAACCAGATCGCCGTCCGCGTCCACGTGTAGTGGGGCCTGGACGTGGTCGGCTTCCCAGACGTCGTTGCGCCAGGTGCGGGGGCGTTTGGCGAACACATCGTGGGCGCGGGCTGCTTCGGGGCCGTGGCGGTAGCCGGCCCGCTCCCCTGCTGTCAGATCCCGCCGTAGGGCGCGCAGGAACGTCGGCAGGGACGGCACGGGGTCCAGCAGCGGCACGGCAGCGGGCGGGGCGCCGCCCGGCAGGGGCGCAGCGGGCTTCGCGGCGGGGTCGGTGCTCGTCGGGGTGCCGGTCTCCTCGTAGGGCTCGGAATCGGTGGCGGCCTTGGCGCGGGCGACCAGTTCGCGGTGGACCGCGGAGGCGTTGCCGTGCCAGTACGCCAGCAGTACCCGGATCTCGTTGGTGATCTCGAACCGGCCGGTATGGCGGGCTCCCGGGCGGGCGGCCTTCTCGGGTGTGGTGGTGGCTTCAGCGAGCCAGCGCCACACGGTGCGCTCCGAGACGTTCAGGCACTGGGCGGTGGTGTTCACGTGGCTGCGGGTGAGCCGTCGCTCGGCACGCAGCGCGAGCAGGCGGCGTACGGCCGGGGCCCGCAGCGCGGTCAACGAGGCCGGATCCAGCACAGGCTCGGCCCGTGGAGGTGGCACCGTTGCGGAGCCGTCGTCAGAGGTCGCGGTCATGCGGGGAGTCCTTCGGCCCGGACGGTGGGGTGGGTCAGCACGTGGTGGGGCCGAGGCGGGAACAGGCGCGCGTCAGCAGGTCACGGTCCACCGCGACCCCGGGAGAACGGGCGAGAGCCGCATAGACGTGGGAGGTGATCTTCGCCCAGGTACGGAAGTTCCCCTTCGCGTGGGTGGTGTTGGCGTGCAGCAGATCGGCGTCCGTCACCGCGTCCCACAGCGGGTGGAACAGGCGCAGCACCGTCGGGACTTGGCCGGGGTCCAGGCGGGGTACCTGTTGCCAGGTCAGCACGCGGGAGGCCAGTGCGGAAGCACGCGCGAGGGTGCGCTCGGCCCCGGCCCCGCACAGCACGAGCGAGGTCTGCGTCGTGGGGGCATCGACGAGCAGGCGCAGGTAGTCCAGTTCGGGGGCGGCGATGCGCTGCACATCGTCGATGACCAGCACACCCGGGGCCTGGAATGCCTGAAGCAGGGCGCGGTCGGCGGCGTCGGTGCGGTTCGTCAATGCTGTGGCGGGCAGGCCGAACGCGGTCAGCAGCGCGGCCCGCAGCTGCGGCAGCGCCGGCTTCACCGCCACCAGGGCGCGGTGCACCGGGATCCGGCGCGGCAGTACACGCAGCGCACGGTGTACCGCGACGGTCTTACCGTGTCCGGGGTCCCCGTACACGCACACGATCCCGCGGGCGGCGATCGTGTGAGCGAGCGCCTCGGTCACCTGGCCGAGCTGCCGGGTGGCAACGACGTGCGCGCCCGGCACGTACAGACGCGTGCCCTCGGCCAGTGGCGAAGCAGCAGGTAGAGGGCTGGTGGCGTCGTTGTCAGGGGGCTCGTCCGGCACCACGGGGGCGGGCGGGGACTGGCCCGTCTCGTCGATCGTGCCGGGTAGGGCCAGCTCGGCCAACGCACGGTCATAGGCGGCCGGATCGATGCGGGCGTAGCCGGGACGGGCGAGGTCAAGGACCCGGCCCGCTCGCCGTTGCCGGTTCACCGCTTCGTGCAGCGTCGTCAACGACGGCAACCGGTCCCCGCCCACAGTGGGAAGCACCTCATCAGCGTGCTCGGCCATCCAGCGGTGCAAGGCCTTCACGTTCCCGCCCAGCTCCCCCAGCCGGGCCCACAACCCGTCCGTCAGCGTGAACGCGGAACGCCGCCGGACAGGTTCAACCGATCCTGACTCCTTCGCCACAGCCAGCCACCGCCACACCGTGCGCACATGAACGTCTGCCGACTGCGCGGCGATCCGGACATGCATCGTCTGCAAAGTTCCGGCCTCATCCAGCGTGAGAAGCCGCCGCACGATCACAGACCGCAGCACAGCCCGGTCCCGCGCCCCGGTGCCGTCAGCCGATCCCTCGTTCCTCCCCACCACGAGCGCAGACACCGGCAGTGACGGCGGTGACGAGGCAGGCGCATCGGCTGTCATACCGGCCAGCCCACACCCCGGCCCTGATCAAGAGCACAGGAATACTCATCCCCACGACAGCCACAGAGCGGCTGTGCTAGGCCGGACTCTCACGGCATAGCAGCGGATTGGTCGCCTTGTGACAGCCACGCTCCAGCACACTCACCGATAGAGATGCTGGTGAACAAGCCCGCCGCTACGTCAGACCCCACTGCCGACCAACCCACCGTCACAAAGCCGAGCATTCACAGTAGGTGTCGTCGCCCAGCACCGTCGTGGCGCCCAGTCTGCGGCCGGTCTTGGCCTCGTACACGGTGACTGCGTACTGGCCCTGGCGGTAGTAGCGGACGTAGTGGTCAGTGTTGTGTAGGTACCGGCAGGTCGTGACCAGCTTGCCCTTGTTCTTGTTGGTGACGCAGGCGACGAGCTGCGCCTTCGCCGGGTCAGGGTGGTACGTGTCGTGGGGCGGTTCGCTCTGTGTCTCGCCCGGCGACGCGAGCGGGGCCTGGGTGGCACTCACGGAGTCTGGTGCCTTGGTGGTGAGCAGCACGGGGTGGGGGCCCTTGCCTTTGTACGCGGGTTGCCCCGTCAGCAGTGTGGTGGGGCCGCCCTTGTCGCAGTATGCCGCCAAGTCGTAGGTGTTCGTCGCGGCCGGGTGTGCCGCGACCGAGGGGTTGGCGGATGTGGGTGTCGTCATGGTGGATGAGGAAGGCGCCGCCGTCGTGTCTTCGCCCCCGCTGCTGCACGCGGATGTGAGAAGCGCGATGCCCACGGCCACGGCCGAAGCTGTGCCACGCATCCTTGTCACGGCTGCTGTCTCCTCTTATGTCCTTGTGTGTCCGCGCGTCCGCTCCGCTACCTCTGGCTCCCGTCTTCCCGGCTCAACGTCTCGCGGCCAACGGCGGGATGGAGCGCTTGCTTGGCAGGCGGGGGGTCTGGGTCTCATGTCGGATTCTGTCGTCCGGTGTCTCTTCGGGGGGCGTCATGTCAGTTCCATGAGGGTGTCGGCGCGGGCGTAGTAGTCAGCCACGGGGAGACGGTCGCGGGTGATTCTGGCAAACCCGGCTTGCTCGTAGACGTGGAGGGCGGCGGTCAGCTTGCTGTTTGTACCGAGAAACAGGCGAACCCCACCGAGCGCCTGAGCTCGGTGGATTGCTGCGGTTACGAGTTGGTGGCCGATGCCGCGTCCCTGTGCGGCGGGGGCCACTGCCATCTTCGCCAGCTCGAACACGGCTTCCGGGTAGGCCAGAAGCGCAACGCATCCGACGATGGTGTCTCGGCCCGGCTCGCGTGCCAGGAGCACGTCGCCGCCCGGGTCCACGATGCGGCCGAACGGATCTCCGAGAATTGCCCGGTCCTGCTCTTGCAGGGTGAACAGGCGCGAGATCCACTCCTCGTTCAACGCGCGGAATGCGTCGGCGTCGCTGTGCGAGGCGATCGAGGAGACGACGGTCGGGGCGGTGGTGTGCGGCATGAGGCGGATTTCCTTTCCGGTACGGCTTCCCGCCGACAGCCTCTGACTCCACTCACTCATATGTCCAATACAAGTAGTAGGGTCTATCGATAAGTTTGAGCTATGGATCGTCGAATCGAACTCCGTCATCTGCGGTACTTTCTGGCTGTGGCTGAGGAACTCCACTTCGGCCGTGCCGCCCAGCGGCTGAACATTGCTCAGCCGGCCCTGTCCCAGCAGATCAGGCAGCTGGAGAAGATTGTCGGTGTCGAGCTGTTCCGGCGGACCTCCCGAAGTGTCCGTCTCACGGAGGCAGGAGCGGCGTTCCAGCCGCGGGCGCGTGGCCTTCTGGGCCGTCTGGCGGCTGACCTCGACGAGGCCGGCCGTATCGGGCGCGGCGAGGCCGGGCGCCTGGACATCGCCTACATCACCTCCGCCACCGCGATCGTCAGCGACCGACTGCGTGAATTCTCCCGCCGCCGCCCAGACGTCCAGATCAAGTTGCACGACGGCTTCACCGTCGACGTCCTGGGGGCCCTGCAGCGGGGCACAGCCGACGTCGGGGTCGTGCGGGACGCCGAGGAGCAAGACGGCATCAATCTTTCCCTGCTGACAACGGAACGGTTTGTCGCCGTCATTCCGTCCGGTCACCCCGCCGCACGGGGTGACCATGTGGAAGCAACGGCGCTGGCCGCCGACCCGCTGATCCTTTTCCCGCGCGCAGGGGGAGCTCAGGCGTTCGACCTCAACACGCAGCCTCTGCGGGATGCCGGCATCGATGTCCAGGTCGCGCAAGAGTGCTCGAACTGGCACACCATCATCATGTTCGTCGCCGCCGGCCTTGGCGTCACCATCGCTCCCTACAGTGTCACTACGCTGCTTCCTCCCGGCGCCCAACGTCTCGAGCTCGACGGGCCTGCCCCGGCGAGCCGGATCTTCATGGCCACCCGCCGAGGAGACAACCGTCCTCTCGTGCAAGCCTTCATCGCTGCATCTGAGTCCGTGACAGGTCACGGCCACGGTCAGGCGACGTGAGGACCCTGACCTGCTGAGCGGCGGGCAGGACGGCTGCTGGGCCGCTTCAGCGTGTTCGTCTGGGTGTTGCGGTCGTAGGTGATGACCATGCCCGGTTCCAGGGCCACGGCGTTGTTGCCGCTGTCCCACTGCTGGCGCTCGGAGGCGTACACATCGCCGCCTGTCTCGATGTCGTGCAGCTTGGGCAGGCCCAGCCCGTTGGCGACCACGTCGGCGAAGGGGGTGCTGCCCTCGTCGGTGATGTCGAGGCCGTGCGCTGTGTGGCCCGGGCGCAGGGAGAACGTGTGCACCGCGTCCATGATCGTGGGGTGGAGGGTGACGATGTCGCGGTCGGCGAAGGTGAACACGGTGTCGAGGTGCCGCCCCGTTCTCGAACAGCGACTTGGCGACCTGTGTGATGGCCTGTCGCGAGTGCGTTCGCTCATGCCCATGAGGACGATGCCGCCTCCGACGGGCATGATGTCGCTGCCCTCGAACGTGGCCTGGCCCCAGTCGAGTTCGGGGTCGCCCCACCACACCTTCGAACCGGTGAAGTCGGGGTGGAACTGGTGGATCGCCTTCATCAGGAGCGTCTCGTCGTGCCGTGCGGGCCCGTACAGGGGATTCTGTGTGAGGCCGCCGTACAGCCAGCAGGTCGTGTCGCGGGTGTAGAGGGTGTTGGGCAGCGGTGGCATCAAGTACTCGCGTACGCCGGTGGATTCGCGCGCGAGGGACACGTATGCGGAGCGGAAGTTGTCGGGCAGGTCGATGGTGGCGAGACCTCCGATGAGGAATTCGGCGAGCCGGCGTGGTTCCAGGGTCTCCAGGAAGGCGCGGGTGCCGTCGACGAGGCCGACACCGACCTGGTTGGGGACGATCTTCCGGTCGAGGAGCCAGGACTTCGCTTCGTCGATCGCCATGGTCTGTGCAAGGAGGTCGTGGAGTTCGACCACCTCGACGCCGCGCTGCTGCAGTTTGTTGACGAAGTCGGCGTGGTCGCGCTGGGCGTTCTCCATCCACATGACGTCGTCGAAGAGCAGGTCGTGGCTGTTGCTCGGGGTGAGCCTGCGGTGGGCGAGGCCCGGCGCGCAGACGAGGACCTTGTGCAGGCGCCCCACCTCGGAGTGGACGCCGTAGGCCTGGGACGGGGTGCTAGGAGCGTTGATGGTGACCTCCTTGGAGGAAGTACGGGCGCAGACAGCGCTGGGTACGGGGCGTCGGGGATCCATCCGGCCGGGCCCGGCACCCCGCGTTCGATCCCGGAGCCTGACCCCGCGCAGGACACGAGCACGTGACCGGTTGTCCCGGAGTGGCCTCGTTCACGACTGGCGGACGTGGTGCACGGAGGTGAATCCCTCCTGCACCAGGACGTGCGGGGTTGCCTGTTGTGCCATGCGGTGCTGCCAGCGCAGTGTGCCGTCGGGAACCCGCCGGTTGGAGGGACGCAGTGCGTTGCGGGCCAGGCAGTCGTCGAGGGCAGGCAGGAAGCACAGGGCGGCAGCGGGGCGGTTGTGACGGCGGGCTCGTTCCACGGCCGCCTCGCGTACGCGGGGTTCCATGTTCGTGCTGTCGAGGAAGACCGTTCTCCCGGCTCTCAGGTGCTCCTCCAGGAGCGCGTTCTGCCGTTGTACTGCGGCGGGTGTGGCGGACTGGTCCCCGGTGTCCCCGGCGATCTCGTGGCGCAGGTCGTCGAGGCAGGGGACCACGTCGACGTCGGCGGTGGCGGCGTAGGTCGTCTTCCCGGAGGCTGCGGGCCCGATGGTGACCAGGAGCGTGCCGGGAGCAGGGTCGAGCGGCGGGACAGTGTCGGGGAAGGGCACGCGGAGGGTCCTGTCGTGGGGTGGTGCTCTGGCTGGTCTACGGGTCGTCGAGGGGCTCGGCGGCGTAGGTGCCGTCGTCGAGGCGGGCGGTTGTCAGTTCGGAGCGGCGCCGGATTCCGTCGATCCGGCGCACGATCACGGTGTCGGGCGGCAGCGTGGTCTCGTACTGCTCGGGGACGCCGGCCGGGTCGTCGGTGCGCCGCTGGGTGTAGACAGCGTAGAAGCGCTCCCGTGGTGTCGCTTCGGTCTGTGTGGTGCGGTGTCGGTGGTGCAGCCACAGGCTGGCGCCGAGCATGGTGAGGAGGGCGGCGAACGCGAACGGGCCCATGGCGGAGCCCAGGAGGTCCAGGCCCTTGTCGAGAGCGAGGGGGACGAGCACGGGCATGGCGGTAATCACTCCTGCGCGGCGCCGGTTGAGGCCCGCCGGGTGACGGGCCGGGCTGGCCTTCGCGGAAGCGGGGGTTAGGCCGTGTCTTTCGGATCATGCCGCGCTGACCAGATGAAGGTGGCGGCGACGTGGAGTCCGGCTAGGTGGATGGCGGCGGTCTTGTCATATCGGGTGGCCAGACCGCGCCACGGCTTGAGCCTGTTGATGCACCGCTCGACTGTGTTGCGCCCCTTGTACGCCTCGCGGTCGAAGGCCGGGGGACGGCCTCCCAGCTTGCCGCGCCGCTTACGGTTCGCGACCTGATCGGCCGGTTGCGGAATGGCCGCTCGGATTCCGCGCTGACGAAGGTGGGTCCGGATCGCGCGGGATGAGTACGCTTTGCTGGTCAAGAGCATGCGCCTCGCCGAGGTGTCCTGTCCGGCAGTAACGGCTCGGTCCTCGCCCACTGGGCATCGCTCAACGACACACCGGACCAACGATGGGACGATCGGACAGAAGCGCTCTGGCTTGTCCCCTCCTGCGAGACCTCAGCGGTGGGCGATCACCAGAAGTTCGCCGTCTCCGGCACCGACCGGTTCCCGGTTCCAGCCACCGTAGACGTGTCCGATCTGGAAACCTGCGGCATGCAGTGCCGCACGGACCTCGCTCTCGGTCCGAAATCGCAGGGTCGCGGTGCTCTGCAGTTGCTGGTGGTCGGGGAAGGTGTAGTGGTGGGTGAAGGAGACCGCGCCGTCGATGACAGTGGTGACCTCGGTCCAGGCCGTGACCACGGTTGCGTCCGCCAACTGGACCCGCCGGTGAGAGTCGACCGGGTTCCACGCCTCCCAGCGTCGGGCTGCGGGGTCTCGGGTGTCGAAGACCAGGCGCCCGCCAGGCACGAGTGCACGCCTCAGATCGGCGAGAGCACGGCCGAACTCCTCATCCGTGACGAAGAACTGTGCGACGTGGCTCGTCATGACCGCGACGTCGAACGCCGCGTCGGGCAGGTCCGCAGAGGTTCCCTCCACCCAGGTCACCCGTTCGGAGCCGGGTTTGATGCGGGCCGCCTGGAGCGAAGCGCGGGCCGGATCGACGCCGGTGACCACGTGGCCGGCCGCCGCCAGGCCCAGGGCCAGTCGCCCCGTACCGCAGCCGAGATCGAGCACCCTCCCTCTCGGGGTCTCACCGACCACCCGGAGGAAGAAGTCGTCCTCACGTGTCCACGGGCACTCGGCATCGTAGACAGCCACCAGCAAAGGGTCACGGAACTCGGCATGCAACACCAGCGGAGGCTAACCAGGAACACGTATGAACGACCACTCAAATTGGACGTCCAACGATCTGTGGCACGGTGATCCGAAAGACACCCCCTAGTAGTGCTTCGTTACGTTGAGTGATCTCGGCTGGCTGTGGGCAGCGTCCCGGGGTGAAGCTGAGGGAAGTGGAACGGCTCCGGGGTGAGTTGGCAGGGTTCGTTGCCGATGTGTTCGGGTCGTTGCCGCGGCGGGACCAGCGGCGGTGGGGCGAGTGTTATCTGCGGGGTCTGATGCTCGACGGCCGGCGGAAGTCGGTCCAGCCGATGGCGGAGCGTCTGCCGGACGGGAACATGCAGGCCCTGCAGCAGTTCGTGAACCAGTCGCCGTGGGATCCGCTGCCGGTCAGGCGACGGATCGCCGAGCGGCTGTCCGAAGTGATCACGCCCGAGGTGTGGGTGATCGACGACGTGTCGTTTCCCAAGTGCGGGAAGGCGTCGGCCGGGGTGGCCCGCCAGTACTGCGGCGCGGTCGGGAAACGGGCGAACTGCCAGGTCGCGGTCAGCGTCCACGCGGCCACCGACACCGCGTCCTGCCCACTGGACTGGCAGTTGTATCTGCCGCGCGAATGGACGGACGAACCGGACCGCTGCCGCAGGGCAGGAGTCCCCGAAGGCCTCGGCCACCAGGAGAAATGGCGGATCGCGCTCGGCCTGCTCGACACGCTCGCCGGCTGGCAGTTGAAGGCGCAGGTGGTGGTCGCCGATGCCGGCTACGGGGTCAGCACACCGTTCCGCATCGGACTCGAGGAGCGCGGACTGTCCTACGTCCTGGCCCTGGCCGGGAAGGAAGTCGCTCACCCGGAGGATGCCGAGCCGCACCGGCCCGCCTATGGAGGGCTCGGACCACCGACTCTGCCCCGCTACCGCACCCCGCCGCGGTCCGTCTGTGACCTCGCGACCGAGATCGGCACGGACGGCTTCACCCCGGTGACCTGGCGACAGGGCAGCAAAGGCGCGATGACCTCACGATTCGCGGTCCTGACCGTGAGGCCCGCGGGCAAACAGTCCCTGGCCGCCGCCCAGGCAGCGGGCGGCGGCCGCAACCGATGGGACGGCATCCTGCCCACCCGGACCCTCCTGGCCGAGTGGCCGGACGGACAAGCCGCTCCGACGGACTACTGGATATCGAACCTGCCCGCCACCACCCCGGTCGCCGACCTGGTGCGGTGGGCGAAGATGCGCTGGCGGATCGAGCACGATTACCGCGAACTCAAGCACGGCCTGGGCCTGGACCACTTCGAAGGCCGCACCTGGCGCGGCTGGCACCACCACGTCACCCTCGTCACCGCCGCTCAGGCATTCCTCACCCTCAGGCGGCTCGACCCAAAAGCCCTCACACCGGCCTGACCCTCTACCAGGTCCTCGATGTCCTTCAGGACCTGCTGAGGTGCTGGACCGGTGCATGCACCACCTGCGGACGCCCCCTGCCCAGCTACCGAAGCACCCGCAGACAGCACAGAACCTAACGAAGCACTACTAGTCCGGGGTCAGTCGGTCGGCGTGTAGCTGAGACGCTGCACCATGTTGTCCTCGAACTGGTCCGAGATCTCTTTCCCATTGACCACGAGGCGCATTGCGCCTGAGTCGCCCAGGACGATGTCGATCCGGTCGGTGTCCTTGAACGTCTTGGTCTCGCCCTTCTTCAGGAGCCCGGCGTACAGCGCGTCTCCCTTGCTGTCCTTCGCCGAGATCCACGCGCTGCGGTTCTCAGCGGTGACCTTCACCGTGACCTCGCCCTTGGCTTCGTCCTCGGCAGCGCTCCCTTCCTCCGTCGTGGGTGTGGCGGGCGGCGACGTCGCGTCCTGGGACGGGTCTGCCGCCCCGGCGGTGGGGGTCTTCGTTCTGGCCTGCGGGGTATCAGCGGTGCTGCCCCGGGAGTCGAGCAGGGCGGCGCCGCCCAACCCGGCGGCGCACAGGAGGAGGATGGCGACGGCCGCGATGACCAGTCGGGATCCGGGCGTACGGCGGCCGGTTGCCCCAGCTGGTTGCGGAACCGGGGGCTGTCGCGGTGGGGCGGGGACGGTGTCGAGTCGGTGGACTCCGCCGGCGGACGGAGCGGTGGGGGTCGGCGTGGCCTGTGCATCGGCCGGGGCCGGTGCCGTCGCCTCCTCCGTCGCCTGCGCGGGCGAATTGGTCTGGTGCTGCCAGATCCGCTCGACCTGGGCCTGCATCGCCGCGGCGTCCGGGAAGCGGTCCTCCGGCGCCTTCGCAAGCGACCGGGCGATCAGCGCCTCTACCTCCGGAGGTACGTCTGCGCCCAGCGAGGCCAGGGCGGGCGGCTCGGCGGTGACGTGCAGATAGCCGATCCGGAAGCCTGAGTCGGCGTCGAACGGCACGGCCCCGGTGAGTAGTTGGAACAGCACGATGCCGGTCGCGTAGAGGTCGCAGCGCCCATCGACGGCGCGGCCCGGCTCGAACTGCTCCGGCGCCATGTAGTGGGGGGTGCCGATGGTGAAGCCGGTACCGGTCAGCGCGGTGCCCTGGTGGTCGAGGGCGCGGGCGATGCCGAAGTCCATGACCTTCACCGCGCCGCTGGCCGTGACCATCACGTTGGCCGGCTTGATGTCGCGGTGGACCATGCCGCGCGCGTGGCTGGCGTCCAGCGCGGTGAGGATGCCTGACACGAAC
>NZ_JBVHMU010000042.1:0-15829 GCF_055558275.1 Streptomyces sp. NPDC025806 | reverse complement strand
CACCCGCTACGACAAACGAGCCGCCCACTACCAAGCCATGGTCACCCTCGCCTGCCTCCGGCTCTGGCTCCCATGACTTTGCGGACACGCCCTAGAACCCTGTAGGCGAGGCCCTAGACCTCGTCCTCCAGCCAGCCGAAGCTCTTCTCCACCGCCTTGCGCCAGTTGTGGTACTCGCGGTCACGGGTCCGGGCGTCCATCGCCGGCGTCCACTCGACGTCCCGCTGCCAGTGCGCCTTGAGCTCGTCCAGGTCGTTCCACACGCCGGTGGCGAGCCCGGCCGCGTAAGCCGCTCCCAGACAGGTCGTCTCGGAGACGCGCGGCCGGATCACCGGCACGTCGAGCACATCCGCCTGATGCTGCATCAGCAGATGGTTCTTCGTCATGCCGCCGTCGACCTTCAGCGTCGTGATGCGCACACCGGAGTCCTGGTACATGGCGTCCACGACCTCGCGGGTCTGCCAGCTCGTCGCCTCCAGGACCGCCCGCGCGAGATGAGCCTTGGTCACGTACCGGGTCAGACCCGTGACCACGCCGCGCGCGTCCGAGCGCCAGTACGGGGCGAACAGGCCGGAGAACGCGGGCACGATGTACGCCCCGCCGTTGTCGTCCACGCTCGCGGCGAGCGTCTCGATCTCGTCGGCGCTGCGGATGATGCCGAGCTGATCGCGGAACCACTGCACGAGCGCGCCGGTGATCGCGATCGACCCCTCCAGGCAGTAGACCGGCGCCTCAGAGCCGATCTTGTACCCCATCGTCGTGAGCAGCCCGTTCTTCGACGGCACCGGCCGGCTTCCGGTGTTGAGCAGCAGGAAGCTGCCGATCCCGTACGTGTTCTTGGCCGTCCCCGTGTCGTAGCAGGCCTGCCCGAACACGGCCGCCTGCTGGTCGCCGAGCGCCGAGGCCACCGGCACGCCCGCGAGCTGTCCGACGGCCGTGCCGTACACCTCGGCGGAGGAGCGGATCTCGGGCAGGACCGCCTCGGGCACGTTCATCGCCGCGAGGATCGACGGGTCCCACTGGAGGGTCTCCAGGTTCATCAGCATGGTCCGCCCGGCGTTCGTGACGTCGGTGACGTGCACCCCGCCGTCCGTGCCGCCGGTCAGGTTCCAGATCAGCCAGGAGTCGATCGTGCCGAAGGCGATCTCGCCGCGCTCGGCCCGGGCCCGCAGCCCCGGCACCTGGTCGAGCAGCCAGGCCGCCTTGGGCCCGGAGAAGTAGCTGGCCAGCGGCAGGCCGGTCTGCTCACGGAAGCGGTCCTGGCCGTCGGCGCCGCCCAGTTCGTTGCACAGCGCCGCGGTACGGGTGTCCTGCCAGACGATCGCGTTGTGCACGGGGCGGCCGGTGGCGCGGTCCCACAGCACCGTCGTCTCGCGCTGGTTGGTGATGCCGAGGGCGCTGAGCTCGTCGGCGCGCAGGCCGGCCCTGGCGAGGGCGCCGGCGACGACGGCCTGCACCTTGGACCAGATCTCGGTCGCGTCGTGCTCGACCCAGCCGGGCTTCGGGAAGATCTGGCGGTGCTCGCGCTGGTCGACGGCGACGATCGCGCCGTCCTGGTCGAAGACGATGCAGCGGCTCGAGGTGGTGCCCTGGTCGATGGCGGCGACGTACTTCACGGGTTCTCCCTCCGGGCGTGCGTGCTCGGAACTGCTCAGAAAGGCTCAGAACGGCTCAGAACGGTCGACACCGCTCAGAACGCGAGGTTGTAGATGACCCCGGACAGCGCTCCGCCGATCAGCGGGCCGACGACGGGGACGTACGCGTAACCCCAGTCGGACGTCCCCTTGTTCGGGATCGGCAGGAAGGTGTGGACGATGCGCGGGCCGAGGTCGCGGGCCGGGTTGATGGCGTAGCCCGTCGGCCCGCCGAGCGAGAGGCCGATGCCGACCACGAGGAGGGCCACGACGAGCGCCTGCATGCCCGATTCGCCGAGCCCCTTGGTCAGGCCGAACGCGAGGATCGGCAGCACGAGGCCCATCGTGGCGATGATCTCGGTGAGGAGGTTCGCGACGGGGCTGCGGATCTCGGGGATCGTGGAGAAGATGCCGAGCGTCGGCGTCGGCCCGTCCGGCTCCTTCTCGGAGTGCACATTGGCGTTGAACTGGGCGAGATAGACCAGGTAGGCGAGGACGGCGCCCAGCATCGCGCCGACCATCTGGCCGAGGACGTAGACCCAGACCTTGTCCCACTTGCCGGTGTCGATGGCGATGCCGAGCGTCACGGCAGGATTGAGATGGCCGCCGGACAGCGGCGCCGCGGTGTACGCCCCGGCCAGGACGGCGAAGCCCCAGCCGAACGCGATCACGATCCACCCCGAGGCCTTGGCCTTGGAGTGCCTGAGAGTGACGGCGGCGCAGACGCCCGCGCCGAACAGGATCAGGATTCCGGTGCCGATGACCTCACCGAGGAAGATGTCTTCGTTGCTCATGGCGGCTCCTAGGCCCTCACCCGGGGCGGGCGGTCGCGCCCCGGTCCTCCGTGCAGGGCGCAGTCGGGATCACACCGGGGGAGCGGGCCCCGAGGGACAGAAGAGAGGGCCGTGACGCGGCGGAGCCGACTGACACCGGGAAGTGTTCTCCGGGGCCGGGGGAGCGTCAAGGTCGCCGACCGCACGGGATGTGCGGGCCCCGCCGGAGCGGCAGGGCCCGCGTCTTTCCGGCCCGCGTCTATCGCTTGAGGAGCCGGGGCTCGCCTCAGGTGCCGGCCTCCAACTTCAGGTACCGGCAGCTCACTTCAGGTACGGCCGGCTCACTTCAGATACCGGCAGCTCACTTCAGATGCCGTGCGAAGAACCGGGCCGCGTCCTCTCCCGCGGACTGCGGAACCCCGGTGTGCCCGCCCATGTTGGCGTTCAGCGTCTTCTCCTTCGAGCCGAAGGCGTCGAACAGGTCGAGGGCCGCCTGCCGGTCGTTCCCCTCGTCGTCCCACTGCAGCAGAACGTGCAGCGGAACGGTGACCCGGCGGGCCTCCTCGAACATCACGGCGGGGACGAAACTCCCCGCGAACAGTCCGGCGGCCACGATGCGCGGGTCGACCACCGCCAGCCGGATGCCGATGGAGATCACGCCCCCGGAATACGCGACTGGGCCGCCGATCCCGGGCAGTTCGAGCAGCGCGTCCATCGTGGCCTGCCATTCGGGGACCGCCTGGTCGACGAGCGGGAGGATCAGGTCGTCGACGATCGCGCCGCTCACCGGTTCGCCGGCCTCCAGGGCGCGGCGCAGGTCGGCGCGCGCCCGGTCGACGACCGGCAGGCGGGGCCGGTCGCCGCTTCCGGGGAGCTCGATGGTGGCGGTGGCGAAGCCCTCCGCCGCTGAGTGCCGGGCCCGGCCAAGGAGCCGGGGGTACATCCGGTCCAGTCCGAGCGGGGGGTTGCCCAGCAGGATGAGCGGGACCGGTGCGGACGCGTCCGCGGAGGCGGGGATCCAGAGGATGCCGGGGATGTCGCCGAGGGTGAACCGGCGCTCGACGACGCCGTCGTCGAGCCGCTGTTCAGACGTGAAGCGCAAGGTCTGATGCATGGTCGTGCCTTTCGGGAAAGCGCGTGAGACGGCGCTCCCGGACGACCTACCGCCCGACCATGACCCCGGAGAGGAGCACCCATGTCGATACTGAGTTCACGGGTACCACCTCCTTGTTCTCCGGCACGGCCACCGGGAACGTAGCAGCCGACGCGGCGGTCGCCAAACTGTTTTTCCGCGGCTCGGCCGGCGCGGCGGCGACCGGCGCCGCCGCGCCCCACCTCCCGTTCGGAACCGCGGGGCTGAGATTCGGAACGGCATGGTGTCAGCGCACGGCGACCACCGACGACCCGTGCCCGAAGAGCCCCTGGTTCGCGGTCACCCCGACCCGCGCGCCCTCCACCTGCCGCTCCCGGGCCGTCCCGCGCAACTGCCAGGTCAGCTCGCAGACCTGGGCGATCGCCTGGGCCGGCACCGCCTCGCCGAAGGAGGCGAGCCCTCCGCTCACGTTCACCGGTATGCGGCTGCCGAGCGCCGTCGCCCCGTCCCGCAACAGCTTCGCCCCCTCGCCCTCGCCACACAGCCCGAGGTCCTCGTACCACTGGAGCTCCAGCGCCGTGGACAGGTCGTAGACCTCCGCGAGCGACAGGTCCTCGGGGCCGACCCCGGCCTCCTCGTAGGCGGCGCGGGCGATCGACGCGCGGAACCCCGGGCCCTGCGGCTCCGCCCCGGTCGCCGAGTCCGTGGCGATGTCCGGAAGGTCCAGCACCGTCGTCGGATACGTGGGCGTCACCGTGGACACCGCCCGGATCCGCACCGGGTCCCGCACCCCGTGCCGCCGCGCGAACTCCATGCTGGTGAGCACCAGCGCCGCCCCGCCGTCCGACGTCGCGCAGATGTCGAGCAGCCGCAGCGGATCCGCGACCACGGCGGACGCGGCGACCTCCTCGGCGGAGACCGCCTTGCGGTAGCGCGCGTTCGGATTCAGCGTGCCCGCCGCCGCGTTCTTCACCTTCACCCGGGCGAAGTCCTCCAGGGTGTCGCCGTGCAGCGCCATGCGCCGGCGCGCGTACAGCCCGAAGTAGGTGGGGTTCGTCGCCCCGAGCACCCGGAAGCGCAACCAGTCAGGATCGTCCGGCCGGTCACCGCCGGCGGGCCGGAAGAACCCCTTGGGCGCCGCGTCGGCGCCCACGACGAGCACCACGTCCGCCAGGCCCGCGAGGATCTGCGCCCGCGCCGTGCTCACCGCCTGCGCCCCCGACGCGCAGGCCGCGTACACGCTGGTCACCCTCGCGCCCTGCCAGCCGAGCGCCTTCGCGAACGTCGCCCCCGCCACGTACCCCGGATATCCGCCGCGCACGGTGTCCGCGCCGACCACCGACGTCACGTCCCGCCAGTCGAGACCGGCGTCCGCCAGCGCCGTCCGGGCCGCCGCCGTCCCGTACTCCACGAAGCTGCGGCCCCACTTGCCCCACGGGTGCATGCCCGCACCCAGCACCGCCACGTCCCCGGTCATGCCCGCACCCCCGTCGGCCGCCACTGCCACGTCGTCCAGACCGTCCCGCTCTCGTCGTCCCCCTCCTCGGCGAGCACCCCCGGCACGACCTCCACCTCCATGCCGACCTCCAGATCGGCCACCGACACCCCGTCGGCCCCCTGGCCCAGGACCACCATCCGCTCCGCCGCCAGCTCCACAGCGATCAACGTGCGGGGCTCCCACGGAAGTTCCGGGTCCGAGAGGTACGGCGCCGGCGGCCGGTAGCGGCCGTCCGTGTACGACCAGACACGTCCGCGCCGCGACAGCGGGACCTCCACGAGGTCCCCGCCCGCACAGGCCGGATTGCGGCACAGCCCGTCCTCGCGGGGGAAGAACACCGACGCGCAGGCGGCACAGCGCGTCCCCAACAGCCGGAAGTCGTCACCCTCTCCGGTGAACCAACCGGCCACGACCGGTGTACGCGTACGTCCCACAGTGCCTCCCCGGCAGCCATAATCTGACGGAACGTCAGAAGTGTGCCACGGGCAACCGTCGGACGGCAGGGGGCGGCGGGAGCCGAGAGGAGATCGAGCAGGGTTCGGCAGGGGAGCGACAGAACCATGCGGAGCTGTTCGGCGTCCGTGTAACGGGGAGGGCGCGACCGGGACCCACGGGGGTGGTTCCGGTCGCGCCCTCCGTCCGTGCCGGGTTCGATACCCCCGCTACGCGGTCAGTTCCGGCCCGCCAGCGACTTCCGGGAGACGGGGAAGTCGAAGTACGTGTCGGGGAAGAGCTCGGGCTTGTACGTGTAGTGCCACCACTCCTCCGGAAGGTTCACGAAGCCCTGGCCCACCAGGGCGTCACGCAACAGGTCCCGGTTGGCACGCTGCACGCCCTGGATGCGTGGATCGTCGGTGTGCGCGAGCGTGTCGAAGCAGTCGAACCCGGTACCCATGTCCACCGAGTTGTCCGGGAACCGCTCCGCCTGCGGCCCGTAACAGGGCGTCAGTTCCTCACCGGGCACGTACGCGCGCGTGGGCAGCGCCGGCAGCTTCACGAGCGTCAGATCGAGCGTGGAACCGCGGCTGTGCCCCGACTTCGCCGCGATGTAGCCGTCGTCGAACAGCCGCGTCTTGTCGACATGCGGATAGAACTCCGGCTTCATCCGCTGGTCGCCCAGGTCCTCGGCCCAGCGCACGAAGTGGTCCACCGCCCGCTGCGGCCGGTAACAGTCGTACACCTTCAGGGAGTAGCCACGCTTCAGGAGCCCCGTCTGCGCCTTGTGGAGCGCGTCCGCCGCCGGCCGCGTCAGGATGCACATCGGCTTCTGGTAGCCGTCCACCGGCTCGCCGACGAAGTTGTGCTCCGTGTAGTAGCGCATCTCCTGGATGATCGTCGGATCGACCTCACTGAGCGCCACGAACTCCTTCGGCGCCTTCGGATCGGGCTTCGCCTGCGCGGCGGACGGCGCCACGGCCACACCGAGCAGCGCGGCGGCGGTGACGGCGACGAGGCGCCGCAGAACGGTTCCGGTTCGAGTCATGGCCCAGCGTCTACCAGGAAGCGGCCGGTCGAGGGAAGACCGGACGCGCGGGTTCGGCCGGGGGAGATCGCCCACCGCGGTGATCTCACCCGAAGCCAGTCTTCTCCGGGCCGTCGCTTGCCGGCCGTCGCTTGCGGGCAGTCGACCCGGGCGCCGTCTTCGGGGCAGTCGCTTGCGGGGGCAGTCGATTCCGGCGGCGATCGGATAAAGTCCGCGCCGTGTCCGCATCGACGACCCACCCCACGGCCTCGACCCCCGTACCGGGCTCCCACTGTTCGAGCTGCGGAGCCGCCTACGAAGCCGGCACGCACGGCTGGCCGCGCACCTGCTCCGTCTGCGCCACCGTCGTCTACCGCAACCCCCTGCCCGTGGCCGTCGCCCTGCTGCCCGTCCACGACACGTCGGGCACCGCCCTCGTGACGATCACGCGCACCATCCCGCCGGCGCTCGGGAAGACCGCCCTGCCCGGCGGCTTCATCGATGACCGCGAGGACTGGCGCCACGCGATCGTCCGCGAACTGGCCGAGGAGACCGGGATCGTCGCCGCGGCCCGCGAGGTCCGCCTGGCCGACGCGATGAGCGCGCCGGACGGCCACCTGCTCCTCTTCGGACTGCTGCCCGAACGCCCGGCATCCGAACTGCCGCCCAGCGTCCCGACGAACGAGACGACAGGCTGGCACCTCCTGCGCCGCCCCACCGAACTGGCCTTCCCCCTCCACACGGCAGCCGTGAAGGCCTGGTTCGAGGGCCGCTACAGCTGACCTCGGCGAAGCACCGCCACCCCCGGAGCTCGCCCCAGCCGACCGTGCCGGCCCGGACCCGGACTGCACACCGCACCCCTGAAGGCCTTGCCACGGCCGTCCCGGAGAGCATTCCGACCCTGCTCCGCGCAGGCTGCTGACGGCCGCTCACAGCCCCTGCACCCGCATCGCGTACGTCCCCGGGCCGATGCCTCCCTCGCAGGGCCCCGCACGGCAGAACGGACCCGCTGAGCCCCCCTCACACCCCCCGCACCCGCACCGCATACGCCACCGGCCCGGCCCCAGCCTCCCCGACCTCTCCCGCATCCGGCTCCACCACCACCCGCCCCCCGCTCCACCGCGTCCGGAACCGCTCGACCACCGGCTCCTCCCAGCCGTCCCCGGGATCCGCCACGACGACACCGCCCCCCGTCGCCCCACGCACCGGCGCCCACGCCTCCAGCTCCAGGCCGCCGTCCTCACCGCGCACCGGGATCACCGCCCCCGCCCGCGCCAGCACCGGTACCCGCGACAGCGGAGCCTCCACCGTCACCAGCCCCGGCCCCTCGAACACCGTACCCGTGGCCGTGTCGTACCAGCGCCCCCGAGGCAACCGCACCCGCCGGCGCCGCACCCCCGGCTCCGTCACCGGCGCCACCAGGAGCGCGTCACCCAGCAAGAACGCGTCCTCCACATCCCGCAACCCCCGGTCCTCCGGCGCGCCCCACCACAGGGGCCGCACATACGGAGCCCCGCTCCGCTGCGCCAGATGCGCCAGCGTCACGAAGTACGGCACGAGCCGGCGCCGCTCCTCCAGCGCCACGCGCGCGTGCCCGAGCACCTCGTCGCCGAACGTCCACGGTTCCCGCCGGCCCGCCCGCAGCGCGGAATGCGTCCGGAACAGCGGCAGATACGCCCCCAGTTGCAGCCAGCGCAGATACAGCTCCGGCGACGGATGCCCGTCGAACCCGCCCACGTCGGGCCCCGAGTACGGCACCCCGCACAACCCGAGCCCCAGTACGAGCGACAAGGAGGCGCGCAGCCCCGGCCACCCCGAGGCGACGTCTCCGGACCACGTGCCCCCGTACCTCTGCATCCCGACCCAGCCCGACCGGGAGAACACGAACGGCCGCTCCCCGGGCCGGAGTTCGAGCAGCCCTTCATAGCCGGCCCGCGCCATACAGAGCCCGTACACGTTGTGCGCCTCCTGATGGTCGCCACCACGCCCCTCCAAGGCGTGCCGCGACGACCGCGGCAAGGTCGTGTCACCGAAGGCGGCGAACGACACCGGCTCGTTCATGTCGTGCCAGAAACCGGCGAAACCCCGCGCCAGCCGCTCCTCGTACAACCCGCCCCACCACGTACGCACCCGCTCCGCCGTGAAGTCCGGGTACACCGACTCACCCGCCCACACGACCCCGCGCACCGGCTCCCCGCCCGCGTCCCGCACGAACCCGTCGATCGCCCGCCCGCCCTCGTACACCGAGCCGCCAGGCCGCGCCCGCACCGCCGGATCCACGATCGACACCAGCCGCACGCCCTGACCGCGCAACTCCTCCGCCAGCACCGGCAGCGCGGGAAACCGCTCCTCGTCGACCGTGAACACCTCATGCGCCGCAAGGTGATCGATGTCCAGATGCACCGCCTCCAGGGGCAGACCACGCTCCTTGTAGCCGGCGACGACCCGGCGCACCTCCTGGGCATCACCGAAGCCCCACCTGGCGTGCTGATACCCGAGCGCCCAGGAAGGCGGCACACACGGCGCCCCCGTCAGCTGCGTCCACACCTGCAGCACGCGCGCGGGCGTGCCCACCACCACCCAGCAGCGCAGCGGACCGCCGTCCATCCGCAGCTCGGACGTTCCCGCCCGATCGTGCCCCGACCCCGCGCCCTCACCCCCCTCGCGCAGACTCACCACGCCGTCCCAGGTGCTGTCGTGGAACACCAGATGCGTCCCCGCGTCGGCCACGACCAACTGCACCGGCATCGTGATCGACAGCGGATCGTCACCCGGCCCGAACGAACCCCCGGGGTCCGTGTTCCACAGCCGGTACGTCCCGCCCCGCAGCCGCGGCCCCGAAGCCCGCCCGCCGAGCCCGAAGAAGCGCGCGTCCGCCGTGACCTCCGAACGCTGCACCCAGCGCGCCGGACCACCCCCCTCCGGCTCCCACCACCGGGGCGGCAGATCCCGCCGCAGCGCCACCCCGCCGGGCGTGCACACCTCCACCGCGCCGTGCCGCGACACCACGACCGTCACCCGCTCGGACACCACCCGCCAGCCGCCGTCCTTGTCGGGCTCCAGGACCGCCCGCGGATCCGCCTCCGGGCACACCCCCGCCACGGCGTACGACGGGCTCGGCTCGGCCCCGTCCCAGCCCCAGAAGACGGCCCCGCCGACCGCGACCCGGATCCGCAGCACCGACCGCGCGAACCGCACCACCCCACCGCCGGGCTCCGGCTCGGCCCCGACCACCGCCCCCGGCACCCGCGCCCGCTCCGGCCCCCGCGGCGCCAGCCCGGCCGCGTCCGCCCGACGCCGCCGCCAGGACGCCCGGACGGCCCGCAGCCACTGGACGGAGCCGACCGACGACACCGCCGCAGGAACCGCAGAAGGAACCGCCCTCACCGAGCGCACCAGGTCACGACCGTTCATGCTGCTCACCCTGCCATCGGCGCGCCCCCGCGCGTGTCGCGTTCAACTCCCGTTCATCCGTGGTGCCGCCACATCTTCACGACACGGACTATGTGGGGTCCGCCCTGGTGCGGAAGTCGATCACATGGCATCGTCCTGTCAGCCGCGTCACGCGCACACCCCAGCCGTGCGCGCGCCAAGGACGCACACGCCGCGTACATCCCGGGAGCCGCCCCATGTCCACCGCGAACCCCACCCCGCTCTGGCAGCCCGACCGGCAGCAGATCGCCGACGCGCAGGTCACCCGGTTCCAGACCTGGGCCGCCGAGCACCACGGAGCACCCGCCGAGGGGGGCTACGCGGCCCTGCACCGCTGGTCGGTCACCGAACTGGAGACCTTCTGGAAGGCCGTCACCGAGTGGTTCGACGTGCGCTTCACCCACCCCTACGCGCGCGTGCTGGGCAACCGCGCCATGCCCGGCGCCGAATGGTTCCCGGGATCCACGCTCAACTACGCCGAGCACGCCCTGCGCACCGCCGACGACCCGGCCCGCGCCGACACCCCGGCCATCCTCCACGTCGACGAGACGCACGAGCCGCGCCCCGTCACCTGGGCCGAGCTCCGCCGCCAGGTCGGCTCGCTCGCCGCCGAACTGCGCGCCCTCGGCGTCCGCCCCGGCGACCGCGTCAGCGGCTACCTGCCCAACATCCCCGAAGCCGTCGTCGCCCTCCTCGCCACCGCCGCCGTCGGCGCCGTCTGGACCTCCTGCGCCCCGGACTTCGGCGCCCGCAGCGTCCTCGACCGCTTCCAGCAGGTCGAACCCGTCGTCCTGTTCACCGTCGACGGCTACCGCTACGGGGGCAAGGAGCACGACCGCCGTGACACCGTCGCCGAACTCCGCGCCGAACTGCCCACCCTCCGCGCCGTCGTGCACATCCCCCTCCTCGGCACCGACGCCCCCGAAGGCGCCCTCGAATGGTCCGCCCTGACCGCGGCGGACACGGCCCCCGTCTACGAAGAGGTGCCCTTCGACCACCCCCTGTGGGTGCTCTACTCCTCCGGCACCACCGGCCTCCCCAAGGCCATCGTGCAGTCCCAGGGCGGCATCCTCGTCGAGCACCTCAAGCAGCTCGGCCTCCACTGCGACCTCGGCCCCGACGACCGCTTCTTCTGGTACACCTCCACCGGCTGGATGATGTGGAACTTCCTCGTCTCCGGCCTCCTCACCGGCACCACGATCGTCACGTACGACGGCAGCCCCGGCCACCCCGACACCGGCGCCCAGTGGGCCATCGCCGAACGCACCGGCGCCACCCTCTTCGGCACCTCCGCCGCCTACGTCATGGCCTGCCGCAAGGCCGGCGTGCACCCCTCGCGCGACCACGACCTCTCCCGCGTCAAGTGCGTCGCCACCACCGGCTCGCCCCTGCCCCCCGACGGCTTCCGCTGGCTCCACGACGAGGTCCGCGCCGACCTCTGGATCGCCTCCGTCAGCGGCGGCACCGACGTCTGTTCCTGCTTCGCCGGCGCGGTCGCCACCCTCCCCGTCCACATCGGCGAACTCCAGGCCCCCGGACTCGGCACCGACCTCCAGGCCTGGGACCCCGACGGCAACCCCCTGATCGACGAGGTCGGCGAACTCGTCGTCACCAACCCCATGCCCTCCATGCCGATCCGCTTCTGGAACGACCCCGACGGCAGCCGCTACCACGACAGCTACTTCGACACGTACCCCGGCGTCTGGCGCCACGGCGACTGGATCACGCTCACCTCACGCGGCTCCGTCGTCATCCACGGCCGCTCCGACTCCACCCTGAACCGCCAGGGCGTCCGCATGGGATCCGCGGACATCTACGAGGTCGTGGAGCGCCTCCCCGAGATCCGCGAATCCCTCGTCATCGGCCTCGAACTCCCCGACGGCGGCTACTGGATGCCCCTGTTCGTCCACCTCGCCCCCGGCGCCACCCTCGACGACGGCCTGCGCGACCGCATCAAGCGCGCCATCCGCGAACAGCTCTCCCCGCGCCACGTCCCCGACGAGATCATCGAAGCCCCCGGCGTCCCGCACACCCTCACCGGCAAGCGCATCGAGGTCCCCGTCAAGCGCCTCCTCCAGGGCACCCCGCTCGAGAAGGCCGTGAACCCGGGTTCGATCGACAACCTCGAACTCCTCAAGTTCTACGAGGACATCGCCCGCAAGCGCGCCTGACACCACCCACCCGCACCCGGCCCTGCCCCACGGCCGGGTGCGTTGTCAGTGCCCCCGATTACTCTGAGTGAGCATTGATCGACCGTATGCACACAGCGTGAACTCAGGGGGAATCATGACGCACACACAGCCCACCCGGAACGGCCGCACCACGAGCCTGCGCACCGCCCTGCGCCAAGAGGTCGCCGGCACCATCGGCCTGCTGGCCGACGAGCAGGACTTCACCGCGATGCGGCGGTACCGCAGCTTCACCTTCGACGACCACAGGACCTACCTGCACCAGGTCGAAGGCCTCCTCAAATCCCTCGCCGCGAAGGGCGGACACACCACCGTCGCCCTCTTCGACCCCGAGGAGTACGAGGAGTTCTGCGCGGAGACCGGCCTGGAACCGGACACACCCGTCAGCCGCACCCGCTTCACCGCGGAACTCGCCACGGTCGGCCCCGCGATCGCGTACGAGGGACAGCCCCTCGACGACCTCGTGCCCGAGCTCGTCGACGAGGCCGTCCGCCAGGCGACGTGGCAGTACGCGTCCACCACCCTCTCCCACATCGGCCCCTGCGCCGGATGCGGCCAGGACATCGGCCGCGCCGCGTTCGCCCGGGCCTCCTACCTGATCGCCCGCGCCGTCGACACCGTCGGCCCCGGAGCCCACCACTGGGTCGGCAGCGTCCCCACCACCCAGGGCATGCTCCACGCCGTCCTCCACGTCGACGCCACCGCACCCGGCACCGTCACCCTCGACGACACCGAGGCCATGGAACTGACGACCCTCCTGGCCCTGGCCATCGCGCACGGAAACGCCTGCGCGCTCGTCGTCCGCACCACGACGGGGGAGACCCAGCGGATCTACGGCTGGCGCCTCAAGGACGAACGCCTCGAACCCCTGCCGGCCGCCCGCGTCTTCGACGCCTACTGCAACGACAGCGAATCCGGAGACCTGACCGCACCCGAACCGGGCGTCGACTACTGCACCGCACCGGACATCGCCGACACCGGCCCCGCAGGCCCCCACTGTCACTGAGGGGACAAAGAGGTGGGGCGTTCCACCGAACGGTGGAACGCCCCACGAAAACGGGCCGACGGAGACTACTCGCCGGACAGCACCGCCTGAGCCGCGTGCCGTGCCTCTTCGGCCGACTCGGCGGCACGCGCGGCAGCCGCCGCACGCTCACACTGCGCCAGCGTGTACTTGGCGAGCGTCGCCCGCACATACGGGATCGACGCCGCACCCATGGAGAGGGAGGTGACGCCCAGACCGGTCAGCACACAGGCGAGCAGCGGATCCGAGGCCGCCTCACCACAGACACCACAGCTCTTGCCCTCGGCCTTCGCCGCCTCGGCGGACAGCGCGACCAGGTCGAGCAGCGCGGGCTGCCACGGGTCCTGCAGCCGGGACACCGCACCGACCTGACGGTCGGCGGCGAAGGTGTACTGGGCCAGGTCGTTCGTACCCAGCGACAGGAACTCGACCTCCTGCAGCACCGAACGGGCACGCAGCGCGGCGGACGGGATCTCCACCATCGCGCCGAACTTGGCCTGCAGCCCGGCCGCACGGCACGCGTCGGCGAACGCCTTGGCGTCCGCACGGTCGGCCACCATCGGAGCCATGACCTCGAGGTACACGGGCAGCCCCTCGGCCGCCTTCGCCAGCGCGGTCAGCTGCGTCCGCAGCACCTCCGGGTGGTCGAGCAGCGACCGCAGCCCGCGCACGCCGAGCGCCGGGTTCGGCTCGTCCGCCGGGGTGAGGAAGTCCAGCGGCTTGTCCGCACCCGCGTCCAGCACACGCACCACGACACGCCCCTCGGGGAACGCCTCGAGCACCGCCCGGTACGCCTCTACCTGCTTCTCCTCGGAAGGAGCCTGCTTGCTGTCGTCCAGGAACAGGAACTCGGTCCGGAAGAGACCGACACCCTCGGCGCCCGCCTCGACGGCCGCCGGTACGTCCGCCGGACCGCCGACGTTGGCGAGCAGCGGCACCTTGTGCCCGTCCGACGTGGCACCCGGACCGGTCGAGGCGGCCAGCGCGGCCTTGCGCTCGGCAGCCGAGGCCTCGAGAGCGGCACGCTTCTCCGGAGTCGGGTCCACGAAGATCTCACCGGTGCTGCCGTCGACGGCGATCACGGTGCCCTCCGCCAGCTCACCGGCACCCGGCAGCGCGACGACGGCCGGCACACCGAGGGCGCGGGCCAGGATCGCGCTGTGACTGGTCGGCCCGCCCTCCTCGGTGACGAAGCCGAGCACGAGCGCCGGGTCGAGCAGAGCGGTGTCCGCCGGAGCCAGATCGCGGGCGATCAGGACGTACGGCTGGTCGCTGTCCGGCACACCGGGCATCGGGACGCCGAGCAGCCGGGCCACGATCCGGTTCCGCACATCGTCCAGGTCGGCCACGCGGCCGGCCATGTACTCGCCGGCTCCGGCCAGCAGCTCGCGATAGTGCGAGAACGCGTCGTAGACACCGCGCTCCGCCGTGCTGCCCACGGTGATCCGACGGTCGACGTCGGCGATCAGCTCCGGGTCCTGAGCGATCATGGCCTGCGCCTCGAGCACTGCCTGGGCTTCGCCACCGGCCAGATTGCCGCGCGCCATCAGGTCGGCCGCCACAGCCTCGACGGCCTGGCGGGCGCGCCCCTGCTCGCGCTCGGCCTCCTCCGGCGGGATCTGCTTGGCCGGCGGCTCGAGCACTGCCGTACCCATGTGCCGAACCTCGCCGACCGCCACCCCGTGGCTCACGCCGACGCCTCGCAGCGTTGTCTCCATTTCACCCGTCTCCGATAGCGCGGCGGGCTCAGCCGCCGCGATGGTTGTACTGCCGGTCGTCGGTGACTCCGTCGTCACTTCCAGCCGAACAGCGCGTCACCAGCCTTGAGGTCGCCGTCCTCGACGACATCGGACAGGGACTCGGCGGTCGCCTCCAGCGCGACGACCGGGCACACCGGCGACTTGCCCGCGGCTTCGACGGCGGCGGGGTCCCAGCGGACCACGGCCTGACCGCGCTGCACGGTGTCGCCCTTGTTGACGAGCAGCTCGAAGCCCTCGCCGTTCAGCTGGACGGTGTCGATACCCAGGTGCGTCAGCACACCGTGACCCTCTTCGTCCACCACGACGAAGGCGTGGGGGTGGAGGGACACGACGATGCCGCTGACGGGCGCGACGGCCTCGGAGGGCTCGCGCACGGGGTCGATGGCGGTACCGGGACCGACCATCGCGCCGGAGAACACCGGGTCGGGAACCTCGGTGAGTCCGATGGCGCGTCCTGCAAGAGGGGACGTCACACTGGTCATGGCAAGCCTCCCAGGGGGGCGGAGAGTCTGTGATCGCCGTCGCTGCCTGTCCTGGACGGCGTACTGTTCAAGAGCGTAAGTCATGGAAAGTCCCGGTTCGCCCGAGAGCTACCGGTTGGCTGATGTACAAGTACGAGGCGAACGATTTGCGCCGAACCCG
Source organism: Streptomyces sp. NPDC025806 (assembly GCF_055558275.1). Taxonomy (NCBI): domain Bacteria; kingdom Bacillati; phylum Actinomycetota; class Actinomycetes; order Kitasatosporales; family Streptomycetaceae; genus Streptomyces; species Streptomyces sp. NPDC025806. Next base: position 322 of record NZ_JBVHMU010000042.1, on the reverse strand, counting down.
GCACCACGTGTAGCTTCGTACCCCTGCCTGGGAGCAGTCGACGCCCTTGAGCGCCCCGCCTCCTGGCAGCACCTACCGAGCCGAAGCTTAGCCGTTGTCTAGACCACTGCACCTGCATGTCCGCAGGGGGGGGTGGTCAGAGGGCCGAGAAAAGACTGGTAGAGTTCGATCTCGCCGAAAGGGAAGCGCGAAAGCGAATTCCTGCAGGTGGAATGAAATTCCGAGGGAATCGGCCGGTGAAACGGTCTGATAGAGTCGGAAACGCAAGACCGAAGGGAAGCGCCCGGAGGAAAGCCCGAGAGGGTGAGTACAAAGGAAGCGT
>NZ_JBVHMU010000041.1:0-23584 GCF_055558275.1 Streptomyces sp. NPDC025806 | reverse complement strand
TGGATGATGAGGCGGCCGTGACGGATGTCGTCGTAGATCTTCTGCGCGTCGGCTGAGACCTCGCGGATTTCCTCACGCGAGCACCAGGGCATGGGTGACAGATGAGAGGGTCTGGCGGGTGAGTGAGACACCGAAGAACACCCTGCAATACCGCTTTGACGGGCCAGAAGACGCCCCGGTCCTGATCCTGGCTCCCTCACTGGGCACCACCTGGCACAGGTTGTGAATGCCGTCCAGAGGCGTCCATCCATTCTCTTAGGGGAGTGTTTGTCCGGTTCTGGAATCCCTGGCGCGTGGGTGTCCGTTGGGTCTGTGACTTGCGTGTGACTGTTGAGGCGTGACTAAGCCCCGCCGGCGTGGTGCCGGCGGGGCTTCGTCGTGTGGCGGGTCAGCGGGACTGGTGAGCGCATCTGGTGCTTGGTTGTCCTCGGGCGCACCGCTCCCGAGGACGCGCAGGAGGGACGCACTGACGACGCGGGATGCCCGAAGCTCTACAGCCCACTGCGCGGCGCCGACGAAGCGCAACGCATCTGGCATGTCTCCGAGGAATTCACCCGACTTGAATACCCGCGTTAGCAGCCGGACTGGCCGCGCATCCGGCTGCGGATTCTGCGCCGCGACGCACACCGCTGCACGCACCGTGAGCAGTACGGGGAGCGCTGCGGGGAACCGGCCACGGACGTGGACCACATCGTGCCTGGCGATGACCATCGAGAGGCCAAGCTTCGAGCACTCTGCGGGTTTCATCACCGGGCCAAGTCGTCCCGTGAGGGCGCGCTCGCGCTGGCGGCCAGACGTCGGCAGATCGATCGTCGGTTCCGTCGGGCCGAGGCACATCCAGGGCTCATCTGAGTGGCGGGTTCTGACCCCCTCCGGATGAGGAGACATCGCCCTCCTCCGTCTCTGGCGCGGGCGTTGCCGGATCGCAGCCCTCGCCCCGCCTCCGGAGTGCCTGTCGGGCTTTCTGCGCCTCACAGACCAGCTCGGGAAGCTGCCTCATCAGTGAAATCAGCAGGGTCACCAAGAGGCTCAGGACACCGAATGCGCCGAGGATGAACAGCGTGATGGAATTCCAGTCCACCGGTTCGAAACGCCTTCCTGTAGGGCGGTCGAACCGGCATGCAGCAGCCTCAGTTCGACCACCAAGATCGTGGTCGCTGAGGGACTGCCGACGCTGAGCAAATCCTCTGGTGCGCTGTCAGCGCCTACAGGACGGGGCCTCTCCTTGCTCGTGGAACACGACGCCTCTAGTGAAGGGGTTTCGAGCCCCCGCAGGCGCTCCGTTCACCGTGCGTCACCGGCGTTCAGGCGCCCCGCCAGGGGAGTAGCGCAGGTTGCCGACTGCGCAGTTGGCGCGTGCAGTAGCGAACCTCAGTCGGTTTCCCACAGCACGTGCGTACCAGCATCATCTTAGCCAAGGTCACCGCGTCGCACGGCGCTACTTCAAGACACGCATGTCCGCCCCCAGGCACAGGAAGGCCCGACTGCACGAAGCAGCCGGGCTGATGCAACCCAGAGCGCAACAAAATCAGAAACCGATTACGAGTTACAGGTTGAGCGCTCTCATGATGACGTGAAGGAGATCTTGAATGCGATCAGGGTCTTGGGCGAAGCTCCAGACCCCGATCACCATGACACCGATCGCGTAGCACTTCTGAATGTGGCCAATCATTTGCCAAACGGGGCGAAACCTTCGCCACGCGCGAGTCAGGCATCGGCCTGTCTTCCTGGCGATCTTGGATGTCGCCCTCCAGGCGCGAGTCGTGGCTTCGTATGTTGCGATGGCGAAACGCTGAACGTAAGTGAGCATGGGTTGCCTCCCGGGTAGGGGATGGATTCGATGATCATCTGAAACACCTCTCTTGCTCTGGGTCGCCCGCCTGTAGCGGTGGTATGAGCATGGTAGCGATGGCATTACTACGCGCATAGATGTCTCACTCGATCCAGGACGCCTGGAGGGAGTTGAGCGCATGCCGGGCCCCGTCCCCAACCGCGAAGCCGACCTCGCTCGCCCGCGCGAGCGCAAGGGCGCCGACGTCCAGTCCGTAACGCGCGGCGTAGCCCGACCGGCCAAGGTGCCGAACGCCGACCGGAACTGGCACCCCATCGCCAGGCGCCTGTGGGACTCGCTCAAGGAGTCCGGTCAGGCCGACTTCTACCAGCAGTCCGACTGGGTCCTGGCGTACTCGTTGTGCGAGGACCTCTCCTTCTATAAGAAGGCGGGGAAGCGGTCGGGCCAGATGTTGCAGACGATCTACTCCGCCTTCGAGCGCCTCCTCGTCGCCGAGGGCGACCGGCGTCGCGCGCGCATCGAGCTGAATGAACCGGAGCCCGAGGTATAGTCCGCGGCCGTTCTGGCCATCGCCGATTACAAGAAGGATCTCGGGCTTGCCGAATGAGCGGCGCGGGGCGGTCGTCACGACCGCCCCGCGATTGCCTGCTACGCCCGCTTCTTCACGTAGGCGACCGCAGCCATGCCCGCCGTGAAGATGAATCCTGCCGCAGCGGCACCGGAGGTAACTGCGGTGACGTGTGCCTGCCCGAGGGCGGCGAAGCCGATCCCGACGGCGAGACCGGTGATCACAGAGATCTGGGCGACTACGACTACGTGGTACACGCGGTGGTCGCAGGTTGAAGTGGTTGCAGACAAGGTAGGCCCTCCCATGCTTTGCCGGTGCGTCGCGATCTGAGCCAGGGCAGGGTTGACCCGCCTGTTGGCCTAGGAATGCGACGTCGCCGCCCGAAGGGCGTCGCGACAGGAGAGCGCCGGCCAGGCGCCCCTATCGGTCTTCTGTGGCTGTGCCGTAATGCTCGGTCATCTGCACCGATGCCCCTCGTCTTCATGGATCTTCAACCTCAGTGAGTATGGCCAACTCATCGGGTGCCCAAGCGGGTTGACGCCAGATGGCGCAGGGGGTGAGCCTCATAGCCTCATTCCCGCCCTGGCTCACGAGCAGATCGATGCTCTCGAACCGACTCTTCTCGGTCTGACCTAGGCGAAGGGGGCAGACGCCCCCTGAAGCTCCCTGAGCGCACGCTCGGTTGGCAGGTCGCCGGTTGGTGCGCCGAGTATCTGAAGGCGGAGGACGGCGACCCCTGGCGCTTCACGCGCGAACAGCTCCGCTTCGTGCTCTGGTGGTACGCGGTCGATGACACCGGGCGTTTCACCTACCGCAAGGGCGTGCTTCAGCGGCTCAAGGGCTGGGGCAAGGACCCCCTCCTGGCAGTGATCTCGCTCGTCGAGTTCGTCGGCCCGAGCCGCTTCCTGCGCTGGGGCTCGGACGGGAGCCGGTCGGTGTTCCCCACCCACAGGCGTGGGTGCAGATCGCGGCCGTCTCGCGTGATCAGACACGCAACACGATGACGCTGATGCCGTCGTTGATGGGTCTGCCGCACGATCGGGTGACATCTGAACTGGCTTGCCCTGTGGGGCGGGTGGGAAGGATGTCGCTGTGCCCAAGCCTTATCCGCAAGAGTTCCGCGAGGATGTCGTGCGGGTCGCGAGGAACCGCGGCCCGGGCGTGACGGTCGAGCAGGTCGCCGCCGACTTCGGCGTCCATGCGATGACACTGTGGAAGTGGATGCGTCGGGCGGACACCGATGACGGAATGAAACCCGGAACGACCAGCCAGGAGGGCACCGAACTGCGGGACGCACGTCGGCGGATCAAGCTGCTGGAGCAGTAGAACGAGGTCTTGCGTCGGGCCGCGGCCTACCCGTCCCAGGCGCATCTGCCGGGAAAAGGAACTACCCGCTCGTGAGAGAGCTGGCCACCGACGGAATCCCCGTCACGGTCGCGTGCCGGGTCCTCAAGCTCGCCAGGCAGCCCTACTACCGGTGGCTCGAACGCCCGGTGAGCAACGCCGAGTTCGAGCAGGCCGCTCGCGCGAACGCACTGTTCGACGCCCACCGCGAGGATCCGGAGTTCGGCTACCGCTTCCTGGCCGACGAGGCCCGTGACGCCGGGGCCGGCATGGCGGAGCGGACCGCGTGGCGGATCTGCCGGGACAACCAGTGGTGGAGCGTGTTCGGCAAGAAGCGCGGGCGGGGCAAGAAGGCCGGCCCGCCGGTCCACGACGACCTCGTCCGCCGGAACTTCGCAGCCGACCGGCCGAACCGGCTGTGGCTGACCGACATCACCGAACATGCCACCGGTGAGGGGAAGCTGTATCTCTGCGCGGTCAAGGACGTCTTGAGCAAGCGGATCGTGGGCTACTCGATCGACTCCAGGATGAAGTCCCGGCTGGCCGTCACGGCCCTGGACAACGCCGTGGCCCGACGCGGCGATGTGGCCGGCTGCGTGCTGCACAGCGATCGCGGATCGCAATTCCGCTCCCGGAAACTCGTCCGGTCGCTCGCCCGCCACCACATGGCCGGATCGGCCGCTGTTCGAGCACATGATGGACGACCTCCTCGCGCTCTGGTTATGGGGGTGGTTCCCCGTCCTGGGCCGGGATTCGCAGGAGGACGAGGAGGACACCTCGCCCTGGTCGACTGGCCCGTTGATCAGCGAAGCCAGTGGCCCGCTGATCTATTTCCCCTTGCGGTGGAGCATGGCCCAGGAGGCGTCTGCCCACGCGGCAGCGGTGGCGGAGTCGATGGGGCTGGTCTGCTTCGATGTGCAGCAGGACAGGCTCAGGCCGTGAGCAAAGGTATTAACCGGCGGTAGCAGATGAGGGCTACGGATATGCTGGCGAAGGCGAGGAAGTGTTCGGCCTTGCGCTCATAGCGGTGGTAGAGCCGGCGGCAGCCTGCCAGCCAGGACGCGGTTCTTTCGACCACCCAGCGGTGCCGACCCAGCCTTTGTGAGGACTCAATGCCCTTGCGAGCGATGCGGTGGCGGACGCCGCGTGCTTTCGCGGCATTGGGCGCTCGCCCGTCACCGTTTTTGCCGGCCCGAGGCGACTGAGTATTCCGGCATCCGGGTGGGACGGTGCAACCTGATGTGCCATCAAGTCGATTACGTAGACATGCAATCCGATCGTGATCTTGTGGAGTACAACCGTGAGCAGGCTCACGCCTGAGACGGGCGATTGGGTCCTTTGCGTCCGCTCATGTCTGGTTGTCATGTGCTCGCGGAGCCACGTAGGACTACCCCTCGACATCAAACAAACTGTTGAAGGGGGAGCTTTGTCTTCTCGCAGACGACATGGAGGCGTGATGCGGCGCGCCGTTCTGCCGGCCGCGCTGGTCACCGTCCTGCCGTTGGCCTGGGCGTTGCCGTCCGTGGCAGCGCCCGCAGAGAACGGTGAACCAACCTTAGGAGCCGCTTCCGCCAAGGCTCATCAACCCACGAAGGCGGAGATCGCGAAGTCCGATCTGACCTGGGCCACGCGCCATTCCAGGGGAGGGATCCCTTGGGCGCTGGCCGAGGCGAAGAAGTCCAAGAAGCGGACTCTAATCCCGAATGAGACGACGCCGACGCGGCTGACATACGCGAACCCGGACGGATCGCTGACCACTGAGTCGACGCTGGCACCAGAGCGCATCCAGCGCGAGGGGAAGTGGGTCGAGGTCGACGCAACGCTCCAGGCTACGGGCGGCAAGGTGAAGGCGAAGGCTCACCCGAACCATCTCGCTCTCTCCGACGGGTCCGGGACGCCGGCGAAGTCGCTGAAGGCCGCACAGAGTGCTCCGGCGACCGATCTGGCAACGATCGGTGGCGACGGCGAGCAGATCACGCTCCAGTGGAAGGGTGGTCTGCCCGAGCCGGACCTCGACGGCGCCACCGCCACCTACAAGAACGCGGTGCCCGGCGCGGATGTGATCGTAGAGGCAACCCGTACGGGCTTCGAGCAGTACACCCAGCTTCATGAGCGCCCCGACAGCGCCTACAGCTACACACTGCCGTTGAAGGCCGAGGGCCTGCGGGCCAAGGCGAACGCCGATGGCTCTGTGGCCTTCACCGACACGGCCACCGGCGCGCTGAAGGCCACCATGCCAGCGCCGGTGATGTGGGACGCCTCCGTCGACAAGGTCTCCGGCAAGCACGAGAACCGCCATCGTGTGGCGATGAGGGTCGTCGATCACGGCGACGGGGCAATCGACCTCGTCGTCACCCCGGACGCCGAGTGGCTCGCCGCCAAGGACACCAAGTTCCCGGTGACGATCGACCCGTCGACCTCGGCACTGGGCAACACCTTCGACACCTACGTCCAGCGCGGTGAGACGACCGACCTCGGGTCGCAGACGGAACTGGACTGGGGCAACCCCGGCACCAAGAATGCCGACGGAACCACCCGCCTCGCCCGCACCCTGATGACGTGGAACACCGAGCCGTTCGCTGACGCGCTCATCACGTCGGCGAAGGTGGAGTTCTACAACACCCACTCAGGGAACACGGACTGCACGCCGTACGGCTGGGACGTGTGGAACACCACCGCCGGATCATCAGCATCGCGGTGGACCGCGCAGCCGGACTGGCTGCAGAAGTTCTCCACCTCCACCGAGACCAAGGGCAACGCCCAGGGCTGCGCGGACACGTCCGACGGCTGGATCAAGGCCGATGTGAAGGACCTGGTCCAGACGTGGGCGAGCGCGAAGCAGACCCGTGGCTACATGGGTGTGCGTGCCGCGGAAGACGACCCCAAGGCATGGAAGATCGTCAACTCCCGTAACGCGACGGCCAACCAGCCGAAGCTGACGGTCAACTACAACTACCGGCCCGGTGACGGGACGGCACAGCAGGCCGGCGAACCCTTCAAGTCCTACGCCGGGGTCTGGGCCGTGAACTCCACGACCCCGACGCTGCGGGACAAGTTCACTGATGCCGACGGCGACAAGGTCAGCGGCAGCTTCCAGGTCTACGACGCGGCCACGAACCAACCCATCACCACCCCGGCCGGCGACGGAGTGCTCGTCTCCGCCGACGTCAACCCCGGCGACTGGGCCACGGTGAAGGTTCCCGCCGGTCAGCTGGTCGACGGCAAGACCTACAAGTTCCGCACCAACGCCTACGATGGCACCCACTACAACCTGAACTGGTCCCCGTGGCGGGAGTTCGTCGTCGACACCACCGCCCCTGGCGAGCCGAGTCCGGTGAAGTCCCAGGAGTACCCGGAGGGTGACTTCGGCGGCGGCGTCGGCATCGCTGGTTCGTGGACGGCTGTCACTGCGAGCGATGCGAATCGGCTGCAGTACCGTGTAGACGGCGAGGACGCGGATGCGGAGGCAGGTGCAACTGGCCGGGGTACATGGGCGACCACGAACACCACCACCTCCGGCACCAGCACGTCTGGAGCGTTCTCCGTCACGCCCAGCGCCGACGGTGCGCACAGCGTAGAGACGCGCGCCGTGGACCGGGCCGACAACGTTGGCCAGACTGGCGACTACGGCTTCATGGCCGGTGCCGCACCCGCCACCCGCGCACACAAGGTGGACATCACGCTGAACGCCCCGGACAAGTCCGCTGTGGATCCGGCGCACTTCAACAACCCCTACCCGGCGTTCGGCTGGAATGGCTGGGAGACCAGCTCGCGCGCTCTCAAGACCGAGCAGGACCTTCCGGCACTGGTCTCGCCCAAGAAGCGAACCTTCGACCGCGGCGACGTAACCATCAGCGTGACGCCGATCAAGCAGCGGACGAAGGCCGCGGCCGACTCCATCAGGCGGTCGAATGAGAAATACGGAGCCGCGCCGTCGACCCTCGCCTACACAGGACCGATTCTCGACGACTCTTGGTGCAGCACGACTCTGAGTGATCAGAAGTCGTTCCTTCGCCGCAGCGAGGCGTGCCTGCTGTTCACCTGGGACGTCGAAGGCACCTCCAAGACAGGGACGTACAAGCGGTCCTATGAATTGATGTGGCAGCTGAAGCTGGACCCGGCCGGCAAGACCATCAAGCACTGGCTTCAGATGAGTCCGGTGTTCGGCTCCGAGAAGCCCGGACTGCCCTGGCCCGGCACGCCGAAGGCGAACAGCTTCGCGATCCTCGCCCTGTGCGCTGCGGGGTGCACCGACAGCGAGCAGGGGTTCGACTGGGAGACGGGCCGTTCGCCGTCCTGGAGCGGCGGTCTCGATGATCACATTGCGCAGGGCAACGCAGAAACCACATGGGACGGCAGCGTCACCAATGCCGCCGGCGGGAAGGACGCGGACCTGTCGAAGATCATGAACATGGCCATCTACACCAAGATGACCACCGACACGCCGGACATGACGCTGCCGATCAAGGACTGGGCACAGTCACCGGTTCTCAAGACACGATGCGACAAGGTGTACGGCACCGGGGGTTGCACCATCCCCGACTACAAGCCCGGCTACGCCATGAACTCCAAGAAGTTCCCGGCTGCCGCGGCGCATGCATGGCTGATCCAGAACCGGCTCCAGCCGGAGTTCTTCGGCCAGACCCCGGTGACTCCGCTGCACTACATGCCTCCGAAGACGCGAAACAGCGCGAACCGCAGCGAGACAGCCAACCGGTACCAGATCTGCTACGGCGCCCAGGCCAACAAGATGATCTACCACAAGGACACCGGCTTGTCGCCGGAGTTGGCCAGCAAGCTGACCGATCGACGGTCGTGCGACGAGTACCCCTTCAACTCCACCTACGAGTCAGCGGGCATGCCGGCACCAGACGGCAAGAACCCCAAGCCCGTCTCCTCAGCACTGCAAGGACGAGAGTGCGTGCAGACGTACGCGCCGAAGCTTGCAGACGGCACCTGGAAGCTCTACGACGATCTGCGATTCGCCGCGCCCACCTGGGACGAGACCTGCGGCCGGTCGTCGATGTCGCTCAACCAGAACTCCCAGTCCATGGCCGGCTTCGGCGGGTTCGCTTCCACCTACCGGCTGTTGGATCTGGACGGCTACTGGGTGGACATCGACGGGTTCCAGGACTGCGACAGCTCTGCTGACGTGATCAAGTGCACTCAGCGACCCTGACCAATGACGCAGAACCGTAGGAAGTGATCGGCAGGTGTGGGCTCCGGTTCGCTGGGGCCCACACCCGCCGTTCTTGATCACACACCGGTCCACCCGTCCGCCCGGTGAGCGTCGACCACATCCGGCGCATCAGTGTCCACCCAGCCCAACCCATCCCCCGTCGGCGAGATGAACGGGGCATGGCCTTCCATGGACTGGCACCCGGCGCCGGTCGCCAGAGCTCGGGCTGCATCGGCGAAATACTCGCCCACCCGAAATCCCGACGCGTCGAGCGTGCCCGCGTCTGACCATGACCCCATGTTCCCGTCATCGTCCACCCACACCCCGAACATGTCGGCATCGTTCACCTGCGACAGCAGCGGGAAGCGAGAACGCGGGTCGTCGGGGTCCGCGTACATGTCCACGTGCCCGCACAGCTCGACGGCACGCTCCAGGGAGACCCAAGCCAGCTGACCGGGCAGGAAGCACACAGCGTTCTGGTAGCGCCAGAACGGATCCGCCGGATCCGGCGGCACATCCTGCGGATAGTCGGCGAAGTACTCAGGCTCGTGCACTCCGTCGTGGCGGAGGTACAACGCGCGCAGCACCGGCGGAAGCTGCCGGCCCAACTCACGCTCGGCGGACACCAGCTCGTCCGCGGATGCGGGCGGGCGGAGCATGCTGTGGGACAGCGGTGCAATACGCGCGAGTTCCGCCTCGAACCGTTCCCAAGCCAACGTCGTCTCTTCTGCGCTCATGACCGGCCACCCTACGGAAGAATGCACCGACTGGACCAAGGCCACTTCCATGAGCCCGTTGTGAACAAGAATGGAGCAGTCTGGTGACTATGTCCGTACGTCGTACGGCACACCGCCGAGCAGTCAGCCTCATTGCGGCTCAGGCCGGCAGGGCGGCGGTCAATTGAGCGCGCGCCGGTGGGTCATCACCGCGTGGGGCCTACTGTGCCTTACAGGCGCCGTCACCACCACTGTGCTCACGGCCGAGCCCGCCGGACAGACGAACTCACCAACTTCGAAGTCGACTCCACGCGCCGTGGACTGCCAGGAGATCGTCGACAACATCGAACAGGTCCGTGCCAAAGCTGAGCGGGAAAGACAGGAGATTCTCGACCCCTCAGCGCCCAACTCGCGTCGCGGCACGATCACCTTCACTTCAGCGGCAGTGCCCTCAGAATGCGCAGATCTCGTCGAAGAGCACCGCATGAGAAGCCGATGACACGGGACGAGGCGCAGGGAACCTCCCCTCCAGATCCGGTGCCGACGGCACGCTCTTGTCCGCGACCGTCGTACGGACCGTCCGCCGCAGGCGCCGGCCGGCTAGCCCACGCTCAGAGACGCCAGAACCGCCTGCTGGCGCCGGGGTCCGGCGGTGGGCGACCGCGGGCTTCGACAAGGCCCGGCACAAAGCGAGGAACGCCGTCGAGCGGGCGATCGACAAGATCAAGCAGTTCCGAGCCGTCGCAACTCGCAATGACAAGCGCGGGTACGTCTTCACCGACACGGTGACAGCCGTAGCCCTCCCCATCCGGCTTCGCTCATGGTCAAATCCCTTATCGCGCCAGGTCGTTGCGCGTCCGGATGACCTTGTTGATCACGCGGCGGGCGGTCTCATCCGGCGCATCGACGCCTGCCTCGCCGTGATCGGCGGCATCCCTGCCGGAAGAAAACAGGGGCACCGGCGACACGTACTCGACCACAGCCCGGTACGCGGTGGCGTCCATGCTGCCGTTGAGTACCGCCAGCCGCAGGGCCAGGAGTTCCTCCCCCTGATGGCACCCAGCCCAGCCAGCGCAAACGCGCCGGACAGCACTGTCAGCATCGGCCTGATGGCACTGGAACAACCCCGTGGGCTGGTCAGGAGTGTCGGCGTCATAGCGCCGGAGCTTTGCGTATTCCTCACTGGCCCAGACCCCCGCGGGAACATCGCGACGATAGGGGCAGCTGTCGCAGGGGCGCGGCGCGGGAGGGCGAAGTGACGAGGACACACGGCCAGTATGACCGAGGGCCCGTGATCCGAGGGTCACTCTCTAGTGGGCGGCCTCGTAGCGTTCCCGAACCGAAGCGGGCACGCGACCACGCTCGTTCACTTCGATGCCCTGCGACTTGGCCCAGTTCCGAACCTGTTCGGCGCTGGGGCCGTCAACTACATTCTTTGCGAGGGACTTCGCGTTGGCGCGCTTGCTGCGGCCCGTCTTGCGGCCGGCCTCGATAAACGGCCCCAGGACGTCCGCCAGCTTGTCGTAACTCTCGGGGGAGAGGTCAATCTCGTAATTGACGCCGTTCAGGGAGAAATTGTGAGTAGATACCTCCTGAGATTCATTCCCAGTGAGGTCGTCGGTGTAAATGATGATCCTCTTCTGTGCCATGCCGGGATCGTACACCGGTCCCCCGTCCAGGCGCTCCGTGTTCCAGGGACCCTTCAGTGGCTGCCGGCAGTGATCGACGAAATACGCCGCAGGGTCGGTTAATCCGACATGTGAGCGTGCTACCCGGTCTACTAGGAGGCGCACATGGAATGGGAGAAGTACGCCGCCCGTCTCGCCGAGCAGGTGACGGACCCCACCTCCCGCTGGCGCGAACACGTTGCCGCCGTGCCGAGACATGAATTGGTCCCTCACTGGTGGGAGAACATCGCCGGAGGGTGGGATCTGAGAGATGGGCGGGCAGACCCCGAGGCGTGGGCGGCAGCCGCCTACGCGGACACGTCCCTCGTGACGAGCATCGGCAAGCACCACGCCGACCATGCCGTACTTGGTGCTCGGGCAGAGGGCATTCCCACCAGCTCTGCCACCATGCCCAGCCTCGTCGTCCGGATGCTCCAACTCGGGAGGCTCAAGGAAGGGATGAGCCTGCTCGATCTCGGAACCGGCGCCGGCGGTCTCACGGCCTACGCCTGCCGGTATCTGGGCAGCGAGAACGTCACCAGCGTCGACGTCGACCCGCTGCTCGGGAACACAGCGGCGCGCCGCCTGTACCGGATGGGGCTACGCCCACGGTTCTTCACTGTGGATGCTACTCGGGTGGTGCCGGGCTCCCACGACCGCATCATTGCGACGGTGGCGCTGCAAGCCGGCGAGCCACTCGTCCCCATTCTCAGAGCACTCAGCCCCGGGGGCCGGCTGGTGACCACGATCGCGAATACGTCGCTGGTGATCACCGGGTGGAAGCAGAAGGACGGAACCGTTGGGGGTCGTGTCGAGCCGGAGATGGCCGGCTTCATGAAGGTCCGCCACGGGCCCGACTATCCGAATACGCTCGCAAAACTGCTCCAGACGGCGTCCGAGGCCGACAGCAGGCCGTGGGCTGGAGAGTACCCGGTCTTGGATGTTGCGGACGCGTGGGAGCTGCGGTCGATGCTCGAAGTCACCACCCCGGGTGTGGAGCTGGCCTTCTCCTGCGACGGCGCCTCCAAAACCGCCTACCTCCTGCACAAGGACGGCTCCTGGGCGCGGGCGACGCAGCGTGAGTCCGAACCTCCGCAAGTCCGTGAAGGAGGCCCCCAGCGGCTGTGGTTGCAGCTCGAACGGATCCGCCGGCGCCTCAACGATGAAGGCCGGCTCCCGCTGCTCGGCGCGCACGCTCTGATCACTCCAGATGGAGTGGTACGACTCACGCGCGGCCATTGGAGAGGTGCGCTGGGAGCCGTTGAATAGCTGCACAAACCCCAGAACCGATCCGACACCGCAGGGCGCGACAGAACGCCCGCCAGCCACGGCCTGCGCTGCGCAGACAGGATGGCGGACGCCGATCATGGGCCCCATCAACTCGACGCTCGAATCAGGGCCTGCGCGTAAGAAGGCGGTAGCGAACGTGTCAACCTCCATGGGTACGAAGGCGACAGTGCGCACGGACTTGCTGTTGGTCTGTCCTTCCACCGCGTGCAGATATGCGACCGCGGCCAGCGGTAGGGCCAGTGCCACAGAAGCCTGGACCAGCCCCCTCGGGTTGCCTGCCCGTAGTCGATAGTCCTCTGTCCCTCCCCCCCCAAGATGCGTCGCGCATGCGCGAAGAATGAAGCCACGGCGGCCCACCATCCGCTGAATCGGCGAAGTGCAGCGATTTCAGACAAGGCGTTGGCGCAGTACATTCACCCCCACCACCGCACCCTGGGGGACGCATGAAGTGGGCCATGACCACCGACTACGCCACGTTAGTCAGCGCCATCATCCTCGGATCACTCGCCGCCGGCACCGTCCACACTTACAACCTCGTCCGAAAATGGACCAACGTGTACACCGACGCGGCCCGCACCGTAACAGAAGCGCGCAGTCGCGCCATCCGAGCGATCCGAGACGGTAACCAGCCCAACCCCAAGGACCTTCAGGTTGCCGTCGACACCCTCACCGCGCCCCGCATCCTCCTGGTCCGAACCCTGAAGGCCAACTTCCTCGTCATGCCCTGGATCGGGCTCTGCGCCATCCTCATCATCACTCAGATCGACATCCTGAAATGGATGGCCGTTTCCAAACCCGAAGGCGACCCGGGTCTCGCCCGCCTGTCCTTCTATGTCGCCTCCGCCGCCGTCATCCTCCTCGTCGCCGAGGGCATCATCCGCGCGCTCACTCACGCGATCAAGCACGCCCTTGATACCAGCAGAATGTTCCGTGAAACGAAATCCGAAGAGAACCGGGCCTGGCTCTCCGCCATCTCGGAGCACATCCGGAACGACACGGGGCAGAGCGAACCGAACCAAGGCGCCGGTACCTGAAGAGCACGGCGGAAAGCGAGCAGCAGAAAGCCCCCACTCAGACCGGGTGAGCGCGTTCACCTGGCTACGCAGGCAGGAGGGTCCTTCATCGACGGCCAGATCTGGTCGCCCGCTCCTACCGCACGAGGTGGAAGACATGCCCGACTAGAAACCCACAGTCGGCTCGTTTCGTTCTCCGCCTGATTCAGTTGAGGGCCTGCTTCAGTAGCAGGTTGAGTCGATCAAGGAGTGGAGTGCTCGAATTGGAACGCGCCGATGCCTGGTCCTGGCTGCTTCAATCGAGCACCGTGGCTACTTTCCGTGTGCCCCAGAGGATGTGGAGTGCCGCATTGCTCGGTGTGACGGTGACGGTGTCAGTGGGGGCAAGTTCGATCCGGGTGACTGTGTCTGCTTCGGCTCCGCATGGTTGAGTGACCGACTGCGCAGGGGAACCGCTGCTGCGCTGGTGCTGGACAGTGAGGTGGCCGGCGCCAGTGCAGGCGACCACGATTCGGGTGGGCACTGTCCCTGGACGTGCCGCGATGTGGATCACGCCGTCGCTGCCTGGGCTCATCACGGTGCGCTCCGGACGCCATTGCGCGTCCACGTGCCGGGTCAGCCGCTCGGTCAGTTCACCTTTCGTATCTGTGGCGTGGCGACGCGGTTCGGCAGGGGGTGTGCCTGCCGACGACAGGTACGCCGTCAGCGCGACAGCCAGGACCATCACGACGAGGAGGGGCCACAGCTTTGAGGGCTGTGGGGTGGGATTGTCCATCTGTTGTTGTGTCCCTGAGTTCGCGGCGGACCTCAGGGCGATGGGCTTGCCCTGGTCAGTCGGCCGTTGAGGCGAGGTCGGTGAGCGCGGCAACGATGAGGAGAGTGGCCTGCTGGCCGTAGACGGCCTGTGATGCGAGCTGGTCGAAGGTTTCGCGGTACAGGCGGGTCTCGCTGGGCTGGGTGATCTGCAGGAAGGCGGAGACGAGTTCGACACGGACCTGCCGGTCATCGAAGATCCAGAAGTCCTCGACCGGCCAGGTCACGGTCCGGTCTGCCGTCTGCGGAATGATCCCGAGACGGATACCCGGGCCGGAGTTCTGGAGGAGATGGGCGAGCTGTTCGATCATGGTTTGCCGGTCGACGACCAGATGACGCAGTGCGGCTTCCTCCATCACGATGTGGAACTCGCGCTCCGGTTCCGCGAGGAGCTTCTTGCGGCGCATCCGGTTCTGGACGGCCGCTTCCAGGTCGTCGGGGCCGGGGCGTGGGCCGCCGCGGATGTGCCGGCGCTCTTGCAGAGAGCTCAGGACGGTGCGTGTGTAGTCCTCGGTCTGCAGCGGTGCGGGGATCATGCACTGGGCGTATCCCTTGAACACGCGCGTTCCTTCCCAGTCGGGGTAGGCCGTGGTGTGTACGCGCGTGAGGCCCTCCTGTTCCACCTCCCGCCATTCGCGGTGCCAGACGTGGATGCCGTGGGCGGCGTTGAGGAGATCGTCGGTCTGGTCTTCGGCGTCGCACAGCCTGGCCCACTTGATGATGTCGGAATCGGATGGCTGGACACGCCCGTTCTCGATGCGGCTGCGCTTGGACTCGTGCCAGCCGGCGGCCTCGGCCAGGGCGCGTCCGCTCATGCCCTTGGCTTCACGGAGGCCGCGGAGCCGCTTGCCGAGGGCAATTCGTGCGCTGTCGATGCTCGAAGACTTCAACACACGCACAGTGTGCGCCGTGCAAGGCCCGCATGCCACCTGTGTGGTGATGAAGCCTTGCACGACGCGCAAGGTGGATCAGGTGATGGTGACCTTGCACGAACAGGTGGGCTCGTCTTCTCCCCTGGGAAACAAGGGGAGAAGCCTCTTGGGGAACTCGATGACGGTCTCGTGGTCGGGCACCGATATGGAGGCCAGACGCGTGGCATCCTGGACCTTCCAGGACTGGAACAAGTAGGTGCCCGCCTCGTCGTCGTAGTACAGAGTCGGGCTGTTGTTGTCCGGACTCTCCGGGTCCTTGCAGAGCAGATGCAGCGCCACGAGTGCCTCCATCAGGTCGTATGGGCGAACTGATCCGAGCTTGCAGCAGCATTAGGGCCATAACCAGGTCGTGGCGTGCACTTGCACGGCAAGTTTCTCGTTGAGGCGGGATCTTGCAGATCCTTGCGCAATAATTCAGCCAAAGGGCGGGATCTGTGCCATCAGGCTGCAACCTACGAGGTGAGCGTTCAGGTCGAGCAGCCAGGGTTCGTGCGTGGTGCGAGGCAGCTACCAAGGTGCAGTCCGCCGTCACCGGACACGCCACCGAGCAGGGCCTCAACCGGTACGAGGTCGAGGAGACGCTGCGCCAGCTCGTCAGGCACCCACCGAAGCCGGAGGCGTGAGCGGCCACTCCCGGCCACCCTCCCACTCCGTCAACGTGACCAACGCCGTCGCTGCGCCTGGGCGTAGCTCGCCCGCTTCCGCTCGGCGACGTAGGCGTTGGTGAGCGATTCCGCACTATGGCCATAGATGCGCTGGACGCGGGCCGTATCTCAGGACCAGCCGCTCGGATCGTATCCGCCCATAGCGGACGTGCGGGAGGTGCGGTCGCGGGAGGACGATGAGGGGGAGGCGCGGGCCTTCGACGGCCCGCCGCGGCCTGCAGAAGAGGTGGTCGACGTGGGGCACGACTTCGCGGCCGGGGCATCGCCTGAGAACAAGCAAGCGGTGACGACCGACCCTGGCGGGCTGCTGGACCTGCTCGGCGTCGCGGCCGTGCTGCTGGACGATAAGGGCCGGATCATGTTGTGGAGCCCGGAGGCGGCGCGGCTCTTCGGCTACAGCCCGGCGGAAGCGCTGGGCCAGTACGCGGCAACGCTCCTCGTCGACCCGCTGCACAAGGACAGGGTTCTGGAACTGTTCGGGCGGGTGCTGGCCGGAGAGACCTGGGCGGGGGCTTCCCTGTGCGTTGCAAGGACGGCACGGTGCGGCGGACGGAGTTCCGCAACGTCCCACTGCAGGATGACCGGCAGCGCACCTTCGCCCTGGGTATCGCCGCCGACCACGAGCAATTGCGCGAGCTGGAGACGGGGCTGGCTCTGACCTCGCGCCTGTTCTACAGCGCTCCGTTCGGGCTGGCTGTCCTCGACCCGGACCTGCAATACATGCTCGTCAACCCGGTCCTGGAGAAGATCCACGGCCGACCGGCCGGCGAGACCGTGGGGCTGCACCCCCGCGAGGTCATCCCCATCCCGGACACGAGCCGGATCGAAGCAGCGATGCGACACGTCCTGGCCACAGGGGAACCCCTGCTGAACCAGTCCATCCTGAGCACCACCCCCGCCGACTCGGACCCTCACCGCGAGCACGCCTGGTCCACGTCCTATTACCGACTGCAGGACCCCGGCGGCCGCATCGTCGGCGTGGCGGCCACGGTGATCGACGACACCGAGCGGCACCGGGCCGCCGCCGAAGCCGCACGCGCACGCGGGCGCCTCGCGGCCCTCGCCGACGCCGGCGTGCGCATCGGCTCCCCCCTCGACCTGGAGCGCACCGCCCACGAGGTCGCCGACATCGCGGTCGACGACCTGGCCGACGTCGCGGCAGTGGACGTCCTCGACGTGATCTTCACCGGGGCCGACCCCGCACTGCCCGACCTGGGGCAGGACGCGGCATTCCGCCCCCTGGCAGTCGCCGCCCGCCCGCCGAGCGAAGCCGTCCACGCCGCCGACCCGGTCGGCGAAGCGACCCACTACGCGGACGACCGACTGGTCACCCAGTGCGTCAGGACGGGCCGCCCCGTCCTTGTGCCGCACTTGACCGCCGAGACCCTCAAACGCCTCGGCAGCGACGCCGACTCCGAAACCCTGCCCCGCTCCGGCGCCCACTCCTACCTGGCCGTACCGCTCACGGCCCACGGCTGCGTCCTGGGCGCCCTGTGCCTCCTGCGCGTCCACAACCCGCTCCCGTTCGACGAAGACGACTGCGCCTTCGCCTGCGAACTGGCCGACCGTGCCGCCATCTGCATCGACAACGCACGCTGGTACCGCCACGAGAGAGACACCGCCCTCACCCTTCAACGCACCCTGCTGCCCCGACGCGTCCCCGACCGTCCCGGCCTGCAGATCGCCACCCGCTACTGCCCCGCCGGCGACACCTCCGCCATCGGCGGAGACTGGTTCGACGCCCTCCCTCTGCCCGACGGCGGCACCGCCCTCGTCATCGGCGACGTCATGGGCAGCGGCATCACAGCCGCCGCCACCATGGGACAACTGCGCACCACCACCCGCACCCTGGCCCGTCTCAACCTCCCGCCGGCCGACGTGCTGAGCCAACTCGACTTCCTCACGGCAGAACTCGAGACCTCGTTCGCCACGTGCTCCTATGTCGCCTGCCAACCAGCCACCGGCCTGTGTGAGATCGCCACCGCCGGACATCTGCCACCCGTACTGTCGCGCCCCGACGGCTCCGCGAAGCTCGTCGAGTTGGACCCTGGGCCCCCACTCGGCATCGGCGGTGCAAGCTTCACCACGCGCCGCCTCACCCTGGACCCGGGCAGTCGCCTCCTGCTGTACACGGACGGCCTTATCGAGACGCGCACGGACCCCATTGACACCCGGCTCCAGGTCCCGGTCGACCTGCTCACCGGCCCCAGACGCTCCCTCGAGAGCACCTGCGACTTCCTCCTGGGACACCTCCGCCACACCGGCCCGAGCGATGACGTCGCTCTGCTCCTGGCCCAGCTGACTCCAGGGGCCCGGGAAGCCAGACCTGGACTCAGCCGCCGTGGGTGACGACAGCCTGAAGCGGCACCCGGCCCAGCTCCATCCGCGGCTGGCTCACAACCCCCGGCCTCGGTCACGGAAGAGACTGGTGCTCCTGGGCATCCGTAGCCGTGGCGGTGGGGCAGGCAGGGGCGTACGACAGGCGGACACGCTGCTGTGCCGGCCCGGCCCCCGTGGGTCCGGGCCGACACTCGCAGGGCCTGATCGGTGGGAACCAGGCTCTGCGTGCGGGCGGCAATCACGGGGTTCTGTCCCCTCCCCGTGGCCTCACGCAGGCAGCTCAACACCCGAACCTGCGGAAAGGTTTCGCCTTAGCGTCCTGCGATCCGATGCTCGCGCGTGGACCGTGCCCCGTCGGCAAGCCGACGAGCTGAACATTGGTATCCAGGGGTGGGGCTTGATGCCGCAGACGGGCGGCTTCCTGGCCGGCCGGCAGCGCTACGAGTCTGCAGCTCCAGTGGGGGCCAGGCGGCCCGCAATGAGCAGTGAACGGCGCATCAGAACCGGACACGCGGGTGTGCGCCGGGCTGGACGCGACGCGCCCACGAGTGCTTGGCGCTGACATCTGGCTTCCACAGTCTTCGTCTGCCAGGTGACACTTTCGCTTTCGCGAGCTTACGAATGGAGAATCGAAGCATTGTTCGGTGTAGAAAATCTGTACTGGTCGCAGTAGACAATCGTCTTAGCGAGGGTTAGCGTTCTCTGTGTAGCCCAGAAGTCGAAGGGCGCGGCAGGGACGAACTGCCGTGCGTTCAGGTCGAAGTAGGAGCGGCCCGGCAGTGGAGTGGCGGAGCCGGAAGAGAGGGTTCTTCCGCTGGCTGCCGGGCCGAGCGGCCCCAGGGGTCGCGGAGTCAGTACAGATGGATTGATCGAAAGAGTAAGGAGCGGACGCCATCAGGATCGCCCGGGCACGGACGGAGTCCCCCCCGGGTACCGCAGGCCCCGGATTGGAAGGTGGTCCCCGGTCACGCAACCGCGATCCCCGCAACCCCGCCCGCCCGGGCGGACCTGCGGAACAAGAAGGCCGGCGCAGTCAGCCGGTAGATGGTGTTAAAAAGCTCGGGGCCCGGGCGCCATGCGGCGCTCGGGCCCCTCGACGCGTCCCCGGAAGAAGAGGTCTATGCCCCCTCGCAGTACCCGCCCCGTCGACAGGTTCGACGACGACTATCCCGCGTACACCATGGGCCGAGCCGCCGAGATGCTCGGAGCCACCCCCGCCTTCCTGCGCGCCCTGGGTGAACATCGCCTCATCACCCCGCTGCGCTCCGAAGGCGGCCACCGCCGCTACTCCCGCTACCAGCTGCGCATCGCCGCCCGCGCTCGTGAACTCGTCGACTCCGGCACACCCATCGAGGCCGCCTGCCGCATCATCATCCTCGAGGACCAGCTTGAGGAAGCCCAGCGCATCAACGAGGAACTCCGCGGCCACCGAGCGCCCTCGGCCTGATGCCGCCCCGGCGCCCTGGGCCGTCTCGGTGAGGTCATCCGTTGAATCGGCCCTGGGTGTGGGCGGTGCGGGACGACGGGCGTCGGTGGGGTGGCTCGATGCTGCTGTGGACCACGAACCGTGGCGCTGGTGCGCTGCCGGCGCGCAGGGCCACGTCGACGGTGCCGGCGAAGGTGTAGTTGTTCTCGGCGGCGTACCGGCGTACCTGTACCGCGAGTTGCCGCTGCACCTGTGCCTGATGGGGGATGAGCTGATGGTGCGCGTTCTGGGGCAGCACGACGACGAAGACGTTGGGGACGACCCTTCGGTGCCGGGATACGATCAGTGCGTTGTCGTCGCAGTGCTGCCGCAGCATCCGGATCACCTCTGCCTCGCGCCGTGGGCGGGGAAGGAGCAGGGACCACACAGGGGCGCTCCAGCGTTCGAGAATTGTTTCGACGTGGCACAGGATCGGCATCGTTTGCTGCTGCCCCAGGGCACGCAGGGCATCGTCGCCCGTACGGGTGGCAGGGACGGCCTTCGCCTCTCCGGCTCGAGCGGCGGCGCGCAGGGCTAGGTTCAGTGCGAAGTGGGTGCGGGCTGTGGTGGCCATGGGGGGCGCTGCTCTGTCGGCAGGGTCGACAACGAGCGCCCCACGGTGGGGTGAACGGGCAGCAGGATGTTGCTGCCTGCCTGGTTGATCAGTTCCGTCAGATGGCGGCCGGGTCCGGCCAGCAGCAGCATGCCGCGGCGGCGCTGGAGCAGCCATCGGGCGGCCAGCAGACAGTTCAGGCCGCGGGAGTCGCAGAACACCAGCGCCGTCACGTCGAGCACGAGGTGCCGGTGGCCGGTCAGGACCCGCCTGACGACCGCTCGCAGGAACACCTGCTCACAGGTGTGGTCGAGTTCATCGCTGACCCGTAGTACCGCGCAGTGTTCACAGGTGGCCAGCTCGCTGACGTGCAGGCGGCCCGTGCTCGTCGTCATCGAGCCTCCCTGAAGGTGATGCCCATAGCCCGCTCCGCACCGGCAGGGACCGCCGGGTTGGAATGGGATCTGCTTTGTCATGCGCCTTCCCACGACACGGCCCCTTACGCCCCGGCAGACATGCGTCCGGCGTCGAGTCTTACGGCCGTCCGGAGCCGGTCGACGCTGCGGCGGCCCGGGCTACGAGCCGCCGGACTGTTGCCGTACCCGGGCCTAGAGTCCGCGGTCCGTCAGCGAGCCTGGCGCAGGACTCCGGCCACGACGCCGGCGGTCGCCGTCACGACCGAGACCGGCGGCATCACCCTGCGCACCACCGTCTGCCCCCACGCCCACCCCGCCGTACCAGACTGTGGGCCGAGGCGAGAGGAATCCTTCCTGCTCCCGCTGGCCGCCGCATGCACTTCGCGCAGTTCGAGGCACCTGGTGCAGGTTCCTGCGTCGTGATCTCCCGTGCCAACCCAGTAGGCCCCGGCCAGCTCAGCCACCTTGCCGCGCTCCTCGTCCCCAAGTTCCATGCCACGCTCAACGACACAAGCCCGCCCGCGCAACGGCAGCGCCGAAGCCGACCCCCGTCCCTCACACCCACCTGCGGAATGGGCTCGCCAAGGGGCCGCACCGGGCGCCTGTCGCACACACAGGCTGTGCCTCGTGCGGGGGAATCCTTTATGTGTCGTTGCCGGCCCCAAGCTGATCGTCATGTCAGATTCGGCGTGACAGTTCCACGGTGCGCTAGGCGTTCCAATTTGCGCCGGGATTGTCGCTGGGCTTCCTTCTGCCTGCTTGCAGGGGCGCCGTATGGCAGCGCTGCCCCGGCAGGAGGGAGGAGGCGACGCCTCTCACCTGTGCCTTCCCGCGCAGGTACGGCGCCGCCATTGCCGGCTCGGGTGTCTTCAGCGGGCGTCGTTGTCCTCTTCTCCGGCCGCTGGAGACCCCCGAGGCCGTGTCATTGCGCTGCTTTCGACTCCCTTGTGGCAGTCTCTTCCCGGCAGCCCTTGGGGTTCCGGTGAGGTGACGTGTCACAGCGACGTGCTTTCCGATTCCGGGTCCGGTTCCCCCGGGGCGGCCACACGGTCTCCTTCAGGACACTGCTTCCACGCCGTCCACGTTGTGTCCGTGAAGGTGCCGGGCCTGTACCGTCCTGGCGGGGTGTGGCCCAGCGGGCACCAGCGGTGACAACTGGACAGCGCACACCGATCAGGAGCCCGTAGTATCGCGGCTCGGATCTCAAACACAGCACCGCGATTCGAGTCGCAATGGCAGACCTGTGCACACCGACCGAAGATCGGTTGCATGACGTATTCAGACAGGCTCAAGGTGGTCGAGGATCCTGCATCCGACAGGGATTCTCTGCATTGGAGTTCAAGCAGCAACTTTCCGTTGCTCACCTCCGGCTGGCCGGAAGGGGAAGTCCACGAAGGCTGGTGGCCTTTCTGGCATTCCCCGCAGACGCGTGAGAAGCAGTCTCGTTGGATTTCTGGTTCGAGGAGCGAGCGCACGAAGGCGGAAGAGTCTGCTCGCCGGTACCTGGACAAGGCAGCTGGCGATCGCCTGTAGGTCCAGAGGATGCGTGTGCTGGATCCTGGCTCGCCCGTGCCCTGCAGGATCCGGGCCAGGTGGGAGTGAATGTAGATGGGAGGGCCCCGACCCGGTCTGCCGCGGATGTGAGCGTGGTGGCGAGGTCGGTCAGGTGCGCGGAATCAGCCAACACCTCTGCCATACCCTGCCGCCATGCGACTTCGGGGCCAGGCGGCCCGTGATTGCTCTGCCAGAGTGCCACCAACGTGGAGACGGCGACGAGCAGTTCGTCAGGCTTCGAAGGTGCAGAGGTTTCTGGCCAGGGCTGAGTTGCAGACTCGGTCTGTGAACTCGGCAAGCTTTCCCCAGAACTTGTCCCGCGCTACCTTCCGTGCCATGTCCGAACCCTCCCGCCCGTTACCGGGCCGGTCAGCCGCCGAGCTGAACGCACAAATCCGGGACTTGATGCTGCAGACTGGCGGCCCCTGGACGACCGGCAGCGCCACGAGTACACCGCCCTGGTGGCAGCCTGGTGGTCCGCCGTGAACCGAGAACGGCCGCTACCGGCACACGCCACCGTGCACCTGCCCCCCGCACGGGCCCTGTGCCGGACAGGATCTGACTGACCGTCGCGCTGGCCGCCTCGGATGAACGACGAGACGATGCGTACGTCCGCGGGCGATCCGGCGGTAACGGGCGCGCGATGTGAGGAGACGAGGGGGCCTGGCGCTGACGGGGGACGCAGCGCCAGGCCCTCCACCTCACACTAACGCCTCTCGGACAGCCGGGTTCAGTGGCATCGGCGTCTGCGGTCTGTGCCTCGGAAGCCAGACATCCGGTACGCCCCGCGTTGTTCCTGGAAACCGGGTGCTGTGTGCACCCCCTTGCCCGTAAGGACACTCAACTGCGGGAGGCCGCCGCAGTCACTCCACGGTTGCTGCCCGAGGACGGAGGCTTGCCGGCGACGGCGACGGCGACGCAGAGGGCGCTGTGGTCCGCAGGCGTTCCGCGAATCCTGCCGCGCCACGCTCCATGTCCGCGTGGCGGGGGACACCGTCCGCATCGACTGGCGCCCGCGGGCACCGGCTGACGCCATCGGCTGCCCGGTGCGCCGTGTCGGTCGATTCAGTCTGCAGGGGGGTGACCCTACGAATGTCCGCGGGGTTCCCGTAGGAACACGGCTGTTCAGGAAGTGCTACACCCACGGCGTGTCCGGCGGCACCGCTATCCTTCCCTGGTCGTGGGGGAGGGCTGAGGAGCATGTCTGCAGGCATCAGGCCGGGTCGGTCGGTGGGCCGTGGCCGGTACGTACTCGAAGAGCTGATCGGCGAGGGCGG
>NZ_JBVHMU010000040.1:0-28142 GCF_055558275.1 Streptomyces sp. NPDC025806 | reverse complement strand
CACGCTGTTGAGTTCTCAAGGAACGGACGCTTCCTTTGTACTCACCCTCTCGGGCTTTCCTCCGGGCGCTTCCCTTCGGTCTTGCGTTTCCAACCTTACCAGATCCTTTTTCCGTTCCGTTTCCGGTTCGGATTCAATTTCCGGTGGCCGCTGGAGGGCCTTTGCCTTTCGGCTGAACCGACTTTATCAGAAGTTTTGGGCCGGTCTGACCGGCGATCATTTCTGATTAATCGGAGGGGCTTCTCGAAGAATGTTATTTCGTGAAGCGCGCTAGATGCTAACCGTTGGAGCCGATGATGTCCAGCTCGGGTCAACTGTTCGAATCTACCTCCCCTTCCAGGCCGTGTCAACGGTCTTTCCGGGTGAGAGGAGACTAGCAGGTCACAGGGGCGGTTCGCACATCAAGCGGCGGTCGGTTGCACGGCACTGCGCTCGGCCGCCTCCAGGTCCCCGGACTCGCCTTCTCGTACGGCCCGGCCGCCGAGGACATAGACGTACACGAGGAACGCGAGCTCGGCGGCGATGCCTATGCCGATCCGCGCCCAGGTGGGCAGACCCGACGGGGTGACGAAGCCTTCTATGGCTCCGGAGACGAAGAGGACGAGGGCCAGGCCTATCGCCATGCCCAGGGCGGCTCGCCCCTCTTCGGCGAGTGCGGTGCGGCGGGTGCGTGGGCCGGGGTCGATGACCGTCCAGCCGAGGCGCAGGCCTGTGCCGGCCGCGACGAAGACCGCGGTCAGTTCGAGGAGGCCGTGGGGAAGGATCAGGCCGAGGAACGTGTCCAGGCGGCCCGCGGAGGTCATGAGGCCGATGCCCACGCCCACGTTGAGCATGTTCTGGAAGAGGATCCAGAGGACCGGCAGGCCCAGGAAGATGCCGAGGACGAGGCACATCGCGGCGGCCTGGGCGTTGTTCGTCCACACCTGTGCCGCGAAGGACGCCGCGGGGTGGCTCGAGTAGTACGTCTCGTACTGGCCGCCGGGGCGGGTCATCTCCCGTAGTTCGGACGGGGCGGCTATGGAGGCCTGGACCTCGGGGTGCGTGCCTATCCACCAGCCGATCAGGGCGGCTATCGCCGTGGAGAGGAGCGCGGTGGGGACCCACCAGTGGCGTGCCCGGTAGACAGCCGCCGGGAATCCGCGGGTGAGGAAGCGGGTCACGTCGCGCCATGAAGCGGTGCGGGTTCCCGTGACGGCACTACGCGCGCGTGCCACGAGTTGGGTGAGGCGGCCGATGATCCGGGGGTCCGGGGCACTCGACTGGATCAGCGAGAGATGAGTGGCGGTGCGCTGGTACAGGGTGACCAGTTCGTCCGCCTCCGTACCGGAGAGGCGGCGCCGGCGGCGCAGCAAGGCGTCCAGGCGGTCCCACTCGGCTCGGTGGGCTGACACGAAGACATCGAGGTCCATCCGGTCTGCTGCTCCTGGCTTTCCGGCACCTGTACGGCGCGATGTGAGCTCAGCTTGGCAGACTGGCGCTTCCAAGGGCAGGTCGGGGAAGGGTGGGTGGCCGGCGTGAGCGAGCTGGTGACAGGTGAGGCCGTGGCGCTCGAGCTGCGGCCCGCGAAACTGCCGAGCCGGGCGCTCGCCGTGCTCATCGATCTGGTGGTGGCGTTCGCCGTCTACATCGTGGTGTCGATCGGCGTGGTCGCGGCGACGGCGTCGCTGGACGACGCCGCGGCGGCCGCGCTGTCGGTGGCGATGTTCCTGCTGGTGCTGGTCGGGATTCCGATCGCCGTGGAGACGCTGAGTCATGGGCGCTCGCTCGGGAAGCTCGTGTGCGGGCTGCGGGTGGTGCGGGACGACGGCGGGCCGATCCGGTTCCGGCACGCGTTGGTACGCGGGGCCGTCGGTGTCGTCGAGATCCTCATGACGTTCGGTGTCGTGGCGTGCATCGCGTCGCTGGTGTCGGCGCGGGGGCGGCGGCTCGGGGACGTGTTCGCGGGGACGCTCGTCGTGCGGGAGCGGGTGCCGGCCGGGCAGGCCTCGTTCGTGCCGGCGCCGCCCGCCTGGCTGGTGGGGCGGTTCGCGGAGCTGGATCTGTCGGCGGTGCCCGAGGGGCTGTGGCTGGCGGTGCGGCAGTACCTGACGCGGATGGGGCAGCTGGATCCGCAGGTGGGGTGGCGGATGGCCGAGGGGCTGGCGGCGGATCTCGCGGCACGTACGGGGACCCAGGTGCCGCAGGGGGTGCCGCCGGCGGCGTTCCTGGCGGCCGTGGTGCACGAGCGGCAGGCACGGGAGGCTCAGCGGGCGTTCGGGACGGGTGGGACCGGTCAGGTCGCGGCTCCGGTCACGCCGGGGGCCGTGCCGCCGGGGGCTGCTGCCGGTGCTCCTTCTCCGTATGCGCCGCCGGCCACCGGCTTCGCTGCGCCGGGCGGGCCGGGCCCGTACAGCGGGGACGCCGGTGCTCCCCCGCCGTCGCTGCGGAAGCCCACGGACGCGGATGAGCGGACCGAGCCGCCCGCGACCGGGTTCGTGCCGCCTGCGTGATCCGGCCCGTCAGGGGAACGTCGAGGGCGGGGTCTCGAGGTGTTCCAGCTCGATGCCGGGGGCGGCGAGGACGACGTCGCCGCTGATGTGGACGGTGTGCTGCTCGCCCGTGTCCAGGGCTGTGACCTGGTACGCGTCCACGATCAGGGGCCCGTTGTCAGTGGCGTGTGCTTCGCTTTCCAGCAAGGTCCAGGACTGGTCCAGCGTGCGGGGCGCCAGCACGGGGTCGGTCAGGGCGACGAAGCGGACGCGGGTCGAGGGGGATGCGGGGGTGAGGCGCAGCAGTCGTGCGGTGGCGACGAGGAACGCGGGGGACGTGCCGGTGAACGCGTGCGCGGGTGCGTTGCCTTCGGTGGCGTGGGTGCCGGTGGGGTCGGTACGTACCCAGGTGACGCCGTCGAGGGCGGCTCCTCGGACCTGCCAGCTCGCCGCGTTCAGTTCGAGGCGGAGGGGGCGGCCGAGTTCGTCGAGGGCGAGGTCGATCGAGCCGGAGTGATCGCCGGAGGGGGTGGTCCGCTGGGCCACGTAGCGCCAGCCGGAGGGGCCGGGTGCGCAGTGGAAGTGTTCTTCACCGAGGGGGGTGTGATCGTGCGGATCATGGAGCGAATATCGGCCGCGGGGCATGGGGTTCGTGGCGTCCTCTGTCTGGCCCGGTGACGCGGGTCCGGGCTGTCTGACGGGTCCGTGCCGCCGGTGATCGGGCCGGCGGGTGCGGGCCGCTCCACGGGACAGGCCCCCGGCACGGGGGTGCGGGGGCCTGTCCTTGCAGCGCGGTTCAGCTCGGCCTGGTGTCAGGCGGGGTGATGCGTGCGGAGCAGCGGGTGCTCAGTAGCGGTAGTGGTCGGGCTTGTACGGGCCGTCGACCTCGACGCCGATGTACGACGCCTGCTCCGGGCGCAGCTGGGTGAGCTTGACGCCGAGGGAGTCGAGGTGGAGACGGGCGACCTTCTCGTCGAGGTGCTTGGGCAGCACGTAGACGTCGGTCGGGTACTCCTCGGGCTTGGTGAACAGCTCGATCTGGGCCAGCGTCTGGTCCGCGAACGAGTTGGACATCACGAACGACGGGTGACCGGTCGCGTTGCCCAGGTTCAGCAGGCGGCCCTCGGACAGCACGATGAGGACCTTGCCGTCCGGGTACGTCCAGGTGTGGACCTGCGGCTTGACCTCGTCCTTCACGATGCCGGGGGTCTTCGCGAGGCCGGCCATGTCGATCTCGTTGTCGAAGTGGCCGATGTTCCCGACGATGGCCTGGTGCTTCATCTTGGCCATGTCCGAGGCCATGATGATGTCCTTGTTGCCGGTCGTGGTGACGAAGATGTCGGCCTGGTCGACGACCTCGTCCAGCGTCGTGACCTGGTAGCCGTCCATCGCCGCCTGCAGCGCGCAGATCGGGTCGATCTCCGTGATGATCACCCGGGCGCCCTGGCCCCGGAGGGACTCGGCGCAGCCCTTGCCCACGTCGCCGTAACCGCACACGACGGCGGTCTTGCCGCCGATCAGCACGTCCGTGGCGCGGTTGATGCCGTCGATCAGCGAGTGGCGGCAGCCGTACTTGTTGTCGAACTTCGACTTGGTGACGGCGTCGTTCACGTTGATCGCCGGGAACAGCAGCGTGCCGTCACGGTGCATCTCGTAGAGACGGTGGACACCCGTCGTGGTCTCCTCCGTCACGCCGCGGATCTCCGACGCGAGCTGGGTCCACTTCTGCGAGCCGTTGGTGATGGTGCGGTTGAGGAGCTCGAGGATGACGCGGTGCTCGTCCGACTCGGCGGTGTCGGTCGAGGGGACCTTGCCGTCCTTCTCGTACTCGACGCCCTTGTGGACGAGGAGGGTGGCGTCACCACCGTCGTCGAGGATCATGTTCGGGCCGCCGGTGGGGGTGTTCGGCCAGGTCAGAGCCTGCTCCGTGCACCACCAGTACTCCTCCAGCGTCTCGCCCTTCCAGGCGAAGACGGGGACGCCCTGGGGGTTGTCCGGGGTGCCGTTCGGGCCGACGGCGATGGCGGCGGCGGCGTGGTCCTGCGTCGAGAAGATGTTGCAGGACGCCCAGCGGACCTCGGCGCCGAGGGCGACCAGGGTCTCGATGAGGACGGCCGTCTGGACCGTCATGTGCAGGGAGCCGGTGACGCGGGCGCCGGCCAGGGGCTGGGCCTCCGCGTACTCCTTGCGGATCGACATCAGGCCGGGCATCTCGTGCTCGGCGAGGGTGATCTCCTTGCGGCCGAACGCCGCGAGGGAGAGGTCGGCGACCTTGAAGTCCTGTGCGGAAGTCATGTGTGAGCTGCTCCTCGGTGCAGTGCAGTCGGTCGAGGTGGGCTGGTGCGCCGCGTCCTTGCGGGGCGGGCACGCATGGCTGGTCTGCGGGCGTCTTCGGACACAGGTGTCCTCCGATACTCGCAGCGCAGTCCGTCGGAGGCCCTCTCTCCCTCGGCCGACCCAGCGTGCGGGCCGCCCGACCGCCATCAGCAGCGACGTCTGGCTCGTGACGAATCTACACCGATCGCCTCGCCCGGCCCCACCCCGTCCGCCGGGGCTAGCCTCTCCCCGCGCGGCTTCGCAGGTGAGCGGCGCGGGGAGGGAAACGTATGAACGAGAAGGCGCGCCGGTTGCTGATGGCGGCCTGGCTGCTGGGGCCGCTGGGTGTGGTGGCGCTGGTGGGGTCGGTGGGGTGGCTCGCGACGGGGTACCGGGGCGTGTCCGCGGCGAGCGGAGGCATGGAGCCGACCTACTCGGTCGGCGCGCGGCTGCTGGTCGAGCGGATGGACGGGAGCGAGGTGCGCCGGGGCGATGTGGTGCTGCTGTCGATGCCCTCGCGCTACGGCGGGCGGCCCGTGCTCCAGCGGGTCGTGGGGCTCGGTGGCGACCGGGTGGCGCACGCCGGTGGGCCGACCGGGTCGACCCGGCTGAACGGGCGGGATCTGGCCGAGCCGTATCTGCGCGGCGGCGAGGCGAACGGAGGCCCGGCGTACGACGTGCGGGTTCCGCCCGGTCGGCTGTTCCTGATGGGCGACCAGCGGGGCAACGCGAACGACTCCCGCTATTTCCAGAGCGACCACGCGGGTTCGGTGCCGCTCGGCGCGGTGGAGGGGCGGGTCGTGGACAGTCCGGTGCGGCCACTGGTGATCGCGGGGGCGGGGGTCGCCGGGCTGGGCTCGGCGATCGGAGGCCTGGCCTGTGGGGTCGCCGCGCGGCAGGCGCGGCGGCGGGACGAGGCGATGCGGTGGGCGGGGTGGCCGGTTCAGAGGTGAGCGGGGAGGCCGGTTCGGCAGTGGCCGGCGCGGGCCCTTGGGTCGCCTGGGGTGGAAGCCGCGGAGGGATGGCCGGGGCGTGCTGATGTTGCCGTGGGGCCGGCGCCGCAGCGGGGCGGGGGCCGGGGCCGCGTACATGGTCCGGCCGCTCTCCGGGTGAGCGCGCGGTCGCCGAGGATCGACGGGCCGTGGCCTCGGGGCGGGTTACGGGGGTGGGCGTGGGCCTGAGCGGGCCTGGAGACCCGAAAAGGGGGCGGCGAGCTTGAAGCTCGCCGCCCCCTTCACTTGTTCAGGTCAGTGGGCCGGGGTCGGGGTCGGGCCGCCCGGCGTGGCCGCGGGGTCGGCGCCCTCGGCGGCAGCGGTCTCGCTGTAGATGTCGGGCTCGAGGTAGATGACGCGGGCGATCGGGACGGCGGCGCGGATACGGGTCTCCGCCGCGTCGATGGCGCGGGCGACCTCGGCGGCGGTGTTGTCGTGCCGGACGGCGATCTTCGCGGCGACGAGGAGCTCCTCGGGGCCGAGGTGGAGCGTGCGCATGTGGATGAGACCGGTGACGGTGTCGCCGTCGACGACCGCCTTCTCGATCTTCTCGACCTCCTCGGTGCCGGCGGCCTCGCCGAGGAGCAGCGACTTGGTCTCCAGAGCGAGCACGATCGCGATGACGATGAGCAGGATGCCGATGCAGAGCGTGCCGATGCCGTCCCAGACGCCGTCACCGGTGGCGAGGGTGAGGCCGACGCCGAACAGGGCGAGGATCAGACCGATCAGCGCGCCGAAGTCCTCCAGGAGAACGACGGGCAGCTCGGGCGCCTTGGCGCGCTTGATGAACTGGCCCCAGCTGAGCTTGCCGCGCAGCTCGTTCGACTCCTTGATGGCCGTACGGAAGGAGAAGCTCTCGGCGATGATCGCGAAGACGAGAACGCCGACCGGCCAGTACCAGTGCTCGAGGTCGTGCGGGTGCTTGATCTTCTCGTAGCCCTCGTAGACGGCGAACATGCCGCCGACGGAGAAGAGCACGATGGAGACGAGGAACGCGTAGATGTAGCGCTCGCGGCCGTAGCCGAAGGGATGCTGCGGGGTGGCCTCGCGCTGGGCCTTCTTGCCGCCGAGGAGCAGCAGTCCCTGGTTGCCGGAGTCGGCGAGGGAGTGGACGGACTCGGCGAGCATCGACGAGGAGCCACTGAAGAGGAACGCTACGAACTTCGCTACCGCGATGGCGAGGTTGGCGGCGAGTGCCGCCACGATCGCCTTGGCTCCGCCTGAAGCACTCATGTTGTTCCCGGTGTCCCTTCGTACGACCCGTGCTGCTGTGACGTCCTGTGCCGCTGAGGCAGGAGGCGCTGTTTTGCTTGCCTTTTGCAGTGGGTCATTGTTGCAGCACGGGGCGCGTGGGACGGAGCTCAGGCCACGACTGTGGCGCGGAAAATCGTGCCCGTACCGGACACTTCGGCCTTCTCGCCCGCGGGGACGAACACGGACTGGCCGGGGCCGAGGTCGAGCTCGCCGGCCCGGACCGTGCCGGCGGTGCAGAGCAGGATCTGCGGGGTGGGGGCCGTCAGGTCGTGGCGGCCGCTGCTCGCGGGCAGGACGTGGCGCGAGAGGCGGAACTCGTCGATGGGGGTGTCGTAGACCTCTTCGCCGTCCGGGGAGGCCTCGGGGCGCAGGACGTTGGGGTCGGTGGCCTCGAAGCGGACGATGCGCAGCAGTTCGGGGACGTCGATGTGCTTGGGGGTCAGTCCGCAGCGCAGCACGTTGTCGGAGTTGGCCATGATCTCGACGCCGAGGCCGTCCAGGTAGGCGTGCGGGACGCCGGCGCCGAGGTAGAGGGCCTCGCCGGGCTGCAGCCGTACGTGGTTGAGGAGCATGGCCGCGATCACGCCGGGGTCGCCGGGGAAGTGGTGGGCGAGGTCCGCGTAGGGGGCGTAGGGGCCGCCGAGGCGCTGGGCGGCGGCGGTGGCCTCGGTGACGGTGTGCGCCATCTCGGTGCGGTCGGCGCTGAGGATCGCGGTGAGGACCTCGCGCAGGGCGGCCTCTTCGGGGTGGGCGCGCAGCAGGTCGGCGTAGGGCTTGAGGCTGTCGACGCCGAGGCCTTCGAGGAGGCGGGCGGACTCCTCGGGGTCGCGGAAGCCGCACAGGCCGTCGAACTCGGTGAGCGCGCACACGAGTTCGGGCTTGTGGTTGGCGTCCTTGTAGTTGCGGTGCGGGGCCGCGAGGGGGATCCCGGCGCGCTCCTCGGCCTCGTAACCCTCCTGTGCCTGGCGCAGGTCGGGGTGGACCTGGAGGGAGAGGGGGGCGCCCGCCGCGAGGAGTTTGAGGAGGAAGGGCAGGTGGGGGCCGAACTTGGCGACGGTCTCGGGGCCGAGTTCGCGCTCGGGGGCGGCGTCGATGACCTGGTTGAGCGGGCCGCGGTCGGTGCCGGAGGGGGCTCCCGGGTGGGCGCCCATCCACATCTCGGCCTGGGGTTCGCCGGTCGGTTCCACACCCAGGAGGTGCGGGATGGCGGTGGCGGAGCCCCAGGCGTAGGGGCGGACGGGGTTGGTGAGGCGGTCCATGGGGCGTTCTCCGTACGCGTCGGGCGAGGCGGCGGGACTACGAGCCGGCGTGCCTGTGAGCCGGCGGCGTGGCTGCGGGCCGGCGGGACTACTTCACGCCGTGGAGGCGAGGCCCAGGTAAACGGCGGCGAAATCCGTGACGGCGATCAGCTCCGCGAGCGTCTCCAGGTCGCTGCCCTCCTCGGGCTCCAGCTCGCTGATCGCGGTGTCGTGCGAGAGCGCGAGCTCGCGGGCGGCCGGGGCGGCGCTCAGGCTGCCGGCGGGCCGGTCGCGGAGCAGGACGACGCGGGCGCGCAGGGCCTGGACCTCTTCGACGCGGTCGCGGAAGAAGTCGTCGGGGTCGGCGCCCGCGGCGAGGGAGCCGGTCAGCAGCGCGCCGTGGGCGGGCATCGCCTCGGGCAGGTCGGCGGCCAGGGCGGCCCTGCCGGCCAGCTCGGCGAGGGCGGCGGCGAAGCGGCGGCCGGCGGGGCCCGCGGCGGCGCCCTCGGTCCAGATCAGCGGGAGGGCCTCGGCGAGCTCGGAGGCCAGGGTCTTGGCCGGGTTGCCGTACATGGCGATGGCGGGGCCGCAGCGCTCGGCGGTGCGGTCGAGGCGGTCGGCGACCTTCTCCAGGGCCTCGGGGGACGCGTCGAGCAGACCGGTGCGGTCGAGCAGGGCGAGCAGCGGGGTGAGCAGGGCCCACAGGGCGCCGGGGGCGGAGGCCGCGTCCGGCTCGTCCTGCTCGTACGGGGCGGTCGCCATGGGGACGAAGAGGCCGTGGGCGCGGGCGACGGCCTCGGTGAGCGGGGCGCCCGCGGGGGCGACGGCGACGACGGAGACGCCGCGCCGGTAGGCCTGCTCGACGAGGAGGGACAGGCTGGGCTCGCTGCCGTCGGGGGTCGCCACGAGGAGCAGGTCGACGGCGCCTGCCCAGCCGGGCAGCTCCCAGCGCAGGGCGCCGGGGGCGGGTGCGACGCCGGTGGTGCGCAGCCGTACGACGGGGCAGGCGGCGCCCGCGAGACGGCGGAGGAGGTCGGCGACGCCGAGGGCGGCGGTGCCGGGGCCCGCGATCAGCAGGGTGCGGGGGCGGCCGTCGGGCTTGAGGTCGCCGATACCGGCCTCGGTGGCGTGCAGGACCGCCGTGCGGACGCGGGCGCCCGCTTCGGCGGCACCGCGGAGCAGGCCCCGGCGGTCGGCTCGGGCGAGCGCGTCCGGGTCGTCCAGGAGGGTTTCGTCGAACATGCGTCGGTCTCCTGCTTCGCGGTGGGGGGGTTACGCGGGGCGGCGGGCCTCGTCGACGAGGAGGACGGGGATGCCGTCGCGGACCGGGTAGGCCAGGCCGCAGTCCTTGCCGGTGCAGATCAGCTCGGCCTCGGCCTCCTTCAGCGGGGCGTGGCAGGCCGGGCAGGCGAGGATCTCCAGGAGGCCGGCTTCGAGCGGCATGGGCGTTTCCCTCCGGGGGACGGACGTCGGGGTCCGTCGGGTGGTCGGTCGGTGTTCTTCCGGGTGTCTTGGTGTGACCTGGTCAGCGTACCGCTGGGGGGCGGGCGGGGCCCGATGCCTGTGCCTCTCCGGCGGGGGGCGGGGTTGTTGTGGGGCGGGGATGGGTGTGGGGCAGGTGGCTGGGTCTGGGCGGGGCCGGGATGGGGGTGCCTCGTTGGCCGGGTGTCCCGTGGGGTGCCCCGTGCCCGGGCGGGGCTGGGGCCGACGCCTCCTTCATCGCGCGTCCGGCGCTGGGGTGCCGCCTTGCCCACCCGTGCCGCCCCAGGCGGCAGACTGCCCAAGGCTGGGGAGACCGGAATGCGGCCCCGAGACGGGGCGACCGGATGCGCGCTCGGGGCGCCGGAACGCATGACCGGGGCTGAGGCGCTGCCCGAGGCCAGGTGCCGGGCCGACGGGAGGGGGCGGGCAGAGGCGGGGCGGCTGCGTGCCGCGCAGGGAAACGCGCGGCCCCGTGTCCAGGGCGGCCAGACCGTAGCGAGGGCCCCCGAATCCGTATCCCGCGCCCAGGGCGGCGGCCACCATCCGTACCCCGAACCAGGGCTAGGCGCGGATCAGGGCGAGGGCCTCGTCGCGGATCTTCTCCATGGTCACCGCGTCCCGCGCCTCCGCGTTCAGCCGCAGCAGCGGCTCCGTGTTCGACGGGCGGACGTTGAACCACCAGTCGGCGGCGCTCACCGTCAGGCCGTCGAGCTCGTCCAGGGTGATGCCGTCGCGGTCGCCGTACGCGGCCTTGATCGCGGCGAGCCGGCCCGCCTGGTCGGCGACGGTGGAGTTGATCTCCCCGGAGCCCGCGTAGCGGTCGTAGGAGGAGACGAGGGAGGAGAGCGGCTCCGCCTGGCCGCCGAGCGCGGCGAGGACGTGGAGGGCGGCGAGCATGCCCGTGTCCGCGTTCCAGAAGTCCTTGAAGTAGTAGTGCGCCGAGTGCTCGCCGCCGAAGATCGCGCCGCTGGTGGCCATCTCCTGCTTGATGAACGAGTGCCCCACGCGCGTGCGCACGGGCGTGCCGCCGTGCTCGCGGACGACCTCGGGGACGGACCGGGAGGTGATCAGGTTGTGGATGATCGTGCCGGTCCCGCCGTTGCGCGCGAGCTCCCGCGCGGCGACCAGGGCGGTGACGGCGGACGGCGAGACCGGCTCGCCGCGCTCGTCGACGACGAAGCAGCGGTCGGCGTCGCCGTCGAAGGCGAGGCCGAGGTCGGCGCCCTCGGCGCGGACGCGGGCCTGGAGGTCCACGAGGTTGGCCGGGTCCAGCGGGTTCGCCTCGTGGTTCGGGAAGGTCCCGTCCAGCTCGAAGTACATCGGTACGACGTCGAGCGGCAGCCCGGCGAGGACGGTGGGGACGGTGTGCCCGCCCATCCCGTTCCCCGCGTCCACGACGACCTTGAGGGGGCGGATGCCGCTCAGGTCGACGAGACCGCGCAGGTGCGCCGCGTAGGCGTCGAGGGTGTCGCGCCGGGTGATCGTGCCGGGGGTGGCGGCGGGCTCGGGGGCGCCGGTCTCGCTCCACTGCTCGGCGAGGCGGCGGATGTCGGCGAGGCCGGTGTCCTGGCCGACGGGGGCGGCGCCGGCCCGGCACATCTTGATGCCGTTGTACTGCGCCGGGTTGTGCGAGGCGGTGAACATGGCGCCGGGCAGGCCGAGCGCGCCCGACGCGTAGTACAGCTGGTCGGTGGAGCAGAGGCCGATCTCGGTGACGTCGGCGCCGAGTGCGGCGGCGCCGCGCGCGAAGGCGCCGGACAGGCCGGGCGAGGAGGGGCGCATGTCGTGCCCGACGACGATCGCGTCGGCGCCGGTCACCTGGACGAAGGCGGCGCCGAAGAGCGCGGCGGTCTCCTCGTCCCACTGGTCCGGGACCACCCCGCGCACGTCGTACGCCTTCACGATCGTCGACAGATCTGCAGCCACGGCCGGCCCAGCCCTCCTGGAGTCTTCTCGGACCCCACAAACTACCCGGCCGTACCGACAGCGGACCGTGAACCCCTCATTCCTCCCCGGCGGCGCGGCGCCCGGCATCACCACAGGTCACGGCAGCATCCAGGACAGCACGGGGGTGCTCTGCCCCAGCACGATCAGGCACATGACGAGCAACAGGCCCAGGCTCCACGGCAGTACCTTGCGCAGCAGGTCGCCCTCCTTGCCGGCGAGGCCGACGGCGGCGCAGGCGATGGTGAGGTTCTGCGGGGAGATCATCTTGCCGAGGACGCCGCCGGAGCTGTTCGCCGCGGCGAGGAGCTCGGGCGAGAGCCCGGACTGCTGGGCGGCGGTCACCTGGAGGGCACCGAAGAGGGCGTTGGCGGAGGTGTCGGAGCCGGAGACGGCGACGCCGAACCACCCGAGGACGGGTGACAGGAAGGCGAGCCCGGCGCCCGCCGCCGCCACGGCGTGCCCGATGGTGGCGGCCTGCCCGGACAGGTTCATCACGTAGGCGAGCGCGAGCACGCTCGTCACGGTGAGGATCGCGAAGCGCAGTTCGTGGACGGTGCCGAGCCATTCGCGCACGGCCACGCGTGCGTGGACACCGAGGACGACGGCGGTGCCGATGCCGGCGAGGAGCACGAGGGTGCCGCCGGTGGAGACGAGGGGCAGGGTGAACAGGTTGCCGCCGACCGGCTTGCCGCTGGGGTCGGCGACGTCCAGGAAGGGCCAGTCGAAGACCCGGTTGGCGCGGGCGAGGGTCTCCTTGACGGCGGGGATCTGCGCCACGGAGAAGATCACGACGATCAGCGCGTACGGGGTGTAGGCGCGCACGATCTCGCGGCGCGGGTCCTCCTCGTCGAGGTCCTCGCTGCGCGCGCCGGTGAGGACGGCGGCGCGTACGGGCGCGGCGGCGGGCCGGCGCGCGTGCGGTACGGCGACCAGGGCGCCGGCGCCGATCAGAGCGGCCCCGATGTCGGCGAGCTGCGCGGACACGTAGTTGGAGGCGGTGAACTGTGCGGCGGCGAAGGCGACGCCGCAGGTGAGTGCGGGCACCCACGTCTCGCGCAGGCCGCGCCGCCCGTCGACGAGACCGACGAGCACGAGCGGCACCACGAGGGCGAGCAGCGGGGTCTGACGGCCCACCACGGAGGCGACGGAGTCGAGCGGGAGGCCGGTGACCTGGGCGAGCGTGACGACGGGGGTGCCCATGGCGCCGAAGGCGACGGGCGCGGTGTTGGCGACGAGGGCGACGACGGCGGCCTTGACCGGGTCGAAGCCGAGCGCGACGAGCATGACGGCGCAGATGGCGACGGGCGCGCCGAACCCGGCGAGCGCCTCCAGGAGCGCGCCGAAGCAGAAGGCGACGACGAGTGCCTGGATGCGCGGGTCGTCGGAGAGGCGTCCGAAGGAGCGGCGCAGGATGTCGAAGTGCCGGGTGCGGACGGTCATCCGGTACACCCACAGGGCGTTGACGACGATCCACAGGATGGGGAAGAGCCCGAAGAGGGCGCCCTGGGCGGCGCCGGCGAAGGTCTGGTCGAGCGGCATGCCGAAGGCGAGCCAGGCGACGAGGACGGCGACGGCGAGTCCGATGAGGCCCGCGCGGTGGGCCTTCATGCGCACGGCGCCGAGCAGGACGAGGACGGTGACGAGGGGCAGGGTCGCGACGAGGGCGGACAGGCCGAGCGAGCCGCCGACGGGCTCCAGTTGCTGGACGAACACGTGCGCCTCCCGGAATCCCGGAGTCAGGTGCGGAGCCGTCATGGTCATGTCACTGGACGACACGAGTCAACGCATGGGACACGAATGGCGGTGCGTCAGATGGCGCTACGGGGGGGCAGATGGCGCGACGAGGGTCGGATGCCGGCGGGGCGTCAGATGTCCGGCGCGGCCCGCGGGTTCACCAGCGGGCAGCGGGTGCGTCAGTTGTCCGGCGAGCGCAGGACGCGGAGGTGGCCGCGGCGGGCGACCTCCATCGGGTCGGCGGTGCGCGGGCCGGAGCCGCCGGCCTCGGCGACGCGCTCCTGCGGGCGGGCCGCCTCGCGCACGGCGTTGGCGAGGGCTTCGAGATCGTCCCCGCTGGGGCGGCTCGGGCCGCTGCCGTCGGAGAGGCGGACGACCTCCCACCCGCGCGGGGCGGTGAGGCGCTCGGAGTGCTCGGCGCACAGGTCGTAACAGTGCGGCTCGGCGTAGGTGGCGAGGGGGCCGAGGACCGCGGTCGAGTCGGCGTAGACGTACGTCAGCGTCGCGACGGCGGGACGGCCGCAAGCGGTGCGCGAACAGCGACGTACAGGGCTCACGATGTTGGACGGTACCGCACTCTTGAGCGGGCCGCGACGACTCTCCCCGAGGTCACCCCACCGTGTCGCGTGGTGAGACGGCGCACACGGGCCTGCGGGGGCGCCCGCGGTGACCTGCGAGGACCCCCGGTCGTACGCCCCCGCGACCACTTGAAACCGGTCACCATTCGGGGCAGATCCGGCCAGGAGCCGCGAGATCAGCGGTCCGGGGAAGAAACGTGTTCAAGCTCAAGATTGGCCTGATCGGTCAGGAAACGACACGGGCTGCCCCGAACGGAGCCGCTCCGCGCCGCCGAGACCCGCACCGCCGCGGAGGACTACGCTGCCTCGGTGATGGAAAGTCCTGACAATCAGGGACCGCGCTCCCCTGGCGAGGCGCGCCCGCCGCGCCGCCGCGACCGGCACGGCCGCGGCATGCGCGGGCCCGTGGCGCCGCCTCAGGTGCCGCTGGCGGCGAGCAGGGCCGAGGTCTTCGCGGACCTCGTGCAGGACTCCGTGGAGCGCCTGGAGCGGCGCTGGCCGCAGCTGTCCGAGGTCGACTTCCTGGTCCTGGAGGTCCCGCGGCTGACCCGCGAGGACGAGGCCTGGGGCGGCGACACCGTGCCGCTGGGCGGCGTGGTCCCGGCGCGGGAGAGCCACCCCGCGCGCGTGATCGTCTACCGGCGCCCCGTGGAGATCCGCAGCAAGGGGCGCGACGAGCGGGCGGCGCTGGTGCACGACGTGGTGGTCGAGCAGGTCGCCGAGGTGCTCGGGCTGACCCCCGAGACCGTGGACCCGCGCTACGGGGACGCCGAGGACTGAGCCGCCGCGCCCACCGCGGCGGCCCCGCCTCGCGCGCGGCTACCGCTGCAGCACCGCCAGGTCCTCGTCGGCCTGCGGCACGAACACGGTGCCGCGGTCGTCGGGGAGCGTCTGGACGGTGAACGCGGGCACGCCGTCCTGCTCCTCGGCCAGCGTCCGCGAGGCGTGCACCGGACCGCCCGAGACGGGCTCCACGGTGAGCGCGTACGTGCCCTTCAGGCCGCTCGGCACGGGCGGGGCCACCGACAGGGTCGTCCCGGCCCTGACCGTGTACTCCTTCGTGGTCGCCGTGCCGCCGCCGGTGCCCGGGGAGGCGGTGACCTTGACCTTCGCCGCCGCGTCGGGGGCGGTCAGCGCGAGCGTGACGCCCTTCGCCGGGTTGCCGGCGACCGTCGCGCGCGTGCCGATGTCCCGGGTCGCGGGGATGAACGCGGTCTCCTGGTCCGCGCCCTTGCCGCGCGTGACGCGCAGCGCGGCCACCACCGGCACCGAGTCCTCGGTGGGCGACAGGATCAGCGAACCCGGCTCCCCGCGCGTGACCGCACCGAGGTCGATCGCGCTCGTCATGCCCGACTTCACGTGCAGCGTGGCGTGCCCGGCCGGGGAGATCCGGCCGGTGCCGGTGGCGAGCTGCACCTTCAGGTCGGCGTCGTCCTGGCCGGGCGCGAAGACCACCAGGCGGGCTTCCGTCGCGTCCTTCGGGACGCCGGGCAGCACGAGCGTGCCCGCCGGGTCGGCGGCCGCGGGCAGCCAGTCGCCGCCCAGCTTGGCGTCGGCGGCCGACACCGCGGCGGCGACCCGGCCGCTGCGCGCGGTGACGTGCGCCGTCAGGTTCGGGTACGGCTTCTCGGTGAGCGTCGACAGGAGCACCGGGACGCTGGAGTGCGGCCCCACCTGGATGCCCTCGCCGACGTCGGACTTGATCGCGCCGTCGGGGCCCGCCAGCTGCACGTCCACCACCGCGGCCTCGTCGTCCGGGTTCGTGAGGTGGAGATAGTCGCTGCGGTCCGCGTCGGTGGAGACGCCCGGGAACCAGAAGTCGGTGTCGGGCGCGGAGCAGCTCAGGCCGAGCAGGCCGCGGCCCGTTCCCGCGCTCACGGAGGTGGTCTGCTGGACGGTCCAGCCGGGGGCCAGCGCGCCGTCCGCGGTGCCGATCAGGGCCGGGGCGTCGGCGCCGTCGGCCTCGCCCTCGACGGGCTTGCCGGGCGCCTTCGGGGTGAGGACCGGCTTCTGCTTCTTGTCGTCGCCCTTGCTCTTGCCCTGGTCCGCGCCGTCGGCCGCGCCGGTCCCGGCGGGCAGCAGCTGCGCCGTGCCGCCGTCCTCCGTGTCCTTCGAGGGCGGCGTGTACGCCCCGTAGGCGGTCTCCGCCAGGTCGGACGCACTGGGCGAGGGGCACAGCAGGCTGGAGCGCTCGACGGGCAGCCGGGCGGCGGCCTTGGCGGGCGCGTCGTCCGAGCCGCCGCCGGAGGTCGCGCCGGCGAAACCGGTCACGGCGGCGAGCGCCACGGTGGCGGCGATCAGGGACAGGGTCGTGCGGTTCACTGCTGGCTCCCGTCGGGGCGCTCACGGTCGGCGCCGGTGCCGTCGCCGTGCTGCTCGTGCGTCGCTTCGTAGGGCTCGTACGGGGCCTGCGTCTCGTAGGTGCCCCCGTAGGCGTACGGGTCGTACTGGTTCGCCTGGTAGGGGTCGGCCTGCGGGGCGTATCCGTAGGAGGCGTCCTGGTACGGCTGCTGCTCGCCCGCCGCGTACGCGGTGGTGTCGTACTCGGCATTCGCGTAGCTGGGCTGGTCCCACTCGGCGTAGGCCTGCTGCGGGACGGGCGCGGGCTCCTCCGGGGCGGGCGGCGCCTCGTCGGCTGCCGCGTTCTGCGCGGCCTCGGCCTCGGCCTGGGCGCGCAGCCTGCGGGCGCGGCGGCCCTCGCCCTCGACGGCCTGCGCGGGCACGGCGACGTCCTCCTCGGGGAGGTCGTCGTCGACGTCGCGGCGGCGGCCCGGCAGGGCGAGCACGATCAGGACGAGCGTGAGGGCGCCCTGGGCCCACAGCCAGGCGGTGTGGGTGAGCGGGGCGTCGTAGGTGACGTCCAGGCGGCCGGCGGACGCGGGCAGTTCGAAGCCCTGGGCCCAGCCGTCGACGGTGACCGGCTTCAGGGCCGTGCCGTCGAGCGTGGCGGTCCAGCCCTCGGCGGCCTCGTCGGCGAGGCGCAGCACGCGGCCCTGGGGGCCGGCGGGCACGTCGGTGTGCACGTCGACGGGGCCCGCGGCGACGGGCCTGGCCTGCTCCGAGGTGGAGCCGGTGGCGGCGGTCGGCAGCAGCACCGCGCGCGCCACCTGCCGGTCGACGCGCCACAGGGCGGTGCCGTCCTGCTGGCTGAGCCGGGTCAGGCCGGGCGTCGCGTCCAGGACGCGGCCCATCTCACGGGGCGCTCCGTCCCGTACGAGGACGTAGCGGACGGCGAAGCCGCCCAGCTGGTCGGCCTGGTCGGCGCCGGAGCCGGCGACCAGGTTGGCGACGACCTTGTCGAGCTTCGCGTTGACGCCCGCGGCCTCGGTCAGTTCGCCGTCGCCGAGCCGGGCGCCGGCGCCGCGCACCAGCGAGTACGAGACCTCTCCGGTGGAGCCGGCCAGGACGAGCGTGCGGGCCTGGTCACGGGTGCCGGCCTCCTCGGCGACGAACGCGGGCACCTGCACCGGGTCGCGTCGCTCCAGGGGACCGTCGGCTCCGGCGATCATCCAGCCGGCGGCGAGCAGCAGCGGTCCGCCGGCCGCGGCGAACGCGACGAGGGCGGCGACCGGCTGGCGCCAG
The DNA here is from genome assembly GCF_055558275.1 of Streptomyces sp. NPDC025806. NCBI lineage: Bacteria > Bacillati > Actinomycetota > Actinomycetes > Kitasatosporales > Streptomycetaceae > Streptomyces > Streptomyces sp. NPDC025806. The sequence continues at coordinate 10,551 of NZ_JBVHMU010000040.1, read as the reverse complement.
CCGAAGCTCTGCTCGGCGACGCGCGAGCGGGCGCCGTCGGCGCCGAGGACGGCCGCGGCGAGGAGGCCGAGGCCGTAGACGAGGGTGGCGGGGCCCGCCCACGTCGATCCGTCGGACAGGATCGCGAAGACGAGGCCCGTGAAGGCGGCGGTCCAGGCCGTCAGGATCGCCAGACGGCGCTCCTGGCGCAGCAGGGCGGCGAGGGCGGCGAGGACGATGCCGATGAGCAGGAGGCTGCCCGTGGTGCCGGGGCCGCCGGGCGAGGCGCCGAGCAGTCCGAGCGGGGACGCCGAGCCCTTCCCGTAGGGCAGACCGGCCTCCTTGAAGAAGCCGAACGGGAGCAGGGACAGCGACCACGGGGCGAGCATCAGCAGCGGGGTGCCGAGCGCGGCCAGCAGGCGCAGACCGTACGCGGTGATGTCGTCGCGGCGCACCACGAGGAGCGCGACGCCGAGGACGAGGGCGATGGGCCAGACGATCGGGGTGAACGCCGTCGCCATGGTGAGCAGCAGGGCGAAGGCCCAGGTGGCGCGCCAACTGCCCCGCGCGCCCTTGCTGTTCGCGAGGCCCGAGGCCGACAGGCCGGCGCGCGCGATGAGCGGCAGCAGGACGGCGAGGACCGAGGTGCCGACGCGTCCTCCGGCGAGGGCGCCGGTGGCGGCGGGCAGGAACGCGTAGGCGACGGCCGCCCAGGCGCGCAGCAGGCGCGACTCGACGAGCGGCCGGGAGGCGAAGTACGCGGCGAACCCGGCGAGCGGTACCGAGCCGACGAGCAGCACGGTGAGCGCGAGTCCGGTGGAGCCCAGGAACACGGAGGCGAGGGCGGCGACGATCGCGAGGTACGGGGGTGCGGCCTGGGTGCCGCCGGTGCTGGTGGCGTGCCAGCCGTCCAGGTAGCGCGACCAGAGGGCGGCGGCGTCGCCGGCGGCGGGCAGCAGGGCGCCGCCGGTGAGGGCGCCGCTGCCGAGCAGTTCGCGGCAGGCGACCAGGGAGATGAACAGGAGGATGACCAGGAGCATCGGGCCCGGGTTGCGGGCGATGCGCTTGAGCCGGGCGAACCGCTCGACCTGGATGAAGTCGTCGTCGCCGGACGGCGGTTCGAGTCCGCCGCCGCCGTGTCGGCCCGCCGTGGTGGTCTCCGGCTCGGAGCCGCCGAAGAGGCTGCCGGCGACCTGCTCGACGGTGTGCCGGACGGTGGCGCCGGGCGGCGGGAACAGCGGCCGCAGCTCCTTGGCGTCGACGGTGCCCTTGCCGCGGTGCTTGCGCGCGGCGAGGATCCGGCCGGGCCGCAGCAGCGTGGACAGCAGGCCGGTGATCTCGTCGAAGGCCTGGCCCGGCACCTTGCCGACGAGGTAGGCGAGGGTGCGCAGCACGGTGCCGAAGACGAGGCGGAGCAGCACCCAGGGGAGCGCCGCCCCGCGCGCGTTGACGAGCAGGGTGTAGACGGCGCCCGCCTTGTCGACCTTGTGGGGCGAGGTGGCGGTGCGGCCGACGCAGTCGACGGTGCGGCGCTCGCGCGAGGAGGCCTCGGCGTGCCGCACGACGGCGTCGGGGGCGACGAGGACGCGGTGTCCGGCGGCCTGGGCGCGCCAGCACAGGTCGACGTCGTCGCGCATGAGGGGCAGTCGGCGGTCGAAGCCGCCGAGCTGCTCGAAGACGTCGCGGCGCACGAGCATGCCGGCGGTGGACACGGACAGGACGGGCCGCACGTGGTCGTGCTGCCCCTGGTCCTGCTCGCGGCGGTCGAGGCCGGTCCAGCGGCGGCCGGAGTGGGCGATGGAGACGCCGACTTCGAGCAGTTGCCTGCGGTCGTACCAGCCGCGCAGCTTGGGGCCGACGATCGCGACGTCGGCGCCGGCCTCGCGCTCCGCCTCGACGACGCGCAACATCTGGGCGAGCGCGTCGGGTTCGGGCGCGCAGTCGTCGTGCAGCAGCCACAGCCACTGCTCGGGTGCGCCGTGCGGCAGGTCGGGCAGGTCGTAGGCGTCGTCGCGCCAGGAGCGGCTGACGGGGTCCCAGCCGCTGGGGCGCTTGAGGTACGGCAGCTCTTCGGGGGTGAGCACGCCGGCGCCGCGCACGGCTTCCTCGACGGCCTGGCCGAAGCCGGTGCGGCGGGCGAGGTGCAGGACGCGCTCGTCGCCGAGGGCCTGGGCGACCAGGGCGGCGGACGCGTCGGCGCTGCCGGTGTCGGCCGCCACCGCGTTCTGCACGGGGCGCTCCTGGCCGAGCAGTCCCGTCAGGACATCGGGCAGCCAGCGGGCTCCGTCGTGCGAGACGAGGACGGCGGTGACGACATGCCTGGGGAACTCGGGAGCGCCGCTCGGGTCGGACCCCGCTTGCGGCCCCGGGTTGAACGCGGCGGCGGCAGCGCCGAACTGGCCTGCCGAATGGCTGTGCACGGACATCGAGGTACGGGCCCCGGTTCGTCTGGACTGCGGTGGACGCCTGTGTCCGCTGGGGACACGGTGGCGTCTCGGACGGGGCCCCACACTAACGGCTGGCAACAACGGCGGCCCGCCGCCTGTGGACAACCACCGGCGACGGGCCGTGAGTACCGCGTTCTCGAAGCTGTGAGCGAAGCGGTGAGCAAAGCGGTGCGCGAGCCTGTGCGGGCCTGCGCGCGAAGGTGCCGCGAGCTAGACGGCGGCCTTCTTCAGCCGGCGGCGCTCCCGCTCGGACAGGCCGCCCCAGATGCCGAACCGCTCGTCGTTGGCGAGTGCGTACTCGAGGCATTCGGAGCGGACCTCGCACGCCAGGCAGACCTTCTTGGCCTCCCGCGTGGAGCCGCCCTTCTCAGGGAAGAAGGACTCCGGGTCGGTCTGTGCGCACAGTGCGCGCTCCTGCCAGCCGAGTTCCTCTTCCGCGTCCTCGACCAGCAGATCCGTAAACGACTCGGTCATAGTGCGCCCCTCGTCCGTCCGTGCGTCCCCGTGATGTTGCCGTTACCGATTCGGCTGAACGACACGAGTGAAATTACAAGTGTGCCGATCCGGGGCAGTCAAGCCGGGATCTGCTATTGGGCCCCTTATTCACTCTGCGGAACCAAGGCTATGCGGAAAGTGTTCAAATCGGCAAAAACCGTGACACTTGCCAGCGGCGCATCCCGTCACCAGAAAGGACGTCGCAGAGATCGATCTCGTTCCGGCGTGCAGACGGAAGCGAACCTGATCACATTCGGATCACAGGATGACAACGACGTTTGCCCGCCGGGTTGCTGCGCCACATGTCCGGTGCGAGCCCTGCACAAACCTTTCGCCTGCGAGGGATACCGGATGAGGTGAAACATTTCCCACCATCCGGACATTGGGTTGACAGCGGCACCTTGTACCCGGTGTCCTGGTGGGCATGCTCGCGAACCTGCCGCTGTCGACGCCCCGCACCGCCGGGTCCGTCACCGCTGCGCGCGCGTGCTGTTGCTGTTGCTGTCCCAGCTGCTGACGATCGAGACGATCCCCAGCTGGTGTGTCGTAGAGCCTCTCGTGCTCCGACGCCGCATCTCCTCTCTCCTTGTACGGCCCTTCGCCCCCGCCCGGGCGGGGCAACCCCGCACTCCCCGTTGAGGACCCACACACCCCCATGAACAGCGACAGCGACCTCCAGATCGCCGGCGACATCCTCGAAGTCCAGCACCTGCTGCAGCCCGCGCGCGAGCACCCGCAGACCGTGGCCGAGTTCGCCGGGCTCGCCCGCTCCATCGCCGCCGACCGCTCCCAGTGGGAGCACCTCGTCGAGTACGACGCGACGACCCGCTGGTACCACCGGCTGCGCACCGGGCCCGGCTACGAGGTGTGGCTGCTCTCCTGGGTGCCGGGACAGGGCAGCGGGCTGCACGACCACGGGCTCTCCTCCGGCGTCCTGACCCTCCTGGAGGGCGAGCTGACGGAGCGTACGGAGCGGGGCACCCACACGCTCGCGGCCGGTGCGCAGCGCGTCTTCGCCCCCGGGTACGTCCACGAGGTCGCCAACGACTCCCTGGAGCCGGCCGTCAGCCTGCACGTGTACTACCCGGGCCTCACCGAGATGCCGATGCACTCGGCCGCCTGCTCCACCGAGGCGGGCCGCGACGCGGTGGCCGAGATCGAACTGACCGGGACCAGCTGACGCACTGTCGGTGACGCCTGCGATGCTGGGGCCATGCGCATTGTGGTTCTGGCAGGCGGCATCGGTGGTGCCCGGTTCCTTCGCGGTCTCAAGCGGGCCGCCCCGGACGCGGACATCACGGTCATCGGCAACACCGGGGACGACATCCACCTCTTCGGCCTCAAGGTCTGTCCCGACCTCGACACGGTGATGTACACCCTGGGCGGCGGCATCGACGAGGAGCAGGGCTGGGGGCGTACCGACGAGACGCACCGGGTCAAGGAGGAGCTCGCGGCGTACGGGGTCGGACCCGAGTGGTTCGGGCTCGGCGACCGGGACTTCGCGACCCACATCGTGCGCACGCAGATGCTCGGCGCCGGATACCCGCTCAGCGCCGTCACCGAAGCGCTGTGCGAGCGCTGGAAGCCGGGCGTGCGGCTGCTGCCGATGTCCGATGACCGCGTCGAGACGCACGTCGCCGTCACGCTCGACGGCGAGCGCCGCGCCGTGCACTTCCAGGAGTACTGGGTGAAGCTGCGCGCCTCCGTCGACGCGCACGCGATCGTGCCGGTCGGCGCCGAGGCCGCCAAGCCCGCGCCCGGCGTCCTGGAGGCGATCGCCCAGGCCGACGTGATCCTCTTCCCGCCGTCGAACCCGGTGGTCAGCATCGGCACGATCCTCGCCGTGCCCGGCGTCCGCGAGGCCATCGCCGACGCGGGCGTGCCGGTCGTCGGCCTCTCCCCCATCGTCGGGGACGCGCCGGTGCGCGGCATGGCCGACAAGGTGCTGGCCGCCGTCGGCGTCGAGTCCAGCGCCGCCGCCGTCGCCGAGCACTACGGGTCGGGGCTGCTCGACGGCTGGCTCGTGGACACCGTGGACGAGGGCGCCGTGGAGCGCGTCGAGGCGGCCGGCATCCGGTGCCGGGCCGTGCCCCTGATGATGACCGACCCCGCGGAGGGGCTGGCCGCCGCCGACATGGCGCGCGCCGCGCTCGCCCTCGCCGAGGAGGTCCGGGCCTCGTGAGCGACGCGCCGTCCTTCCGGGCCTGGGCGGTCCCCGGCATACCCGAGGTCACCGAGGGCGCCGATCTCGCCGCGCTGATCGTCGCCGCCGAGCCGGACCTCGCCGACGGTGACGTCCTCCTGGTCACCTCGAAGATCGTCAGCAAGGCCGAGGGCCGGATCGTGCGGGCCGACGACCGCGAGGCCGCGATCGACGCCGAGACCGTACGGGTCGTGGCCCGCCGCGGCCCCCTGCGCATCGTGGAGAACCGGCTGGGCCTGGTGATGGCCGCCGCCGGGGTCGACGCGTCGAACACGCCGGCCGGCACGGTGCTGCTGCTGCCCGAGGACCCGGACGCGTCGGCGGCCTCGATCCGCGCCGGGGTGCGCGCCGCGCTCGGCGTGGACGTCGGCGTCGTCGTGACGGACACCTTCGGCCGCCCGTGGCGCAACGGACTGACGGACGTCGCCATCGGCGCCGCCGGGGTGCGGGTCCTCGACGACCTGCGCGGCGGCACGGACGCGCACGGCAATCCACTGAGCGCGACCGTCGTGGCGACCGCCGACGAGCTGGCCGCCGCGGGCGACCTCGTCAAGGGCAAGGCCGGCGGCCTGCCCGTCGCCGTCGTACGCGGCCTGCCCGGCGTCACCGCCGCGGGCGAACAGGGCGGCTCCGCACGGGAGTTGGTGCGTGTCGCCCACGACGACATGTTCCGGCTCGGCGCCTCGGAGGCCGTACGCGAAGCGGTGACGCAGCGGCGTACCGTGCGGGCCTTCACGGACGAGGCCGTCGACCCCGGGGCGGTGCGCCGCGCCGTCGCCGCGGCCGTGACCGCGCCCGCGCCGCATCACACGACGCCCTGGCGGTTCGTCCTGCTCGAATCGGCCGCCTCGCGCACGAAGCTGCTCGACGCGATGCGGGACGCGTGGGTCGCGGACCTGCGCCGGGACGGCAAGAGCGAGGAGTCCATCGAGAAGCGGGTGCGGCGCGGCGACGTGCTGCGCAACGCTCCGTACCTGGTCGTGCCGTGCCTCGTCATGGACGGGGCGCACACGTACGGGGACGTGCAGCGGGACGCGGCCGAGCGGGAGATGTTCGTCGTCGCCGCCGGGGCGGGCGTGCAGAATTTTCTGGTGGCGCTGGCCGGGGAGCGGCTCGGCTCCGCGTGGGTGTCGTCGACCATGTTCTGCCGGGATGTCGTGCGCGGGGTGCTCGACCTTCCAGGGGGTTGGGATCCGATGGGGGCGGTTGCTGTCGGACACCCTGCGCGGGTCCCTGCGGGGCGGCCGGAGCGGATTGTCTCGGAGTTCGTCGAGGTTCGGTAGGCCTCGTCCATGGCGGGGGCGCCGCCGTAGGGGCTGATCATCGTCGCCGGCGTCCGGCCGGTGGGGCTTCTCGCGCAGTTCCCCGCGCCCCTGGGAGGCACACTTCGTGCGCCACCAGGGGCAAATCGGTCGCGCCCCGCGACGGAGTCGCTGAACGGGTACAGCCCCGCGCCCCTGGGAGGCACACTTCGTGCGCCACCAGGGGCAAATCGGTCGCGCCCCGCGACGGAGTCGCTGGATGGGGTCGGGGGCTCACCACTCCGCGATGTTCACTCGCCTCATCTTCGGCTGGCGGCGTGGTGGGGAGATGCCGCTGAGGAGGATCAGGCGGGCCGCCCGGTGGCGCTGGCCGGCGTAGGGGGCCAGGAGTTCGAGCATGTCGGCGTCCGTGGCGTCGCGGTGGCCGGCGAGGGCGTGGCCGACGATGCCCGGCAGGTGCAGGTCTCCCGTGGTGACCTCGTCGGGGGCGCCGTTCGTCCGCTGGACCGTCTCGGCGGAGGTCCAGGGGCCGATGCCGGGGACGAGTTCGAGGCGGGCGCGGGCGGCGGGCGGGTCCATGTGCGCCGCCTCCTCCAGGCGGCGGGCGACCTTCGCGGCGCGCAGGATCGTCGACGCGCGCTTGTTGTCGACGCCCGCCTTGTGCCACTCCCAGGACGGGATCCTGGTCCAGGTGTACGGGTCCGGCACGACCCGCATGCGCAGGTCGCCGCCGGCCGGGCCCGGGGCCGGGTCGCCGTACTTGTGGAGGAGCAGGCGCCAGGCGCGGTAGGCCTCGTCCGTCGTGATCTTCTGTTCCAGGATCGACGGGATCAGCGACTCCAGGACCAGGCCGGTCCGGGTCAGGCGCAGGCCCTGCCGTCTGCGGGCCGTCTGCGCGACCAGGCGGTGGCGCGGCTCGAAGGGCGCAGGGTCGTCCAACGCGCCGAGCAGGGACGGGAGTTGGTCCAGGAACCACTGCGCGCCCGGTCCCCAGGCCGTCGCCTCGAACGTGTCGTCGGCCCGCTGGGTGACCCGGAGCGTCGCGGGGCCCTCGGGGGTGCGGCTCGTGCGCCACACGGAGCCGTCCGGGGTCGTACGGAAGGTGGGGTCCGCGGGGCCGCGGCGCAGGGGGCCGAGTGTGAGGCCCAGGTGGACGGGGGCCGGCGGCGCGTAGACGCGGGACGCGGCCGTGGAGGCGGCCGGGGCGTGGGTGGGCCGGGGTACGTGGGTCTCGCCGCCGCGGACCGTGGTGCGGGTCTGCCGCGGTGCGGGGTTCGGGACGTATCGGCGGCCGGCCATCTCACGAGCGTAGCCCGGGCCCCTCCGGGGTGCGGCGGATGTCGCCGAGGTCACGCGGGAGGGGCCTTCGCGGCTACTGGTCCGAGGAGAAGCGGATCGACGCGTCCGGGATCGTCGCGTCGCACCAGATCCGGACGCCCTCGCGGAGCTCGTTGTCCGCGCCGACCTGCGCCCCGTCCCCGACGACGGCCCCCGAGAGGACCGTGCGGGCACCCACACGGGCGCCGCGGCCGATCAGGGAGTCCGTGATCACCGCGCCGGGCTCGACCACCGCGCCGGCCAGGATCGCCGAGCCGGTGACCCGGGCGCCCTCGCCCACGCGCGCGTGCTCGCCGACGACCGTGCCGGCGGTGAGCTTGGCGTCCGGGGCGACCTCGGCCGTCGGCAGCACGAGTCGTTCGCCGCGCCGGCCGGGGACCGCCGGGGACGGGGCGCGGCCCATGACGAGGTCGGCGGAGCCGCGCACGAAGGCCTGCGGGGTGCCGAGGTCGAGCCAGTACGTCGAGTCGACCATGCCCTGGAGGTGGGCGCCGTCGGCGAGCAGCCCCGGGAACGTCTCACGCTCCACCGAGACGGGGCGGCCCGTCGGGATCGTGTCGATCACCGAGCGGCGGAAGACGTAGGCACCGGCGTTGATCTGGTCGGTGACGATCTCCTCGGGCGTCTGGGGCTTCTCCAGGAACGCCGTGACGCGTCCGGTGCCGTCCGTGGGGACGAGGCCGAACGCGCGGGGGTCCTCGACCCGCGAGAGGTGCAGGGAGACGTCCGCGCCGGTCGACTCGTGCTCGTGGACGAGGGCCCCGATGTCGAGGCCGGTGAGGATGTCGCCGTTGAAGATGAGGACCGGGTCGTCGGGTCCGGAGCGCAGCCGCGGGGCCACGTTGCGGATGGCGCCGCCGGTGCCGAGGGGCTCGACCTCGGTGACGTACTCCAGGTGGAGCCCGAGGCGGGAGCCGTCGCCGAAGTACGGCTCGAAGACCTCGGCCAGGTACGAGGTGGCCAGGACGATGTGGTCGACGCCGGCCGCTCTCGCGCGGGCGAGCTGATGCGTGAGGAAGGGCACACCGGCCGCCGGGACCATCGGCTTCGGCGTGTTCACCGTGAGGGGCCGCAGTCTGGTGCCCTTGCCGCCGACCAGGAGGATCGCTTCTGTCACCTGTCGTCTCTGCTTCCTGCTGGGGCCGGCCGAACTGTCTTTCGGCCGGCCAGTGTATGCAGACCGTTCGAGGTGCCCGGGCCGGCCCGTGTCCGGCGTGTCAGCGCCCCTGGAGCTGCGCGGACGTCGTGCGGGCGGTGCCGAGCTGGTTGTAGAGACGCCGTCCCGGGCATTCGGTTGCGAAGCCGTCCCGGTGGCCGGAGATCACCTTCAGCCGCACATTCTTTCCCTTGCTGTACAGATTTCCACCCGCGGAGGTGAGGTATGTCGAGCCGTTCGGGTCGGCTCCGTACAGGCCGAGCTTCCAGGCGGTCAGCCGGGAGATCGCCTTCACGGCGGCGGCGGGCGGGTTGGAGCTGCCGAACGAGCCCAGGACCGCGATGCCCATGGTGTTGGTGTTGAAGCCGAGGGTGTGGGCGCCCATGACGGGCTTCGCGACGCCGCCGGCCCGGCCCTCGTAGATGGTGCCGCACTTGTCCACGAGGAAGTTGTAGCCGATGTCACGCCAGCCGCTGCTCTTCACGTGGTAGCGGTAGATACTGCGAATGACGGAAGGGGCCTGGGAGCAGCGGTAGTTGTTGCCCGAGGCGCTGTGGTGGACGAACGCCGCCTTGACCGAATTCGTGTACAGGAACTGGCTCTCGCGCAGCGTCTCGTCCGCGCCCCAGCCCTTGCGGGTCACGATGGAGGGGCGCGGGCCGATGTACGGGCGGGCCTGGGCCCCCGCCACGTCGCCGCCGCGGGCGCTGATCAGGGCGTCCTCGGTCTGCCGCTTGGTCAGCGCGGGGATCTCGGTGGCGCCGAGCGGGGCGAGCTCCGCGTTCACGGCGGAGGCGGCGGCCGTCTCGGCGGTCAGGGCGTTGGCCCGGGGGGCGTCCGCGGGGGCGCCCTGGGCGGGCTCGTCGCCCGGGTCCACGAGTTCCAGGCGCAGGCCCTGCGGGAGCGGCTCGGCCGTGGCGTCGCCGCGGTCGGAGGCCCCCGGCGCGCCGCCGGCCTGGACGCGGACCTCCACGCCGTCGGAGTCGCCGACCCAGAGCGGGGCGGTGGCGCCGCGCTGGGTGCGGCCGGAGGACTCGGCGGTGCCGGGGTCCGGGGCGTCGTCGTTGTGCGTCTCGACGTCCTGCCAGGCCGACCAGGTGGTGGTGCCGGTCGCCCGGGTGCGGACCTGGACCTGGCCGTGCAGGGCGACGGACGGGTCGTTCCAGACGACGCCGACCAGGGAGAACGGGCGGACGTCGCGCTGGGGCAGACCCTGTTGCCGGGCGGCGCCACCCGCGGCGCGATCCGCGGTGAGCGGGGCCAGCGGGAGGGACTGGGTGCTGCCGGGGATCGACTCCTGGGTCGGGGTCGCGGGGGCCGCGGCGGCGGTCGTGGCGGGCAGGGTCAGGGGGAGGGCGAGGGCGGCCGCACAGCTGACGCCGACCGCGGAGGCAAGGAATCCACGCATGCGGAACATTTCTGCACGGGGGCGCTGCGCTGGCCATCGGGGTGCATCATCCGGGGGCCCCATTGGGCCAGGCGGGGGCCGCGTCAGGGGGCCGTCCGTGTGTCGCCGGGCGGGGCCTCGGCGAGGGGCCGATCCGCGTGTCGCCGGGTGCGGGCCGGTGGGGGCTGGTCGCGCAGTTCCCCGCGCCCCTGGAGATGCGCACTTCGTGCGCGATCTCCATCGGGCGGTGGCGCATCGGGGAAATGCGCCCGAAGGGCATGCAT
>NZ_JBVHMU010000039.1:6497-31087 GCF_055558275.1 Streptomyces sp. NPDC025806 | reverse complement strand
GTCCTCATAGCGGAGCTATCAGGTCGTTTCGGCAACGCCGCGAGCGTGCGTGCCGGGCGCCGCGGGGCAGGCGGGACTTTCGACACACGCCCTAGGGCGGGCGCCGCGGAGCGGGCGGGACTTTCGCGCCCTAGACGGTCCCCCGGGGCCGGGGGCTCAGGGTGGCCTCGCGCAGGTCGCGCGTGATTCCGGCCAGCCGGTCCAGGTCCGTCGCGTGTGCCATCACCGTGCCGTAACTGCCCCGGTCGGTCCACTGGCACAGGTCGGTCTCGCCGCCCGCCCCGTACGAGTAGGCGACGCAGGCCAGCTGCCCGCCCAGGGCGCCGGGGTCCGCGCTCAGCGAGTCCGCCACCGAGAGGCCGTTCGCCTCGTAGCCCCTGCGCAACTGCGCCTCCAGGTCGGCGTCGGCGCCCTCGCGCAGGTCGCCGACGGCCCCGGTCAGGATCAGCAGGTCGCCGGACTCCTCGTCCTTGTAGGCGGAGGAGAACGCTTCGCCGCCGGGCGGCGGATCGATGTCGTCCAGCAGGTCCGACATGACACCGCCCAGCTCGTCCGGTGCCGCCGGCATGCCCCGGAAGGACTCCGGAACGGCCGCCACGTAGTGGGGGTACTGGCTCGCCCGCGCGTACTGCCACGCGAACGAGCCGCCCGACGCCCCCACGGCCACCACCAGGGCGAGCGCCAGCAGGGCGCGGTCGCGGCGGGTGGGCGGGGGCAGCGCGGGCGCTCCGGGGGCCGGCTCCGCGGACTCCACGGGCAGCCGCTGGTGCGCCCGTCGCCAGGCGCCGTTCAGCAGGGCCCGTGTGTGGCGGAACGGGGCGGTGAGGATCAGCCCGCACGCGCACCAGTACCCCGGCAGCCCGAGCGCGGGCACGGCGAGGAGCCAGCCGCCCACCAGGAGCGCGAGCACCAGGGTGGCGTCGTAGGGGGCGCGCACGATTCGGCGGGCGAGCCAGGCGCGGCGGCCGGCCAGCACGCGGAGCGTCTCGGCACGGACGGCGAGCCGCGCGTCGTGCGGCCACGCGGCGGCGGCCTCCGCCGTCTGCGTGGCGGCGACGTGCAGTGCGACGCCGCTGTTCAGTGCCTCGCGGGCGTCCTGGCGCTGGATGTGCGCGGGCGACGGGCCGCGGCGGGCGGCGGCGGTGCCCGCGCCCGCCTGCTCGGTGGCCGCCAGCCGCCCGGCCTGCGGGGAATCCGGGGCGAGCTCGTGCAGGCGGTCGGCGGCCCGCTGCCCCCGGGCGCGGCGGCCGGGCTGGTCCATGACGTCGCCGGCGAGGCCGAACTCGGCGTACGCGGCGAGCAGGTCGAGGTCGTCGGGGAAGGCGTCGAGCCCCGCGCGGTAGGCCAGCTCGGCCTCCGTGTCGTGGTCGTCCTCGTCCTCGGCGGCGTGCGCGCGGCCCAGGACGAGGTAGAGACCGGCGTGCGGCCCCTCCTGGTCGAGGCCCGCCCGCGCGGTCTCCCGCGCCTGTCTCAGCTCCCCCGCGCGCAGCAGCAGCTCGGCGCGCTCGTGTGCGGGCAGCACGGACTGCCCGCTGTTCTCCTGCATCTGTGGTCCCCACCCCTGATGTGCGTGCCGAGTGTCTCGACGCCGTCACTATCGGGGGCGACCTTCCCTGCGGTCAATGGGAGAGGACCAGCTCAGAGGCGCACGCCGACCGTCACCGGCTCATTGACCAGGGTCACGCCGAACGCCTCGTGGACGCCGGCGACGACCTCGCGGGCGAGCGCGAGGAGGTCCTCGGTGGTGGCCTCGCCGCGGTTGGTGAGGGCGAGGGTGTGCTTGGTGGAGATGCGGGCGGGGCCGGTGCCGTAGCCCTTGGTGAAGCCCGCCTTGTCGATCAGCCAGGCCGCGGAGGTCTTGGTCAGGCCCTCGCCGGCGGGGAACGCGGGCGCCTTGGCGTCCGGCCCGAGCCGGTCCGCCACGCGCGCGTGGAAGGCGGCGAACTCGGGGTCGGTGAGGATCGGGTTGGTGAAGAACGAGCCGGCCGACCACGTGTCGTGGTCCTCCGGGTCGAGCACCATGCCCTTGCCGGCGCGCAGCTTCAGGACGGTCTCGCGCGCGGTGGCGGCCGGGACGCGGTCACCGGCCTCGACACCGAGGGTGCGGGCGGTCTCGGGGTACTTGATCGGGGCGCTCATGCCGCCCGCGTCCTCCAGCTCGAAGCGGACGCGCAGGACCACGTAGCGGTCCGGTTCGGCCTTGAAGCGGCTGTGCCGGTACGAGAAGGCGCACTCCGCGTTCGGGATCACGACGGTCTCGCCCGCGGCGCGGTCGTAGGCGACGACCTCGGTGATCGTGGAGGAGACCTCCTGGCCGTACGCCCCCACGTTCTGGATCGGCGTCGCGCCCGCGGAGCCGGGGATGCCGGCGAGGCACTCGATGCCCGCGAGGCCGGCCTCGACGGTGCGGGCGACGGCGTCGGTCCACACCTCGCCGGCGGCGAGCTCCAGGCGGGTGCCGTCCAGGGAGAAGCCCTGGGTGGCGATGCGCAGGGCGGTGCCCGCGAAGCCCTGGTCGCCGATGACGAGGTTGCTGCCGCCGCCGACGATCAGCAGCGGGGTGCCCGCGGCGTCGGCCGCGCGCACGGCGTCGACCACCTCGGCGTCGGTCGTCGCGGTGATCAGCCGGGTGGCGGGCCCGCCGAGCCTGAAGGTGGTCAGGGGGGCGAGGGGGGCGTCGTGGAGTTCCTGCACGCGCCCAAGGGTACGAGAACGGCCCCGCCGCGTGGACGGGGCCGTGTCGCCCGGGGATGCCGAGCCGGTCATCGGAACCTCGGCAGGACGTCCTTCCAGGAGAGCGGGAGTTCGTCGGTGCTCGCCTTCCAGGTGAGGAACTCGGAGTCCTTCATCTGGTCGCGGAGCCCGTCGGCGAGCGGCCGGTGCGGAGCGGAGGCGGCGAAGTCCTTGAGCGCCTGGGGTGACTCCCAGACGGACAGCGTCCAGAAGGTGCGCTGAAGGGGCTTCGCCTTCAGGGTGGCGCCGTACGCGCCGGGCGCGCGGCTCACCTGGCGCCAGATCCTCGGCGTGCGGAGGAAGAACTTCAGGGCGCCCCACAGGGTGCGGGTCTCGAAGCGGGAGGCGAAGACGGTGGCCTCCGCGCGCGTGGGCGGCGTGTTCGGAACGGTCCAGGGGAGGGTCGGCATGACGTGCTCCTTCTCGTTCTCTGTACAGGGGCCGATGACGGGGGTCGGGCCGGTCAGACCTTCTCCAGGAAGCGGTCCGCTTCCTGGCCGTCCTTGCCGTCCTTGCCGTCCTTGCCGTCCTTGCCGTCCTGGACTACGGGTGTAGTGCGCGATGCCTTCGGGATGCACAGGGCGGCGACACCGGCCAGGGCGACGACCGCCGCGCCGACCCACAGCGCGGGTTCGATGCCGTCCACGAAGTGCTGCGCGGAGTCGTAGCCGCCCTGCGCCGAGAAGATCGAGGACATGACGGCGATGCCGAGCGCTCCGCCGACTTCGCGCAGCGCGTTGTTGGCGCCGGAGGCGATGCCCTGCTCGTCCTGCTGGACGCTGGACATGACCAGGTTGGCGGCGGGGGCGAAGTACAGGGCCATGCCGACGCCGCTGACGATCAGGGCGGGCAGCTGGGCCGCGTACGAGACGTCGACGGTGGCGACGGAGGCGAACCAGCCGAGTCCGACGGCCTGGAGGAAGAGGCCGGCGGCGACGACCGGGCGGCCGCCGATGCGGTCGGAGAGGATCCCGGCGACGGGGGCGACGAGCATCGGCATGCCGGTCCAGGGCAGCATCCGCAGGCCCGCCTGGGTCGGCGAGTAGCCGAGGACGCCCTGCATGAACTGGCTGAGCAGGAAGATCGAGCCGAACATCCCGAGGAACATCAGCAGGCTCGCGGCGTTGATGCCCGAGAAGGCGCGGGAGCGGAAGAGCCGCATGGGGAGCATGGGGTTCCTGCTGCTGATGCCGTGCCGGACGAAGGCGCAGAGCAGTGCCGTTCCCGCGAAGAGCCCGGTCAGGACGAGGGTGTCGGTCCAGCCGACGACGGGGGCGCGCACGAGTCCGTAGACGATGCCGAAGAGGCCGCCGCTGGCGAGCAGGGTGCCGACGAGGTCGAGCGGGGCGCCGGTTCCGTGGGACTCGGCGAGGCGCAGCCGGGCGAGCGGCAGCAGGGCGAGGCCCAGCGGCACGTTCAGCCAGAAGATCCAGTGCCAGGAGACGTGCTCGGTGAGGCTGCCGCCGATGAGCGGCCCGGAGGCCACGGCGAGGCCGTTGACGGCGCCCCAGATCCCGTACACCATGCCGCGCTTGGCGGCGGGCACGGCGGCCGTGAGCAGGGTCAGGGTGAGCGGCATCATGATGGCGGCGCCGATGCCCTGGACCGCGCGGGCGGCGATCAGGGAGTCGATGCCGGGGGCCAGGGCCGCGGCGGCGGAGGCGCCGGTGAAGACGGTGAGGCCGACGAGGAAGAGCCGGCGGCGGCCGAACCGGTCGCCGAGGGCCGCGCCGGTCATGAGGAGGACGGCGAAGGTGAGCGTGTAGGCGCTGACCGTCCATTCGAGGTCGTCCAGAGCGCCGCCGAGGTCCGCCCGGATGGACGGCAGAGCGGTGGTGACGACGAGGTTGTCGAGGGCCGCCATGAATCCGGCGACGCTGGTGATGACGAGAGCCCAGACGGCTCCCGCGCGGCTCGGTGTTTCCTTCTCCGGTGCGTGCGTTCCCTGAGACATGCTTCCCCCTGCGCTTTCTGGTTAGTTATTGATGACTAACTTCTACGGTCATGAGAATGCGCCTTCATGTATTTCCTCCGCCCTCCCGGGAACAGAAGCGCCCCTAGATGCACTGAGAGTCACCGAATCCGGCCCAGACCCGATGGTCGGGCTCGAATCCCAGCGACACCAGCACGTTGATCAGCATTCCGTAGGCGAGGAACTCGGTCGTCTCGCCGAGGTCCGCACCCAGCGCCAGCCGGGCCGTGTCGTACATCTCCATCCAGCCGGCCCGCAGCGCGTCACCGAACTCCCGGTCCCCCGAGGCCTCGGAGGCGGCCACGGCCACGTACATCTGCATCTGCATGAGCAGGACGTCCGGGTCCTCGGCGATCAGCGCCCGGTACGCCTCCCCCATGGCCTGGTGGGCGGCTTCACCCTCCAGACCCTCGGACGACGCCCGGAACACCTCGATCGTCCGCTCGCAGCAGCGCATCGCGGCCGCGAGGAACATCGCCCGCTTCCCGGGGAAGAGGCGGAAGAGATACGGCTGCGAGACGCCCACCCGCTTGGCGATCACCTCGGTGGACGTGCCGTTGTAGCCGCCGCGGGCGAACTCGCTCATCGCCGCACGCACGACGCTCTCGCGCCGCTCCTCCGCACTCATCCTTGCCATGTCTCAAAGTTAGTGGCCAATCACTACCCAAGTCAACGGCTTCCGGGGAACCGGGACGCTTCCGGGTACGCGTAAGGGGCACTCCCCCATGGAGAGTGCCCCTTACCTGCGTCTACGGGGACGCGAAGCCGCAGGTCAGACGAGCTGGACGACCGCGCGCGACATCCCGAGGACCTTCTGGCCCGCGCTGGTGGCGAGGAGGTCGACGCGCACCCGGTTGTCGTCGAGCTTGACCGCGACCTTGGCGCTGACCTGGATCTCGGCACCCTTGTCGTCGTTGGGCACGACGACCGGCTTGGTGAAGCGCACGCCGTACTCGACGACGGCCGCCGGGTCGCCGGTCCAGTCGGTGACCACACGGATCGCCTCAGCCATGGTGAACATGCCGTGCGCGATCACGTCCGGCAGGCCGACCTCGACCGCGAACTTCTCGTTCCAGTGGATCGGGTTGAAGTCGCCGGAGGCGCCCGCGTACTGGACGAGCGTGGCGCGCGTCACGGGGAACGTCTGCGCGGGGAGTTCGGTGCCGACCTCGACGTCGGCGTACTTGACGGTCGTCGCCATGGCGATCAGGCCTCCTCTGCGGCGCGCGAGACGAGCTTGGTCCAGGCGGTCACGACGTGCTCGCCGGTCTCGTCGTGGACCTCGCCGCGGACGTCCACGATGTCGTTGCCCGCGAGGGACTTGATGCCCTCGATGGTGGAGGTGACGGTCAGCCGGTCGCCGGCGCGCACGGGGCGCGTGTAGGCGAACTTCTGGTCGCCGTGCACGACGCGGCTGTAGTCGAGCCCCAGCTCCGGGTCGTGGACGACCTCACCGGCCGCCTTGAACGTGATGGCGAACACAAAAGTCGGCGGGGCGATCACGTCGGCGTGACCGAGCGCCTGCGCGGCCTCGCGGTCCACGTAGGCGGGGTTCGTGTCCCCCACGGCCTCCGCGAACTCGCGGATCTTCTCCCGGCCGACCTCGTACGGGGCGGTGGGCGGGTAGGTCCGCCCCACGAAGGACTGGTCGAGCGCCATGGACTCGGTACCTCCTGGGTGTAACGACGGATGAAGGGCCTGGGTGGACGCAGGCCGGTGAAACGACACGAGGCCGCCCCCTCAGGAGGGGACGGCCTCGTGTGCGAGCCTGATTTATCGCGTTTCGCGGTGCGCGGTGTGCGCGTTGCAACGCGGGCAGTGCTTCTTCATCTCAAGACGGTCCGGGTTGTTACGCCGGTTCTTCTTGGTGATGTAGTTCCGCTCCTTGCACTCCACGCAGGCCAGCGTGATCTTCGGGCGGACGTCGGTGGCAGCCACGTGAGTGCTCCTTGACGGACGGGATAGATGGTTGAACGCATAGAAGAGTAGCCGATCGAAGGACCGACCCTACAATCGGCTACTGTCAGTAGCGGTGACCGGACTTGAACCGGTGACACAGCGATTATGAGCCGCTTGCTCTACCGACTGAGCTACACCGCTTTGATACTCACCTTGCGAACGAGGTGGTACCAGAGCCCCAATGCGGAATCGAACCGCAGACCTTCTCCTTACCATGGAGACGCTCTACCGACTGAGCTATTGGGGCGAGCGAGGAAGACATTACACGGTTGCGCGCCGATCGCCCAAATCCGTTTCGCCGACCCCCCGCACGGGAAGAGCCCGGCCGCCTCCCGGCCCGGTCCCGCGCGCCCCACCGGGCCCCTCGGACCCCATCAGTACGACTTTTGCCGCGTTCCCCGAAGCGCGCCCGCGGCCGCCCTAGAGTCGGCCCTCTCCGCGTGATCTTGCTGTGCGCCCCCGCGCGCCGCCGGTCCGCGCCACGAGCCCCTCGACGAGCCCCTGGAGCGTGATGCCCGACAGCCCCCAGCAACCGCCCTCGCCCGGTTCCCCCGACGTCGCGCCCGAAAGCTCCGGGCTGCTCCTGTGCGGCGCCCGGCTCACCGACGGCAGGAGCGTGGACGTACGGCTGGGCGGCGGACGCATCGAGGCGGTCGGGACGGCCGGCAGCCTCATCGCGCGCGGCGCGCGCGTGGATCTCTCCGGCTACCTGCTGCTGCCCGCCCCCGCGGAGCCGCACGCCCACAGCGACACCGCGCTGTCCGCGGACGGCGAGGGGCCCGTCTCGCACGACCCGGAGGAGGTGCAGCGCCGGGCCACGGAGGCGACGCTGCTCCAACTCGGGCACGGGGCCACGGCGGTGCGCTCCCATGTGCGGCTCGGCGACATGGAGGGGCTCGGCTCCATGGAGGCGGTGCTCCAGGCGCGGCGGTCACTGGTCGGGCTCGCCGATCTGCGGGCGGTGGCGATGCCGCGGCTGCTCACCGGGATCGCCGGCGCCAACGGCCTCGCCATGGTGCGCGACGCGCTCAAGATGGGCGCCTCCGTGGTGGGCGGCTGCCCCGATCTGGACCCCGACCCGACCGGCTACGTGGAGGCGGTCCTGGAGGTCGCCGCGGAGCACGGCTGCCCGGTCGACCTGCACACGGAGGGCGCCGATCCGGCCCGGCTCGAACGGCTCGCGGCGGCGGCCGGCGGGCTGCGCACCGGCGTCACGGTCGGCCCGCTCGGCGGGCTCGCGCGGCTGCCCGGGGAGGCGGCCCGGCGGGCAGCGGACCGGCTCGCGGCGGCCGGCGTCACCGTGACGTGCCTGCCACAGGGCGGCTGCGCCGGGGTGGACGGGCGCGGGGTCGCTCCGGTGCGGCTGCTGCGGGCGGCCGGGGTGCGGGTGGCGGCCGGCAGCGGGGCGCTGCGCGACGTGTCGAACCCGGTGGGCCGGGGCGACCCCCTGGAGGCCGCGTACCTGCTCGCCTCCCGGTACGGGCTGCGCCCCGAGGAGGCGTACGAGGGGGTGAGTTCGGCGGCCAGGGCCGCGCTCGGGCTGCCCGAGGTGCGCGTGGAGGCCGGCTTCCCTGCGGAGCTGCTCGCGGTGCGGGGGGACGGGCTGGCGGGGGCGCTGTCGCTCGCGTACAGCCGGCTCGTGATCCACCGGGGCCGGGTGGTGGCCCGGACGAGTGCGGTGCGCGAATACTGCGACTCGGCGGCGGCGGTCGCCCTCGATCTGCCGCGCCAGGGGCGGGCCGCCAACTACGGGGGCGGCGGGCCCGCGTAGCGGCCGATGGCTCCGGTGGGGCGAGTGACGGTCCGTCACCGTCCGGGACGCGGCGGACCGGAGAAATCCGGCCCGCGCGCCGCCCACATGGTTGCGCGGTCAACCTCCCGCACCCGGCGTACGGTCGAAGACATGCGCATTGTCATCGCAGGTGGACATGGTCAGATCGCGCTGCGGCTCGAGCGGCTGCTCTCCGCGCGCGGGGACGAGGTGGCGGGCATCATCCGCAGGCCCGAGCAGGGCGACGATCTGCGGGAGGCGGGCGCGGAGCCCGTCCTGTGCGATCTGGAGTCGGCGTCCGTCGAGGAGGTCGCGGCGCATCTGCAGGGCGCGGACGCGGCCGTCTTCGCGGCGGGCGCGGGCTCGGGCAGCGGCGCCGCCCGCAAGGACACGGTGGACCGGGACGCGGCCGTGCTGTTCGCCGACGCGGCGGAGCGGGCCAAGGTGCGCCGGTACGTCGTGGTGTCGTCCATGGGCGCGGACGCGGCCCACAAGGGCGACGACGTCTTCGACGTGTACCTGCGGGCGAAGGGCGCGGCGGACGACGACGTGCGCCGCCGTACGGGCCTGGACTGGACGATCCTGCGGCCCGGGCAGCTCACGGACGACGCCGGCAAGGGGCTGGTCCGTCTGGAGGCGTCCACGGGGCGTGGGCCGGTGCCGCGCGACGACGTGGCGGCGGTCCTCGCGGAGCTCGTGGAGTCGACCGCCACGGCGGGGCTGACCCTGGAGCTGGTGTCGGGTTCGACGCCGGTCACGGTGGCCGTGAAGTCGGTCGCGGGGAACTGACCCGAGCCCCCTGCACGGAGTGGCTGACGCCCTCTCAGAACAGCGGCAGCTGCCCCGGCACGTGCGGGACCGCGTAGCCGTCGAGCGTGTCCTGGACGGCGCCCAGTTGGGCCGGGCGGCGTGATCCCGGGCAGGAGACGAGCTCGCCCGCCTCGCGCGCGCCGGGCGGGTCGTGACGCGCGAACCGGCCGCCGACGACGGCGATGTCACGGCGGCACTCGGGGCAGCTGCGGCGGCGGGACACGGAGGGCAGGGAGGACGTGGTCGGCATGGTCGGCATGGGTTCAGTCTGCGTCGTGATCGGCGCGGGCACACGCCGGAGTGCGCGACGGGGCGCGCGGCGGGACTGACGACCCCGGGCGCGGCGGGGTGCAAACCGCTGGACCCGGCCGGTCCCGCGCCGGTAGACCCGTGTCGCATGGACGATCTCGTGAAGGCACTGACCGAGCAGGCGCGCAGTCTCGTGGCCGACCGGTTTCCGGGGGCGCGGGGCGCCGTGCTCGGCGGGTCCGCGGCCCGGGGCACGGCGCGCGGGACCAGCGATCTGGACGTGGCGGTCCTGCTGCCCGACGGCGCGCCGGCGCGGCGCGAGGTGATCCGCCACGAGGGGCGGCTCGCGGAACTGTTCCTGCACGCGGGCCCGGACCTGGAGCGGTTTTTCGAGGAGGACCGGGCCGTGCGGCGCGGGACCGTGCTGTTCCTCTACGACGAGGGCGTCGTGCTGGCCGATCCGCACGGCGAGGTCGCCCGGATGAGGGAACGTGCCGGCCAGGTCCTCGCGGCGGGCCCGCTGCCGCTCTCCGAGGCGCAGCGCGAGCGCTCCCGCTATGTGCTGACCTGCTGGCTCGACGACCTGTACGACACTCCGCGCGAGGCCCGCTCCGAGCAGCTGGCGGTCGCCGACGCCGCGCTGCGGGAGGCGGCCCATCTGCTGACCGCGTGGCAGAACGCCTGGACGGGGATCGGGCGTTGGCTGCCGCGCCGGCTGCTCGCGGCGGACCCGGAGCACGGCGGGGCGCTGCTCGCGGGGCACCGCGCGGTCGCCGAGACGGGTGACCCGGGTCCGTTGGCCGCAGCGGTGCGGGCGGTGCTCGAACTGGTCGGCGGGGAGCTGCGGGAGGGGTACGTGGAGGGGCGGCGCTGAGGCTCCCAGGGGCCGCGTAGAGACCCCCAGGGGCGGCGCCGAGCCCGTCAGAGGCCCGTACGGCCGTCAGAGGCCCCGTACGACCGTGAGGGCCTCGTCGACCGCCGCCGGGATGTCGGTGACCGGGAAGCGGGCGTGGCGGACGGCGCGGTCGCGGTCCACGACGAGGACGGCGCGCTTGAGGCGCAGGGCCTGACCGGCGCGGAACACGGGCAGACGCAGGGCCGCCGCGAGGCGCAGGTCGACGTCCGACAGGAGGGTGAACGGGATGCCCTCCTCCACGGCGAACACCCGCTGCTCGTCCGGGCGTTGGGTGCTCACGCCGCGCACCTCGGCCCCGGCCGCGCGGAACGCCTCGTGGCGGTCCCGGAAGAGGCGGTTCTCCAGGGTGCAGCCGACCGTGCCGGGGATGTCGCCCCAGCCGTCCGGGAGCGGGCTCGGGCGGCCGGTCGCGGGGTAGCAGAACAGGACCGTGGCCGCGGCGTCGGGCGCGACCGGGTCGAGCGGGGCGCCGTCGCGGTGGCCCGGCAGTTCGAGGCGGGGCAGCGCCTCCCCCACCAAGGACGCGACGCGACGCGCCTGTTCGCTCTCCTCGTCGGCGGTGCCGCTGAGCGAACCGTCGCCGAAGACCCAGCGGTCGGCCCAGTCCTGCATCGACAGCAGGACGGGCAGCAGGCCGCGTCCGCTGTCGGTCAGCCGGTACTCGTAGCGGACGGGACCGCTCTGATAGGGGATCTTCTCCAGGACGTCGGCGTCGACGAGGTGGGCGAGGCGCTCGGCGAGGACCTTGCGGGAGATGCCCAACTCCTCCTGGAGGGCGTCGAAGCGGTGGTGCCCGCGGGCGGTCTCGCGGACCAGGAGCAGGCTCCACCAGTCGCCGACGACCGCGGCGGCCTGCGCGATCGCGCAGGCGGCGTCCCGCTCGGGCACGGACCTGACCATGACTCCCGCTCACCCTTCCCTCGTCCGTGACGCTCGCGTCCCGCTCGCCGGAACCATCTTGCGCCATGCAGTGAGTTCCCGATAGGAACTAACCCTATCGAGTGAGTTCCGAAAAGGAACTCACACACGTGCCAGTGAACCCACGGGGGGATGCACCGCATGAGCGAGGCGAAGACCGAGCAAGCCACGAAGCCGGAGGGCCGGGCCGAGGCCCCGAGCCCGGCCCCGACGACAACCCCGCCGGCTCCCCCGGCCTCCTCCTCGTCGGGCGTCTTCTGGCGCTACTGGGCCGCCGCCACCATCAGCAACGGCGGCACCGCCGTCACCGCGCTCGCACTGCCCCTGGTCGCGCTCACCGTGCTGCACGTCTCGGCGTTCGAGGCGGCACTGCTGGCCGCCGCCGGACAGGTCTCCTGGCTGCTGCTCAGCCTCCCGGCGGGCGTCATCGCCCAGCGGGTCCCGCTGCGCCGCCTCCAGGTCGCCCTCGACCTCGTACGGTTCACCGCGCTCGGATCGCTGCCGCTCACCTGGTGGCTCGGCCACCTCACGTACGCGCACCTGCTGGGCGCGGCGCTGGTCACGGGCGCGGCGACCGTGCTGTTCGACATCGGCAACTCGACGTTCCTGCCCGCCGTCGTCCCCACCGAGCAGCTCGCCGCGCGCAACAGCCTGATGTCCGGCACCCACGCCGTCACCGACACCGGCGGCCCGTCCATCGGCGGCCTTCTCGTGCAGGCCACGGGCCCGGTCGGGGCGCTCGTCGTGGACGCCGGCAGCTACCTGGCCTCGGCCGTCCTGCTGCGCACCCTGCCCGAGCGCAGGCCCGTCGCCCCGCCGCCGGGCGCGAGCGCGCTGCGTCTGATGCGCGAGGGCCTGCGGTACGTGCTGCGGCACCCGGTCATGGGCCCCTGCATGTTCTGGGCGACGGCCGCGAACTTCCTCAACGCGGCCCTGCTCGCGCTCACCCCGCTCTACCTGGTGCGCGAGGCCGGGCTCAACTCCGCCCAGCTCGGCCTGGTCCTCGCCATGGACGGCGTCGGCGCGCTCGCCGGCTCCGCGGTCGCCGTACGGGTGACCCGGCGCCTGGGCACCGCGCGCGGCGTCATCGTGGCCGACCTGGCGGGCGGCGCGCTGCTGCTCCTCGCCCCGCTGACCACGTCGGCGTCCACCGCCTTCTGGTTCGGGCTCGCCATGGCGGGTTTCTCCTTCGGCAGCGCGATCGGCTCCATCACCACCCGCACCTACCGCCAGACCCAGTCGCCGCCCGAGCTGCTCTCCCGGGTCATGGCCACGGTCCGCTTCGTCTCCTGGGGCGCCCTGCCGCTCGGCGCCCTCACCGCGGGCCTCCTCGCCACGCTGGCGGGCACGCACGCGGCCCTGTGGGCGGTCTGTGCGGCGGCCCTGCTCCCCGGCCTCTACCTGCTCGCCAGCCCGGTGGGCCGCCACCGCGACCTGGTCTGATCCGACCCCGTCCGGGGCCCGCCCGGGCCCCGGACATGAAGAAGCCCCCTCCGGAATCCGGAGGGGGCTTCACCCAACCTGTGGCGGCGCCAGGATTCGAACCTGGGAAGGCTGAGCCGGCAGATTTACAGTCTGCTCCCTTTGGCCGCTCGGGCACACCGCCTTGGGTTCGCTGCCGTGGGCCCCGCTTTTCGGCGGTGCTCCCTGGCAACGACGTAAACAATACCTGATGTACGGGGGTGCTTCGCCACCCGATTGATCGTCGGTCGCACCCGGGGCGGTGGCTAGGCTTTGTACCGGCGCGGAGCCGTGGTGCGCGCCCCGACCGGAGCGCGGCCGGATCCCCGGTCCCGTCGCCGATCAGTTCCCCGATACCCCGATACAAGGAGCCACAGGACATGGCCGACTCCAGTTTCGACATCGTCTCGAAGGTCGAGCGGCAGGAGGTCGACAACGCCCTCAACCAGGCCGGCAAGGAAATCTCGCAGCGCTACGACTTCAAGAACGTGGGCGCGTCCATCTCCTGGTCCGGCGAGAAGATCCTGATGGAGGCCAACTCCGAGGAGCGGGTCAAGGCCATCCTCGACGTCTTCCAGTCCAAGCTGATCAAGCGCGGCATCTCCCTGAAGTCGCTCGACGCCGGTGAGCCGCAGCTGTCCGGCAAGGAGTACAAGATCTTCGCCTCCATCGAGGAGGGCATCTCCCAGGAGAACGCCAAGAAGGTCGCCAAGATCATCCGCGACGAGGGCCCCAAGGGCGTCAAGGCGCAGGTGCAGGGCGAGGAGCTGCGGGTCAGCTCCAAGAGCCGTGACGACCTCCAGGCCGTGCAGGCGCTGCTCAAGGGCCAGGACTTCGACTTCGCCATTCAGTTCGTGAACTACCGGTAGGCACCGGGTCCATGAGCACGCGTAGGGGCGGTACACCTCACCTGAGGCGTACCGCCCCTACGCGTGTGGCTCAGCGGCGGGCGCGCGAGTCGCCGAAGACGATGCGGTAGGCGATCAGCAGGACGAGGGCGCCGCCGATCGCGGAGACCCAGGTCGCGGTGTCGAAGAACTCCGTGGAGATCGGCCGGTCCAGCCAGCGGGCCGATATCCAGCCGCCGATGAAGGATCCCGCGACGCCGATCAGCGTCGTGCCGACGAGGCCGCCCGGGTCGCGGCCGGGGAGCAGGATCTTCGCCGCGAGACCCGCGAGCAGACCCAGAACGATCCAACCGATGATGCCCATGCCGTGTGACGCCCCTCTGGTGTGCGGTGTGAACTGCCTGTTCACTCCTGCCCAGAAGGACGTGGAAAACCCCCTCCGCGGTTGCGGATCAGCGGGACGCGAACGGCATGTCCGTGCGGACGATCTCGCGGCCCAGAGGCATCAACGACACCGGGATCATCTTGAAGTTGGCGATGCCGAACGGGATGCCGATGATCGTGATGCACAGGGCGAGGCCCGTGAAGATGTGCGCGAGCGCCAGCCACCAGCCCGCGAGGACCAGCCACAGCACGTTCCCGACGCACGAGGGGGCGCCGGCGTCGCGCCGCTCCACCGTCGTGTACCCGAAGGGCCACAGGGCGTAGACGCCGATTCTGAAGGCGGCCAGGCCGAAGGGGATGCCGATGATCGTGATGCACAGGAGGAGTCCGGCGCCCAGGTAGCCGAGGAACAGCCAGAAGCCGCTCAGGACCAGCCAGATCACGTTCAGAATCGTCTTCACCGCTGTGGACCTGCCATCTGCTCGAGTCGGGCGATGCGCTCCGCCATCGGCGGGTGCGTGGAGAACATCTTCGACATTCCCTGCCCGGGACGGAAGGGATTCGCGATCATCATGTGGCTCGCCGTCTCGATGCGCGGCTCGGGCGGCAGCGGCAGCTGCTTGGTGCCGGCGTCGAGCTTGCGCAGCGCACTGGCCAGGGCCAGCGGGTCGCCGGTCAGCTGGGCGCCCGAGGCGTCGGCCTCGTACTCGCGCGAGCGGCTGATGGCGAGCTGGATGAGGGACGCGGCGATCGGGCCCAGGATCATGATCAGGAGCATCCCGAGGAGGCCGGGGCCGTCGTCGTCGTTCGAGCGGCCCACGGGGATGAGCCACGCGAAGTTCACCAGGAACATGATCACGGAGGCGAGGGCGCCGGCCACCGACGAGATCAGGATGTCCCGGTTGTAGACATGGCTGAGCTCGTGGCCGATGACGCCGCGCAGCTCCCGCTCGTCCAGGATGCGCAGGATCCCCTCCGTGCAGCACACCGCCGCGTTCCTCGGATTGCGGCCGGTCGCGAACGCGTTCGGCGCCTCGGTCGGGGAGATGTACAGGCGCGGCATGGGCTGGCGGGCCTGGGTGGAGAGTTCACGGACCATCCGGTAGAGCCCGGGGGCCTCGAACTCGCTGACGGGGCGGGCCCGCATCGCGCGCAGGGCCAGCTTGTCGCTGTTCCAGTACGCGTACGCGTTGGTCCCGATCGCCACGACGAGTCCGACGATGAGTCCCGTCCGGCCGAAGAAGCTGCCGATGACGAGGATGAGGGCGGAGAGCCCCCCGAGGAGTACGGCGGTCCTCAGCCCGTTGTGCCGGCGGTGCACGGTACGTCCTCCTGAATGGTGCGGCAGGGGAACCCACTGCTTGCTTGTCTGCTGCTTCCACTGGGCCCGCGGGTCGGTGCGGCCCTGTCGTGCCTGTCGTGCCTGTCACGGTCCAGTGGACCCTCCCGTACCGGTCAACGCCAGACGAGAGGGGTGAGTTCCCTTGTGCGCGCCGGGGACGCGTGTGGGCCGTACGGGTCAGCGCTGCTCGGGGACCAGGCCGGCGAGCTCGAGCGCCTGGGGGTCGGCCTTGATCTCGCTGGTGCAGTGCGCGCAGCGGGTGGCGACGCCGGGGATCTGGCTGTAGCAGCGCGGGCAGTCGCGCAGGGCGGCCTTGATGTCGACGGGCTTGCCGCGGTCCATGCGGGCCTGGAGCTTCATCATCGGGACGACGACCAGGAAGTAGAGCACCGCCGCGGTGATCAGGAAGGCGATGGCGGAGCTCACGAACTTGCCGTACGGGAACTCGGTGCCGTCGACGACGAAGTGCGCCTTGTCGAAGTCGCCGGTCGAGCGGGTGGCGAGGCCGATGAGCGGCGCGATGAACGCCGTACTGAAGCCGGTGACCACGGCCGTGAAGGCGGCACCGACGGCGAGGCCGATGGCCATCGACACGATGTTCCCGCGGAGGATGAAGTCCTTGAAGCCGGTCAGCACGGCGTCTCTCCTTGATGTGGCGTTTCGGGGGTGTGCGGCACAGAAGGAAGGCGTGCCTCTACGAGGGTGCCTAGAACAGGCCCGTCGAAGCAAAACGCAGGACCAGCTGGGGCGCTCCGGAGAGGGCGACGCCGATCACGGCGGTGACGGCGATCGCGGCGGTCAGCGGGGCCGAGCCGCGGTGCGGGGCCGTCTCGCCCTCGGGGGCGCGGAAGAGGGCCGCGGTCCACTGGAGGTAGTAGTAGAGCGCCACAACGACGTTCACGGCCATCACGACGGCGAGCCAGCCGAGGCCGGCGTCGACGGCCGCCGAGAAGACGGTGACCTTCGCGAAGAGGCCGATGACGCCCGGCGGCAGTCCGGCCAGGCACAGCAGGAAGAAGCCCAGGACGAGCGCGGCGAGCGGGCGCGAGGCGTACAGGCCGCGGTAGTCCGAGAGGCGGTTCAGGGGCCGGGTGCGGGCCACGAGGGCGGCCACGGCGAACGCGCCGAGGTTCACGGCCGCGTACATGAGCGCGTAGGCGAGCGTGGAGCCGATCGACTTCTGGGGGTCGTCGGAGTAGGCGGCCGCGGCGATCGGCACCAGGAGGTAGCCGGCCTGGCCGACGGACGACCAGGCGAGCAGGCGGACGGCGCTGTACGCGCGCGTGGCCTGCTGGCGCAGGGCGGCGACGTTGCCGACCGTCATGGTGAGGGCGGCCAGCGCGGCGAGGGCCGGTCCCCATACGTCGGCGTACGAGGGGAACGCGACGACGGTGACGAGGATGAGGCCGGTGAAGCCGACGGCCTTGCCGATGACCGACAGGTAGGCGGCGACCGGCAGCGGTGCGCCTACGTAGGTGTCGGGCACCCAGAAGTGGAACGGTACGGCGGCGGTCTTGAAGGCGAAGCCCACGAGGGTGAGCGCGACGCCCGCCTGGGCGAGCGTGTCGAGCTGCCCGTCGACGTGGGTGAGTTGGGTGGCGATCCGCGTGAGGTGCAGGCTGCCGGTGCTCGCGTAGACGAAGCTGACGCCGAGCAGGGTGACGGCGGTCGCCGTGACGGAGGAGAGGAAGAACTTCAGGGCCGCGTCGGCGGAGCGGCGCTCGCCGCGCCTCAGGCCCACGAGGGCGAAGGCGGGCAGCGAGGCCACTTCCAGGGCGACGACGAGGGTGGCGAGGTCGCGGGAGGCGGGCAGCAGGGCGGCGCCGGCTGCGGAGGACAGCAGCAGGAACCAGAACTCGCCGTCGGGCAGCGGCTCGTCGGCCTTCCGCGCGTCCTTCAGGGTGTTGATCGACAGCAGGGCCGTGACGAGGGCGCCCGCGAGGACGAGGAACTGGACGACCAGGGTGAACCGGTCGGCCGTGTAACTACAGGCGTCGTAGCCCGTGCCCTTGAGGCAGAACGTGGAGCGGTCGTCCCCGAGGATCGGCAGGAGCGTGAGCGCTGCGGCGGCGAGCCCGGCGACGGAGATCCAGCCGAGGACCCGCTTGTGGCGCTCGGCGACGAACAGGTCGGCGACCAGCACGATCAGGCCGACGATCGCCGTGAGCGTGGGCGGCGCGATCGCGAGCCAGTCGACGGACTGGACGAGAGAGGCCACGGAGGGCGCGGCGACGGCGGTCACTTGAGGCCTCCAGCGAGGAGCTTCTGCACGGCCGGGTCGGTGAGGCCGAGCAGCGCGGCGGGCCACAGGCCCGCGAGGACGGTGAGGGCGGCGAGCGGGGTCCAGGCGGCGAACTCGTAGCCGTGCACGTCGGCGAGGGCCGGGGTCTCGTGCTCGCGCGGGCCCATGCAGACGCGGCGGACCACGATCAGCATGTACGCGGCGGTGAGCAGGGTGCCGAAAGCGGCGATCGACATGAACACGAGGAACGCGGGGCGGCTGAGCCCGTCGGCCGGTTCGAAGGCGCCGAACAGGGCAAGCATCTCGCCCCAGAATCCGGCGAGTCCGGGCAGTCCGAGCGAGGCGACGGCGGCGAACGCGAGGAGGCCGCCGAGGCGCGGGGCCCGGCCGTAGAGGGCCATGCCGCCCTGCTCGGCGAGGGTGTCGAGGTCGCTGGTGCCGGCCCGGTCCTTGAGCGCGCCGACGAGGAAGAACAGGAGGCCGGTGATGAGGCCGTGGGCGATGTTGGCGAACAGGGCGCCGTTCACGCCGGTCGGGGTCATCGACGCGATGCCGAGCAGGACGAAGCCCATGTGGCCGACGGAGGAGTACGCGATGAGGCGCTTGAGGTCGCCCCGCACGCCCTGCTTGGCCAGGTTCAGGCAGGCCAGGGATCCGTAGACGATGCCGATGACGGCGAGCGCGGCGAGGTACGGCGCGAAGGTCCGCATCCCGTCGGGCGCGACGGGCAGCAGGATCCGGACGAACCCGTACGTGCCCATCTTCAGCAGGACACCGGCCAGGAGGACCGAGCCGACGGTCGGGGCAGCGGTGTGGGCGTCCGGGAGCCAGCTGTGCAGCGGCCACATCGGGGTCTTCACGGCGAGCCCGATCCCGATCGCCAGAACGGCGATGACCTGCACGGACGTGCTCAGGCCCCGGCCGTTGTCAGTGGCGAGTGCCACCATGTCGAATGTGCCCGCCGTCACACCGATGAGGAGGAGACCGAGGAGCATCACGACCGAGCCGAGCAGGGTGAAGAGGATGAACTTCCAGGCGGCCGCCTGCCGTCCGGCACCGCCCCAGCGGGCGATGAGGAAGTACATCGGGATGAGGACCATCTCGAACGCGAGGAAGAACAGGATCAGGTCGAGCACCGCGAAGGTCGCCAGCGTGCCCGATTCCAGAACGAGGACGAGCGCGACGAAGGCCTTCGGGGAGGGCCCGGAAGCCCGCGGCGTCAGCCGCTGATGTTGCTGTTTGAAGTAGGAGTACAGCGCGCACAGGAACGTGAGCAGCGCCGTGAGCACCAGAAGGGGGAGGGAGATGCCGTCGACGCCGAGGTGGATCCGGATGTCGAGCGCCGGGATCCAGCTGATGTCCGTCGTGGCCTGCATCTTCGACGGATGGTCGTGGTCGAAGCCGAGCGCGAGGACGATCGCGGCGAGAAGGATCACGCCGGTCACGGTCACGCCGTGGCGGAGCACGGCCTGGTCGGGGGACTTCCCCTTCAGCCCGGGCGGGGCCGGGAGAAGAGCGGCGACGGCGCCGAGGAGCGGGCCGACGACGATCAGTGCGAGAAGAAGCTGCATCACGGATTCGCTGATATCGATCACGGCTGCTCACGCTCCGGCGGTGGCGACGAGGACGACGGCGACCACCAGGACGACGGTGCCTGCGAGCAGGGCGCTGAGGTAGGTCTGCACGTTGCCGGTCTGGGCGCGGCGCACGGCCCAGCCGAGTGCCTTGGGGGTCTCGGCCGCTGCGCGCACGTAGGTGTCGACGACGGCCCGGTCGAGGAACGCGACCAGGGAGGCCGCGGCTCGGACGGGACGGACGAAGAGGGCGGTGTACACGGCGTCCAGGTGGAAGCCGGTGGCCGCGTGGCGGTGCAGCGGGCCCAGCAGGAGCCGGCCGGGGTCGGACGGGTCGGGGGCCGCGGCGATGTCGCCGTAGGCCGGGGCGTGGCTCGCGATGGCCTCCGCCTCGACGAGGCCGCCGTCGCCGGTCTCGGTGTCGATCGCGACGGCGCCGAGCGGCGGGCGGGCGGCGAGGGCGGTGGTGTGCCGCCAGGCCGCGTACGTGACCAGGCCGCCGACCAGGGCGACGCCGGTACCGAGCACCGAGGTCGTCAGGGTCGGGGCGAGCGAGCGGCCGTCGAACCAGTCGGGCAGCACCGCGGTGGCGAGGCCGAACGCGAGGGAGGGGATCGCGAGGACCCACAGCACGAGGTTCATGACGACCGGCTGTCGGCCGTGTTCGGGGGCGGGGGCGCCGCGTCCGTTGAAGGCGAGCAGCCACAGGCGGGTCGCGTAGGCGGCGGTGAGCAGGGCGGTGACCAGGCCGGCGATCAGGACGATCCAGCCGGCGGCGGCCGGGACGCCGTTCTCGTGTCCGGTGGCGGTGTGCTCGGCGGCGCCGAGGACGGCCTCCTTGGAGAAGAAGCCGCTGAAGGGCGGGATCGCGGCGAGCGCGAGCAGCGCCACGGTCATCGTCCAGAACGCGTCGGGCACGCGGTCGCGCAGGCCGCCCATACGGGACATGGCGGCCAGGGAGTTGGTGCCGGCGGCGTGGATGATCACGCCCGCCGCGAGGAACAGGAGCGCCTTGAAGGCGCCGTGGGACAGGAGGTGGAAGACGGCGGCGCCGCGGTCGCCGACGGCGAGGGCGCCGGTCATGTAGCCGAGCTGACCGACCGTCGAGTACGCGAGGACGCGCTTGATGTCGTCCTGGGCGAGCGCTGCGAGGGCGGAGCCGGCCATGGTCACGGCGGCCATGACGGCCAGCACGATCAGCGCTGCCTGTGAGGCGGCGAAGACCGGGAGGAGACGGGCGACGAAGTAGACACCGGCGGCGACCATCGTCGCGGCGTGGATGAGCGCGGAGACGGGCGTGGGGCCCGCCATCGCGTCGGGCAGCCAGGTGTGCAGCGGGAACTGCGCGGACTTGCCCGCCACACCGGCGAGGAGCAGCAGGGCGATCAGGGTCGGGTGGTCGAGGCCGCCCGCACTCGTGACCTGGCCCAGGATCGTCGTGATCCGGAACGAGCCGGCGTCCGCGGCGAGCGCGAACAGGCCGATCAGGAAGGGGACGTCACCGAGCTTCGTGACCAGGAAGGCCTTCAGGGAGGCGGCGCGCGCCTCGGGGGTCTCCCAGTAGTGGCCGACGAGGAAGTACGAGCAGATGCCCATGACTTCCCAGCCGACGAGCAGCACCATCAGGTCGCCGGTGTAGACGACCAGGAGCATCGCGGAGGTGAACAGGGAGACCAGCGCGGCGTACGAGGGGTAGCGCGGGTCGTCGCGCAGGTAGCCGGTCGAGTACAGCTGGACGCAGGTCGCGACGAGCGTGACCAGGACGGCGACGAGGGCGGCGAAGCCGTCGATGTGCAGGGCGAGTTCGATCGGCACGGAGCCGGTCGGGGTGAGCTCGGTGTGCGCGTCGAGGGCCGGGGTGTGGTTGCCGGTGCCGCCGCCCTGCCGGACGGCGACGAGCACGGCCAGGACCAGGGCGGCCACGGTCGGCAGCACGGCCAGGGGGCGGACGAAGCCGGGGGCCGTGCGGCCGAGCAGCAGTCCGGCGGCGGCGCCGAGGAACGGCAGGAGGGGGACGAGGACGGCGAGGGTCGTGGTGGTCACGCGGTGGCCTCGGCCTTCTCGTCGGCGGCGCCCGGCGCGTCCGCGGTGGCCGCGGCGGCTCCGGGGGCGTCGGGTTCGTCGTCCGGGTCGCGCGGCTCGGCGGAGTCGCGGAGGCGGTCGATGTCCGAGGTGCCGCGGGCCCGGTACACGGCCAGGACGATCGCGAGGCCGATGCCGATCTCGGCGGCGGCCACGGCGATGGTGAACAGGGTGAGCGCCTGGCCGGCGTGCAGGGTGTCGCGGAGCCAGACGTCGAAGGCGACGAGGTTGAGGTTGACGGCGTTGAGCATCAGCTCGACGGACATCAGGACCAGGATCGCGTTGCGGCGGGCGAGTACGCCGTACAGGCCCGTGCAGAAGAGGAGGGACGCCAGGACGGCGGGATAGGCGAGGTGCATCAGCGGTTGCCCTCCCGTGCGGCGGGGGTGGTGGCCCGCTCAGTCGCGTTCTTCCTGCGGGACAGGACGATCGCGCCGACGAGGGCGGCGAGCAGCAGGACGGAGAGCGCCTCGAAGGGCAGCACCCAGTGCCGGAACAGGATCGAGCCGGTCACGGCCGTGTCGCCCTGCACGGTGTCGAGGTCGATCCACGTCGCGCGGAAGGCGTCGACGACCACCCAGACCAGGGCGGCGGCGGAGACGAGCGCGACGCCCAGGGCGACGGGGCGGTTCGGGCCGTCCGCGTCCGGCGAGCGGCCGATGGGCGCCCGCGTCAGCATCAGTCCGAACAGGAGGAGGACGACGACGGAACCGACGTAGATGAGGACCTGCACCCACGCGATGAACTCGGCGGTGAGCAGGAGGTACTCGACGGCGAGCCCGCCCAGGGTCACGATCAGCCACAGGGCCGCGTGCACGAGCTGCTTCGTGGTGACGGTGACGATCGCGGCGCCGAAGGTGACCAGGCCGACGAGCAGGAACGCGACCTCGACGCCGGTCGGGGACAGGAACCCGTGCGGGGTGCCGGTCGCGGCGGAGGCGATCGCGGCTGCGGTGATCATGCGGGCTCCTTTCCGGGTCCGTCGGTGGGTCCGTCGGTGGGCTGATCGGGGGTGGCCTGTTCGGCGGCCTGTTCGGCGGCCTGGGCCGCGGCGAGTTTCTCGGCCGCCTTGCGGGCCGCCGCGAGCTCCTTGGGCTCCTCGGCGGCCGGGTCGAGCGCGGGCGGGGCCGGCACCGTCCACATCCACTCGCGGAGCTTGTCCCGCTCGTGGGTGAGCTCGCGGATGTCCGTCTCCGCGTACTCGAACTCCGGCGACCAGAACAGCGCGTCGAAGGGACACACCTCGATGCAGATGCCGCAGTACATGCAGAGGGAGAAGTCGATGGCGAACCGGTCGAGGACGTTGCGGCTGCGCTCGCGGCCGCCCGGGGCGGCCGGCGGCACCGTCTCCTTGTGGGAGTCGATGTAGATGCACCAGTCGGGGCACTCACGCGCGCAGAGCATGCAGACCGTGCAGTTCTCCTCGAACAGGCCGATCACGCCGCGCGTGCGGGGCGGGAGTTCGGGCTGGACGTCCGGGTACTGCTCGGTGACGGTCTTGCGCGTCATCGTGCGCAGGGTGACGGCGAGGCCCTTGGCCAGGCCGGCTCCCGGGAACTTCGCGGACATCAGCTGATCGCCACCTTCACGATTCCGGTGAGCGCGATCTGCGCCAGGGCGAGCGGGACGAGGAGCGTCCAGGACAGCTTCTGGAGCTGGTCCTCACGCAGGCGGGGGTAGGTGACACGCAGCCAGATCACGACGAAGGCCAGGATCGCGGTCTTGAGCAGAGTCCAGACCCAGCCGAGCCCGTCCGCGCCCCAGGGGCCGTGCCAACCGCCCAGGAAGAGGACGGTGGTCAGGCCGCACAGGACGACGATGCCCGCGTACTCGGCGAGCAGGAACAGGGCGAAGCGCAGGCCCGTGTACTCGGTGTACGCGCCGAAGATGATCTCGGAGTCGGCGACCGGCATGTCGAAGGGCGGGCGCTGCAGTTCGGCGAGGCCCGCGACGAAGAAGACGAGAGCGCCGACGATCTGCCAGGGCAGCCACCACCACTCGAACGCGTCGAGGATGCCGGGCAGCGACACCGTGCCCGCCGCCATCGCGACCGAGGCCGCGGCGAGCAGCATCGGGAGTTCGTACGCGAGGAGCTGGGCGGCGGTGCGCAGACCGCCGAGGAGGGAGAACTTGTTGGCGCTGGCCCAGCCCGCCATGAGCGAGCCGAGCACGCCGACGCCCATCACGGCGAGCACGAAGAAGATGCCGGCGTCGACGACCTGGCCGACCGCGCCGTCGGCCGGGCCGACCGGGATCGCGAGCAGCACGAGGAGGTACGGGAGCAGGGCGACGGCGGGGGCGAGCTGGAAGACGCGGCGGTCGGCCGCGGCCGGGACGACGTCCTCCTTCTGCGCGAACTTGACGCCGTCGGCGACCAGTTGGGCCCAGCCGTGGAAGCCGCCCGCGTACATCGGGCCCAGGCGGCCCTGCATGTGGGCCATGACCTTGTGCTCGGTCTGGCCCACGACCAGGGGGAGCACGAGGAAGGCCACGAAGACGACGACGAGCCGCAGGGCTACGTCGAGGGCGTCGTTCACCGTGTACCTCCTTCGGGGCGCTCGGGGTTGTCGGGGGTGCCGGGGCTGTCGGGAGTGCCGGGGCCTTCAGGGCCTTCGGGGCCTTCGGGGGTCCCGGGGCCTTCAGAGTCTTCGGGGCTGTCGGCCTGGGTCCGATCGGGCTCGGGCTCAGCCACGGGGGCGGGCTCGGACGCGGACTCGGCGTCAGGCGCGGGCTCGGGCTCGGCCGCAGGCGCGGGCGCGGGCTCAGGCTCGGCCGCAGGCGCAGGCGCGGGCTCAGGCGCGGGCTCGGGCTCAGGCGCGGGCTCGGGCTCGCTCGGCGTTTTCGGCTCGGCCGGAGGCGCCGGGGGCGCCGGTTCGTCGAAGGCCGGGCGGGCGTGGTGCCAGGGGGCGTCGCTCGGGCGGGCCTTGGCGGGGGCCGGTGCCGGTGTCCCGGGCTCGGCGGCGCTGGGCGTGCCGTCCGCCGAAGGGGCGTCCGGCGCCGGGGTGTCGCTCTCGGCGCTCTCGGCCGGAGCCGGGCGCTGGGAAGCCGAGCCCTCCGATGCCGAGCGGGCACGTCGGGCCGGGCGAGGGGCCGCCTCGCCACCCTCCGCACCGGCACCCGCGACACCCGCAGCCGCCGTCTGGCTCGCCGAACCCTCGCTCGCCGAACGCGTACGCCGGGCCGGGCGAGGAGCCGCCTCGCCACCCTCCGCACCGGCACTCGCGGCACCCGGAGCCGCCGTCTGGCTCGCCGAACCCTCGCTCGCCGAACGCGTACGCCGGGCCGGGCGAGGGGCCGCCTCGCCACCCTCCGCACCGGCACTCGCGGCA
>NZ_JBVHMU010000039.1:0-6399 GCF_055558275.1 Streptomyces sp. NPDC025806 | reverse complement strand
CACCCGGAGCCGCCGTCTGGCTCGCCGAACCCTCGCTCGCCGAACGCGTACGCCGGGCCGGGCGAGGGGCCTCCTCGCCACCCTCCGCACCGGCACTCGCGGCACCCGGAGCCGCCGTCTGGCTCGCCGAACCCTCGCTCGCCGAACGGGTACGCCGGGCAGGACGCTGCGGAGCCTCGGCCCCCGCGGCAGCCGCATCCGCACCCGGGGCGGCCCCCTGGCTCGCCGAGCCCTCGCTCGCGGAGCGGGCGCGGCGGGCCGGGCGTTCGCCGGCGGCACCCGCACCCGCACCCGCGGCGCGCCCCGCGCCCCGGGCCGGGCGGGCCGGGGCGGGCGGGAGCTGGCCCTTCATCGGGCCCCAGTCGTTGGGGTCGGGGACGCCGGGCGGGAGCATCTGGCGGCGCTTGGGGCCGCCGTGCTCGGACTCCCCCGGCTCCTTCGCGCCGGGCCACGCCTTCGCGACGCGCGCCGCGAGCACGAAGTCCTTGCGCAGCGGGTGCCCCTCGAAGCCGTCGGGGAGCAGCAGCGGGACGAGGTGCGGGTGGCCGGTGAAGCCGACGCCGAACATCTCGTGCGTCTCGCGCTCGTGCCAGGCGGCCCCTGCGTACACGCCGACGGCGGACGGCAGCACCGGCGCCGCGTGCGGCACGGTCGTGCGCAGCAGCAGGCGCCGTACGGAACCGGGGGCGACGGCCGCGACGTGGGCGCAGACGCGGAAGCCGGTCTCCGGTTCGTCGACCGCGCTCAGCCAGTCGAAATAGGTGCAGCCCAGGGTCGTACGGGCCGTCTCCAGGGCGGTGAGCCAGGTGTCGGCGGGGACGTCGACCGTGAGCAGGTCGTAGGCCTCCTCGACGGTGGCGTCGGCGCCGAAGAGCTCCTCGACGGGGCTCGGCAGCCAGCTCATCGCTCCCCCTCGGACGGCGCGGGCGGCTGGACGAGACCGCTGCTCAGCGCGGCGGCGGAGGGCCGCCCGGCCGCGGCGTCGGCGGAGGCGTAGCGCTCGCCGAGCGACTCGCGGGCGATCTTCTCCTGGAGCTTGAGGATGCCCTGGAGCAGCGCCTCGGGCCGGGGCGGGCAGCCGGGCACGTACACGTCGACGGGGATGATCTGGTCGACGCCCTTGGTCACCGAGTACGAGTCCCAGTACGGGCCGCCGCAGTTGGAGCAGGCGCCGAAGGAGATGACGTACTTCGGCTCGGGCATCTGCTCGTACAGGCGCTTCACGGCCGGGGCCATCTTGTCGGTCACGGTCCCGGAGACGACCATCAGGTCGGCCTGGCGCGGGCCCGGGGCGAACGGGATGACGCCGAGCCGGATGAAGTCGTGCCGGGCCATGGACGCGGCGATGAACTCGATGGCGCAGCAGGCGAGTCCGAAGTTGAAGACCCAGAGCGAGTAGCGGCGGCCCCAGTTGAGGACCACCTTCATCGGTTCGGGAGCGAGCCGCGACAGCACGCCGAGACGCTTCGGCTCGGGAAGGTCCACGGGTTCGGATGCGGGGGTCACGTCCACGTCAGGACGCCCTTCTTGTATGCGTACAGCAGGCCCACGGCCAGGAAGCCGAGGAAGATGAACATCTCGACGAGGGTCGTCGCGCCGTATCCCGGTGCGGCGAAGACGGTCGCCCAGGGGAACAGGAAGATCGAGTCGACCGCGAAGATCACGTAGAGGAACGCGTACACGTAGTAGCGGACCTGGGTGTGGGCCCAGCCCTCGCCGACGGGGTCGACGCCGCACTCGTAGGTGAGGAGTTTCTCCGGGGTCGGTGCCACCGGCCGCAGCAGGCGGCCCGCGCCGAAGGCCACGGCGACGAACAGCACGCCGATGACGGCGAGCAGTCCGACCACCGAGTACGACCGGAAGTAGTCCACCGCGATGACGGTCACGTCTCAGCGCCCCTCGCGTGTTCGTTGTGTTGGCTTCGCTGTGCTGGTTTCGTCGTGTTCGTCGTGTTCGACGATCTGTACGGACGATCTGTACGCACGGGAGTCTAGGGCCTGTTAAAGGGAGGGTAAGCAGCCTGGTCCGAGGCGCGGACACGGGTCCACCGCGCGAGGTGGGGTTATCCCCCGTTCGTCCCGGGCGGTCCGCCTCATGGCGTCCGGTCACGCGCGCAGGGCACCCTTTCGGCTATGACCGAGCCACTTGTCCCCCCTGTCGACACACCCGGCGCTCCGCCGGCGTTGCCCCCGGCGCGCTTCGCGTACGACGGGCAGACGTGGAAAGAGATCGCGTTCCTGCTGAGCAGCTTCCCGCTGGCGGTGTTCGGCTTCGTGTACGCGGTGACGATGCTGGCGCTCGGCGTCGGCCTCACCGTCACCGTGATCGGGCTGCCGCTGATCGCGGGCGGGCTGCGGGGAGCACGGATGCTCGGCCGGGCGGAGCGGGCGCGGGCCCGGGCGCTGCTCGGGGTGCGGGTGGAGGAGCCGAGTCCGCTGCCGGTGCGGCGCGCGGGCGGCTTCTTCGGCTGGCTGTGGAACGGGCTGAAGGACCCGGTGGGCTGGCGCAGCGTCCTGTACGAGGTGATCCGGCTGCCCTGGGGTGTGCTGACGTTCGCGGTGACGCTGGTG
The DNA here is from genome assembly GCF_055558275.1 of Streptomyces sp. NPDC025806. Classification (NCBI taxonomy): domain Bacteria; kingdom Bacillati; phylum Actinomycetota; class Actinomycetes; order Kitasatosporales; family Streptomycetaceae; genus Streptomyces; species Streptomyces sp. NPDC025806. The sequence goes on along the minus strand of NZ_JBVHMU010000039.1, from coordinate 3,829 downwards.
GGCCTGTTCGTGCTGTGGCCGGTGCTGCCGTTCGTCGCACGGGGTCTGACCAACGCGGACCGGGCGATGGTGCGCGCCCTGCTCTCCCCCTCGGACGAGCTGGAGCGGCGCATCGCCGAACTGGAGTCCGACCGCGGGGTCGTCGTCGACACCGCCGCCGCCGACCTGCGGCGCATCGAGCGGGATCTGCACGACGGGGCGCAGGCCCGGCTCGTCAACCTGGCGATGGGGCTCGGTCTGGCCAAGGAGAAGCTCGCGGAGGGGCAGGTCGACGACACCGTCGCCGCGATGGTCGACGAGGCGCACGGCGAGGTGAAGCTGGCGCTCCAGGAGCTGCGCGATCTGGCCCGCGGGATCCATCCGGCGGTCCTGACGGACCGGGGCCTCGACGCGGCGCTCTCCTCCGTCGCCTCGCGCTGCACGGTGCCCGTGAAGGTGACCGTCGAGCTGCCGGCGCGGCCCGCCGAGGCGATCGAGGGCATCGCGTACTTCACCGTCTCCGAGCTGCTCCAGAACATCAGCAAGCACAGCGGGGCGGCCCAGGCCTCGGTCGACGTGTGGCGGACCGAGGAGCGGCTGCTCATCCAGGTGCGGGACGACGGGCGCGGCGGCGCGTCCGTGCACAAGGGCACGGGGATGGCCGGGCTCGCGGAGCGGCTCGGGGCGGTCGACGGGCTGTTCGTCGTGGACTCGCCCGAGGGCGCGGGCACGACGGTGACGGCGGAGCTGCCGTGGCGGGACCGGGAACCCGGCGCGGGCCCGGGCGCGCGGCCGAGGTAGGGAAAACCCCCGGTCGCAGACGCCGACCCGCCGGATGGTCCGGGACGCGGCCGGCCGGGAGGCTGGAGCACAGGGAAGAACGGGAGCCGAGCGGGTTCGCCGAACGCGACGGAACGACAGAAACGGATGAGGTCCATGGCCACGCAGCAGTACGGACACCGGGGCGAGTACTCGTACGCGTACGACGAGCGCGACGACCACGAGCGCCGGGGCGGCGGGAGCGGGCCGCGGCGCGGGCTCGGGCGACTGCCGGCCGGGCTGCGGGCGCCGATCGAGGGGCGGGCCTGGCGCGAGTTCGCCTACGTGCTGCTCAGCCTGCCGATCGCGATCGCCGGGTTCGTGTGGGCCGTGACCATGGCGTCGCTCGGCGTGGGGCTGCTCATCACCTTCATCGGGGTGCCGGTCCTCGCGGGCGCGCTCGCCGGGGCGCGCGGGTTCGGGGCGCTCGAACGGGTACGGGCCCGGGCCCTGCTCGGGGTCACGGTCGGCTCGCCCGAGCCGGTGCGGCCGCGCAAGAACGGGCCGATGGGGTGGATCGGGGCCGTCCTCAAGAGCGGGGTGTCCTGGCGGAGCCTGCTGTACGGGGTGCTGCACCTGCCGTGGGCGGTGTTCTCCTTCGGTGTGTCGGTGGCGTTCTGGACGACGGGCTGGAGCCTGCTCACGTATCCGCTGTGGCAGTGGGTCCTCCCCATGTACGGCGGCCAGGGCGGCATCCAGCTCTACGGCGACGAGTCCCACTCCGTCTACCTGGACAACCCCTTCGAGATCACCGTCACCGCGCTGGTCGGACTCGCCGTGACCCTGGCGACGCCCTGGGTGATCCGGGCGCTGACGACGGTGGACCGGCTGGCGGTCGTCGGGCTGCTCGGCCCGTCCCGGCTCCAGTCCCGGGTCGTCGAGCTGGAGTCCGACCGCGGGGTCGTCGTCGACACCGCCGCCGCGGACCTGCGGCGCATCGAGCGGGATCTGCACGACGGGGCGCAGGCGCGGCTCGTGGGGCTCGCCATGGATCTGGGGCTCGCGAAGGAGAAGCTCGCGCAGGATCCGGAGGCGGCGGCGCGGATGGTCTCCGACGCGCACGGCGAGGTGAAGACGGCACTCCAGGAACTGCGTGACCTGGCCCGCGGCATCCACCCGGCGGTGCTCACCGACCGGGGGCTCGACGCCGCCCTCTCCTCCGTCGCCTCGCGCTGCACGGTGCCGGTGACGGTCGAGGTCGACCTCGCGGAGCGGCCCGCGCCGGCGATCGAGGGCATCGCGTACTTCACCGTCTCCGAGCTGCTCCAGAACATCAGCAAGCACAGCCGGGCCACGCGGGCGTCGGTGGACGTGTGGCGGGCCGGGGGGCGGCTCATGCTCCAGGTGTACGACAACGGGGTCGGCGGGGCGGAGGCCTCCGGCGGGAGCGGGCTGGCCGGGCTCCGTGACCGCATCGAGGCGGTCGACGGCATCCTCCTGGTGAACTCGGCCCCCGGCGGCCCGACCCGCGTCACGGCGGAGCTGCCCTGGCGCCGGGCGTGACCCTTGCGGGGCGGGGCCTATGCGTACGGGCCCGCCCCATCGCCGCGTACCCGGTCGCCTCGACCTGGGCCCATGGGCGGCGCCCAGGTGCCGGGTGGGCGCATCGGTCGGCTACGGCGTCGGCGCCGTAGGGGTTGAGCGTCGTCGCCGACTGCTGCGCCGTCGTGGCTGGTCGCGCAGTTCCCCGCGCCCCTGAAGGGGCACACTCCGTGCGCCCCCAGGGGCATGCCGGTCACCCCACCCACCCCCGCCAAATCCGGCCGCACCCCGCCCGCCCCCGGCGCAAATGTTCCGGCGGGCCGCGCTGGGGCTCGGGGGCTGTAATGCTGGACCTCGTCAGGGTCGGCAGGCGGGGGGACGGAAAACGTGGAGGTCAGGGTGCGGGTGGTCATCGCGGAGGATTCAGTGCTGCTCAGGGAGGGCCTGACCCGGCTGCTGACCGACCGCGGGCACGAGGTCGTCGCCGGCGTCGGCGACGGGGAGGCGCTGGTCAAGACGATCACCGAGCTGGGGGATCAGGACCAGCTCCCCGACGTGGTCGTCGCGGACGTCCGGATGCCGCCGACGCACACGGACGAGGGCGTCCGCGCCGCCGTCCAGCTGCGTGGCCGCTTCCCGGGCCTGGGCGTCCTGGTCCTCTCCCAGTACGTGGAGGAGCAGTACGCGACGGAACTGCTCGCGGGTTCCAGCCACGGCGTGGGCTATCTGCTCAAGGACCGGGTGGCCGAGGTCAGGGAGTTCGTGGACGCGGTGGTGCGGGTCGCGCAGGGCGGCACGGCCCTGGACCCCGAGGTGGTCGCCCAACTGCTGGGCCGCAGCCGCAAGCAGGACGTCCTCGCGAACCTCACCCCGCGCGAGCGCGAGGTCCTGGGCCTGATGGCGGAGGGCCGGACGAACTCGGCGATCGCCCGCCAGCTCGTGGTGAGCGACGGCGCGGTCGAGAAGCACGTGAGCAACATCTTCCTGAAGCTGGGGCTCTCGCCGAGTGACGGGGATCACCGTCGCGTTCTGGCCGTCCTGACCTACCTGAACTCGTAAGGACCTGACACCCTGTCAGATAGCGACACGACGGCGAGGCTCACCGGTGCCGCGCGGCACAAAAGCGACACCGGAACCAGGGCCGAAGGACGTGCGGCCTGCGTCTTCCGGCAAGGCGCGAGCGGGACCCCAGGGGGCGGACGGACCATGGTGAACCGGGACGAGACGACGTCTCAATATGCGGTCCATGCGGCGATCGCTCAGAGGAAGGTGACCCTTACAGACGTAGGGTGGACCTTGGGAAGGCCGGTGGGACGGCCCAGCCCGCACAGCCGCCTCGAGGGAGGTCCAGTTCAGTGACCAGCCAGGTCAGAAGCACCGCCGAGCAGGCCGACGGGGCCGAAAGCGCGGTCGTCGGAGAACAGCGCACACACGCGGGGGCACCGGGCAAGGACGTGCGGCGCGTGGACCGGGTCATCATCCGGTTCGCGGGCGACTCCGGTGACGGTATGCAGCTCACCGGCGACCGTTTCACATCGGAGACGGCGTC
>NZ_JBVHMU010000038.1:0-32908 GCF_055558275.1 Streptomyces sp. NPDC025806 | reverse complement strand
ATGTGGCACTCGTCGCCGCCGGAGCGGTAGTCACCGAAGTAGTCGACGACGTCCTCGGGCCACTGGTTCGCCTCCGCCAGCAGCACCGTGTCGGGATAGTGGGCGTCGATCTCCGCGCGGACCCGCTTCAGGAAGGCGTGGGAGGCGGGTAGGTTCTCGCAGTCGGTGCCCTCTTCCGCGTACAGGTACGGCACCGCGTCCAGGCGGTAGCCGTCGATGCCGAGGTCCAGCCAGAAGCGCAGCGCCGCCAGGATCTCCTCCTGCACGCGCGGGTTCTCGTAGTTGAGGTCCGGCTGGTGCGAGAAGAAGCGGTGGAAGTAGTACTGGCCCCGCACCGGGTCGTACGTCCAGTTCGAGGCCTCGGTGTCGACGAAGATGATCCGGGCGTCCGCGTAGCCGCTGTCGTCGTCGGCCCACACGTAGTAGTCGCCGTAGGGACCGTCCGGGTTCTTGCGCGACTCCTCGAACCACATGTGCTGGTCGCTGGTGTGGTTCAAGACGAAGTCGATGATCACGCGGATGCCGCGCTGGTGTGCCGCGTCGACGAACTGCACGAAGTCCGCCAGGTCGCCGAACTCCGGGAGCACCGAGGTGTAGTCGGAGACGTCGTAACCCCCGTCCTTGAGCGGGGACTTGAAGAACGGGGGCAGCCACAGGCAGTCGACGCCGAGCCACTGGAGATAGTCGAGCTTGGCGGTGATGCCCTTGAGGTCGCCCACGCCGTCGCCGTTGCTGTCCTGGAAGGAACGGACCAGGACCTCGTAGAAGACGGCACGTTTGAACCAGTCGGGGTCGCGGTCCTTGGCCGGCGTGTCCTCGAAGGTGTCCGGAACGGGCTCGTTCATGAACATCATGTGGGTGACCCTCCGAGTCAGTGGTGAGGACGGTCGCCGACCGCGAGGACGTGCGCGGGCGCGCGGCCCGGTTCGAGGCGCACGTACGCGGATCGGCCCCAGTGATAGGTCTCGCCGGTCAGTTCGTCCCGTACGGGGACGGTGGCGTCCGGGGCGAGCCCCAGGTGCCGCATGTCCAGGCGGACCGTGGCCTCCTGGGTGTGGTGCGGGTCCAGGTTCACGACGACCAGGACCGTGTCCTCGCCCTCGCGCTTGCTGTAGACGAGCACCGCGTCGTTGTCGGCCTCGTGGAAGCGGAGGTTCCTGAGGAAGCGCAGCGCCGGATGGGCGCGCCGGATCTCGTTGAGCCGGGTGATCAGCGGGGCGATCGTGCGGCCCTCACGCTCGGCCGACTCCCAGTCCCGGGGCCGCAGTTCGTACTTCTCCGAGTGCAGGTACTCCTCGCTGCCGGGCCGCACCGCGGTGTTCTCGCACAGCTCGAACCCGGCGTACACGCCCCAGCTCGGCGCCAGCGTCGCCGCCAGGACGGCGCGGGCCTCGAACGCGGGGCGCCCGCCCTCCTGGAGGGGGCCGGGCAGGATGTCCGGGGTGTTCACGAAGAAGTTCGGCCGCAGGAACGCGGCCGTCTCGGTGGAGAGTTCGGTCAGGTACTCGGTCAGTTCCTGTTTCGTGTTCCGCCAGGTGAAGTACGTGTACGACTGCTGGAAGCCGGCCTGCGCCAGGGCCCGCATCACGGGAGGCCGGGTGAAGGCCTCCGCGAGGAAGACGACGTCCGGGTCCGTGCCGTTGATGTCGGCGAGCACCGCCTCCCAGAACGCCACCGGCTTCGTGTGCGGGTTGTCGACGCGGAAGATCCGCACCCCGTGCGCCATCCAGAACCGCAGCAGGCACACCGTCTCGGCGACGATCCCGGGCAGATCCCGGTCGAACGCGATCGGGTAGACGTCCTGGTACTTCTTCGGCGGGTTCTCCGCGTACGCGATCGTCCCGTCGGCGCGCTGCGTGAACCACTCCGGGTGTTTCTCCACCCAGGGGTGGTCGGGGGAGCACTGGAGCGCGAAGTCGAGGGCGATCTCCAGGTCGAGTTCGCGGGCCCGTGCGACGAACGCGTCGAAGTCGTCGAGGGTGCCGAGGTCCGGGTGGATCGCGTCGTGCCCGCCCTCGGGGGAGCCGATCGCCCAGGGGACGCCGACGTCGTGCGGGCCGGGGGTGAGGGAGTTGTCGGGGCCCTTGCGGTGGGTGGTGCCGATGGGGTGGATCGGGGGGAGGTAGACGACGTCGAAGCCCATCGCGGCGATCGCGGGCAGCCGCTCGGCGGCCGTCGCGAACGTGCCGCTGACCGGCGGTTTCCCGGGCTCGACGACCGCGCCCTCGGAGCGCGGGAAGAACTCGTACCAGGCCCCGTACAGGGCCCGCTCCCCCTCCACGAGCAGCGGCAGGGCGGGGGAGCGGGTGATCCGCTCGCGCAGGGGATACCGCGCGAGGACGGCCGCCACCTCCGGAGTCAGTGCGGCCCCGAGCCGTTCGGCCGGGGTCCGCGCCTCGTCCTGAAGGGCGTCCACGGCGGCCAGCAGGACCCGGCGCTCCGCTCCCGGCGGAACGCCACGCGCCGCGCGCCCGTACAGGAGCGCGCCCTCCTCCAGCATCAGTCCGGTGTCGAGACCGGTCGGGACCTTGACCTCGGCGGCCCGCCGCCAGTCGGTCACCGGATCCGTCCAGGCCTCCACGCGGTAGGTCCAGCGGCCCTCGGCGTCCGGGGTGACCTCCGCGGACCAGCGGTCGGTGCCGGGGGACAGCTCGCGCATCGGGGTCCAGGGACCCGCGCGGCCGTCCGGGCCGCGCAGCACGACATCGGCGCCGACCGCGGTCCCCGCCTCGGCGAACACCGTGGCGGTGACCTGGAAGGTCTCGCCGGGGACCGCCTTCGCCGGGCGCCGGCCGCAGTCGACGAGCGGCTCGATGTCCCGGACCAGCACCGTCGCGGTGAGCACGGAGCCTTCTACCAACGCTGACAACATCGCTCTCTCCTCGCCGGTCCTGTGTGGGGCGGAGGACGCGGATTCATCGACGCGGATGCTTGGACGTGGATCACAGCTGCGCGTTCACGGGACCCGGCCGCGCGGGCCGGGTCCCGTGACGCAGGTACTGCTCGGCGGCGTCGACGGCCTGCCGGGTCCGGCACTCGCCCATCAGCACGCACAGCGTGTACGCACTGTCCTCGAAGCGCATGCGGATGGCCCGGTCGGCGGGGTGCGCGAGCGAGAGCCGCTCCCACGCCCGGTAGTACCTCAGATGACGCGCGACCTCGGTTTTGGTGGGCATGATCACCACGGGGGTCACCATTCTTGTCGGGGCGTTCTCCCCGCAGCCGGCTCGATGCCGAACCGATGCGTGCGGGAGCCGGGTCGGCTCACGCGGAAGGGAGTACGCCTCACTCATAGTGCATGTACGAACACCCTGCGTCCTGTTGGGAATTCAACGACGCGTGAGGCGCGGGTGACTCCTGTTGCGTGAAGGCCGCGCGCCTCACAGTCTGGAGTGACCCAGGAGCGACTGCTGCTCACGCTCCGTGTCCGGGACCCGTGCCGCTGCCGGTGCGACGGGCAGCAGGCTTCGCCGAGAGGAGCCAGAACCATGGAACCCACGCTCTCCCGCCACTACCACCTCGACGTGGAGGTCGGCCCGGAGCAGATCGGGCAGGTCGAGCGCATTCTCGCCGCACATCTACGGCACTGGGGGCTGCGCACGCTCGCGGACCCCGTGTGCCACTGCACCCGGATGCTGCTCCAGGACATCGAGGACCACGGCGCCGACAAGACGGCCGTCGTCGAGATGTGGTGGACCGGGCAGCACCTCGTCACCGCGGTCTCGGACCGCAACCGCGAACTCCCCGCGGCCCAGGACGGGCGGCAGGACCTGAGCAGCCGGATCGCCGAGTGGAGCGACGGCTGGGGCAGCTACCCCGCGCCCACCGGCAGGACCGTCTGGTTCACCTGCCGGGTGCGGCTCCCCGAGGCCGAGCCGCTCGCCGCCGCGGTACCCGTGCCCGGTTGAACCCCGCAGGAGGCAGGCGCTTGGAGATCTGGACCGGCAGCCCGTTCCCTCTGGGCGCCACCCCCGACGGCGAAGGAACCAACTTCGCCCTGTTCAGCGAGGTCGCCGAACGGGTCGACCTCGTCCTGATCGACGACGACGGCACCTGCCGCACCGTCCCGCTCACCGAGGTCGACGGCTTCGTGTGGCATTGCCGGATCCCGGGGGTCGGCCCCGGCCAGCGCTACGGCTACCGGGTCCACGGCCCCTGGGACCCGGCGGCCGGCCACCGGTGCAACCCCGCCAAGCTGCTCCTCGACCCCTACGCGCGGGCGATGGAGGGGGCCACGGACAACGACGCCGCGCTCTTCGAGCGGGCCTCGCCCGGCCCCGAGCCGGCGGACAGCGCCCCGCACACCCTGGTCTCGGTCGTCACCGACCCCTCGTTCGACTGGGGCGACGACGAGCCGCCCCGCCGGCCCTACGCCGAGACCGTCGTCTACGAGACCCATGTGCGCGGACTGACCCAGACCCACCCCGACGTACCCCCGGCGCTGCGCGGCACCTACGCGGGACTCGCGACGGAACCCGTCCTCGCGCACCTCACCTCGCTGGGCGTGACCGCCGTCGAGCTGATGCCCGTCCACCAGTACATCCACGACGGCTTCCTCGTCGACCGCGGCCTGACCAACTACTGGGGCTACACCTCGATCGGCTTCTTCGCCCCGCACAACGCCTACGCGGCGCACCCCGCCCTCGGCGAGCAGGTCCCCGAGTTCAAGTCCATGGTCAAGGCGCTGCACGGGGCCGGCCTCGAAGTGATCCTCGACGTCGTCTACAACCACACGGCCGAGGGCAACGAGAACGGGCCCACGCTCGCCTTCCGCGGCATCGACAACGCCTCGTACTACCGCCTGCACCCCGACGACCCGGCCCGCTACTTCGACACCACGGGCACCGGCAACAGCCTCCGGATGCACCACCCGAACGTCCTCCAGATGGTCATGGACTCACTGCGGTACTGGGTCACCGAGATGCACGTCGACGGCTTCCGCTTCGACCTCGCGGCCACCCTCGCCCGCCAGTTCCACGACGTGGACCGGCTGTCCGCGTTCTTCGACCTCGTCCAGCAGGACCCCGTCGTCGGCCGCGTCAAGCTGATCGCCGAACCCTGGGACGTCGGCGACGGCGGCTACCAGGTGGGGAACTTCCCGCCACTGTGGTCGGAGTGGAACGGCAAGTACCGCGACTCCGTACGGGACTTCTGGCGCGGCGCCGACCACACCGTCGCCGAGTTCGCCTCCCGGCTGACCGGCTCCTCCGACCTCTACCAGCACGACCGCCGGCGCCCGCGCGCCAGCGTCAACTTCGTCACCGCGCACGACGGCTTCACCCTGCGCGACCTCGTCTCGTACGACACCAAGCACAACGAGGCCAACGGCGAGGACGGCCGGGACGGGGAGAACCTGAACCGGTCCTGGAACTGCGGCGTCGAAGGCCCCACCACCGACCCCGCGATCCTCGAACTCCGCGCCCGCCAGCAACGCAACTTCCTGGCCACCCTCATGTGTTCGCAGGGCATCCCGATGCTCGCGCACGGTGACGAACTCGGCCGCACCCAGCAGGGCAACAACAACGCCTACTGCCAGGACAGCGAGCTCTCCTGGATCGACTGGGACCTCACCGGCGAACAGCGGCAGCTGATCGACTTCACCACCCGCGTCATCCGGCTGCGCACCGAACACCCGGTGCTGCGCAGACGCCGCTTCTTCCGCGGCGACACCGCCACCGGCGCGTCACAGCCGCTGCCCGACCTGGTGTGGCTGCGCCCCGACGCGCGCGAGATGACCGACGAGGACTGGCGGCGGCCCGACGCCCACGCCCTCGGTGTCTTCCTCAACGGCGACGCCATCGCCGAACCCGACGCCCGTGGCCGCCGGGTCGTGGACGACTCATTCCTGCTGCTCATGAACAGCTACCGCGAGCCCGTCGCCTTCGACCTGCCCGGCGCCGACTACGGCGAACGCTGGACCACCCGGATCGACACCACGGACGCCCGGGGCGACGCGGACGAGACGGAGCACAAGGCGGCCAGCAGAATCGTCCTCGCGCCCCACAGCCTGCTCCTGCTCTCCCGGCCCGCCCGCACCGCCTGAGCGCGGCCGGTCAGGCCGCCGGCCGCGCGTACACCACGAAGCGGGCGCCGTCCGGATCGCTCAGCGTGATCTCCGGACGACCCGCGGCCCGCGAAAGAACCGAGCCACCGTGGTCGAGAGCGGCGCGGGCACAGGCCTCCACGTCCCGGACCGCGAAGTGGATCTGCCAGCGCGGCCGGATCGCCGGGTCCGGCGCCGACTCCACCGCGCCCGAGTGGATACGGGCCACGATCTCGCCCTCGCTGCGCAGGACGACGCTCTCGTCCTCGTAACAGGCCTCGCAGCATCCCTCGGCCTCGGACGCCCAGCCGAGGACCTCGGCGTAGAACATGGCGGCGTCGAACGCGTTGCGCGTGTGGAGCTCCATGAAGGCCGGGGCGGCGCGCCGCCACTTCTCCCAGCCGGTGACCAGCTCGCCCTCCCAGATGCCGAAGACCGCCCCGTCGCGGTCGGCGAGCATCGCCGCCCGCCCGGGCGGGAACGAGATCGGGCCCAGGGCCGTCGTGCCGCCCCGCTCGTAGCCGCGGGACACCGCCCGGTCCGCGTCGTCCGTGGCGAAGAACGGCGTCCACGCGAACGCCGTGTCCCCCATGCTCCGAACGGCTGACACACCGGCCACCGGCACCCCGTCCACGCTCGCGAACCGGTACCGGTCGCCCAGCTTGCCGACCCGCCACTCCCAGCCGAGGACGGCGGTGTAGAAGGACTGGACAGCCTCCAGATCGCGGGTCGTCAGACTGACCCAGCAAGGGGCACCGATCACCGCGTGACTCGACAGGGTTCCGCCGTCGACGGCTGCGCTCTGGCTGTTCATCTTCGTACCGTTCCGGGGTGAGGCCCCCCTCGGACCCATCCTTGCACCTTCCCCGACGCTTTCGCGTTCCGCGTTGGCGGAATCGGCCCGTTCGGACGGACAATGGTGGGGTACCCGTACGTCGATGCTTTGGAGCGAAGGCATCTTCCGCGAGCGGCGCGGCCGCCCCCGGGGAGATGACGCTCCTCGGAGTGACGAGCACGCGCTTCTCGCGAATCCAGCTCAACGAATTCGTTGAGGAGCGATTTCTCATGCTCACCGAAAGGATCGACCGGACACGGTCGCGAGGCCGTTCCCGCCGTCGTCACGACGACGCTCCCGACACGTCGGCACTGTTCGCGCGGCTGGCCGGGCTCGAACCCGGCGCCGAGCGCGATCTGCTGTGCGAAGAGGCTGTGACGGCCTGGCTGCCCATGGCGCACCGCATCGCGCGCCGCTTCCGCGACAAGGGCGAGAACATGGAGGACCTCCAGCAGATCGCCGCACTGGGCCTGCTGAAGGCCGTGAACCGCTACGACCCGACGCTCGGCGCGTTCGAGTCGTACGCGGTGCCCACCATCACCGGCGAACTGCGCCGCCACTTCCGCGACCACCTGTGGGACCTGCACGTACCGCGTCGGGTCCAGGACCTGCGCAACGCGGTCCGCGTGGCGCGCCGCGCCCTCACGCAGCAGCCCGGCGGGCAGCAGCCGAGCGTGGCGGAGATCGCCGAACAGGCCGGTCTGACCGAGGACGAGGTCCGCGAGGGCCTGTCCGCGATGGAGAGCTACCAGGCCCGCTCGCTCGACGCGGAGATGTCCTTCTCCGACGGCGGCGGCTGCACCATCGCGGACACCCTCGGCGAACCCGAGCCGGCCTACGACCGCGTCGCCGAGCGCGAAGCGGCCAAGGAGGGCCTGAGTCATCTGCCCGAGCGCGAACGCACGATTCTCTATCTGCGTTTCTTCCGGGACATGACGCAGATCCGGATCGCCGATCTGCTCGGCATTTCGCAGATGCACGTCTCGCGCCTCATCCGGGAAAGCTGCGCCCGGGTCCGCAGAGAAGCCGGCGAACTGCCCGCCTGACCCTTTCACCGAAGTGACGAGCCACGCCGAGGAGAGACCCCTTTTATGGCCACTCACCGTGTGCACGACGACGCGCCCGACACCGAACAGGCGTTCCTCCGCCTCGCCGACAGCCCGCGGGGACCCGAACACGACGTACTGAGCGAGGAACTGGTGGAGGCATGGCTGCCCATGGCCCACCGCCTCGCCCGGCGCTTCAGGAACAAGGGCGAGAGCGTGGAGGACCTCGAACAGGTGGCGGCCGTCGGCCTCGTGAAGGCCGTCGACCGCTACGACCCCGGGCAGGGCCCCTTCGAACCCGTCGCGGTGCCCACCATCACCGGGGAACTGCGCCGCCACTTCCGCGACCACACCTGGGACGTCCGCGTCCCCCGCCGGGTGCAGGACCTGCGCAACCGGGTCCGCTTCGCCCGCCGCGACCTCATGAACCGGGCCGGACACCCCGACAAGGAGCCCGGCCCCGAGGAGATCGCGCGCGAGACGGGGCTGACCCCGGACGAGGTGCGGGAGGGCCTGGAGGCCCTGAACACAGCTACCGCAGCCTGTCCCTGGAAGCCGAGATGGGTCCCTCCGACGACGGCTTCAGCCTCTCCGACAGCCTCGGCGCGCCCGACCCCGGCTTCGAACTCGTCGCCGACCGCGAAGCCGCCAAGGACGGCCTGCGACTCCTGCCCGAACGCGAGCGCACCATCCTCTACCTGCGCTTCTTCGAGGACATGACGCAGGCGCGCATCGGCGAGGAGCTCGGCATCTCGCAGATGCACGTCTCGCGGCTCATCAGCCGCAGCTGCGCGCGGATCCGTGACCGCGCCGACCGCGCCCCGCAGCCGCAGGCCGCGTGAGCGCACCGGACACGGCGGCTCAGCGCGCGGTGAGCCGGAACTGACAGTCGCGTTCCTGGTCACCGGAGACCGACCCCGTCTCCTCCACCGTGAAGGCCTGCGCCAGGACGTCGCGCAGCGCCTGCACGCCGTGCGGCGAACCCTGCGCGTTCAGTGCCACCGAACCGTCGAGGCCCGCGGCCCGGGCGTCCGAACCGGCGGCCGGCGGTCCTTCCTCCGGATCGACCTCGGCGGTCCACACCGTCGGGTGGGCCGGGGCGTGGGAGCCGCCGCCGGCCGGCGCGGGCACGGGCCCGGGCGCGCCGGCCAGCACCCCGAGATGGGACAGGACCCGATGGGCGTCGTCATCCGTGCAGTTGCTGAGCATCACGGTGACCAGGTGGTCTTGGAGTGTCATGAGGATCTCCTGCTCGCCTCCGGCCGGGGGCGCCCCCGGCCGATGTCGTCTGCGGAGCCCGGGTTCCCGCGCGGGCGCGGGCCACTCCCGGCGGCGCGCTTCAGCACCATTGTTCCTGGGTACGCGGGAGCGGTGCCAGTCAACGACAGTGTCCCGGCCCTCATCGTGATCGACATGATCAACACGTACGACCACGAGGACGCGGAGCTGCTGCTGCCCTCGGCCCGCACGATCGTGCCGGTCGTGGCCGAGCTGCTCGCCGCCGCACGGGCCGGCGGCGTGCCCGTCGTGTACGCCAACGACAACTTCGGACAGTGGCGCTCCCACCACGGTGAGATCGTCGACGCCGCGCTCGCCGGGCGGCACGCCGACCTCGTCGAGCCGATCACGCCCGACGAGGACGCGCTGTTCGTGGTGAAGGCACGGCACTCGATCTTCTTCGAGACGCCGCTGTCGTACCTGCTGTGGGAGCTCGACGTGCGGCACGTGATCCTTTGCGGTCAGGTCACCGAACAGTGTGTGCTGTACTCCGCGCTCGACGCGCACATCCGGCACCTGGACGTGACGGTCGTCAGCGACGCCGTCGCCTCCATCCATCCCGAACTGGCCGACGCGGCACTGGAGATGATGCGAACGAACATGGGAGCGCGCGTACTCAGGGGGCAGGACATCGCCTTCTCGGGCGACGGGGGCCGAACCACGTGAGGAGCGAGTGATGGCACGCTACGGATACTTCCTGGCGAGCGAGGAGTTCACCCCGGCGGAGCTGCTGGACCAGGCACGGGCCGCCGAGCAGGCGGGCTTCGAGTGCCTGGCGATCTCGGACCACTACCACCCCTGGATCGACGCGCAGGGGCAGAGCCCGTTCGTCTGGTCGATGATCGGCGCGCTCGCCCAGGTGACGTCACTGCCCGTGACCACGTTCGTGACCTGCCCCACCCTCCGTATGCATCCGGCGGTCAATGCGCAGGCCGTGGCCACCTCCGGCGTGCTCACCGGCAACCGTTTCCGCTTCGGCGTCGGCACCGGCGAGGCCCTCAACGAGCAAGTCCTCGGGGACGCCTGGCCGGCCGTGGACGTCCGCTTCCAGATGCTCGAAGAGGCCGTGCAGATCATCCGCGAACTCCTCACGGGCGACGAGGTCACCCACCGAGGCCGCCACTACACCGTCGAGAACGCCCGCCTCTACACCGTCCCCGACGAGCCCGTGCCCCTCCATGTCTCCGGGTTCGGACCCAAGGCCGCCGCGCTCGCCGGGCGGATCGGCGACGGCTTCGTCACGATGACACCGGACAAGGACCTGGTGGGACAGTTCCGCCGCTCCGGTGGCGGCCAGAAGCCGGTCCTCGGCGGCCTCAAGGTGTGCTGGGGCACCGACCGGGAGCAGGCCGTCAAGACGGTCCACCGGCTGTGGCCCACCCAGTTCCTGCCCGGCGAACTGGGGCAGGTCCTGCCCAGCCCCGCGCACTTCGAACAGGCCTCCTCGCTCGTCACCGAGCAGACCGTGGCGGACCACTCCGTGTGCGGCGACGACCTGGACGAACACCTCCGCGCGGTGTCCGCGTACACCGACGCCGGCTTCGACGAGGTGTACGTCGGCCAGATCGGGCCGGACCAGCAGGGATTCTTCGAGTTCTACCGCAGCGAGGTGCTGCCCGCACTGCGCGGCGCCTGAGGACTCAGGAGCGCCGGAAGGCGCTGCGGTCCAGGTGACGCAGCAGGTCCGCCGTGTCCGCGTACACCTCCGCGGCGCCCGCCGCCTCCAGCGCAGCGCGGCACACGCCACCGCTCAGCACCGCGACCGGGGTGACACCGGCCCGGCGCCCCGCCCGCATGTCCCAGACCGAGTCGCCGACGAACACGCTGTCCCCGGGCTCCGCCCCGACGAGGTCGAGCGCGTGCCACACGGGCTCGGGCGCGGGCTTGCCCGCGTCGACGTCGTCGGCGCTCGCGGTCGCGTCGATCGCCTCGTCGGCGTCGAGCGCGGCGCGCAGGGCCTTCAGCTCGGGTCCGCTCGCCGAGGTGGCGAGGACGACGGGCCAGCCGTCCTCGTGCAGCCGGCGCAGGACGTCGGCCGCCCCGTCGAACGGGGCGAGGCGCTCGTGCCAGGTGCCGTAGAGGGCCTTGTGACCGGCGCTGAGGGCCGCGTCCTCGTCCTTGTCCCGGTCCGGGCCGAGGAGATGGGCGAGGAGATCGGTGGAGCCGAGACCGATGGCGCCGTGTACCGAGGTCATTGGGACCCGGTGACCCGCCTGGCGCAGGGACTCCCACCAGCACACGGCGTGCAGGTGAGTGGTGTCGACGAGGGTTCCGTCCACGTCGAAGACCGCCGCTCGCGCAGTCATCACGGGGCTCCTTCCGGCAGGGGTTCGAGCAGGGCGCTGTCGCCGCGCCGCCAGTGGGTCAGGAGGTGGGCGCCGAGCCGGTCCTCCACGAAGCCGGTGGCACACGCGCCGAACGCGACGTCGCGGTCCAGGGAGGGCTCGGCGCGCAACAGGCCGCCGACGACGTCGCGCCGGACCACCTGCTCGTGCACGGCGTCGGCCTCCACGTGCTCGTCGTAGAACCGCTGGGCGGCCGGGCCCGCGCCGAGGCGCCGCAGTCCTTCGGCGAGCCGGCGCGAACCGGGGGACGAGGTGATCTCCACGGCCGCGAAGTGGCCCACCAGCGCCCCGCGCAGACCGCGGTGCAGTCCGAACAGGGACATGAGGTTGACCGGGGCGAGGGCGGCGGCCGGAGCGTGGCCGAGATAGTGGCCGTACGCGGTCTCCAGGCCGAGGTCCGTCATCAGGTCCGCGTAGAGGCGGGCGTGGACGTCCTCGGGGCGTCCGGCGCCGAACTCGTCGTACTCGACCGCCACCATCGCCGCCTTGGCCCGGCCGTGCAGGCGCGGGATGACCCACGCGTGCGGGTCGGCCTCCTTGAGGTGGTAGAGCGAGCGCAGCGCCGCGTACTCCCTGAACTGCCGGGTGGTGCCGTCGCGGCGCAGGTGATGACTCACGCTGTTCGGGTCGTGCCCGGGGGGTGGTGCGGTCCGGAGGTCGTCGAGGGTGCGGGCCGCGTCGGCCCGTGGGGCCGCGTCCTCGCGCAGGGCGGCGAGCAGGCGCCGTTCGAGTCGTCGTCGCAGGGCCAGCAGGCCGGGGTCCCATTCCCGGTCCGGGTCGACGCCCCGGAAGCCCTGGTAGTGGAGTTCGTAGAGCACGTAGAGGGTGAGCTGGAGGTCGTCGCCGTAGGGGTCGGCTGCCGCGCCGTCTGGTGGCGGGGGCGGTGGCGTCGTCCCGTCGTGCGTCAGCGCTCTCATGGTCCAGTGGGACAACTCCCCGCGAGCGGGCGGCAGTTCGGGTGTGTGGGCGCGGGGCTCCGGTGGCGTGGCGGGCTCGGCGGGCGTCACGACGGGTCCGTCCGCGGGGGTGCGGGGGAGCGGCGGCGATGGCTCGTGTCGCACCAGGGGTAGATGCGGCTGCGGCGGCAGGTGCAGATCGCCACCTGGAAGCGCCGGGAGGTGTGCACGACCCCGTCGGCGTCGGTCACCTCGACCGGGCCTTCCACGAGCAGCGGGCCCGTACGGTCGGCCGTGATCCGGCACGGGCGGGGCTCAAGGGGTTCAGGGAGTTCAGGGGGTTCAGGGGAGTTCGGCACGGATGACCACCAGTTCCTCGGACGCGGCTTCCCGGTCGAGCAGGCCGTGCGCGCACAGCCAGTCCCGGCGCCCGCGGACGACCGGCCCGAACGGCACGAACGCGCGGTCGATCACCGCGCCCTTCATCCCGAGCCGGGCCAGGCGGTCCAGGCGGTCCAGGCTCATCTCCTCGTCGCACAGCGCGGAGTGGACCATGAGGAGGGCGCCGCCGGGGCGGAGCACCTGCGCGGCGGCGTCGCAGACGCGGTCGACGACGGTGCGGCCGGTCGGGCCGCCGTCCCACGCCTGCGCGGGACCTCGCCGCGGCAGAGGCCGCGGCGAGGGCACGTACGGCGGATTGCTGACGGCCAGGTCGAAGGGGCCGAGCCCGTGCACCGAGCCGAGATCGCGGTGCCGCACCCGCACCGGGCGGCCGGCCAGACGGGCATTCAGGCGCGCCGTCCAGACCGCCCGCCACGCGATGTCGACCGCGGTCACGCGGGCCCCCGAACGCGCAGCCGCCAGGGCCAGCGCCCCCGATCCGGTCCCGAGGTCCAGCACGGTGGAGCGGCGGGCGACGGGCTCCTTGTCCAGGGCCCGGATCAGGAGCGCGGTGTCGTGGCCGGGCCGGTAGACACCGGGCGCGGCCAGAAGGCGTGAGCGGATCACGGGAACAGGGCGATGCCCACGAGGATCACCAGAATGACGGCGGCGATCAGCAGGACGGTCGCCAGCGTCCCCCGGTGCTTGACCGGACGCGTCGGACCCCCGCCGCGCGGGCGGTCCTCGGGCATCCAGGCATGAGGCGAACGGTGGTAGAACTCCTTGTCGCCGGGATCGACCATGATGTGTCACTCCCTCTCGTGCGGGTGGGGGCTTCGGGGAGGACTTCCGGGTTCCCCGTGCGGCGGTCTTGAAGCGGACGGACTTCGTCCGGATGTACGCGCGACCAGGGGTTCTCCGGTCCCCCCCGGCGTTCGGCCGTGTTCTACGGCACGGGCGTCATCACGAACCCGCTGCGCGGCGCCGTGGGCACACGGTTCAGCGGGATGCGCAGATCCTGCGCGGGGACGGCGTAGGGCAGCTCGGCGAGATGCGGGACCAGGGTCTCCAGGACCGTCAGGACGACATCCTCGCCCGGGCACCGGTGGTGGACCGCCGGATCGCCGCCGCCCTGCGGGATCAGTTCGTCCCGCCCGGGCTCGCGGCCGAGGAAGCGGCCGGGATCGAAGGCGTACGGCTCGGGCCACAGCTCCGGGTCGTGGTTCTGCCCGTACAGGTCGAGCAGCACCATGCTGCCCTCGGGGATGTCCTGGCCCTCCCAGCGCAGGTCGGCGGCAGCGATCCCGCCGACGAACGGGGCGAAGGGATAGAACCGGCGGACCTCCTGAGCGAACGCGCGCGCCCAGGCCGCGTCCCCGTCGACGAGCCGCTTGCGATGATCGGGCCACCGGTGCAGGGCGTGCGCGGCGAAGGTCAGGAACCAGGAGACGGCCACCGTCGGCCGGAGCACGTTGAGGATCTCCACCGCCGCCGTGTGCGGATCCAGCAGCCGGCCGTCGTCGTCCCGGTGATCGGCGACCGCCCGGAGCACCGAGCCCCCGGGCGCCGTGCGGTCACCGTCGCGGACCTCCGTGACCAGGCGGGCGATCCGGTCCTCCTGCCGGCTGCGCGCCCGGCGCGCCCGCAGATGGCGGGGGCCGACCGAGGCGAAACCGTCCACCATGGCGATCAGGTCGCGAGCCGTGCCCTGCGCGTCGTCGTCGGAGAGCGGGACGCCGGACCAGTCGCAGACGGCACGCGTCAGCAGCAGGGCCGCCTCGTCGAAGAGGACCAGGCGGTCGAGGTCGTCCCAGCGGCGACGCGCCCGGGTCCACTGGTCGGCGAGGTCCGCCGCGAGCCTGTCCAGGCCGCCGCGGTCCTGGAGCAGAGCCGTGAACAGGGCCTTGCGGGCGCGGTGGCGCGCCCCGTCCAGGGTGTGCACGGCTCCCCGTCCGAACAGCGTGTCGAGGACCGGGCCCGGCAGCGCGCCGCGGCGCACGACGTGCCGCTCGTCGTAGAAGAAACGGACCGCGTCGGGCCCGTGCAGGGCCACGACCTTCTTGCCGAGGAGGCGACCGGTCACCGGTCGGCCGTCACGGCGACGGCGGCGGTCGGGCAGCCACGCGTAGCCCTCCGCCAACAACGGCAGGGTGCTGTCGAACATCCGGAATCTCCGTTCACGTGAGGGAGCCCCCCCGGGGCCGGGGCGGGAGACGTGGGCCAGAGGGGAGGGCTCAGCGTCCGAGCGCCCTGGCCAGTTCCCGCTTGTTCATGGACGAGCGCCCCTCGATGCCGCGCTTCTTCGCCTCCTCGTAGAGCTGGTCCTTCGTCGGGCCCGCGGCGCCGCTGTGGGACCGTTCCCCGCCGCGCTGAGAGGCGGACTTCTTGTCCTGCGTCGAGACCTTGCTCGCGGTCTTCGACTCCCCGGCCCGCGCGCGCTCCTTGTTGACCGTGCGCGCCGCGATCTCCTCGGCCCGCTCGGTCGACTCGCCGCGTTGCTCGGCGCTCTCCTTGATGTGCTCGTACTGGCGTTCCCGCTTGGCGTTCGCACCTCGTGGCATGACGATCTCCTTTCCGGCCCGCCGAGTACCCCGGTCCACGGAACGGATGCGCAGGCCGGGGCCCCGCCACGCGTGCCGCGGGAGATCACGGGTACCCGGACGCCGGTCCGGCCCGTGGCCCGCAGGGAGGAGAACGCCGTGACGCAGAAGGACGGCCGCGACAGTCTGCGGACCTACCGCGACAAGCGGCACTTCGACCGGACGAGCGAACCGCGCGGCGACCAGCCAGGCCGTACTGATCAGCCAGGCCGCGGCGAGCAGAAAGACACCGAGCAGAAAGACACGACGAGGGCGGAGGGCGGCGAACCGGCGTTCGTGGTGCAGATCCACGACGCGCGCACCATGCACTTCGACTTCCGCCTGGAGGTCGACGGCGTGCTCAAGTCCTGGTCGGTCCCCAAGGGCCCTTCCACCGACCCGCACGACAAGCGGCTCGCCGTCCCCACCGAGGACCACCCGCTGGCCTACCAGGACTTCGAGGGCGTGATCGCCCCAGGCGAGTACGGCGGCGGCACCGTCATGGTCTGGGACCGGGGCACCTACCGCCCCACCAGTCACGACCGCAAGGACCGGCCCGTGCCGTTCGCCGAGGCGCTGGACCACGGCCACGCCACCTTCGAACTGCACGGCGACAAACTGCACGGCCAGTACGCCCTCACCCGCTTCCACAGCCGCGAGGAGCGCGAGGGCACGAGCGGCGCGAAACCGACCTGGCTGCTCGTGCGCACCGGAACCGGGCGCGGCGGTGGCGGCACCCCCGACCCGCACCGCGCCCGCTCGGCGCGCAGCGGTCGCACCCTGCGCCAGATCGCCGAGGCACCGGACGCCGAGACCTGGGACCCGGACGGTGGCGACAGCGGATGAGCGGCCTCCTGGACACCCTGCCGAACGGACTCGACCGCCTCACGTCCGAGGCCGCCCCGGGCGCCGAACTCGCCGCCACCCCGATGCTCGCCACGCTCAGCGACCGGCGCGACTTCGACGACGGCTGGGTCTTCGAGCGCAAGCTCGACGGCGTACGGGTCCTCGCCGTCCGGGACGCCTCCGGGGTCACCCTGCTGTCCCGCTCCGGGCGGCGCCTGGACGCCACGTACCCGGAGATCGCCGACGCGCTCGCCGCACAGGACTCCGCCGACTTCACGATCGACGGCGAGATCGTCGCGTACTCCCACGGCCGCACCGATTTCGGCCGGCTCCAGCAGCGTATGGGCCTCACCCGCCCCGAGGACGTGGCGGCCAGCGAGGTCGCGGTCACGTACTACGTCTTCGACCTGCTGCGCCTCGACGGGACCGACCTCCGGCGCCTGCCGCTGCGCACCCGCAAGTCCCTGCTGCGGCGCGCGCTCACGTTCTCCGCACCGCTGCGGCTCACGACCCACCGCAACGAGGGCGGCCCCGAACTCCTCGCCGACGCGTGCCGGCGCGGCTGGGAGGGACTCATCGCGAAGCGCGCCGACGGCCCGTCCCGCACCCGCCGCTCGACGGACTGGCTCAAGCTCAAGTGCGCGCGAGGGCAGGAGTTCGTGGTCGGCGGGTTCACCGAGCCCGAGGGTGCAAGGGAAGGCATCGGCGCCCTGCTCATCGGCTACTACGAGGACGGGCGGCTGCGCTACGCGGGCAAGGTCGGCACCGGCTTCGACCGGCGCACCCTGCGCGAACTGCGCGCCGAACTCGACACGCACCGGACGGACGAGCCGCCCTTCCACGGCGCCGTCGCCGTGCGCGGCGCCCGCTGGGTCCGGCCGCGCCTCGTCGCCCAGATCGCCTTCTCCGAATGGACCCGCGACGGCCTGCTGCGCCACCCCCGCTACCAGGGGCTGCGGGACGACAAGGAACCCACCGACGTCGTCAGGGAACGGACCGAGCCATGACACGCACCACGAACGCCCGGCGGAAGGTGCTGCGCGCCCTGCTCGACGAGCACGGCCTGACCTACGCCGCCGAAGCGGGCATCCGCCTCAAGGACACCCCGCAGCCCCTGTACCGCACCCTGGTCCTCGCGACCCTGCTCAGCACTCGCATCCGCGCCTCCGTCGGGGTGGCGACCGCGCGCGCCCTGTACGACGCCGGACTGCGCGACCCGCGCCGCATGGCCGACGCCACCTGGCAGCAGCGCGTCGACGCCCTCGGCGAGGGCGGCTACCGCCGCTACGACGAAC
Organism: Streptomyces sp. NPDC025806; assembly: GCF_055558275.1. Lineage (NCBI taxonomy): Bacteria > Bacillati > Actinomycetota > Actinomycetes > Kitasatosporales > Streptomycetaceae > Streptomyces > Streptomyces sp. NPDC025806. Next base: position 15,364 of record NZ_JBVHMU010000038.1, on the reverse strand, counting down.
GCACCGCCACCCAACTCGGCGACGGCGCCCGCCTGTTGCTCGACGACTGCGGCGGGGACCTGCGCAGGCTGCGCGAACGGGCCGACGGCGACGCCGACGCGCTGCGCGCCTCCCTGCGCCGCATGCCGGGACTCGGCCCCACCGGGGCCGACATCTTCCTGCGCGAAGTGCAGGACGTCTGGCCCGAGTTCGCCCCCTACCTCGACGACAAGACCCTCCAGGGAGCCGAACGCCTGGGCCTGCCGAAGGACCCCGCCGCGCTCGTCCGCCTCGCCGGCGACACGCCGCACGCCGAACTGGCCGCGGCGCTGGTGCGGGCCGCACTCGACCGGCACGTGGCGGAGGACTGCCTCGAACGGGCCGCCTGAACGACAACACGAACAGGGAAGAAGAGGTGGAGCGATGACCGGGAACCGGACGGACGGCCTGCGGGTGGGCGCCCACACCGTCACCCTGCACCGGCAGGAGAAGGAACTGCTGCCGGCCGGCGCGTCAGGGACGGACGGCGGCCCGGACGTGACCAAGGGCGACCTCGTCGCGTACTACCGGAAGATCGCCCCGCACATGCTGCCCCACCTGCGCGACCGCCCCCTGATGCTGGAGCGCCTCCCGGACGGGCTCGACGGCGAGCGGATCATGCAGAAGAACGTCCCCGCCTACTTCCCGGACTGGATCCACCGGTTCGAGGTCGACAAGGAGGGCGGCACCGTCCTGCACGCGCTGTGCGACGACACCGCGACGCTCGTCTACCTCGCGGACCAGGCGGCCGTCACCCTGCACCGCTGGCAGTCCCGGGCGCCGCACGTGGACCGCCCGGACCGGCTCGTGTTCGACCTCGACCCGCCCGGGGAGGGCGACTTCGAGGCCGTCCGCTCCGCCGCCCGGCGGGTGCACGATCTCCTGGACACCGTGGGGCTCGCCTCCGGGGTCATGACGACCGGCTCGCGCGGCCTGCACGTCGTCGCGGTCCTGAGGGGCCGGCAGACCTTCGAGGAGGTGCGCGACTTCGCCAAGGCCGCCGCCGACACCCTGGCCGCGGCCCACCCCGACGAGCTCACCACCGCCCAGCGCAAGGAGGACCGGGGCGACCGGCTCTATCTCGACGTGCAGCGCAACGGGTACGCGCAGACCGCCGTGGTCCCGTACACGGTGCGGGCGAGGCCGGGCGGGCCGGTCGCCACGCCGTTCGCGTGGAGCCGGCTCGACGACCCGGAGCTGACGGCCCGGCGGTGGACGGTCGAGAACGCCCTCGACCAGGCCCGCACGGACCCCTGGGCCGGGCTGGCCCGCAAGGGACGGGCCATCGGTCCGGCCGCGCGGAAACTGGCCGAGCTGCGCGAGAGTTAGGCCGCTCCGCGCTCTATGGAACGAACCGCGCCAGTGGCACGATATGCATACAAACTGTACCGACGGTCGGTACATGTTTTCTGGGGCACCCATGAACGTCCAGCTCCACCTCCGACTCCTCGCCGCGGCGGCCTCCACCGGTCTGGCCCTCACCGCGTGCGGGAGCTCCGGCGGCACCTCGCACGCACCGGCATCGCCGTCCGCCCCACCGGACACGCCGGTCTCCTCGTCCTCCTCGTCACCGCGTTCCGCCGTCGCTGCCGCCCCGCCGGGATCGACGACGGGCCTCGCGCCGCAGACGTACACATCGCAGACGTACGCACCGCAGACCTACCGGCCCACGGTCCTGCCCGAGCCCGGAGTCCGGACCGCGCACGCGTCCGGCCTCGGCCGCCTCCAGCCGCTGTGGCCGTTCAGCTCCCTCGCCCAGGCGCGGGCCTGGGAGCGTGACTACCGCTCAGGAGGCCATCAGCCCTGGCACCTCGACCCCGACCTGACCGCCCTGGCCTTCACCCAGGGCTACCTGGACTTCCAGGACATCGGCCGCGTCTCCTCGCACCATGTCCACGGGCGGCACGCGCACATCGGCGTCGGCCTGAGCAGGCCCAAGGGCGTCACCGGCACCGCCGCGGTCATCCACCTCGTGCGCTACGGCACCGGCCGCGACGCCCCCTGGGAGGTCGTCGGCACCGACGACACGACGTTCTCCCTGACCCTGCCCGCGTACGGCGCGACCGTGCGCTCCCCGGTCCTGACCGGCGGACGGATCACCGGCGTGGACGAGAGCATCCGCGTCCAGGTCCGCCAGTCCTCGTCGACGGCGCCGATCGGCACGGCCTGCTGTGTCGCGGCGGGCGGCAAGAACCAGCCCTGGAAGGAGCGGGTGTCCTACCGCGGTGCCACGAACCGGGTCCTGACGGTCGTCGCCACCACCGGTGGCCACGTCGCCGAGGTCGAACGCTTCACGGTCACGGCGGTCCACCCCGGCTGACCGCGGGAGGTCGCTCGGCCACCGTCCCCGGAGCCCGTCCGGGGACGGTGGCCGCCTGTCGCCGCTCAGCCCGCCTCGCGCGCCGGCTCCGTCAACCGCCGCCAGGTCCGCACCAGTTGGCTGAACTCCTTGACCTGGACCAGGACGTGGTCGCGCGCCGCGTTCTCCGCCGTCTCGGCGTCGCCGCGCGTGATGGCGTCGGCGATCGCGCGGTGTTCGGCCAGGGAGCGGCGCATGCGGTCCGGGACGCGCAGCTGGAGGCGGCGGTAGGGCTGGAGCGCGCGCTTCAGGGCGTGGGCCTGCTGCCGCAGATACTCGTTGCCGCATGAGTCGTAGACGATGCCGTGGAACCGGGCGTTCGCGTAGTAGTAGGGGTCCGCGTCGCCGGCCGCCGCGTGCCGCTCGCACTCCAGCAGTGCGCGCTCGAGCTCCTCCAGGGCCTCCCGGTCGATGCTCCGGGCGGCGAGCCGCGCCGCCATTCCCTCCAGCTCGGCCATCACCTCGAAGCGCTCGGCCAGCTCGGAGACGCTCAGCTCCGTGACGTACGTGCCCTGCTTGGGGCGGATCTGCACCAGCCCCGAGCGCTCCAGAGCCTGGAGGGCCTCGCGGATCGGGGTGCGCGAGCAGCCGAACTCCTCCTCCAGGCGCGCGGGATCGAGCCGCTCGCCGGGACGGTAGTGACCGTCGACGACAGCGTTCTCCAGCGCGTGCCGCACGCGCTGGGACTCCGGGACCCGGGCCATGTGCACCTCCGAGCGGTCAGGTTATCCGGGCGGGCAGGGGGTGGTGCTCGCGCCCTGATGTGTCTTACGGTGGCGCTGTTATATATATCGTCGCGCGCGACCCGAGACATGCGGAAGGTGCGGACATGGAACGTCACGACGGCTGGCTGCTGACCGACCTCTTCCAGGCGCTCGGACGCCGGCGCGCCGCGTCCGCCCGGGCCGTCCCGGCCGGGGAACCGGCCGCGCCACCGCTCGACCCCCGCCTCGACCCCCCGCTCGACCAACTGCTTGCCGCCTGCGACGTCCTGATGAGCGACGTCGGCGAGGCCTCGACGCGCGCGGTCGCGACCCGCGCCCTCGCCGCCTACGACGCCCTCGACGACGACGGCAGACGGGCCTTCTTCCGCCACATCACCCGGGCCTACGACGCCGACGCCGAGCGGGTCCGCGCGGCCTTCCGCCGCTGGGAGGAGGCCCGCGCCGCCGGATCCCGCGGCGAGCAGGAGCTGGTCCGCCTCTTCGACGTGGTCGAACCGCCCCGCCAGCAACTGCTGCGCCGCATGAACCACGCCCCCGACGCCACCCTCGCCCTCGTCGAGATGCGCGCCGACCTGCGCCGCCTGATGCGGGACGACCCCGAGCTGCGCCCCCTCGACCACGACTTCCACCACCTGCTCACCTCCTGGTTCAACCGCGGCTTCCTGCGCATGGCCGAGGTCACCGGGGACGCGCCGGAGGAACTGCACGAGCACCTCATGCGCGGCGAGCAGGTCCACCCGATGGGGAGCGGCGCCGAACTGCGCCGCCGCCTCGACCCTGAGGACCGCGCCGTCTACGCGTTCTTCCACCCGGCCACCGGGGACCTGCCCCTGATCTTCGTCGAGGTCGCCCTGGTGCGCGGCCTGCCCGACCGGATCGCCCCGCTCCTCGATCCCGGCCCGGCCCTGAGCCCCGCCGACGCCGACACGGCCGCGCTCTACTCGATCAACAACGCCCTGGACGGCCTGGCCGGCGTCTCCTTCGGCAGCTTCCTCATCAAGCAGGTCATCGAGCAGGTGGGCGAGCAGCTCCCGCACCTGGCCCAGTTCGCGACGCTCTCACCACTCCCCGGGTTCCGGCGCTGGCTCGTCGAGCAGGCCGCACAGGACGCCGAGCTCGACACGCTCGTACGGGAACTGGACGCCCTGGAAGGGACGGCGGGCCTCCCCGCGGCGGACGCCGCACGGATCCGCGCCCGGCTCCTGCCCGCCCTGGCCCGGCACGTCGCCGTCGAACGGCGCGCCGACGGACGCCCCCTCGACCCCGTCGCCCGCTTCCACCTGGGTAACGGAGCCGCCGCCTGGCAGTTGAACTGGCCGGCGAACGACTCCGCCGAGGCATGGCGGCAGTCGTACGGCGCGATGATCAACTACCGCTACGAGCCGGGGCAGCTGGAGCGCCGGCACGAGGACTTCGTCCGCCGCGGCACGGTCGCCCTCGGCGGACCGCTCCGCGCCGCCTTCCCCGTCCCCGAGGCCCGCACGTCCGCCACACCGCATTCCGCCGCCCCGAACTCCGACGCCCCGAACTCCGCAGCACCGACTTCGGCAGCACCGACTTCCGTCGCAGCACCGTCCGTCGCTCCGCGCGATCGATGAGAGAGGAACACCCCCCGATGGCACCCGCGTTCACCCCCGTCCACCGGTCCTTCGCCGAGCAGGTGGAACGACGGCCCGACCAGGCGCTCTTCGAACTGCCCGACGGCCGGAGGATCACCTACCGCGAGACGGCCGACACCGTGGCCCGCATCGCCGCCCGGCTCGTCGCCGACGGCGTCACCCCCGGCGACCGGGTCGCCATGCAGGTGGACAAGTCCCCGGAGGCCATCGCCCTGTACCTGGCGACCCTGCGGATCGGTGCCGTCTTCCTTCCGCTCAACACCGCCTACACCGGCGCCGAGATGGAGTACTTCATCGGCGACGCCCGGCCGCGCGTCCTCGTCTGCTCCCCGGAGCGGCAGGCCGACCACGCCCACCGCGCGGGCCCGGACCTCGTCGTCGAGACCCTCGGCACCCAGAGGGACGGCACCCTGCTGGAGGGCGAGGGCCGGCACGAGGAGGTCGTCGACGCCGCCGCCGACGATCCGGCGGCCATCCTCTACACCTCCGGCACCACCGGCCGCTCCAAGGGCGCCGTCCTGACCCACGGCAACCTCGCCTCCAACTGCGCGGCCCTGCTGGACGCCTGGCGGTTCACCGACCAGGACCGGCTGATCCACGCCCTGCCGATCTTCCACGTCCACGGCCTCTTCGTCGCCGCGAACATGGCCCTGGTGGCCGGCGCCTCCCTGTACTACCTGCCGAAGTTCGACGCCGACGCGGTCGTGGACCTGCTGCCCCGCGCCACGGTCCTCATGGGCGTACCGACCTTCTACACGCGGCTGGTCAAGCACGAGGGGCTCACCCCGGAGGCCTGCGCGTCGATGCGGCTGTTCGTCTCCGGCTCCGCGCCGCTGCTCGCGAGCGACCACGAGGCGTTCGAGGCCCGCACCGGACACGCCATCCTGGAGCGGTACGGGATGACCGAGACCGGCATGAACACCACCAACCCGTACGAGGGCGGCCCGCGCAAGCCCGGCACCGTCGGCAAGCCGCTGCCCGGCACCGAGATCCGGGTCGTCGACGGCGAGAGCGGCGCGCCGCTGCCCGACGGCGAGGTCGGCAGCATCGAGGTGCGCGGCCCCAACGTCTTCAGCGGGTACTGGCAGATGCCGGAGAAGACCGCCGCCGAGTTCCGCGCGGACGGCTTCTTCATCACCGGGGACCTCGGCCGTGTCGACGAGGACGGCTACCTCTGCATCGTCGGCCGGGGCAAGGACCTCGTCATCTCCGGCGGCTACAACATCTACCCCAAGGAGATCGAGGAGCTGCTCGACGCCCACCCGGCCGTCCTGGAGTCCGCCGTGATCGGCGTCCCGCACCCGGACTTCGGCGAGACGGTGGTCGCCGTCGTCGTCCCGGCCCCCGGCCAGGAGCCCTCGGAGGCCGAGCTGCTGAAGTCCGTCGCGGGCGACCTCGCCCGGTTCAAGCACCCGCGCGCCGTACGCGTCGTCGAGGCGCTGCCGCGCAACGTGATGGGCAAGGTGCAGAAGGCCGAACTGCGCAAGCGGTACCAGGCCCTGTTCGCGGACACGCTCGGGACCGACCGGCCCTAGACTCCGCCCGGCGGCGGTGCGAGCGTGGAAGGACGGGGCGCCCCGCGACCGAGAGGCGGTGGGCCCGATGGAAGCTCCCCTGGTGGTGGGCGTCGACGGCTCCGAAGGGAGCCTGAGAGCGCTGGACTGGGCCGTCGACGAGGCGGTCCGCCACGGGCGTTCCCTGGAGATCCTGCACGCCTCGCTGTGGGAGCGCTACGAGGGCTCCGCACCGGCCGGGGCGAGCGACCGTCCCTGGGGCCAGGTCCTCGCCGAGAACATCGTCGGCGCCGCCGTGCAGCGGGCGCGGAACCGGTCCCGCGCCGTCACCGTCACCACGCACGTCGCCGGTGAGGACGCCGCGGGGGCACTGCTGCGAGCGGGGCGGGCCTCCGCCGCCGTGATCGTGGGATCGCGTGGGCGCAGCGAGATGGGCGATCTGCTGCTCGGGTCGGTCGGCCTCGTCGTCGCCGCCCGCTCCTCGTGCCCGGTCGTCGTCGTCCGCGGCGACCGCGACGCCCTGGAGGCGCGGCACGGCAGGATCCTGCTCGGCGTCGGTGAGCACGACACGGACTCCCCGGCCGTCCGGTTCGCCTTCCGCGAGGCGGCGATCCGGAAGGCGGAGCTCGACGCGGTCCACACCTGGCGCAAGCCCGCCCACGAACCTGTCGACCATCCCCTCCTGACCCGGGGCGAGGCCCCCTTCTTCGAGCACCGCGCCGCCGAGACCCTGGACCAGGCACTCGACGCGGCCGTGGAGGAGCGCCCCGAGGTACGCCTGCGCAGAAGCCTCGCGGAAGGCGCCCCGCACCGCGTGCTCACCGACCGGTCCGCCGCCGCCGACCTCCTGGTCCTCGGCGCCCGCCACCGCCACCACTGGGCGGGCCTCCAACTGGGCAGAGTCGCCCACCGCGCCCTGCACCACGCCGCGTGCCCGGTCGCGATCGTCCCGCAACACCCTCTGGAGGAGGTCTCGCGGGAGAGCGAGGGGCCCGCGCCGGGCTGAGGCGGACCGCGGCGGGGAGTTCGGCGCCGGGGTGGAGAAGACCTTGAGGAGGCCGGAGCGGCTCGCTGCGCCCTGGATCGTGCCGTGCGCGTCGACCACCGGCAGTCGTTCGGCGTGCCGGGTGGCCGTCGGCCGGGGACCGTGTCGGAGCGCACGGCAGGGCCCGAGGGGGCCGACCTGGGGGCCGACCGGCCCATGCGCCGCGGGCCGGGGCGGGAGCAGCCTGGACGGTGAGCGCCGTGGGGAACGGACCCGCGGACCGTGCGGAAGGCGATCGTCATGAAGGCTCTCGTGTTCCAGGGCCCCGGCCAGGTCGCCTGGCAGGACACCCCCGACCCCGCGATCCAGGAGGTGACGGACGCGATCGTCCGCGTCGACGCCGTCACCCTCTGCGGAACGGACCTGCACATCGTCAAAGGGCATGTCCCCGATGTGGAGCCCGGCCGCATCCTCGGCCACGAGGGGGTGGGCACGGTGGTGGAGACGGGCGCCGACGTGCGCACGGTGCGTCCGGGGGACCGGGTCCTGATCTCCTGCGTGTCCTCGTGCGGGCGCTGCCGGTTCTGCCGCGAGCGGCGCTACGGCCAGTGCCGCGGCGGAGGCGGCTGGGTGCTGGGCCACCTCATCGACGGCACCCAGGCCGAGTACGTGCGCGTCCCCTTCGCGGACCTCTCGGTGCACCCTCTGTCGAACGCGGTGGACAGTTTCGACGCCGTGCTGCTCGCGGACATCTTCCCCACCGCCTACGAGGTCGGCGTCCTCAACGGCCGCGTCCGCCCCGGCGACACCGTCGTCGTGGTCGGCGCCGGCCCCGTCGGACTCGCCGCGATCCGCACCGCGCGCCTCTACAGTCCCGGCCGGATCATCGCCGTGGACCTGGCGGCATCCCGACTGGAAGCCGCGAGCCGGATGGGCGCGGACGCCGTCGTCGCCGCGGACGACGGGCCCGAGGAACTCGTCGCCGAACTGACCGGCGGGCTGGGCGCCGATGTGGTCATGGAGGCGGTGGGTGTCCCGGAGACGTTCGAGATGTGCACGCGGATGGTCCGCCCCGGCGGGCGGGTGGCGAACATCGGCGTTCACGGCCAGCCTGCGGCGCTGCACCTGGAAGACCTGTGGATCAAGGACGTCACGATCACGACGGGTCTGGTCGACACCTGTTCGACGCCGATGCTGCTGAGCATGATGACGGCCGGGCGCCTGCCCACGGCGGACCTGGTCACGCACCGGTTCGCGCTCGGGCAGATGGAGGAGGCGTACGACGTCTTCGGGCAGGCGTCGGAGACCGGCGCGATCAAGGTCGCCCTGGGCGGACCCCGGCACACCGAGGTCACGGCCGCCCCGCTGCGCGTCGGAGCCTCGTCATGACCGCCGGGACGGGGCACCGCACGATCGTCGTCGGCGTCGACCCCGCCCGCACGGGCCGCCTCGCGACGGCCTGGGCAGCCGACGAGGCCGACCGGCGCGGACTGCCGCTGCGCCTGGTCGCCGCCCTGGAGCCGGCGCCCGACACCTGGCACGCCACCGACGCGGCCCGGTACCGGGCCCGCGCCGAGGCGAGGGCGGAGGCGCTGCGCCGGGCGGCCGACGCGGTGCGGGCCCGTCACCCCGGGCTGAGCGTCAGCTCCGCCCTGCTGCGCGGAGCCCCCGCCGCCGTCCTGGCCGGCCTGGCGCAGGAAGCCGCCCTGATGGTCCTCGGCTCGCGGCACCTCAGCCGCATCGAGGAGTTCCTCAGCGCCGGCTCCCGGGTCGTCCCCGTCACCGCCCAGGCACGCTGCCCGGTCGTCGTCGTGGGCGACGCCGAACACAGCACCCAGGAGCACCCCTACCTCGTCGTCGGCATCGACGGGAGCCCCGCCGCGCAGAGCGCGCTCGCCCTGGCCTGCGAGGAGGCGGATCTCCGGGGCTGCCTGCTGCGCGCCGTCGCCGTCCGGCAGCCGCCGCTCTTCCCCACGCGTCCCGAGGGCGCCTGGCTGGACGGCGAGCGGCGGCTGCTCGCGGAGGAGACCGCCGGCTGGGCCGAGAAGTACCCCGACATCACGATCACCCACGAGGTCCTGGTCGGTTCGCCCGTCGAACGGCTCGCGGAGGCCGCCGAACACGCCCTCGCCGTCGTCGTCGGACGCCGGGGCCGCGGCGGCTACACCGGCATGCGCGTCGGCTCCGTCGTGCACGGACTGCTGCACCGCGCGCACTGCCCGGTCATCACCGTCCCCGCCCAGTGACCCCGCGGGCCGATGCTCAGGCGTCGTCGGTGTGCTGCGGACGGGCCTGCGCGTCACGGGCCTGCGTGGCGATCACGGCGGCCTGGACGCGGCGTTCGACGCTGAGCTTGCCGAGCAGGCGGGAGATGTGGTTCTTGACCGTCTTCTCGGAGAGGTAGAGACGCTGGGCGATCTGCCGGTTGGTGAGTCCTTCGCCGATCAGGTCGAGGACCGAGCGTTCGCGGTCGGACAGGGCCGCGAGACGGTCGTCGGCGGGCGGTCTCGCCGCGTCGGTGTCCCGCAGGGAGTGCATGAGGCGCGCGGTGGTCGCCGGATCCAGCATCGACTGGCCCGTCGCCACGGTCCGCACCGCCGAGACGAGGTCGGAGCCCTTGATCTGCTTCAGCACGTAGCCGGCGGCTCCGGCCATGATGGCGTCGAGCAGGGCGTCCTCGTCGTCGAACGAGGTCAGCATCAGGCAGGCCAGGTCCGGCATGCGTGATCTGAGTTCGCGGCAGACGGTGATGCCGTTCCCGTCGGGCAGCCGCACGTCGAGGACCGCCACATCGGGGGCGAGGGCGGGGCCCCGGGCGAGTGCCTGGCCCGCCGTGGAGGCCTCTCCGACCACCTGGAGGTCGGGCTCGTCGTCGATCAGGTCGCGCAGGCCCCGGCGGACGACCTCGTGGTCGTCCACGAGGAAGACCCGGGTGCGCGGCCCGTCGGGAGCCGCTGCCGGCTGCTCGTTCATCGCGCCCCCTGAGATCGGAAACGGTCGGAAAGGAACGGTGGCGTGCGCCGTCACGAGCATTCTCCGTCAGGCGGCGCTCCCGTGGGCGCCGAGGTCGACGTCGACGTCCACGACCCCCTCCACGGCCCGCACGGCGCGCGCGATCAGCGGGACCAGACTCCGGTCGGCGAGCGCGCCCCGTACCGTCGCCACCCCCTCGTCGACGGTCACGGTCAGCCCGGTGAGGGCGTTCGAGGCGAGGACGGTGCGGCGGATCTCCGCGGCGATGTCGGCGTCGTCGCGCAGGAACACCTTGAGCAGGTCGCTGCGGCTGCAGACGCCTTCGAGGAGGCCGATGTCGCTCACCACCGGCAGGCGTTTGACCTTGCGCTGCGCCATGATCCGGGCGGCCTCGGCGAGGGTCGCGTCCGCGTGCACGGTCACCGCGGGGCTGGACATGAGTTCCCCGGCGCGCACGGCCCCCGCCTTCGCCGCGGCGGCGAACTCGTCCGGCCGGGGGTCCCTCCCTCGGAAGGACTCCTTGACCAGGAGATCGGCCTCGGAGACGACGCCGACGACGCGTCCCTCGCCGGCGAGCACGGGCAGGGCGCTCACCTTCCACTGGTCCATGAGGGCGACGATCTCCTTGTACGGGGCGTTCTCGCCGATCGCCACGGCCGTGTGCGTCATGACGTCGCTGACCGTGTACCGCGCAGGGGGTCCGGCGGGCATCGGGGCCACCTCCTCGCTCTCCTTCCAGTCTCGCTCCGCGGACCGCGGAGCGGAGAGGGCCGATCGGTCCGGGGAAGGGCCCACCGGACCCCTCCCCGAAGGCCCGGGCGCTGGCCAGACTGAAGGCGGGTCCGACCCGAGGAGGCCGCCATGAGCGCACCGTCCCCCACCCGCATCGCCGCCGGCCTGCCCGCGGACTGCCGCACCCGGCTCATGGAGCTGGCCCGCGAGGCAGACATCGACGCGGGTGTCCGGCTCTTCGACGAAGGCGGACACGCCGACCGCTTCTGGATCGTGCGCTCGGGCACCATCACCCTCGACCTCCACGTCCCGGGGCGCCGCCGGGCGGTCATCGAGCGGCTCGACACCGGTGAACTGGTCGGCTGCTCCTGGCTGTTCAAGCCGTACGTCTGGCGGCTCGGCGCCGACGCCATGACGCCCGTACGGGCCTACGAGTTCGACGCCCCCGCCGTGCGGCTGCTGATGGACGCGGACCCGCGCCTCGGGTCCGCCGTCGGCGCCTGGGTCGCCGACGTGCTCGCCCACCGGCTGTGGGCCGCCCGGGTCCGCCTGCTCGACCTGTACGCGCCCTACGGCAGCGGCGACCGGCTCTGAGGCGCCGGTGCCGCGAGCTCAGCTCTCACCGGGTCCCTGGCCGGGACCGGGGCGCAGCCGGCCCGACCACCCCGGTTCGACGTCCGCCCACTCGGTCTCCCAGGCCCGCGCACAGCTCGCGTCCACCCTCCGCAGGCGGACACGGACGAACGCGCCGGCGGAGAGCGCGACGACGCAGGAGGCGCCGACGCCGTACCCGATGGCGGCCATCGTGATGTCGGTGGTCCCGGGCGGGGCGTCGGCGGCGTTCCCGCGATCGTCCGTCCACGTCATGACGGTGTCGCCGGTGCGGGTGCCGGCGTACACCGGCACGGTCCCGGTGTGGACCCGGCCGGCGCGGTCGTGCCAGGTCGCCCGCGCGACGATGTCCGGAGCGCTCTCCGGCTGGGCGGCCGCCCGGTAGATCCGGGGCGACACCGTCGTCGCCGGCAGGAGATGGCGGTGCCGCGCGACCTCGGCGGCGGACCGGTGCCCCTCGTTCCAGGCGGCTCCGCCCGCCGTCGCACCGCAGGCCACCGCCAGCAGGCAGACCGGCACGAGAGCGGAGCGCAGCCGGGCCCGCGTGCGGTCCGCCTTCCGCAGCAGCGGATTGGGCGGCTCGGGTGTCGTCCGTCGCCCCATGGTGCACCTCCGCACTCGCTCGTGCCGTCGCGGCCTGTCGCCGCGAGACACCCCCTCGTACGGTTCCGGTCCCGTCCCGGGGCCGGTCATCCCAGCCTCGGCCGTGCGCCCCGCCGCGCAGCAGGGCCGGGCAGGCCTCTTTGGGGACCGAACGGCCCCTGCCCCGGGCGGCGGGGGCGGTGCGAGCGTGGAAGGTGTCGTTCCGCGAGGGCCGTGCGGGCGGGCCCGGGACGGTTCCCGAGGAGGAGCCATGGACAGCGAGGACCGCGCGAATCCGCCGCTCGGAGATGTCTTCGCAACGGTCGACGGATCCTCTCCGGCACGTGCCGCGGCGCTGCGGGCCGCCGCGGGGACGTTCCGGCGGGAGCGCCCGCCGCACCTCGTCCACGTGGCTGACACCGACCGGCGGTGATGGCACATGAACGAGGTCGTGGTCGGCGTCGACCCCCGGGAACTGTCCGTCCCCGCCCTGCTCCGGGCCGCCGACGAAGCCGCCTGGCGCGGCCTGCGGCTGCACCTGGTCTGCGCGGTGCCGCCCGTCCACGACCACCTCCTGTACGACGCGGTCAACCACCGCGCCGCGCTGCGCATCCGCGCCGGCTCCGCGCTCGCCGACGCCGAGGACCTGGTCCGCGACCTGCACCCGGGCCCGTCGCCGGTCGTGGAACTCGTCGACGGTCCACCGGCCGCCGTCCTGGGCGAATGCGCCGCCCGCGCCGCGCTCACCGTCGTGGGATCACGCCGCCGGGGCCGGGTCGCGGAGGTCCTCGCCGGGAACTCGGTCGTCCTGCCGCTGATCACGGGCGCCGACGCCCCCGTCGCCGTCGTGCGGTCCCCGGAGCACGTCGTGGACCAGCCGCCGACCGTGGTCGTCGGCGTCGACGGCAGCGTGTCCTGCCGGGCCGCCGTCGCCTTCGCCGTGGAGGAGGCCGTCCTGCACGGAGCGCGACTGCACGCCGTGTGGGTCTGGCCCCGTCCGGTGTTCGCCGAGGACGACGACGCGACCGGCCTCGCCGGTCAGCGGGCGCTCGCCGAGGCGGTCGCCGGACAGGCCGACCGCCACCCGGACCTGAAGATCACCCAGGAGATTCTGCGCGGACACCCCGTCGAGCAGCTCGCCGTGGCCGCCCATGCGTCCCTCGCGCTCGTCGTCGGCCGCCGCGGCGGGGGCGGCTTCACCGCCCTGCGGCTCGGCTCCACCGCGTACGGCCTGCTGCACCACGCCGAATGCCCCCTGGTCGTCGTACCCCCGCCCGGTACCTGAGCCGGGGCCGCGGGCACCTGCGAGTGGTGCGGCGACCGCCCGGCCTGGCTACCGTGGGAGGCGGCAGGGAGCATCAGCGGCCGGAGCGTGGCGCCGGAGGAACCGATGGGCCGGGAGAGCAACGAATTCGCCGAGGGGCGGCTTCCGCGCCTGCGCCTCGACGAACTCCTGGAGGAACTCCAGGCGCACATCGACGAGGTGCGCGGCACGCGCGAACGCCTCGACGGACTCCTCGACGCCGTGATGTCCGTCGGCCGGGGCCTCGACCTGCCCCAGGTGCTGCGCGGCATCGTGGAGGCGGCCGTCGTCCTCGTCGACGCCGAGTACGGCGCCCTGGGCGTCATCGGCGACGACAACAAGCTCTCCGCCTTCCTGCCGGTCGGCATCGACGACGAGCTCCACCGGCGGATCGGCGCGCTGCCCTCCGGGCACGGCATCCTCGGCGAGCTCATCCGGCACCCGCACCCGCTCCGCCTCGCCGAACTGGCCGCACACCCCGCCTCGTACGGATTCCCGCCCCACCACCCGCCGATGCACACCTTCCTGGGCGTCCCGATCCGCGTCCGCGACGAGGTGTTCGGCAACCTGTACCTGACGGAGAAGCGCGGCGGCGTGGAGTTCGACGCGGAGGACCAGGCCGTCCTGACCACCCTGGCCGTCGCCGCGGGCATCGCCATCGAGAACGCCCGCCTCTACGAGGAAGGCCGACTGCGCCAGCGCTGGCTGGCCGCCAGCACCGAGTTCACCAGCGCCCTGCTCTCCGGCGCGCAGGAGACGGAGGTGCTCGGCAGCATGGTGGACCGGGCCGTGGACATCGCCGACGCCGACGTCGGGGTCTTCTACATGGTCGGGCCGGGCGGCGAGCTGCGCGGGTCGCTCGCCCACGGAGAGGGCTCCGGGGCGCACGAGGGGGTCGTCCTGCCCAGCAGCGCCGGCACGCTCGCCTCCGCCGCGCTCGCCCAGCAGGGCCTGGTCACGGTCGTGGACGTGGAACACGACGAACGGATCACGGTGCAGCCCGAGCGGTGGCGCGGCTTCGGCCCCGCCGTCGCCGTCCCGGTCGGGACGAAGGAACGGCTCAGCGGCGTGCTGATCCTCGCCCGTCGCAGCGGACGGCCCCCCTTCTCGGTCGTGGAGACCACGGCGCTGCCCGCCTTCGTCGGGCAGGCCGCGATCGCCCTCGAACTGGCCGACCGGCGGCGCGACGCGGAGCAGGTCAGTCTCCTGGAGGACCGCGACCGGATCGCCCGCGACCTGCACGATCTAGCCATCCAGCGGCTCTTCGCCACGGGCATGACGCTGCAGAGCGCCCGGCGTTTCGTCGAGCACCCCGAGGCCGTGCACCGGCTGTCCCGGGCCATCGACGACCTGGACGCCACCATCAAGATCATCAGGGCCACCATCTTCGGCCTGCGCGAGCACGAGCGCGCCGGCGTCACACCGAAACTGCGCAGCCGCGTCGTCAAGGCGGTCGAGACGGCCGCGGCGGCCCTCGGCTACGCCCCGGCGCTGCGCATGGAGGGGCTGCTCGACACGGACGTACCGGCGCAGACGGCCGAGGACGTCGTCGCGGTCATCGGCGAGGCGCTCACGAACGTGGCCCGGCACGCGCAGTCCCGGCGGGCCGAGGTGTCGGTGGTCGCCGAGGCGGGCGTCCTGACCGTGGCGGTGAGCGACGAGGGCGTCGGCATTCCGCCGGGCGTCGTGCGCAGCGGGCTGCGCAACCTGGCCGAGCGGGCCGAGCGCCTGGGCGGCGAACTGTCGGTCACCGCCAGGGGGGAGCAGGGCGGCACGCTGCTCGAATGGCGCGTACCGCTGCGGGGCGGGGCCCAGGGGTTGTCCGAGGCCCAGGGGCTGTCCGGGGACTAGGGCGTGTGTCGAAAGTCCCGCCTGCCCCGCGGTGCCCGGCACGCACGCTCGCGGCGTTGCCGAAACGACCTAATAGCTCCGCTATGAGGAC
>NZ_JBVHMU010000037.1:0-33943 GCF_055558275.1 Streptomyces sp. NPDC025806 | reverse complement strand
GAGCACGGTTTCCAGAAGGCGGAGATCGAGCGTTCGGCGTATCGGATCGCGCAGGAGACCGATGCGGGTGAGCGGGTCGTGGTGGGGGTCAACCGTTTCCAGCTCGACGAGGAGGAGCCCTACGAGCCGCTCCGCGTCGACCCGGCGATCGAGGCCCAGCAGGCGGAGCGTCTGGCGCGGCTGCGCGCGGAGCGGGACCAGGAGGCGGTGGACACGGCACTGTCCGCCCTGAAAAAGGCGGCCGAGGGCGAGGACAACGTCCTCTATCCCATGAAGGACGCCCTGCGCGCCCGCGCCACGGTCGGCGAGGTCTGCGACGCGCTCCGCGAGGTCTGGGGCACCTACATCCCGTCCGACACCTTCTGACCCACCCCGCCAGAGGCACGGGGCTGTATCCGATCAGCGACTCCGTCGCGGGGCGCGAGCAACCTGCCCCTGGGGGCGCACGGAGTGCGCCTTTCAGGGGCGCGGGGAACTGCGCGAGCAACCACGACGGCGCGATACCCGGCGATGGCGCTCGGCCCCCGCGGCGGTGGTGCTGCGGCACCCGGCGATGAAGCTCCCCCCGCCCGGCCAGGGCAACCGCGTCCGGGATGCGGAATCGGTTGGGGGTATTTCGTATGGTCGTGCGACACTCCGCCCATGCTGGGTGTCATCGATCTGCCGACCTATCTCGCGGGGCTCGTCCTCATCGTCCTTTTGCCGGGGCCGAACTCGCTGTACGTGCTCTCCGTCGCGGCCCGCAAGGGCATACGCACCGGCTACAAGGCCGCCGCCGGTGTCTGGTGCGGGGACACCGTGCTGATGACGCTGTCGGCCGCGGGGGTCGCCTCCCTGCTCCAGGCCAACGCCGTGCTGTTCGGGATCGTGAAGTACGTGGGCGCCGGCTATCTGACCTGGCTCGCCGTCGGGATGCTCCGCGCGGCCTGGAGCATGTGGCGCACCCGCCGCGAGCGGCTCGCCGCCCGGACCGGTGCGGACGAGGCGCCGGAGGCCCAGGAGCGGCCCTTCCGCAGGGCGTTCGTCATCAGCCTGCTGAACCCGAAGGCGATCCTGTTCTTCATCGCCTTCTTCGTGCAGTTCGTCGACCCCTCGTACGCGTACCCGGCGCTGTCCTTCGTGATCCTCGGCGCCTTCGCGCAGGCCGCGAGCGTGCTCTATCTGTCGGCCCTGATCTTCAGCGGCACCCGCCTGGCCGCCGCGTTCCAGCGGCGCCGGCGGCTGTCGGCGGGCGCGACCTCCGCAGCCGGCGTCCTCTTCCTCGGCTTCGCCGTGAAGCTGTCGCTGGCCAGCGCCTAAGCGACCGGCGCCTGAGCGGCCAGCGCCTAAGCGACCGGCGGCTGAGCGGACAGCGCCCTGCGCAGCCGGGGCGTCGCCCACTCCTCCACGTAGCGGTTCAGCAGCCACGCCAGGGCCAGCATCGCGGCGATCGTTCCTGCGAACGTGGCCCAGGACGGCAGGCCCACGCGCTGGTGCAGGAAGCCGATCGTCACCCAGCCCAGGTGTTCGTGCACCAGGTAGAACGGGTACGTGAGCGCGCCCGCGACGGTCAGCCACCGCCAGTTCGCCCACCGGAACCACCCGAGGGCCACCGCCGCCACCGCCGCGAAGCCGAGGGTGACGATCGCGATGATCACCGAGGTGTGGCGGTAGGAGAAGAAGGCCGGGTTCGGGGCGTGCCACAGGCCGGCCACCGCGTAGTGCTGCCCGACGAGCCAGCCGACCGCGACGACGCCCCACGCGGTGGCGTCCCGCCGGTTCCGGTGCACCAGGTACAGGCCGATGCCGCCGATGAAGAACGGCGCGTACTCCGGCATCAGGACGAGTTCGAGCAGCGGCTCGTTCGAGGCGTCGGCCAGCGCCGCCGCCATCGTCCACACCGCGCAGAACAGCAGCACCCGGTGGCGCGAGGCGCCGGGCAGGACGACGAACAGGGCGAACAGCGCGTAGAAGCGGATCTCCGCCCACAGCGTCCAGCACACCCCGAGCACCCGGTGCGCGCCGAGCGGCTGCTGGAGCATGGTCAGGTTCACCAGGGCGTCGCTGGGCCCGACGGCCTCGTAGGCGACGACCGGCAGCGCGAAGACCGCCGTGACCAGCACGATCGCCACCCAGTAGGACGGCAGCAGCCGGGACGCGCGCGAGGCGAAGAAGGAGCGCAGCGGCCGGCCCCAGCCGCTCATGCAGATCACGAACCCGCTGATGACGAAGAAGATCTGCACCCCGAGACAGCCGTACGCGAACCAGCCGTGGAGCGAGGGGAACTGCTCGGCCGGTGAGCTGCCCCAGGCGCGGGACACCTCACCGCCCCGCCCGCCGTAGTGGTAGGCCGCGACCATCAGCGCGGCGACGAGCCGCAGCCCGTCGAGGGCGTACAGGCGCGGCACGGCACGCTGGACGGCCGGTGGCGGCGGGCCGGTGTCCACCCCGTCCGGGACGGGTATGGCGGAGGCTGCGGTCGTGCCGGTGACGGTCATCCGAGTGCGGCTCGCTTGAAGGATCGGGCCCGCCGCGCGACCCGGCGCACCGCGGCGTTGCGCGGGATGAAGGCGAGCTGGGTCGGGACGGCCCCGGGCAGGCCGAGCGAGGTCAGCCGGCGGCGCTTGAAGTACCGCCAGGTGTGCGCGTTCAGGTGCGCGGAGAGGTAGCGTTCGGCGGCCGGGCGCAGGTCCGGGTAGATCTTCGCCTGCATCGCGAAGCCGACCGCCCGCAGCAGCTCCGTCAACTCGGCGACGGAGAAGCCCTGTTCCTGGGACTCGACGCCCGCGCGGTCGGTCAGCTCGGGCAGCAGCGCGTCGACGATCGTGACGGGCACCCGGTTGCTGTTCTGGTACGGCGCGAGCCGGTCCAGCAGGGTGTCGGTGCCGACGCGGGCCACCGGGATCCCGTACAGGGCGGACGCCGTGAGCAGGGCCGTCGAGAAGCAGCCGACGACGAGGGCCGGGCGGGTCCGCTGGTAGAGGACCTCGGCGAGGACCGGGGTGTCGAGGACGGTGAGCTCGACACCGAGCGCCTCCGCCTCCTTTTCCAGCGTGCGCGACCAGCGGGCCGGAGCCGTCGGGTGCGGCTTGAACACGATGCTGCGGTGACCGAGTTCGACGGCGCCGCGCATCATCTGGACGTGCAGCTCCTCTTCCTCCTCCGCGCTGAGGATGTCGAGCGCGGAGAGGTACTGGCCGAGCAGCAGGGCCGGTTCGCCGGGGACCTCGGGCAACGACTCGGCCGTGTCGCCGAGTTCGGCGAGGACCTTGACGAAGGCCTCCGTCGGGACGATCTCCGGCGAGACGCCGAACTCGGTGAGCAGCAGCGGCCGCAGCCCCGGCACCAGGTCCAGGTGGAGGAGGCGGCGCACCCGGGTGCCGACCAGCGGGTCGATCTTGTTGCGGGTGGGGCCGTAGCTCATCAGGCCGTCCGCGTACACGTCGACGGGCGCGCCGGTGAAGATCTGCGCGACGGCCATGGCCGGGTTGACCTGGATCGACTCGACGGCGAGCTCGATGTCGTCGTCGCCCAGGTTCCACAGGAGCCTCAAGTAGCGCTCCCAGAGCGGGAGATCGTCCGGTCGGGGCGCCCAGCCGCCGGGGTGGAACGGGGCGATCGCCTCGTTCCACGACAGCACGTCGTCGAACCGGTCGCGCAGCCGCTCGAAGCCCGGCATCACGTCGACCGACGGCGTCGTCTCGGGTGTCGCCGCGTTGTTGGCGACGAGGAGGATCGTGCGGTCGACGGGCGTGAACGCCTCGGCGTCGAGCGCCGCCGCCAGGGTGGCCGTGCCGTACAGCGTGGAGGCGAGAAGGATGCGGGTGGTCACGCGGCGGCCTCCGCACTGACGGGGCGGCGGCGCAGCCGGCGCAGCCGGGTCGCGCGCTGGAGGTCCATCGAGTCGAGCGCGTCGTCCAGCACCTGCTGCGGCATGCGCTTGAGCGCCGCCGCGCTGAGGGACTTCAATTTCCGCGCCACGGGCGGTTCGAACCTTTCGATGGATCCCAGATGATGGGAAATGATGGCGCAATAAGTGCGCACCGCTTTCGGAAGAAGCCGGTCGGCGTCCCGGTCCTGCGCGGTTTCCCGTACGACCTGGTCGAATGCGCGAATGAAATCGAGCTGCCGCACGTCGCCGATCTGGGTGAGCGATGAGGCGACTCCGCGCCGGTAGAAGACGCCGAGAAGTCCGACGGCCGCGAAGGATTTCGCCTCGCGGTGCAGCCGCCAGATCCACGGCCGGTCCTCCGCCGTGCGCAGCCCGTCCGTGAAGTGCAGCAGCCCCTGGTCGGCCAGCCTGCGGTGATAGATGCCGGCCCACGCGTACGCGTAGTCGACGGACGTCGAGCGGTCCGCCGGCAGGATCGCCTCGCGCGGGTCCATGACGACGTCGCGCAGCCCGTGCGGCACCCGGTGCACGGAGCGGGCCCGCGCGGTGCACTGCACATGGTCCGTACGGACGAAATCGCAGCCCAGACCCTCTATGGCGGACACCAGTTGCCCGTAGTACCCGGGCGCGAGCCAGTCGTCCCCGTCCAGGAACGTCAGGTATTCGCCGCGCGCCCGGTCCAGGCCCGTGTTGCGCGCGGTGGCGAGTCCCCCGTTCGTCTCGTGTCTGACGACGACCGCGCCCGGAAGCTCGCGCTCGGCGCGCGCGAGAATGTCCGGGGTCTCGTCCCTGGAACAGTCGTCGACGAGAATGAATTCGAAGTCTTCACGTGCGTTGGCGCGCAGACTTCTGAGCGTGTCGGGCGCGTATTGCTGCACGTTGTAGAACGGCACGATGACGGAGAGCTTGACCACGTCCGTGACGTTAGGCGGCCCGCCCGGCATTCGTCTTGACCGTCACCTTGATGCCAGGTGAACGACGTGTGGCGGGACCATGAACCAGCCCCGGCACGACCCGGATCCCGGCCGGAATCCCCATTCGTCGGTGTGCTGTTAACCGTTTGTTGCACTCCGGTTGGGCCGCGGCTCGAAATGCCTTCCTAGCTTTCTCGACGTGCCAGCAAGGAACGAGAAGACCCCCCGGGTCGCCGTGCTCGCGGACTCCGACACCCGATGGAAATGGGGTGCCCTGACCGCGGCCCGGCTCCGCAGCGAAGACGTCACCCTCGACGGCTTCCTGCTGCGCGGCCGAGCGACCCCCACCCCCCGCCAGCTCACCGAGGTCGGCGTGCGCGCCGACCGGCTGCGCGAGGTCACCGCGGTCGAGTTCCTGCGCGAGATGGAACGCGCACCCGAAGCGTACGACGTGGTCGTCCTCGCCCTCGTGGGCGGAGCCGTCCAGGCCGTACTGCACGGACTCGCCCACGCCTGGCGCGGCGTGACCCGCAGGCCCGTCGTCGTCACCGGCTACGTCGGCGTCGTCTACGAGAAGCTCGCCGACGGCCTGCTCCTGCGCCACGGCGCGGACGTCGTCCTCGCCAACTCGGCCTACGACGCGGACCGGTTCCGCGCCGTGTACGAGGGCGTGGGCGCCGACGCGGGCTCCGTCACCGAGTGCGCGCTGCCCTTCCTCGGCGGGGCGCCCTACGAGAAGCCGCACGACCCGTACACCGTGGTCTTCGCCGCCCAGCCGTCCGTCCCGGACACCGTGGCCGACCGCAGGTACCTCCTCGAACGGCTCGTCCGGCACGCGACGGCGCACCCCGACCGCGAGGTGCTCCTCAAGCTGCGCAGCAAGCCCGGCGAACACACCACGCACATCGAGGAGACCCCCTACCAGAAGCTCGCCCAGCGCCTCGAACTCCCGCCCAACGTCCGGCTCGTGTACGGGAACATGGGCGAGGTCCTCGACCGCACCGACCTTCTCGTCACGGTCAGCTCCACCGCCGCCCTCGAAGCCCTGCACCGGCGCATTCCGACCGTGCTGCTCACCGACCTGGGTGTGCGCGAGGCGCTCGGCAACCACCACTTCACCGGCTCCGGCTGCCTGCTGTCCTGGGACCGGATCGACGCCGGCGAACTGCCCGCGCCGGACCCCGACTGGGTCGCCAGGCAGGGCGTCGCCGCCGACGGCACGTACGGGCAGGCCTTCGACGGCGCCCGCGCCAAGGTCGACGCGCTGCTCGCCGCCGACCGGCCCGCCATCGCGCCGTACTACAGCCGCACCACCGCCCCCGGCTACCTGCCGCGGATCCTCGCCCGCCACCACCTCGCGCCCGACGGCAGCCCGCTGCCCGGCGCCCCGGCCGGCGACCGCGACCCCTCGGCCGTGCGCCAGATCGTGCGCCGCGCCGCCCGCGGCGCCTACCGCCACGGCGTCCAGCGCGTCGCCCCCGTGATCCGCCGGATGGGCGAGCTGTGACCGCCCCCGAAGACCGCTCCGGCCGCTGTGACCGGCCCCGACTGCCCGAAGGAGAAGCGCAGATGACCGACCCCGACGGCGGCACCGCCGCTCCCGTACGCCGCGTGCTCGCGGTGATCCCCGCCCGCGGCGGCTCCAAGGGAGTGCCCGCCAAGAACCTCGCGCCGGTCGGCGGCGTCCCCCTGGTGACCCGCGCCGTGCGCGAGTGCCTCGCCACCCGGTACGTCACCGACGTGGTCGTCTCCACGGACGACGCGGCCATCGCCGCCGCCGCCCGCGAGGCCGGCGCCGAGGTCGTCACCCGGCCCGCCGCCATCGCCGGCGACACGGCCACCTCCGAAGCCGCCGTGCTGCACGCCATGGACACCCACGAAGGGCTCCAGGGCGCGTCCGTCGACGTCGTCCTCCTCGTCCAGTGCACCAGCCCCTTCCTGGTCCGCGAGGACATCGACGGCGTGGTCCGCGCCGTCGTCGAGGAAGGCGCCGACAGCGCCCTGACCGTCGCCCCGTTCCACGGCTTCGTGTGGCGCGAAGGGACCGAGGGCACGGCGGAACCCGGCAGCCACGGCGTCAACCACGACAAGTCCTTCCGGCCCCGCCGCCAGGACCGCCCCCAGGACCTCCTGGAGACCGGCGCCGTCTACGCCATGGACGCCCGCGGCTTCCGCCGCCACGCGCACCGCTTCTTCGGCCGTACGGAACTCGTCCGCACCGACCCCGCCCGGGTCCTGGAGATCGACGACCCGCACGACCTCGCCCGCGCCCGCGCGCTGGCCCCCCTCTTCGACACCGCGGCACGCACCCTCCCCACCCGGGAGGACATCGACGCGGTCGTCCTCGACTTCGACGGCACCCAGACCGACGACAAGGTGCTGATCGACGCCGACGGACGGGAGTTCGTCACCGTGCACCGCGGTGACGGACTCGGCATCGCGGCCCTCCGCAGGAGCGGCCTGAACATGCTGATCCTGTCCACGGAAGTGAACCCGGTCGTCGCCGCCCGGGCCCGGAAGCTCAAGATCCCGGTCCTGCACGGCATCGACCGCAAGGACCTCGCACTCAAGCAGTGGTGCGAGGAACAGGGCATCGCGCCGGAGCGCGTGCTCTACGTCGGCAACGACGTCAACGACCTCCCGAGCTTCGCCGTCGCCGGCTGGCCCGTGGCGGTCGCGAGCGCCCACGACGTCGTGCGCGGCGCCGCACGCGCGGTCACCACCCTCCCCGGTGGCGAAGGCGCGATCCGGGAGATCGCCGGCTGGATCCTCGGCCCCTCCCTCACCTCTCGCGACTCTCTCGAACCCCTCGAAAACAAGTAAGGAACGTGTGACCCACATGTCTGCTGACAACTCCCGCCTCCGCACCTTCGGTTCGCGCACCGCGGGCCCCGGCCGCCCCGTGTACGTCACCGGCGAGATCGGCATCAACCACAACGGTGACCTGGAGAACGCGTTCAAGCTGATCGACGCCGCCGCCGAAGCCGGCTGCGACGCCGTCAAGTTCCAGAAGCGCACCCCCGAGATCTGCACCCCGCGCGACCAGTGGGACATCGAGCGGGACACCCCCTGGGGCCGCATGACGTACATCGACTACCGCCACCGCGTCGAGTTCGGCGAGGACGAGTACCGCCAGATCGACACCTACTGCAAGAAGAAGGGGATCGACTGGTTCGCCTCCCCGTGGGACACCGAGGCCGTCGCCTTCCTGGAGAAGTTCGACGTCCCCGCCCACAAGGTGGCCTCCGCCTCCCTGACCGACGACGAGCTGCTGCGCGCCCTGCGCGCCACCGGCCGCACCGTCATCCTCTCCACCGGCATGTCGACCCCGAAGCAGATCCGCCACGCGGTCGAGGTCCTCGGCTCCGACAACATCCTGCTCTGCCACGCCACGTCGACGTACCCGGCCAAGGCCGAGGAGCTCAACCTGCGCGTCATCAACACCCTCCAGGCCGAGTATCCGAACGTCCCGATCGGCTACTCCGGCCACGAGACCGGCCTCCAGACCACCCTCGCGGCGGTCGCCCTCGGCGCCACCTTCGTCGAGCGCCACATCACCCTCGACCGCGCCATGTGGGGCTCCGACCAGGCCGCCTCCGTCGAGCCGCAGGGCCTCACCCGCCTCGTCCGCGACATCCGCACCATCGAGGCCTCCCTCGGTGACGGCGTCAAGAAGGTCTACGAGTCCGAGCTCGGCCCGATGAAGAAGCTGCGCCGCGTCGCGGGCGTCGTCGCCGAGTCGGAGATCGCCGACGCCGCCGGCGAGCCGGTCGGCGTCTGACCTTCCCCACCGACGGTCCGGCGCCCGAAACCCCGGCGCCGGACCGTCTCGGTGTCCCTCAGGAGGGGCCGCATGTCCAGCAGCAGTACGTTCAGCAGCACGCTGTGCTTCGTCGAGAGCCCGGTGCAGCTTCTCAACGTCCTGGAGTGGGCGCACCTGGACGGGGCCACCGCGACCGTCGTGGTCCTCTCGCCCACCGACCCCATGACCCGCGGCCAGCTCCGCCGCATGGCCGAGCTCGCCCGCGCCGACGGGCACACCGTGCGCTGGGAGGAGGCGCGCGGCGGACCCGCCGCCCCGTTCCAGACCATCGGCGGACTCGCCGGGCTGCTGCGCGGCGCCGACCGGATCGTCATCGGCGACCCGTTCTCCCGCTACGTCCAGCTGCTGCTGACCATCACCCGGGCCCGCGACCTCGTCGTCGTCGACGACGGCACGGCCACCATGGAGTTCGTCTCCCAGCTGGCCCGGGGCGAGCGGCTCGTCCGGTGGCACCGGCGCGGCGGCCGCCCCGGCCCCCGCGACCTCGTCTTCGCCCCCGTGTCCGCCGCCGCCCGCCGCCGGCTCACCCCGGCGCCCGGCCGCACCACCGTCTCCCTGTTCACGTCGATGCCCGTGGACGAGACCCCCGACGGCGTCACCGTCACCACCAACGCCTACGCCTGGACCCGGGCCCGCTTCGGCCCGCCCCGCGTCACCCGCGGCGCCGACCTCGTCGGCACGTCACTGGTCGAGACAGGCGTTGTCGACCTCGACCGCTACCTCCAGGCGGTCAGCGTCCTCGCCGCCGCGCACGGCGCCACCCGCTACTTCGCGCACCGCCGCGAGAGCGCCGACAAGCTGCACCGCCTCGCCGGCGAGACCGGCCTCGAAGTGGTCCGCCCCGATCTGCCCCTCGAACTGATCGCCCGCCGCGGCCCCATCGGCGGCACGATCCTCAGCTTCCCGTCCACGGTCGTGCACACCCTGCCGATCGCCCTGGAGGGCACCGGCGTCAAGGTCGCGGTCTGCGAGATCGACCCGAGCTGGCTCAGCGAGGGCGTCTCCGACCACGCCCAGGGCTTCCTGCGCGGCATCGCCGGCTCGGCACGGGGAGTGCGCACGGTCTGACCCCGGGTCCTCCACGCGGACCCCAGGAACAGCGCCCACACCAGCGCCCCGCGACCTGCCGTCGGGCAGATGCAGCGCGTCCCCGGCGGGCAGCCGGTGGCCGTCGGCCCAGAGGTCGCCGACACTGGTGGAAGAAAGAGAGGTCATACCCGCCCCGGGTGATCAGCATGCGGACACCGGCGGTTTTTCTTACCCCAATCCGGCTGAACTTTTGTTGATCGCGCGTTGGTTGACCCCTGCACCGCCCTACCCTTCAGAGGGTGAACCAGTTGATGTCCCGAGAGTCCGAGGCCGACGAACCCGGGGAGACCGCCACCGGCGACGCCCTCCCCGGCACCCTGCCCGCAGAGCTCCGTGCCGAACTCATCGCGTTCCGCCGCGACTTGCACATGCACCCCGAGCTGGGCAATCAGGAGTTCCGCACCACCGCGGCGATCAAGGCGCGCCTGGAGCGCGCCGGCCTCGTACCGCGGGTGCTCGGCATCGGCACCGGCCTCGTCTGTGACATCGGCACCGACACCGAGACGGGGGAGTGGCAGGGCGGGCGCGAGATGCTCGCGCTGCGGGCCGACATCGACGCGCTGCCCATCCCGGACACCAAGACCGACTGCGCGTACCGGTCGACCGTCCCGGACCGCGCCCACGCCTGCGGCCACGACGTGCACACCACCGTCGTCCTCGGCGCGGGCCTGGTCCTCGCCGAGCTGCACCGGCGGGGCCGGCTCCCGCACCCGGTGCGGCTGATCTTCCAGCCCGCCGAGGAGGTGCTGCCCGGCGGCGCCCCCGACGTGATCGACTGCGGGGTGCTCGACGGGGTGCGCCGGATCATCGGGGTGCACTGCGACCCGAAGGTCGACGCGGGCCGGATCGGTCTGCGGGCCGGTGCGATCACCTCGGCCTGCGACCGCCTGGAGGTCACGCTCGACGGCCCCGGCGGGCACACCGCGCGCCCGCACCTGACCACGGACCTGGTCACGGCCGCGGCCAAGGTCGCCACCGAGGTGCCCGCGGTCGTCGCCCGCCGCGTCGACGCCCGCTCCGGCCTCGCCGTCACCTGGGGCCGCCTGGAGACGGGCCACGCGTGCAACGTGATCCCGCAGCACGCCGAGCTGTCCGGCACGGTCCGCTGCCTGGACCTGGAGTCCTGGCGGGCGGCGCCGGACCTGGTGCACGGCGCGATCCAGGAGATCGCCGAGCTGTACCGGGCGAAGCCGGTCGTCGACTACATCCGCGGCGTCCCGCCCGTGGTCAACGACCCGGCGGTCACCGAGCTGCTGCGCGACGCGATGACGGCCCGGCTCGGCCCGGACGCCGTGGAGGGCACCACGCAGAGCCTCGGCGGCGAGGACTTCTCCTGGTACCTGGAGCATGTGCCGGGCGCGATGGCCCGGCTCGGCGTGAAGCCCCCGGGTGACCGGAGCAGCCGCGATCTGCACCAGGGCGACTTCGACGCGGACGAGGACGCGATCACGGTCGGCGTCGAGCTGTTCACGGCCGCCGCCCTGCTGGACGCCCAGGCCTGACCCCGACCGATTCGTCACCGTTCGCCGCCACGACGGACCCCACCGTCGGCGGCGGGCGGCACGAATCGATAACGGCCCGGGCAAGGGCATGACGCGACGGTTCTACGCGCGTTATCGTGCGCCGAACTGAGCGCCACACCAGGCGTGTTGGATGATTGGGGAACTTCCTGATGCGTCGAGTAACGCGACTTACCCAGCTCGCGATAGGTGTCACGGGTCTGGCGCTCGCCGCCACCGCGTGTGGCGGCACCAGCAGTGACAGCAACAAGGGCGGCGGCTCGGGGAAGAACCTGGGTCTGGCCATCGCCTACGACGTGGGCGGCAAGGGCGACCAGTCCTTCAACGACTCCGCCTACGAGGGCCTGGTCAAGGCGCAGAAGGAGTTCGGCTACAAGACGGCCGACCAGGAGCCCAAGGACGGCGAGTCCGACGACGACAAGGCCCAGCGCCTGAGCAACCTGGCGAAGGCGGGCTACAACCCGGTCGTCGGCATCGGCTACGCGTACGGCCCCGCCATGAAGGACGTCGCGAAGAAGTTCCCGAAGACGACCTTCGGCATCGTCGACTCCGTCGTCGAGGGCGACAACGTGGCCTCGCTGGTCTTCGCCGAGAACGAGTCCTCGTACCTGGCCGGCGTCGCCGCCGCCAAGGCCACCAAGTCCAACCACGTGGGCTTCGTCGGCGGTGTCGACAACGAGCTGATCAACAAGTTCGAGGCCGGCTTCGAGCAGGGTGTCGCCGACACCAAGAAGGGCGTCAAGGTCGAGGTCCAGTACCTCGACGAGGACCCCGCGAAGGGCTTCGCCAGCCCCGACCTCGGTGAGGCCGCCGCCGACAAGCAGCTGGAGGACGGCGCCGACGTGATCTACCACGCGGCCGGCCTGTCCGGCCAGGGCGTGATCAAGGCCGCCGCCGAGCAGAAGAAGTGGGTCATCGGCGTCGACTCCGACCAGTACGGGCAGAAGACGCTCGACAAGTACAAGGACTACATCCTCACCTCCGCGCTCAAGGAGGTCGGCGGCTCCGTCTACACGCTGGCGAAGTCGGTGAAGGACGGCAAGCCGCTCAGCGGCGTGCAGACCTTCGACCTCAAGGTCGACGGTGTCGGCGTGGCCGAGTCCAACCCCCAGTACAAGACCATCCCCGGTCTCGCCGACGCGGTCGCCAAGGCCAAGCAGGGCATCGTCGACGGCACGATCAAGGTGGACACCAAGCCGAAGAAGTGACCCCGGCGCGGCGGGAGCCGCGTCATACGTACAACGTCAAGGGCGGGCGCTGATCTCTCAGCGCCCGCCCTTCTTCGCGTTCGGGAAGGCTCTCGGGACGTGTGACGCTCACCTCGTTTCTGGCCGGTAACAGGTTGGACATTAGGGGTTTTATGTTTTGTCTACGCGCGTTACTCTGCGGCGAACTCAGCGTCGGTCACTGCTGTCCCGGCGCTTGTACGAAGGAGCACTTCTCAATGCGCCGGGTTTCCCGCATAGCGGTCGCAGGCACCGCCACCGCCTCTCTCGCCCTCGCCCTCGCCGCCTGTGGCGGCACCTCCTCCGACGCCGCCAAGTCGGACGGCGGCAAGGAGAAGGGCCTCGCCATCGCTTACGACGTGGGCGGCAAGGGCGACCAGTCGTTCAACGACGCCGCCTACGAGGGTCTGAAGCAGGCCAAGAGCAAGTTCGGCTACCAGGTCGCGGACCAGGAGCCCAAGGACGGCGAGTCGGACGACGACAAGACCGCCCGCCTGGTGAACCTGGCGAAGGCCGGCTACAACCCGATCGTCGGCATCGGCTACTCCTACGCCCCGGCCGTCAAGGAGGCCGCGGCGAAGTACCCGAAGGTCACCTTCGGCATCGTCGACGACTCCTCGGTCCAGGGGAAGAACATCGCCGACCTGGTCTTCCAGGAGAACGAGGTCTCCTACCTCGCCGGCGTCACCGCCGCCCTGAAGACCAAGTCCGACACGGTCGGCTTCGTCGGCGGCGTCGACAACGCGCTGATCAACAAGTTCCAGGCTGGCTTCGAGCAGGGCGTCAAGGACACCAAGAAGGGCGTCAAGGTCGAGGTCCAGTACCTCGACGAGGACCCTGCCAAGGGCTTCGCCTCCCCGGACCTCGGCAAGGCCGCCGCCGAGAAGCAGATCGAGGACGGCGCCGACGTCGTCTACCACGCGGCCGGCCTGTCCGGTCAGGGCGTCATCGAGGCCGCCGCCGGCGCCAAGAAGCTCGCCATCGGTGTGGACTCCGACCAGTACGGCCAGCAGGCCCTGGCGAAGTACAAGGACGCGATCATCACGTCCGCCACGAAGGACGTCGCCAAGGCGATCTTCAACCTGGCGCAGTCCGTGAAGGACGGCAAGCCGCAGACCGGTGTCATCACCGGTGACCTGAAGTCGGGCGAGGTCTCCCTGGCCGACTCCAACCCGGCGTTCAAGAGCGACGCGAAGCTGCAGGCGGCCCTCAAGAAGGCCCAGGCCGGCATCGTCGACGGCTCCATCAAGGTCGACCTCAAGCCCGCCAAGTAAGCGGCGGAACAACCGGGGTGCGGGGCGCTTCTGCCCCGTACCCCGTTCGTGCGATCCTGCTCGTCATCGCAGTCCGTCAGATCGTCACAGCAGTCCGATCGCCATCGCAGTTTGAACACTCGACATCGCTCGAAGTCGCTCGAACCCACTTCTCGCACACCGATGTTGGGGCGCTACGCGTGTAGCCGGCCCCCTTTCCCAGGAGAGTGCGCCATCGCCACGTCAAGCTCCCCGCCGACCACCGTCGCCGTAGAACTCAAGGGCATCACCAAGAGGTTCCCCGGCGTCGTCGCCAACCACGACATCTGCCTCACCGTCCGCAAGGGCACCGTGCACGCCCTCGTCGGTGAGAACGGCGCGGGCAAGTCCACGCTGATGAAGATCCTCTACGGCATGCAGAAGCCGGACGAGGGCACCATCACCATCCACGGCGAGCAGGTCACCTACTCCTCGCCCGCCGACGCGATCGCCCGCGGCATCGGCATGGTGCACCAGCACTTCATGCTCGCGGACAACCTCACCGTCCTCGAGAACGTCGTCCTCGGCAGCGAGAAGCTGTACGGGATCGGCGCGAAGGCCCGCCGCAAGATCCTCGAGATATCCGAGCGCTACGGCCTCGGCGTCCGCCCCGACGTCCTCGTCGAGGACCTCGGCGTCGCCGACCGCCAGCGCGTCGAGATCCTCAAGGTCCTCTTCCGCGGCGCCACCACCCTGATCCTCGACGAGCCGACCGCCGTCCTCGTCCCGCAGGAGGTCGACGCGCTCTTCGACAACCTGCGCGAGCTCAAGGCGGAGGGCCTGTCGGTCATCTTCATCTCGCACAAGCTCGGCGAGGTCCTCTCCGTCGCCGACGAGATCACCGTCATCCGGCGCGGCACCACGGTCGGCACCGCCGTCCCCGCCGAGACGACCCCCAAGCAGCTCGCCGAACTGATGGTCGGCAGCGAGCTCCCCACGCCGGAGACCGCCGACTCCACGGTCACCGACCGCCCCGTGCTCCAGGCCGACGACCTGCGCCTCGCCGCCCCCGGCGGCGGCAAGCCGCTGCTCGACGGCATCACCTTCACCATCCACGCCGGTGAGGTGCTCGGCCTCGCGGGCGTCGAGGGCAACGGCCAGACCGAGCTCATCGAGACCCTGATCGGCCTCGCCCAGCCCGACAGCGGCACCGTCACCCTGCTCGGTGACGACATCACCTCCTGGGCCACCCGCAAGCGCCGCGAGTCCGGCATCGGCTACATCCCCGAGGACCGGCACCGCCACGGCCTGCTCCTGGACGCGCCCCTCTGGGAGAACCGCATCCTCGGCCACGTCACCGAGGCCCCCAACTCCAAGGGCATGTGGCTCGACCCGAAGGCCGCCCAGGCCGACACCACGCGGATCGTCAAGGAGTACGACGTCCGCACGCCCGGCATCGACGTGACCGCGGCCTCCCTGTCCGGCGGCAACCAGCAGAAGCTGATCGTCGGCCGCGAGATGAGCCACGCCCCCAAGTTCCTGATCGCCGCCCACCCCACCCGCGGCGTGGACGTCGGCGCGCAGGCGCAGATCTGGGACCAGATCCGCGAGGCCCGCCGCGAGGGCCTGGCCGTGCTGCTCATCTCGGCCGACCTCGACGAGCTGATCGGCCTGTCCGACACCCTCCGGGTCATCTACGACGGCCGCCTGGTCGCCGACGCCGACCCGGCCTCCATCACCCCGGAAGAGCTGGGATCCGCCATGACCGGTGCCGCCTCGGGCCACCTGGAGCACACGGAAGACGGTGCCTGACCATGAACAACCCCAAGCGCTGGGACTCCGAGCGGATCCTGCTCGCGGCCGCCGGTCCCGTCATCGCGCTGGTCGTCGCGTTCGCCCTGACCTCGCTGGTGCTGCTCGCCTCCGGCGAGAACCCGGTCGAGCCGTTCTCGATCATGTTCGAGCAGGCGACGTTCTCCGACGTCCAGGTCCTCATCATCAATGACGCCGCCGGTCTCTACATCGGCGCGCTCGCGGTCGCCATCGGCTTCCGGATGAACCTCTTCAACATCGGCGTCGAGGGCCAGTACCGGCTCGCCGCCTGCGTCGCCGCCATCGTCGGCGCGCACATCGCCTTCCCGGCCTTCCTCCAGATCCCGCTGCTGATCCTGTCGGCCGCCGTGACCGGCGCCCTGTGGGCCGGCATCGCCGGTGTCCTCAAGGTGACCCGCGGCGTCAGCGAGGTCGTCTCCACGATCATGCTCAACTCGATCGCGGCGTCCGTCATCGCGTACCTGACCCTGGAGGACGCGTTCGGTGTCGCCGTCGGCAACAACCGCACGACCGGCGAGATGGACAAGGCCGGCTGGTTCCCCGGCATCAACCTCGGCGACGCCATCGGCACCGTCTACGGCTTCGTCGCCGTCGCCGTGCTCCTCGGCATCGTCTACTGGGTGATGCTCAACCGCACCCGCTTCGGCTTCGACCTGCGCGCCTCCGGCGCCTCCGAGTCCGCCGCCGCCGCGTCCGGCGTCTCCGCCAAGAAGATGGTGCTCACCGCGATGCTGCTGTCCGGCGCGGTCGCCGGCCTCGCGGGCCTGCCCACGCTGCTCGGCTCGACGCACACCTTCTCCGACTCCTTCCCGGCCTCGCTCGGCTTCAACGCGATCACCGTCGCGCTGCTCGGCCGCAACAGCCCGGCCGGCATGGCCCTCGCCTCGCTCCTGCTGTCCTGGCTGTTCAACGCCGCCGACCCGCTGGACCTGCAGGGCTACAGCTCCGAGATCGCCACGATCATGCAGGGCCTCATCGTCATCGCCGTGGTCGTCTCCTACGAGTCCGTCCGCGTCTGGGGCACCCGCCGCCAGCAGAGCAGGGTCGGCGCCGAACTCGCGGCGGGCCATGTCCTCGCCGCCGCGGGACCCGACGACAGCGACGACAACAACGACACGAAGAAGGAGGTGGCGGCCCGATGAGCACGGCTCCCGCACTCGACAAGACGCCTGCCGCCGCCCCGGCGGCCCGGCGCAAGCTCAGCCTTCCCGTCCTGATGCTGATCGTCGCCGGGCTGCTCTGCCTGGTCTCGGCGGTCCGCCTGATCACCGACGCGAACGGGCTCACCTCCGTCAGCCAGATGTCCACGGCGCTGCGGCTCGCCGTGCCGATCGGCCTCGCCGGACTCGGCGGCCTGTGGGCCGAACGCGCCGGCGTGGTCAACATCGGCCTCGAAGGCATGCTCATCCTCGGCACCTGGTTCGGCGCCTGGGCCGGCTACCAGTGGGGCCCCTGGGTCGGCGTCGTCGCCGCCCTGATCGGCGGCGCGCTCGGCGGCCTCGTCCACGCGCTCGCCACGGTCACCTTCAACGTGAACCACATCGTCTCCGGTGTGGCCATCAACATCCTGGCCCTCGGCGCCACCCGCTACCTGTCCGTCCTCGTCTACGACGGCATGGACGGCGCCACCTCCCGGCAGTCCCCGGCGGTCCCGAGCCTCGGCGAGTTCACCGTGCCCGGCCTCGCCGACGCGCTGGCCGACCTCAACAAGCAGGGCTACTTCCTGATATCCGACGTCGCGGGCCTGCTCGGCGGCATCATGACCGGTGTGTCCTGGCTGACCGTCATCGCCGTCGCCCTCGTGCCCGTGTCCTGGTGGGTGCTGTGGCGCACCTCGTTCGGCCTGCGCCTGCGCTCCTGCGGCGAGAACCCGGTCGCGGCCGAGTCCCTCGGCGTCAACGTCATCAAGTACAAGTACCTCGCCGTGATCATCTCCGGCGCGCTCGCCGGCCTCGGCGGCGCGTTCCTCTCCGAGGTCTCCTCCAACTACTACCTGGAGGGCCAGACCGGCGGTCGCGGCTACATCGGCCTCGCCGCCATGATCTTCGGCAACTGGATGCCGGGCGGCCTCGCCCTCGGCGCCGGCCTGTTCGGCTACAGCGACACCCTCAAGGTCCGCGGCGGCACCGAGAACACGCACGCGCTGCTCCTCCTGATCGCCGTCCTCGCGCTGTTCGCCGTGGCCTGGCTGATCTGGAAGAAGAAGATCACCGGCGCGGTCGTCACGCTCGCCGTGTCCGTGCTGCTCTTCTTCTGGTACGCCACCACGGACTCCGTCCCCAGCCAGGTCGCCACGGCCATGCCGTACGTCCTGACCATGCTCGTCCTCGCCCTCTCGGCCCAGCGCCTGCGCATGCCGAAGGCGAACGGACAGCCGTACCGGAAGGGCCAGGGCAAGTGACCCACGCCGACGCGACCGACTGGGAGGCCCTGCGCGAGGCCGCGCGCGAGGCCATGTCCCACGCGTACGCCCCGTACTCGGGCTTCCCGGTCGGCGCGGCGGCGCTCGTCGACGACGGCCGCACGGTGACCGGCTGCAACGTGGAGAACGCCTCGTACGGCATCGGCCTGTGCGCCGAGTGCGGGCTCGTCTCCCAGCTCCGGCTCACCGGCGGCGGCCGTCTGACCCACTTCACGTGCGTCGACGGCAAGGGCGACCTCCTGATGCCGTGCGGCCGCTGCCGCCAGCTCCTCTACGAGTTCGGCGGCAAGGACCTCCTCCTGGAGACCGCATCCGGAGTACGGCCGCTCGCCGAGCTGCTGCCGGACGCGTTCGGGCCCGAGAACCTCGGGCGCGGGCAGGACTGAGCAACATCCCCAGGGCCCCGGCGAGTTGACGGGGCCCTCTTTCTCCGACCGGTTCTATGCGCGTAGAGTCGGTCGTCCCACGCAAGCAGAGCCGGTTGCTGGAAGGCAGGAAAGCCATGGACGTCATCTCCGTCATCCGTACGAAGCGGGACCGGGGCCGTCTGAGCGACGAGCAGATCGACTGGGTCGTCGACGCCTACACGCGCGGCGAGGTCGCCGACGAGCAGATGTCGGCCCTCGCCATGGCGATCTTCCTCAACGGGATGGACCGCGCCGAGATCGCCCGCTGGACCGCCGCGATGATCGCCTCCGGCGAGCGCATGGACTTCTCCGCGCTGTCCCGGCCCACCGCCGACAAGCACTCCACCGGCGGCGTCGGCGACAAGATCACGCTGCCGCTCGCCCCGCTGGTCGCCGCGTGCGGGGCCGCTGTGCCGCAGCTGTCCGGGCGCGGCCTCGGCCACACCGGCGGCACGCTCGACAAGCTGGAGGCGATCCCCGGCTGGCGGGCGAACCTCACCAACGCCGAGATGATGCGCACCCTGGAGGACGTCGGCGCCGTCGTCTGCGCCCCCGGCAGCGGGCTCGCCCCCGCCGACAAGAAGCTCTACGCCCTGCGCGACGTCACCGCGACCGTCGAGTGCATCCCGCTCATCGCCTCCTCGATCATGTCCAAGAAGATCGCCGAGGGCACCGGCTCGCTGGTCCTCGACGTCAAGGTGGGCTCCGGTGCCTTCATGAAGGAGCTCGGCGCGGCGCGCGAACTGGCCCGCACGATGGTCGGGCTCGGCGCCGACCACGGGCTGCCCACCGTCGCCCTCCTCACCGACATGAACACCCCGCTCGGCCTGACCGCGGGCAACGCGCTCGAAGTACGGGAATCGGTGGAGGTGCTGGCCGGTGGCGGGCCGGCCGATGTCGTCGAGCTGACCCTCGCGCTGGCCCGCGAGATGCTCGACGCGGCGGGCCTGAAGGACGCGGACCCGGCGAAGGCGCTCGCGGACGGCTCGGCGATGGACGCGTGGCGCGGCATGATCGCGGCGCAGGGCGGTGACCCGCTGGCCCCGCTGCCGACGTCCCGGGAGACGCACGTCGTCACGGCTCCGGCGTCCGGCGTGCTGACCCGTCTCGACGCGATGGGCGTCGGCCTGGCCGCCTGGCGGCTCGGCGCGGGCCGCGCCCGCAAGGAGGACCCGGTGCAGGCCGCCGCCGGCGTCGAACTCCACGCCAAGCCCGGCGACTCCGTCGAGGCGGGCCGCCCCCTGATGACCCTCCACACGGACACCCCCGAGCGCTTCGCCTACGCCCTGGAGGCACTGTCCGGCGCCTACGACATCGCCCCCGCTGACACCCCCTTCACGGCGGCGCCGATCGTGCTGGAACGTATCGCCTGACCTGCGCTTTCCCCTTTCGGGTGAACGGGATCGGTAGACCTGTACCGGTCCCGTTCGGCATGCTGGTATCGGTGACGCACCGATAAGGAGACCGCCATGAGCGCACTCACCGTCCGCCATGACCCCGAGCAGAGCTGGGACGAACTGGTCCGGTTCTGGGAGGAGATGGAATGGCCTGAGGGCAGCAAGGTGGAGATCATCGACGGGACCATCACCGTGTCACCTTCACCCGCGTACCAGCACAACGTGATCGCAGCGCGCATCCAGCGGCGTCTGTATTCCGTGATTCCGGATGACTGGGAGGTCTTCCAGACGCTCGCCCTGTCCGTCCCGTCCCGTCTGGGGATGCTGATCCCGGACATCCTCGTGGCGCCCCGGCAGGACGACGTGGAATCGGACTCGCACATCCCGGCAGCCCTGGCCGAGCTCGTCGTCGAGATCACCTCGAAGTCCAACGCGCGGCACGACCGCATCAGCAAGTGCGCCGCGTACGCCGCCGCGGGCATCCCCTTCTATCTGCTGGTCGACCGCTGGTCACCGGAAGGACCCGTGTCCACGCTCTACGGCGATCCCACCGGAGACGTGTACCGGCCGCTGAGCGTCGTGAAGTTCGGGGAACCTCTCCAGCTCCCCGCTCCCTTCGACCTCACGATCGACACCGGCGAATTCCCCACTCCCTGATGCCTCAGCCCAGCAGCGCCGCCACCACCACGAGCACCGGCACCGACCCCATCGTCGACAGCAGGATCGACTCCCGGGCGAGCCTCTCGCCCACCCCGTAGCGGCTGGCGTACGTGAACAGGTTCTGGGCCGCCGGGAGCGCCGAGGTCACCACGACGTCCAGGAGCCGCGCCCCGCTCAGGCCGAAGACGAAGGACGCCAGCGCCCAGGACACGGCCGGCTGACCCACGGACTTCAGCACCGAGGACAGCAGCACCGGCACCCGGTCCGAGCCCGGACCACCCGGCCACGCACTCCCGCACAGCGAGATCCCGAACGCGATGAGGATCATCGGCACCGACATGTTGGCGATGAGCTTCAGCGGGTCGAAGACGGGCGCCGGCACCGTCCACCCCGTCGCCGACACCACGACCCCGGACAAGGCCCCGATCGCGATCGGGTTGCGGAACGGCGTGAGCACCCGCCGCCACCACGACTGCCGCGTCCCCGACGCCTCCGCCAGATCCAGGATCGTCAGCGCGACCGGCGTCACCACGATCTGCTGGAACAGCAGCACCGGCGCCACGAGCGACGCGTTCCCCAGCACGTACACCGCGATGGGGATGCCCAGGTTCCCCGAGTTCACGTACGAGGAGCACAGCGCGCCGATCGTCGTACGGCCCACACCCCAGCCCCGTACGACCGCCACCGACACGAAGACCCCCGCGACGGCCAGCGTCGACAGGGCCGTGACCAGGAGGCTCGGGGAGAGGATCACGGACAGGTCGGCCCGCGCCAGCATCGTGAAGAGCAGCGCCGGGGTCGCCACATGGAAGGCCAGCTTGGTCAGGACATCGCGGCCGCTCGGGCCCAGATAGCCCTTCCGGCCGATGAGATAGCCGACCCCGATGACGACGGCGATGACCGCGAACCCGTTCAGAACCCCTTGCACGGGCTCCACCTTCGGCCGCGCGCGAGCCGGAGGTCAACGTGATCCACTCCGACGTGACACGGCACACGCCGGGTGCCCGTCCGACGCCGATGAGTTCCGGCCCGCCGCACGGTCATGACTACGTGGCTGCCTCAACGACCCCTTCTGTCGTCGTGCTCGCCGGGCCGATCCGCCCCGGCGACGCACCGCTGCTCTGCGACCAGGTCCGTGCCGCGCTGGGCGGGGCCCCGCCCGGCACGGACGCCCGTACGGTCGTCTGCGACGTGTCCGCCGTGACGAGCACCGATCTCGCCACCCTCGACGCGCTCGCCCGGATGCAGCTCGCCGCACGGCGGGCCGGGGGACGGATACGGCTGCGGGATCCGTCCCCCCGCCTCACGCTGATGCTCGGCCTCACCGGCCTCGACGGCGTGCTGGCCCCGGAGGGCGCGAGCGCCCCCGGCTCAGGCGTCCAGGTGCTCCGGGACGCCGAACAGCGGGAACCACCGCTTGCTGAGGTCCAGGAAGCAGTGGAAACCGGCGATCCGGCCGTCTGAGATCTCCAGGACCTGGATCGCCCACGGCGTGTATCCGCCGTTCTCCGGGTCGGGCTTGTAGTGCGCGAAGGCCGGCGTCCCGTTCGCCGACACCGGCAACAGGCGCGAGTTCTCGCACTCGTGACCGATCGTCAGCATGAAGCCGGTGATGTCGTCCGTGCCGCGCAGCCACAGGTCGAACGGCGGCATCGTCATGACCGCGTCCTCGGCGAGCAGCTCGGTCAGCGCCTTCATGTCGTAGCCCTCGAAGGCCGCGACGTAGCGCTCCAGGAGCTTCTGCTGCTCCTCGTCGAGCGGGTCCGCCGTCGCCGAGTCGGCGGGCGGGGCCTCGGCGAGCGTGGCCCGTGCTCTCTGGAGCGCGCTGTTCACCGACGCGACCGTCGTGTCGAGCAGCTCCGCGACCTCGGTCGCCTTCCAGGCCAGCACCTCGCGCAGCAGCAGCACCACCCGCTGCTTCGGCGGCAGTTGCTGCAGCGCCGCGACGAACGCGAGCCGCACCGACTCCTTCGCGACGGCGGCCTCGGCCGGGTCGTGCACGGTGGGCAGGACACGGGCGTCGGGCATCGGCTCCAGCCACACATTGTCCGGGCGCGGGGTCAGCGCGGCCTGCGCGAGCGGGGCCGCGGCGGTCAAGTCCATCGGACGGGCCCGCTTGTTGCCCGCGTTCAGCAGGTCCAGGCAGACGTTCGTCGCGATGCGGTACAGCCAGGAGCGCAGCGAGGAGCGGCCCTCGAACTTGTCGAAGCTGCGCCACGCGCGCACCATCGTGTCCTGTACGGCGTCCTCGGCCTCGAACGCCGAACCCAGCATCCGGTAGCAGTACCCGGTCAGCTCGACCCGGTGCTTCTCCAGGTCCTCGAGCTCCGGCTTCGTCGCGGTGTCGCTCATGTCCCAACGCCCCCATAGCGGCTGTGAGTACCAGTTCTTCTCCAGCACCTTCTCCAGCACTTCGAAAGCTACCGCAGCCCACTGACAACGGCCCCCGGACCCGCGAAATGCGCAGGTCCGGAGGCCGTTGTGGTAGGGCCCGGGGCCGGTGGGTCAGTGCGTGGGCACCGTACGTGCCGTCGCGGTCGCCCCGCGTCGCTGCGCACGCGCCGCGTACGTGCCCCACATGGTGAGCGACACGACGCCGAGGACGGCGACGAAACCGAGGCCGACGGTCCCGGCCCAGCCCTGCGCGTGGAAGGCCATGGCGCCCACGGCCGAGCCCACGCTGGAGCCCACGTAGTAGGCGGACTGGTACAGCGCGGAGGCCTGCGCGCGGCCGTGCGTGGCCGTGTGGCTGACGGACGAGGAGGCCGTCGCGTGCCCGGCGAAGAACCCGGCGGTGATCAGCACGAGCCCGAGCAGCACCACGGGGAACGCGGGCACCAGCGCGAGCAGCAGGCCCGCCATCGTCGTACCGGCCGCCAGGTACAGCGTGCCGCGCCGGCCGAGCCGGGCGACGAGCCGTCCGGCCGCCGCCGAGGACAGGGTGCCGACGAGGTACACGAGGAAGATCGAGCCGACGACGCCCTGCGGCAGCGAGAACGGCGCGGCGGTCAGCCGGTAGCCGATCACCGTGTAGACGGCGCCGAACACCGTCATGAACAGGGCGCCGATCACGTACAGGCGGCGCAGCAGCGGGTTGGCGAGGTGGCCGCCGACCGTGCGGGCCAGGGCGCGCGGGCGCAGCGACCCGGGGGTGAAGTGCTTCGGTGCGGGCAGCAGCAGCCGGAACGCGATCGCGCAGATCACGGCCATGACGCCGATGACGCCGACGGCGGCCCGCCAGCCCCAGGCCTGGGCGATCCAGCCGCCGACGACCCGGCCGCTCATGCCGCCGATGGAGTTGCCGGCGACGAACAGCCCGATGGCCGCGATCAGCGCCTTCGGCCGCACCTCCTCCGCCAGGTACGCCATCGCCGAGGCGGGCAGTCCGGCGAGTGCGGCGCCCTGGAGGGCACGCAGCGCGATCAGGACGCCGAGCGACGGGGCGAAGGGGACCAGCAGCCCGACCACGACGGCCACCGACAGGGAGGCCGTCATCACCGCGCGCCGTCCGAACCGCTCGGACAGGGCGCTCAGCGGCAGCACGCACAGCGCCAGCGCGAAGGTCGCTCCGGACACCGTCCAGCTGGCCGTGCTCGCGCTCGCCCCGAAGTCTTCGGAGACGAGGGGGAGCAGGGCCTGCGTGGAGTAGAGGAGCGCGAAGGTGGCGACACCGGCCAGGAAGAGGGCGAGGCTCATCCGGCG
Source organism: Streptomyces sp. NPDC025806 (assembly GCF_055558275.1). Lineage (NCBI taxonomy): Bacteria > Bacillati > Actinomycetota > Actinomycetes > Kitasatosporales > Streptomycetaceae > Streptomyces > Streptomyces sp. NPDC025806. The sequence continues at coordinate 9,847 of NZ_JBVHMU010000037.1, read as the reverse complement.
GTAGCCGGGCCCGCCCGGGGCCATGCGCGTGTCGCGCGGGTCGCTGGACGGGGGGACGGGGGCGGCGACCGCGTGGGTGGCGGCCGCCTGGCTACTGGCGGAAGGCATGCGTCGAACGTAGGCCCGCCCCGACTGATGCGTCCAATGCACGGAACGGCCATAATCGTTCCCATGCAGCATGAGCCCAGGTCACAGCCGCGCCTGTCACCGCCCGGTGACACAGAAGACATGGTCACGTTGCTCGCGCCGCGACTCTCCTACTTCGCCGCGGTGGCCCGCGCCGAGCATGTGACCCGCGCCGCGCAGGAGCTGAACGTGCCGCAGTCGACGCTGTCCCGCGCGATCGTCCGGCTCGAACAGGACCTGGGTGTCGACCTCTTCGCCCGGCACGGCCGCACCGTGTCCCTGACCCCCGCCGGCCGCACCTTCCTCGGCTCGGTCGAGCGCGCGCTCGGCGAGGTCGAGAAGGCCGCCGAGTCCGTACGGGCCGACGCGGACCCCGAGTCCGGCAAGGTCGCCTTCGGGTTCCTGCACACCATGGGCACCGAGACGGTGCCCGGCCTGATCCGCGCCTTCCGCGCCGACCATCCCCGCATCCGCTTCAGCCTCGTGCAGAACTACGGGGAGGCGATGCTGGAGCGGCTGCGGGCCGGGGAGCTCGACCTGTGCCTGACCTCGCCGGTGCCCGACGCGCCGGACCTGGTGGCCCGGCGCCTCGACGAGCAGCGGCTGCGCCTCGTCGTCCCCGAGGACCACCGGCTCGCGGGCCGCAAGCGCATCCGGCTCGCCGAGACCGCCGACGAGACCTTCGTGACCCTCGAACCCGGCTACGGGCTGCGCCGCATCACCGACGACCTGTGCGCGGAGGCGGGCTTCACGCCGCGTGTCGCGTTCGAGGGCGAGGAGGCGGAGACGCTGCGCGGCCTGGTCGCGGCGGGCCTCGGCGTCGCGCTGCTGCCCCCGCCGGCCGTGCCGCGCCCGGGGGTCGTCGAGCTGACGGTGACCGGGCAGCGGGCGGTGCGCGAGATCGGCGTGGCCTGGCTGGAGGGGCACCCGGACACGCCTCCGGTCGCGGCGTTCAAGAAGTTCCTGCTCTCCCGCCGGGGCCGCCTCCTGCCGGAACAGGCCCCTCCGGAGTAGCCGTTGCCGATCTCCGGCAGTCCGTGGCCGTCCCGGGTGCCCGCCGCGCGCATTGCCCCGCCGGACCCCGGCGGGCAAGGTGGACACCGGCCGGCGGCCCGGAGCCGGACGGGGAGGGACGAGGGTGAGCGGGATACCGGCCTACGACGACTACCGCGACCGCATGCGCCGGCGCGGCACCCGCTTCACGTACGCGGGCACGCTCCTGGTCCTGCTCGGCGCGGTCCTCTTCGCCCTGATCGTGCCCGCCGAGGCCGACAACCGCGCGTACGAGGCCGCCGCGCCCTGTCCGCCGGGCACCCGCGCCGACACCTGCCGGGTGAGTGCCGAGGTCACGGTCAAGGGCAAGGAGACCGAGTCCAGCGGCAAGAGCACCAAGTACCACCTGGTCCTCACCGACCCGGCGACCCACACCGAGCACCGGGTCCGGATGTCCTACGGCGACTCCGTCTACCGGGCGGCCCAGCCCGGCGGCAAGGTCACCGTCACGTACTGGAAGGACGAGGTCCGCGAGGTGCGGATCGGCGGCCTCGTGAACCGGGCCGAACTGTCCCCGGTGCACGACGGACGCCTGCCCGGCGCCTTCGCCGTCGCGCTCCTGTCCGGCGGCCTGGGCGCCCTCTGGTTCGCGGCCTGGCTGCGCTTCCGTCCGGAGACCCCGGGCGCCCCCCTGTCCTGGAAGCCGCCCACCGGCCTCCTCGCGGGCATCCTGGTGGCCTGCGTGAACTTCCCGATCGTCCTCATGGCCGCGGACGACATCTGGTCCGGCCTGGAGTTCACGGCCTGGTCGATCCCGGTGTCCCTGCTGCTCTCCGCCGGGCTCTGCCGGTGGTCGGTGCGCAGGGTCCGCCGCGCCGCCGCCCGCGTCACCCCTGCCACCCCCACCCGCCGCCAGGTCCTGCGGGTCCTGGTCCACGGCGACGTCCCGTACAGCAGGCCGGGCTACGTCCACCTCGTGGTCGGCGACGGACCGCCCGCCCTGAGCACGGACCCCGAGGCCCGCCTCGCCCGCCTGCCCCTCCCGGACACCCTGCGCGCCCGGCGCGTCCGCGAAGTCCTCGTCGGCGACCCGGAGTTCAGCCCCGGCTCCCGCGGCGAGTACCCGGTGGTCGTCGAATGCACGGACGGCACCCGTCCGGTCCTCGTCCTGGCGGGCAGGCGCACGGCGCCGCTGGTGCTCGGCGCGCTGGGCGGTTGACCTACAGCTCCAGGGACTGGCCGAAACCGACCGCCAGCGGCATCCGCAACCCGATCGGCGGCGGCGCGGCCAGCGCGTCCTGGAGCGGGCGGGAGAAAGGATGGCCGAAGAGGGTGCCCAGGGTGAAGTCGACGGCCAGGGCGGCCACTTCGGAGCGGTGCTGGTGCAGGCCGTGGCCGTCGGAGTGGACCTCGAAGCGGCACACGTCGCGGTTCGTCTTCTTGGCGCGGCCGGCCAGGCGGAAGGAGAGCTCCGGGTCGGTGCGGCGGTCGTCGGTGCCGTGCACGATGAGGACGCGGCGCCCGGCGAGCTGGCGCACCGGTTCGGGGGAGACGGCGACATCGTCCTCCGGCAGCCAGGGAGCCAGCGCGAGCACGGAGTCGACGGCCTCGTGGTCCGCCGCGTGCAGGGCCGCGCGCCCGCCCATGTCGACGCCGACCAGGCAGACCGGCACGTCCCCGTAGCGGCGCACCACCTCGTCGGCGGCCCAGCGGGCGTCCCGCGCGAGCTCGGCCTGCGCGCCGTTCCAGCCGCGCCCGCGATAGTGCACGGTGTGGGTGACCAGGCCCTCCGCGCGGCCGGCCCGGGTGAGCCTGCGGGCCAGCGGGCGCAGGGCCGTGGCCGACAGCGGTGAGGGTCTGCGGGTGGAGTTCTCCTCGCCCGCGGGCAGCAGCAGCGCCACGCCGCCCACCGCCCCGGGCACCGGCCCGACCGCCTTGCCCAGCCTGGCCTCACGGGCCTGCGTCGCATCCTGCTGCATGACAGAACAGTGTCAGAAGCGCCGATGTACGCGACCCGTCCTCCGGGTCACTGTTACGTATCGACGGAACGTTTTCCGCCGCCGAAGCCGTGCGGTCTACGCGCGTAGGAGTTAGGGTGCGGAAATGACGAGCCAGACCACCGTGCACCCCGACCGCCCCCGGATCCCGAGCCCGGACCAGATCCGGCGCGCGCCCAAGGTGCTGCTCCACGACCACCTCGACGGCGGGCTGCGCCCCGGCACGATCGTCGACCTCGCCCGCGAGCAGGGCTACGCGAACCTGCCGGAGACCGACCCCGACAAGCTCGGCGTCTGGTTCCGCGACGCGGCCGACTCCGGATCCCTGGAGCGGTACCTGGAGACGTTCGCGCACACCTGCGCCGTCATGCAGACCAAGGAGGCCCTGTTCCGGGTCGCCGCCGAGTGCGCCGAGGACCTCGCCGAGGACGGCGTCGTCTACGCCGAGATCCGCTACGCGCCCGAGCAGCACCTGGAGCAGGGCCTCAGCCTCGAAGAGGTCGTCGAGGCGGTCAACGCGGGCTTCCGCGAGGGCGAGCGCCGCGCCAAGGAGAACGGGCACCGCATCCGCGTCGGCGCCCTGCTCACCGCGATGCGGCACGCCGCCCGCGCCCTGGAGATCGCCGAACTCGCCAACCGCTACCGGGACTCGGGCGTCGTCGGCTTCGACATCGCGGGCGCCGAGGCCGGCTTCCCTCCCACCCGCCACCTCGACGCGTTCGAGTACCTCAAGCGGGAGAACAACCACTTCACGATCCACGCCGGCGAGGCCTTCGGCCTGCCGTCGATCTGGCAGGCCCTCCAGTGGTGCGGCGCCGACCGGCTCGGCCACGGTGTGCGGATCATCGACGACATCGAGGTCGACAAGGAGGACGGCACGGTCACGCTGGGCCGGCTCGCCTCCTATGTGCGCGACAAGCGCGTCCCGCTGGAGATGTGCCCGTCGTCCAACCTCCAGACGGGCGCGGCCGGTTCGCTCGCCGAGCACCCCATCGGACTGCTGCGCGAACTGCGGTTCCGCATCACGGTCAACACGGACAACCGACTGATGTCGGGGACGTCGATGAGCCGCGAGTTCGCCCTGCTCGTCGAGACGTTCGGGTACACGCTGACCGACCTCGAATGGTTCACGGTGAACGCGCTGAAGTCGGCCTTCATCCCGTTCGACGAGCGGCTCGCGATGATCAACGACGTGGTGAAGCCGCGGTACGCGGAGCTGCGCTCGGAGTGGCTGTTCCGCTAGGCGGCAGGGCTGCTCCGGCAAAGGTCACGGCCCGGGTCCCGAGCGACCGGAACGGAGGGTTCCGGTCAACACCAGGTTGACGAATGAGTAACTCCATGGTGATCCCAGGTGTTTGCCGAGGACCGACTCATTCCCAAGGAACCAGGAACAAGGGACCCATGAAGCAGTCTGCTGTGAAGACCCTCGGTGTCGCCGCTCTCGGTGCCGCCTTCGCCGCCGCCGGTGCCGGTGCCGCCAGCGCGGCCCCCGCCCTCCCGGACGCCACGGGGGCCCTCGGCTCCGTCTCCTCGGTGCTCCCCGTCGAGCAGGCGGCCAGCACCCTGCCGGCCGGCGCCCCCGAGGCGGTCAGCGCCGCGCAGGGCGCCGTGGGCAGCGGCGTCACCGCCCTCCAGCCGACCGTCGCCAAGGTCACCGAGGGCGGCGACCCCGTCTCCGGCCTCATCGGCGGCCTGCCCGTCGGCCAGGGCCTGCCCACCTCGGGTCTGCCGATCGGCTGACCCGGCCCGCACAGCCCGAAGGGGCGCACCCCGCGATCCGCGGAGTGCGCCCCTTCGGCGTACGGCGACGAGCCGGCTCACCAGGCCTGACGGACCTTGCCCTCGCTCGGGAACAGGATCCACAGCGCGATGTAGAGCAGGAACTGCGGGCCGGGCAGCAGACACGACACCAGGAAGATCACGCGCATCGTGTTCGCGGAGGTGCCGAAGCGCCGTGCCAGCGCTGCGCACACTCCGCCGATCATCCGTCCGTTGGTGGGGCGGGCCAGGGCGGTCATGGTGGGCTCCTTCGCGAACCGTGGGACTTCGGTGCTTACGTCTTCGAAGGTACGGTCACGAAGCAGGTGAAACGTCACCTCACGGGGCGATCCCGACCCTGGGAATCGTCGGGGTCGGACCCTGAGCCGGCTCCTCCCGGGGCAGCGAGGCCAGATCGGGCCGACGGCGGAGCCGGGCCCGCAGCGCCGGCACGACGGCGGCGTGGACGAGCGCGACGCCCACCGTGTTCAGCAGCACCGAGTCCACGTCCACGACCTGACCCGGCACCCCGGTCTGCAGCAGCTCGATGCCGAGCGAGATCAGCGCGCCCGCCACGACCGTGCGCAGCAGCGAACCCCACGCCGACACATGAAGCCGTCCACCGGCCAGCGGCAGCAGCACCCCGAGCGGCGCGAGCAGCAGCAGCCCCTCGCCGATCCGCAGCCCGCCCGCCCGCCAGCCGAGCGCCAGATCGGCCCGGATCCCGGCCAGCGGATGCAGATTCGCCGCACTCACCCAGGGAACGTCCAGCGGACGCAGCGTGAACCATGCGACGAGAAGGAGATGCACGGCCAGGACGACGAGCCCTGCCGTACGGAAGCGGACAGCGGCCCTGTGGCCGCCCGAGCGATGGCGCTGCACGCCCCCCAAGACGTCACCCGCGGGAGAATCGGTTCCGGGAGATTCCGGATGAGTGACGCGAGGGACGTCAGCCCACGGTCTCGGCCGGCGCCGGGATCAGACCGGGCCGCGCCTTCACCGCGTCCGAGCACTCGTAGCTGCGCAGCGCGTCGTCACCCGGCCCGCCCAGCACCACGTGATCGCCGTCCTCCGCCGTCACCTCACTGTTCGCGAACGTGCAGACGATCTGCGCGAGCGCGTACGGGGACAGGTCGTCCGGCGGCGTGTTCAGCCGCAGCGCGTCGGCCGGATCGCCCTTGCGCGGCCCCGACACCCGGGTGCGCGGGGCGACGTCCGTCGAGTACCCCGCGTCCGACTCGGCGCCCGAGGGCTTGCGCGACAGCTGCGCGAGCAGCTCCCGCGCGACCGCCACCCGGTCCGAGGTCCCGCGCCGCTCCAGCGTCACCGTACGGTCCACCGTCACCAGCTGCGACGTGCACACGAGGTAGACCTGCACCGCGAACTCGCCGCCCGCGCGCGTCCCCACCTCGTCCGAGCCCGCCAGCGAGCAGCCCACCCGGGTCGGCGCCGCCCCGAAGTCCGTCGGCACCTCCGTGGAGCGGATCCCGCAGCCCGTCAGCAGCAGCGCCGCCAGGCCGCACAGACCCGCGACCTTCGCACCGCGCCTCACCGGCCGTCACCGCCTTCCTCGGAGTTCGGGTCGCTCTTGGCCTGCTCCGGCTCCTGCTGCGGCAGCCGCAGCGTGAACACGGCACCGCCGTCGGGCGAGTTGGCGGCCGTGATCTCGCCGCCGTGGATGTGCGCGTTCTCCAGCGCGATCGACAGACCGAGCCCGCTGCCCTCCGAACGCGGACGGGAGGCGCTCGCCTTGTAGAACCGGTCGAAGACGTGCGGCAGCACGTCCTCCGGGATGCCGGGACCGTGGTCGCGTACGGCGATGACGAGGTCGGAGCCCTCACCGCGCGGCTCGGTGCGCACCGAGACCCGCACCGGGGAGCCGCCGTGCTTGAGCGCGTTGCCGATCAGGTTGGCGAGGATCACGTCGAGGCGGCGCGGGTCCAGCCGGACCGTCATGCCGCGCTCCGCGTCCAGCTCCACCGCGTCCAGCCAGGCGCGGGCGTCGATGCAGGCCGTGATCTGGTCGGCGATGTCGAGGTCGTCCAGGACGAGCCGGGCGGTGCCCGCGTCGAAGCGGGTGACCTCCATCAGGTTCTCCACCAGGTCGCCCAGGCGCCGGGTCTCGCTGACCACGAGCCGCACCGCGGGCTCGATCATCGGGTCCACCGAACCGGTCTCCGCGTCGAGCTCCTCCTCCAGGACCTCGGTGACCGCGGTGATCGCGGTCAGCGGGGTGCGCAGCTCGTGCGACATGTCGGCGACGAACCGCCGCGAGGCCTCCTCGCGGGCGCTCATGTCGGCGACCTTCTTCTCCAGGTTCTCCGCGGTCCGGTTGAACGTCCGTGACAGATCGGCCAGTTCGTCCGTGCCGGACACCCGCAGCCGGGTGTCGAGTTTGCCCTCGCCGAGCCGGCGCGCGGCGACACCGAGCCGGTGCACGGGCTTCAGGACGGTCGCCGCGGCGGCCTGCGCGAGGAGTGCCGAGCCGATCAGGGCCAGCGCCGTCGCGATGCCGAGCGACCAGGCCAGCGAGCCCAGGTCCTTCGCCTCCGGCTCCAGCGACTTGAGCATGTAGCCGGACGGCCCGCCGTTCACCCGCGCGCCGCCCACCAGGTACGGCGTGCCGTCCTGCGTGATCCGCTGCCAGTACAGGTGGTACGACGCCTTGTTGTTGTCGGTGATCTTCTGCTTCTTGTTCACCGCGCGGCGCAGCGACGCGGGCACGTCGGCCGGCGTGAAAGCGTCCAGGTCCGAATTGCCCACCACGTCACGGCCGTTCTCGTCCGTGGCCGTGAGCAGCACGCTGAAGTGCTGGCTGCTGTTCGCCATCAGGTTCGCGGCGTGCTGCAGCTCGCCCTGCGTGGGATGCTCCGGCAGCACCGCCGCCCGGTTCTGCATCTCCTGCTGGAAGTCGCTGAGCGCCGAGTCCTGGGTACGGGTCAGCACCGCCTCGCGGTTCAGCCAGTACGCGATCCCCGACGCGGACACCGCCGCGGTCAGCGCCACCAGCGCGAACACGACGACGAGCCGCAACCGCAGACTCGTGAAGCGCAACCCCGCGAGCAGGGCCTTCTTGGCCGCGGCGAGACCGCGCGGCGTGGGGTGCGGCTCCGTCACTGAGGCGAGTCCAGCCGGTAGCCGACACCACGCACCGTACGGATCAGCGTCGGCGAGGACGGCACGTCCTCGACCTTCGCGCGCAGCCGCTGCACACAGGCGTCGACCAGGCGCGAGTCGCCGAGGTAGTCGTGCTCCCACACCAGGCGCAGCAGCTGCTGCCGGGACAGCGCCTGCCCCGGCCGCCGGCTCAGTTCGAGCAGCAGCCGCAGCTCGGTCGGGGTGAGCTGGAGGTCCTCGCCGTTCTTCGTCACGGTCATCGCGGCCCGGTCGATCACCAGCGAACCGAACGACGCCGCGTCGTTCGCCTCGCGCTCGCCGCGCCGCAGCACGGCCCGGATCCGGGCGTCGAGCACCCGCCCCTGCACCGGCTTCACCACGTAGTCGTCGGCACCGGACTCCAGGCCGACCACCACGTCGATGTCGTCGCTGCGCGCGGTGAGCAGGATGATCGGCAGCTGGTCCGTGCGCCGGATGCGACGGCACACCTCGAACCCGTCGATGCCCGGCAGCATCACATCCAGCACGATCAGGTCCGGCCGCTGCTCGCGCAACAGCTTCAGACCGTCCTCGCCGGTGGCAGCGGTGGCAACCCGGTGGCCCTGGCGCGTAAGAGACAGCTCCAGGGCCGTGCGGATGGCGTCGTCGTCCTCGATCAGCAACAGGGAAGGCACGAGCGCCATTCTGGCCCATCACTGGCCTTTAGTTCGACCGTGGGACCGGTCCCACACATGACCCGCACCGCCCCGGGGCCTGTGACAGCTCTGTGACAGTCGACGGACACCGTCATGAAGTCACCGCGGCAAGCTTTTGGTCATCGCAAGGAAGCGAGCTCAGGAAAACGGACTCCACGACGGGGGGCGCGAGATGAACACGCTGCACAGCACCACCTCAAGCGCAGTTGTCACGCGTCTGCACGACGTGGCGGTCCGCACTGAGCGGCATGAGAAGTCCGGTGCCGTGAGCGGGCGGGGGTGCGCTCGCGGTACCGGGCGTCAGCACCCGGGTTACATGACGGTGGTTGACGCGCCGGCGGTTCCCGACGGGGGAAACAACGGGGGAATCCACGGGGGAGCGGCGTACGGGGAGGGCTCGGGGGAGCAGCGGAACCTGTCGGAGGCCGAGTTCACGGCCTACGTCCAGGAGCGCCGCGCCTCCCTGTACGCGACCGCCTATCACCTGACCGGTGACCGGTTCGAGGCCGAGGACCTGCTCCAGAGCGCCCTCTTCTCGACGTACCGGGCGTGGGACCGGATCAGCGACAAGGCCGCGGTCGGGGGCTACCTCCGCCGCACCATGACGAACCTGCACATCAGCGCGTGGCGCCGCCGCAAGCTGAACGAGTACCCGACCGAGGAGCTGCCGGAGACGGTGGGCGACACGGACGCGATGCGGGGTACGGAGCTGCGGGCCGTCCTGTGGCAGGCGCTGGCCCGCCTGCCCGAACTGCAGCGCACGATGCTCGTCCTCCGCTACTACGAGGGCCGTACGGACCCCGAGATCGCGGAGATCCTCGACATCAGCGTCGGCACCGTGAAGTCGAGCATCTGGCGGTCGCTGCGGCGGCTGCGGGATGACGAGGTCCTGAGCTTCGGCCGGGACCTGGAGGAGTCCTTCGGCGAGCTGGTGGCCTAGACCCTCCGGGGGAAACGGGGGATCGGGGGACCGGGGGACCGGGGGACCGGGGGGATCGAGCGGGGCCGGGAAGACGGGGGGTCTTCCTGGCCCCGCTTCCTTTTGTGCCCGTTCTTTGTCTGCGGGCCGGTGGGGGCTGGTCGCGCAGTTCCCCGCGCCCCTGGAGATGCGCACTTCGTGCGCGATCTCCATCGGGGCGGTGCCCCATCGGGGAAATGCGG
>NZ_JBVHMU010000036.1:0-34828 GCF_055558275.1 Streptomyces sp. NPDC025806 | reverse complement strand
ACACCCTGCACCACACCCCGATCGGCGTGTTCCGCAACGTCCGCCGGCCCGTCTACGACGTCCAGATGTCCGACCAGCTCGACGCCGCCATCGAGAGAGACGGAAAGGGCGACCTCGCCGCACTCCTCGCCGGCAACGACAACTGGACCGTCGGGACAAGGAGCGCGTCATGACCGGCAGCACGCAGGAACGGGTCGAACAACTCGAGGAAATGGTCCAGCAGTTGACCGAGCAGGCCCGGCTCGGCGCGCTCGTGGACCGGTTCGTCTCGGGGCTCGACCACGTGGACCCGGCGTGGGCCGACGAGGCCTGGTACCGCTCCCTGTTCACCGAGGACATCGTGCTCGACATGCCCAACGGGGTGCACCAGGGCATCGCGGGCGTGCCGGAGTTCTTCGGCGTACCCAAGAAGCAGTGGGCCCGTACCCATCACATGACCTCGAACCACATCGTCGAGGTGACGGGGGGCACGGCCACAGGGCGGGCCAACGTGCAGGCGACGCACGTTCCCCACGGGCCCGACAGCCCGCTGTTCACGGGCGGCGCGCGCTACGAGTTCGAGGCCGTGCGCACCCCCCACGGCTGGCGGATCAGCAGGCTCACCACGGCCGTCACCTGGATCGACGACCGTACCCGGACCGCGGCGGACGCCGCGCGGTAACCCTTTTCACTGTGGCGCGGAGTCCGTTTTTTTCGGGCTCCGCGCCACAGTGCTGTCCGCGGCACGATCGCCTTGCGGGGTCCTTCACAGAAAAATGGCCGAACTTTCCGGCGGGCGATGAACCGGACGGTATTTGTGGAGCGGTTGGCGAAGTCCGGAACAATATTTCATTCCTCTGAAAGTCCCCGGCCGGCAGGCCGTGCGGCGTGGGAGTTTGTCGTTCTCTGACGTTCGCCGGACGTATTTGTGAACCGTGCGCCGAGGCATGACAGAACACCGCGCAGATCTGAATCGATGCGCCTTGAACTTCCGTCGCGGGGCGAAGAAGCTAATTCCCGGCTTCCGCAGTTCTGTGTCGCACCGGACTCCCGAAGGAATTCCCCAGATGGTCAAGGAGAGGTACATGGACGCTTCAGTGATTGTCGTGGGCGCAGGCCCCGCCGGAATGATGCTGGCGGGCGAACTGCGGCTCGCGGGAGTCGATGTCGTCGTCCTGGAGCGCCTCGCGAGACGCACCGGGGAGTCCCGCGGGCTCGGCTTCACCGCCCGCACCATGGAGATATTCGACCAGCGGGGCATCCTCAGCAGGTTCGGCGACGTCGAGACCAGCGACCTGGGCCACTTCGGCGGCCTGCCGATCGACTTCTCCCTCCTCGAAGGCGCCCACCAGGCCGCCAAGTCGGTGCCGCAGTCGGCCACCGAGACGCACCTGGAGGAGTGGGCCACCAGCCTCGGCGCCGACATCCGGCGCAGCCACGAGGTGCTCGGCATCGAGGACGACGGCGAGGGCGTCACCGTCACGGTGCGCGGCCCCGAGGGTGAACACAGCCTGCGCGCCGCCTACCTGGTGGGCTGCGACGGCGGGCGCTCCCTGATCCGCAAGCTGGCCGGCTTCGACTTCCCCGGCACAGCGGCGACGATGGAGATGTTCCTCGCCGACATCAAGGGCGTCGAGCTCAAGACCCGCATGATCGGCGAGACGCTGCCCGGCGGCATGGTCATGGTCGGCCCGCTGCCCGGCGGCACCACCCGCATCATCGTCTGCGAGCGGGGCACACCGCCGCAGCGCCGCGACACCCCGCCCGAGTGGCAGGAGGTCGCCGACGCCTGGAAGCGGCTGACCGGCGAAGACATCTCCGGCGCCGAAGCGGTGTGGGTCAGCGCCTTCGGCAACGCCACCCGCCAGGTCACCGAGTACCGGCGCGGCCGGGTCCTCCTGGCCGGCGACGCCGCCCACATCCACCTGCCGGCCGGCGGCCAGGGCATGAACACCAGCATCCAGGACTCCGTCAACCTCGGCTGGAAGCTCGCCGCCGTCGTCAACGGCACCGCCGGCCAGGAACTGCTCGACACCTACCACTCCGAGCGCCACCAGGTCGGCAAGCGGCTCCTGATGAACACGCAGGCACAGGGCCTGCTGTTCCTCAGCGGCCCCGAGGTGCAGCCGCTGCGCGACGTGCTGACCGAGCTCATCCGGTACGAGGACGTCGCCAGGCACCTGACCGGCATGGTCAGCGGCCTGGAGATCGGCTACGACGTCGGCTCCGGCAGCCACCCGCTGCTCGGCAAGCGACTGCCCCACCTGGAACTGACCACCGACCGGAAGACCACGTCCAGCACCGAGCTGCTGCGCTCCGCCCGCGGACTGCTCATCGACCTCGACGACAACCCGCGCCTGCGCGCCCGCGCCGCAGGCTGGAGCGACCGAGTCGACATCGTCACCGCCACCCCGGACGCCGTCGCCGGGCACAGCGCACTCACCGGCACCACCGCCCTGCTGGTGCGCCCCGACGGATACCTCGCCTGGGCCGCGCCCGGCAGCCACCACGACCTGCCGATGGCGCTGGAGCGCTGGTTCGGCAAGCCGCTCGCCGGCTGACGCGGCACGCCGCCCGACCAGCACGTCAATTGGAGGAGCACGACATGGCTATGCCGCAGGCAACTCTGGCACCGGTCCAAGCAGGGCCGGCGGAGGAACGCAGGGACGTCGTCCGGGCGGCCCGCACCGTCTTCGCCCGGCAGGGCTGGACGCACACCACCCTCGACGCCGTCGCCGAGGAGGCCGGACTCGAAACGGCCACGGTCGCCCACTACTTCAAGGACAAGGAGCAGCTGCTCCTGTCCGTCCTGCTGGACAGCGCCGCGTCGGTCGCCGCCGCGCTGACCGTCATCGCCGAGAGCCACCTCAGCGAGGTCACCGACCTGCACGAGGACCTCACCGCGCTCGGCCGGGCCTGGCTCACGCCGCTGACCGCCTTCCCCGAGCACTTCGCCATCGTGCGGCACATCAGCGCCGAGGTCACCCTGCTGCCCACCGGCGTCCTGGAGATGTGGCAGACCGCGGGGCCCCGCCAGGCCCAGCGCGAACTCGCCCGGCGCCTGGAGCGCCTGGCCGGCGCGGGGCTGCTCGACATCGCCGACGCCGACCACGCGGCCGGCCGCTTCGTGCAGCTGGTCGCCGGCAGCGTCGTGCAGCGCTCGTTCCACGGCGCGCTGCCGCTCGCCGACTTCGTGACCGAGGAACTGATCGCCGACGGCGTGTCGGACTTCGTCCGCCTCTTCGGCCGCACGGACGCCTGAGCCGCGCCCGACACCCACGGAAGAGAGAAGACATTGCACAGCACCCTGATCGTGGCCCGCATGGACGTCGAGTCCAGCGTCCAGGTCGCCAAGCTCTTCGCAGAGTTCGACGAGACGGAGATGCCGCACCGCATGGGCACCCGGCGTCGCCAGCTGTTCTCGTACAAGGGCCTGTACTTCCACCTGCAGGACTTCGACAGCGACAACGGCGGCGAGCTCATCGAGGACGCCAAGACGGACCCGCGGTTCGTGGCGATCAGCCAGGACCTCAAGCCGTTCATCGAGGCCTACGACCCGGCCACCTGGCGCTCCCCGGCCGACGCGATGGCCACCCGCTTCTACGACTGGCAGGCTGCCCAGTGACGCCGCCCGGAGGCCGCCGTGTGGTCATCACCGGCGTCGGGGTCCTCGCGCCCGGCGGCATCGGCGCCAAGAACTTCTGGAGCCTGCTCAGCGAGGGACGCACGGCGACCCGCGGCATCACCTTCTTCGACCCCTCCTCCTTCCGCTCCCGGGTCGCGGCCGAGGCCGACTTCGACCCCGAGCTGCACGGGCTGAGCCCGCAGGAGATCCGCCGCATGGACCGCGCCGCCCAGTTCGGCGTGGTCACCGCCCGCGAGGCGCTCGCCGACTCCGGCCTCGAACTGGCCGGCTTCGACCCGCACCGCACCGGCGTCACCATCGGCTCGGCGGTCGGCGCCACCACCGGACTCGACGACGAGTACCGGGTGGTCAGCAACGACGGACAGCTCGACGCCGTCGACCACACCTACGCGGTGCCGCACCTGTACAACTACTTCGTGCCGAGCTCGTTCTCGGCCGAGGTGGCCTGGGCGGTCGGCGCCGAGGGGCCCGCCACCGTGGTCTCCACCGGCTGCACCTCCGGCATCGACTCCGTCGGCCACGCCGTCGAGCTGATCCGCGAGGGCACCGCCGACGTGATGATCACCGGCGCCACCGACGCCCCGATCTCGCCGATCACCATGGCGTGCTTCGACGCGATCAAGGCGACGACGCCGCGCAACGACGACCCCGAGCACGCCTCGCGGCCCTTCGACGGCACCCGCAACGGCTTCGTGCTCGGCGAGGGCAGCGCCGCCTTCGTCCTGGAGGAGTACGAGAGCGCAAGGAAGCGCGGCGCGCACATCTACGCCGAGATCGCCGGCTACGCCTCGCGCTGCAACGCCTTCCACATGACGGGCCTGCGCCCCGACGGCCGCGAGATGTCCGAGGCGATCAACGTGGCCATGGCCGAGGCCCGGATGAACCCCGAGGCCATCGACTACATCAACGCGCACGGCTCCGGGACCAAGCAGAACGACCGGCACGAGACGGCCGCGTTCAAGCTGAGCCTGGGCGAGCACGCCTACCGCACCCCGGTCTCCTCCATCAAGTCGATGGTGGGGCACTCGCTGGGCGCGATCGGCTCGATCGAGATCGCCGCGTCGGTCCTCGCGATGGAGAACAACGTGGTGCCGCCCACCGCGAACCTGCACACCCCCGACCCCGAGTGCGACCTCGACTACGTACCGCTGACAGCGCGCGAGCGGCGCACCGACGCGGTCCTGACCGTCGGCAGCGGATTCGGCGGGTTCCAGAGCGCGATGGTGCTGGCCCGTCCCGAAAGGAGTGCGGCATGAGCGCCAAGGCAGTGATCACCGGCATCGGTGTCGCCACCCCCAACGGGCTCGGCGTGGACGACTTCTGGGCCGCGACCCGCGTCGGCAAGAACGCCATCAGCACGATCACCCGGTTCGACGCGTCCTCGTACCCCTCCCGGCTGGCGGGCGAGATCCGCACGTTCGAGGCCGCCGACCACCTGCCGAGCCGGCTGCTCCCGCAGACCGACCGGATGACGCGGCTCGCCCTCGTCGCCGCCGACTGCGCCTTCGAGGACGCGGGCGTCAAGCCGGACGACATCCCCGAGTTCGACATGGGCGTCGTCACCGCCTCCACCTCCGGGGGCTTCGAGTTCGGCCAGAACGAGCTGCAGAAGCTGTGGAGCCGAGGCAGCCAGTACGTGTCCGCCTACCAGTCCTTCGCCTGGTTCTACGCGGTCAACAGCGGCCAGATCTCCATCCGCAACGGCATGAAGGGTCCCAGCGGGGTCGTCGTCAGCGACCACGCGGGCGGCCTCGACGCCATCGCGCAGGCCCGCCGCCAGATCCGCAAGGGCAGCAAGCTGATCTTCTCCGGCGGCTTCGACGCGTCGATCTGCCCTTGGGGCTGGGCCGCGCAGATCGCCGGCGGCCGGATGTCCACCAGCGACGAGCCCGAGCGGGCCTACCTGCCCTTCGACGCGGACGCCAACGGCTATGTCGCCGGTGAGGGCGGCGCCCTGCTGATCCTGGAGGACGAGCGGACGGCCCGCGAGCGCGGCGCGCAGAACATCTACGGCGAGGTCGCCGGCTACGGCTCGACGTTCGACCCGAAGCCGGGCAGCGGCCGGGAGCCCGGGCTGCGCCGTGCCATCGAGGTGGCGCTCGCCGACGCCGGCGTGCGCGCCGAGGACGTCGATGTGGTGTTCGCCGACGCGGCCGGCACCCCGCGGCTCGACCGCGAGGAGGCCGACGCGCTGATCGCCGTGTTCGGGCCGTGCGGCGTACCGGTCACGGCGCCCAAGACGATGATCGGCCGCCTGTACTCCGGCGCCGCGCCGGTCGACGTGGTCTCCGCCGTGCTCGCCATGCACGAGGGGCTGATCCCGCCCACCACGAACGTGGAGCTGTCGCCCGCGTACGACATCGATCTGGTCGTCGGTCAGCCGCGCACCGCATCCGTGCGCACCGCGCTGGTCCTGGCCCGCGGCTACGGCGGCTTCAACTCCGCCGTCGTCGTGCGCTCCGCCGACTGACGCACCTCACCACCACTCACGAAGGGAACACCATGTCCGCTCAGGAATTCACCCTTGAGGACCTCAAGCACATCCTGCTGGAGGGCGCCGGCGCCGACGAGGGCGTGGACCTCGACGGCGACATCCTCGACACCGACTTCGAGGAGCTCGGCTACGAGTCCCTCGCCCTCCTGGAGACCGGCGGCCGCATCGAGCGCGAGTACGGGATCTCCCTCGACGACGACATATTCGCCGACAACCGCACCCCGCGCGCGCTCGTGGCCGCGATCAACGGCTACCTCGGGGCGCTGGCCGACGCCGCCTGAGCCCGCCGCCGCCCCCGCCGGGGCGCGGCGCCGGCGCGCGGCGTCCCGGCGGGCGGCCACCTCCCCTCCCCTTTCCCAGCTTCTTCGGTCACTTCGTTTGGAGTAGCAAGCCATGTCGCAGCAGGACCAGCGGGTCGCCCTCGTCACCGGCGCCACCAGCGGGATCGGCCTCGCCGTCGCCCGACTGCTGGCCACCCAGAACCACAAGGTGTTCATCGGCGCCCGCAGCGCGCAGAACGTCGCCGAGACCGTCAAGCAGCTCCAGGACGAGGGCCTCGACGTCGACGGCACCACCCTCGACGTGCGCTCCACGGACGACGCCCGCGCCTTCGTGCAGGCGGCCGTCGACCGCTTCGGCACGGTGGACGTCCTCGTCAACAACGCGGGCCGCTCCGGCGGCGGCGTCACCGCCGACCTCGACGACGAGCTGTGGCACGACGTCATCGACACCAACCTCAACTCGGTCTTCCGCCTGACCCGCGAGGTGCTGACCACCGGCGGCCTGCGGCACAAGGACCGCGGCCGCATCATCAACATCGCGTCCACCGCCGGCAAGCAGGGCGTCGTCCTCGGCGCCCCGTACTCGGCCTCCAAGCACGGCGTCGTCGGCTTCACCAAGGCGCTGGGCAACGAGCTCGCGCCGACCGGCATCACCGTCAACGCGGTCTGCCCCGGCTACGTCGAGACGCCGATGGCGCAGCGCGTGCGGCAGGGCTACGCCGCCGCGTACGACACGTCCGAGGACGCGATCCTCACCAAGTTCCAGTCGAAGATCCCGCTGGGCCGCTACTCGACGCCCGAGGAGGTCGCGGGCCTGGTCGGCTACCTCGCCTCGGACACGGCCGCCTCCATCACCGCGCAGGCCCTGAACGTCTGCGGCGGACTCGGCAACTTCTGAGCCACCCGGACGTCCTCACCCCGCCTTCCGACCCAAGGAGTCACCAGCATGTCGCAGTCCGGCCAGCGCGAAGTGGAGCACGAGATCACGGTCTCGGCCCCCGCCGCCGCCGTGTACCGGCTGATAGCCGAGGTGCAGAACTGGCCGCGGATCTTCCCGCCGACGATCTACGTCGACCACGTGGAGCGGTCCGCGACCCAGGAGCGCATCCGTATCTGGGCCACCGCCAACGGCGAGGCCAAGAACTGGACGTCGCGCCGCACCCTGGACCCCGAGCGGCTGCGGATCACCTTCCGCCAGGAGGTCTCCGCCCCGCCCGTCGCCGCCATGGGCGGCACCTGGATCATCGAGCCGGTCTCCGCGGCCGAGTCGCGCGTGCGGCTGCTGCACGACTACCGGGCCGTCGACGACGACCCCGCGTCCCTGAAGTGGATCGACGAGGCCGTCGACCGCAACTCGCGCTCGGAACTGGCCGCCCTGAAGACCAACGTCGAAGCCGCGCACGCCGCCGAGGACCTGACGTTCTCCTTCGAGGACACCGTCCAGATCAACGGGTCGGCCAAGGACGTCTTCGACTTCGTCAACGAGGCCCAGCTGTGGCCCGAGCGGCTCGCCCACGTGGCCACCGTCCGCTTCGAGGAGCCCTCGCCGGGCCTGCAGGAGCTGGAGATGGACACCCGCGCCAAGGACGGCTCGGTGCACACCACCAAGTCGTACCGGGTGGCCTTCCCGCACGAACGGATCGCGTACAAGCAGGTGACTCTGCCGGCGCTGATGACGCTGCACACCGGTTACTGGACGTTCGCCGAGAACGCCGGCGGTGTCGCCGCCTCCTCGCAGCACACCGTCACCCTCAACACCGCGAACATCGCGAGGATCCTCGGCGAGGACGCGACGGTCGCGGACGCGCGGGAGTACGTCCACACCGCGCTGAGCACCAACAGCCGCGCCACGCTCGGCTACGCCAAGGCCCACGCGGAGAACCTCGCCGCGGACAAGGCGGCCTGACCATGGCCGGGGACCACACCGCAACCCAGGTGATCGTGGTCGGCGCGGGCCCGGTCGGGCTGTTCCTCGCCGGTGAGCTCCGGCTCGCGGGCGCGGACGTGGTGGTCCTCGAACGGCTCACCGCGCCGACCACCGAGTCGCGGGCGTCCACCCTGCACGCCCGCACCATGGAACTCCTCGACGCACGGGGCCTGCTGGAGCAGCTCGGCGACCTGCCGAGCGAACCCAAGGGCCACTTCGGCGGCATCCCGCTCGACCTCACACTGCCCAGCCCCTGGCCGGGCCAGTGGAAGGTCCCGCAGACCCGCATCGAGGAACTGCTCGGACAGTGGGCGGCCGACCTCGGCGCCGACATCCGGCGCGGACACGAGGTGACCGGCCTGACCGTGACCGGGGAGTACGCCGAGGCCGAAGTACGCACCACCGAAGGAACGACGGAGTTCTTCCGGGCCGCGTACATCGTCGGCTGCGACGGCGAGAACAGCGCCGTACGCCGGCTGGGCGGCTTCGCCTTCCCCGGCGCGGGCGCCCAGCGCGAACTGCTGCGCGCGGACGTGGCCGGCATCGACATCCCGGGCCGCCGCTTCCAGCGCCTCGCGGGAGGAATGGCCGTCGCCGCCCGGCGTCCCGACGGAGTGACCCGGGTGATGGTGCACGAGTCCGGCGCGGCACCGCGCGACACGCAGCCGGACTTCGCGGACGTCGTCGACGCCTGGAAGCGCGTCACCGGGGAGGACATCAGCGGCGGCACCCCGCTGTGGGTGAACTCCTTCGACGACGCCTCACGGCAGGCCGGGACCTACCGCGACGGCCGGCTCCTGCTCGCCGGTGACGCGGCGCACCAGCAGATGCCGATCGGCGGTCAGGCCCTCAACCTGGGCCTCCAGGACGCCGCCAACCTCGGCTGGAAACTGGCCGCGCAGGTGCTGTCCGGGGGGTTCGAGGAACTCCTCGACAGCTACGACGCGGAACGCCGCGCTGTGGGCCGGCGGGTGCTGAGCAACATCAGGACCCAGGCGCTGCTGCTGCTCGGCGCCGGCGAGGTCGACGCCACCCGCGAGGTGTTCGCCGAGCTGATCGACGAGAGCGAGAACGTACGGACCCACCTGGCCGGAATGATCTCCGGCCTGGACATCCGCTACGACGTGGGCCCGGGCCGCCACCCCCTGCTCGGCCGGCGGCTTCCGCGGGAGCGGCTGGTCACGGGCGACGGCGAGGTCACCACCGCCGAGCTGCTGCGCCGCGGGCGCGGCCTGCTGCTGATCGCCCCCGCGGCGGCGGCCCGCCAGGAGGAACTGCGCAGGACCGCCGCCCCCTGGGCGCCGCTGGTGCGCACGGTGACCGCGCAGACGGCCCCGTTCACCGACGCGCTGCTGGTGCGCCCCGACGGCTACGTCGTATGGGGCGACACCCCGGGTGCGGACCCGACACAGGCACTGACCCGCTGGTTCGGCGACCCGGCGGCCGGCACCAGGCCGAAGACCGGGCCGAGGACCAGGCCCAAGACCAGGCCGGCCGCCGGGCCGGCGGCCGAGAAGAGGAGAGGGAACATGGAAAGGCTCATCGGCAGGACGGCGCTCGTCACCGGGTCGAGCCGCGGCATGGGCCGCGCGACGGCGATCCGGCTCGCGGCCGAGGGCGCGCTCGTCGCCGTCCACTACACCGCGAACAAGGACGCCGCCGACGAGGTCGTGACCCTGATCGAGAAGGACGGCGGCCGGGCCTTCACCGTCCGCGCCGAACTGGGCGTGCCCGGCGACGTGCACGAGCTCTTCCTCGGTCTGGAGAACGGGCTGCGGGAGCGCACCGGCACCACCGACCTGGACATCCTGGTCAACAACGCCGGCGTGATGGGCGGCGTCAAGGCGGAGGACACCACCCCGGAGAAGTTCGACGAACTCTTCGCGGTCAACGCCAAGGCCCCGTTCTTCCTCATCCAGCGGGCGCTGCGCAACATGCCCGACGGCGGCCGCATCATCAACATCACCTCCGGGCTGACCCGGTTCGCGAACCCGGACGAGATCGCGTACGCGATGACCAAGGGCGCCGTCGACCAACTCGCCCTGCACTTCGCGAAGTTGCTCGGACCGCGCGGCATCACCGTCAACTCGGTGGCGCCCGGCATCACCCGCAACGGCAACCCCGTCTTCGGCATCCCCGAGGCGGTCGAGGCGATGGCCCGGCTGTCCGCCTTCAACCGGGTCGGCGAGCCCGAGGACATCGCCGACGTCGTGGCCTTCCTCGCCACCGACGAGGCGCGCTGGATCACCGGCTCGTTCGTCGATGCCACGGGCGGCACCCTGCTCGGCTGAGCCGAGCCCCCCAGCCGGTACGGCAGCGCCCGTACCGCCCTCCGGGCCGGCCGCGGACTTCCCCCGGCACGCGGCCGGCCCACCCCCCTCCAGAACCTCTTGCGGAACGGGATCATGACGCTCTCCACACCCACGCGCCCCGAGCGGGCCGGCCCACGGTGGAGCCCCGCCCAATGGGGCCTGCTGTTCGTGCTCGCGGGCAACATGCTCATCGACGCCCTGGAGGTGTCCGTCGCCCTGGTCGCGCTGCCCCGTGTCGGCGCGGACCTCGGCCTGGCCGCGGCGCGACTGCAGTGGGTGGTCTCCGGGTTCGCCGTCGGCTTCGGCGGGCTGCTGCTGTTCGGCGGCCGGCTCGTGGCGATACTCGGCCGCAGGCCCGTCTACCTCGCCGCGCTCCTGGTGTTCGCCGCCGCGTCCCTGGCGGGCGCGCTCACCGACAGCGCCACACTGCTGTTCGCGACCCGCTTCGTGAAGGGGTTCTGCGCCGCGCTGACCGCGCCCACCGGGCTCGCCATCATCGCGTCGACGTTCCCCGAAGGACCCGCCAGATCACGGGCGCTGTCGGTGTACTCCCTCTTCGGCGCCGGCGGCTTCTCGGCCGGACTGCTGCTGTCCGGGGCGCTCACCGAGGCCGGCTGGCGCTGGACCTTCGCCTTCCCCGCCCCCGTCGCCCTGCTGCTGTTCGCCGCCGCACTGCGCCTGATCCCGCGCGACGCGCCGGCCGCCGAGGCGCCGCGCCGCTACGACGCCGCCGGAGCGGCCACACTGACCGGCGCCATGCTGCTGCTGGTGGCCGCCCTCGCCGCGGGCGGCCGGCACGGCTGGCACCACCCCACGACACTCCTGTGCTTCACGGGCGCGGCCCTGCTCGGCCTCGGCTTCGTCCGCCTCGAACTCACCGTCCGCGAACCCCTGTTACGACTCGACCTGCTGCGCCACGGCCCGCTGCTGCGCTCCGCACTCGGCGCCGGCGCGCTCAACGGCTCGTACCTCGGCCTCCTCCTCGTGCTCACCCTCCAACTGCAGCAGCGCGCGGGGTACAGCCCCTGGCAGACGGGCCTCGCCTTCCTGCCGGCCGCCGCGCCCCTCGCGCTGACCGCGCTGTACTCCGGACGGATCGTCGCCCGGTTCGGCCCGCCCCGGCTGATCGCCGCCGGCGCCGCGGCGGCCCCGCTCGGCTACGCCCTCTACCGCCACGACGGCCCCCAGCCGTCCTACGGGACCGACGTGCTGCCCACGCTGCTGCTGGTCGGCGCCGCGTTCGTACTCGCCTTCACCGCCTTCCACGTACAGGCCACCAGCTCCGTGGCGCCCGCCGACCAGGCCGCGGCCGGCGGCCTCTACCAGACCTCCGTGCAACTGGGGGCGGCCGTCATGACCGCCCTGTGCGCCGCGCTGCTGCCCACCGGACAGCGCACGGTGCTGCACCTGATCACGGCCGTGGGACTGCTCGGCCTGCTCGTCGCACTGCGCGGCCTCGTGCCCCCGCGTGCCGTACCGGAAAGGAAGGGACAGTGACCCGCACGGCACGCTCCACCCGCACGTGCCCGTCCACCGCGGCGCCCGACCGCGCCACGCTCGCCGCGGCCGGCCACGCCGAGCGCCGAAGACTGCTCGACGGATACGTCCGCCAGGAACTCGGCCGCCTCATCGACCTCGCCCCGCACCTCGTCGACACCGTCGGCCGGCCCATGCGCTGCCTGGGCATCGGATCCATCGCCGGCCTCGAACTCCAGGCCCGGATGGAGAGCGCGCTGAACGTGCGGCTCAACCTCCAGATGCTGCTGCTCGCCAACAGCGCGGCCGAACTCGTGGAGTGCCTCGCCGGACAGCTCGGCCCGCAGCCCGAGCACCCCCGTCACGAGCCGCCGGTGCCCGCATGAACGCGCCCCACGTGAACGTACGCGACCTTGAGCCGCAGCTGCTCGCCCACCAGGCGGACGAGGACTTCGTGCTCACCGACGGGCAGGCCGACCTGTGGCTGATGCGCAGCCCCGGCGCCCACACCGCCCACCTGCTCGACCGCTCCGAACTCGACGACGCCGAGCGCGCCCGCGCCGACGCGTTCCTGCGGCCCGCCGACGGACTGCTCTACGCCACCGTCCATGTCGCGCTGCGCCGGCTGCTCGCCCGCTACCTGCGCACCACGCCGCGCGACGTGCGCTTCACCCGGGAGCCCTGCCCCGGCTGCGGCGCAGGTCACGGCCGCCCCGCGCTCGACCTGGCGCCGCTGCCGCTGCACTTCTCCGTGTCGCACAGCAGCGCCGTCGCCCTGGTGGGGGTGGCCGGCGTGCCGATCGGCGTCGACGTGGAGAGGCTGCCGAGGCCCTCGACGATCGACGTGTGCGCCCGCTTCCTGCACCCCGACGAGCAGGCCGAACTCGCCGCGGCGCACAGCCCGTCGGAGCGGGCCGAGGACTTCGGACGGATCTGGACCCGCAAGGAGGCCTTCCTCAAGGGCATCGGCACCGGCCTGAGCCGCTCCGCGGCCGAGGACTACCTCGGCGCGGACGCCGCCCGGCACCCGGCGGGCTGGAGCGTGCTGGACATTCCGTGCGGCGCCACCCACGCCGCCGCCCTCGCCGTGCACCGGGCCGAGCTGCTGAGCGCCGACGTCCGGTGGCTGGCCGAGGAGTGGCTGCGGTCGGCCACCGCGCCGGACCCACAGGCCGCGGCTGCGGCCCTCGCCTGCTGACCGACGACAAGGAAGTGATCAGGATGACCGGTACCGCATTTGTCTTCCCCGGGCAGGGCTCCGCCCGCGTCGGCATGGGCCAGGCCGTGCTCGACGCCCGGCCCGAACTGGCCGCCGCCTACCACCGGGTGGCCGAGCAGCACCTCGGCATCCCGCTGGCGCGGCTGTGCCGCAGCGGGCCCGCCCGGCACCTCGCCGACCCGGCCGTCGCCCAGCCGGCCGTCCTCGTCACGGGCCTGGTCACCTGGGAACTGCTGCGCTCGCGCGGCATCGAGCCCACGGTGGTCGCCGGCCACAGCCTGGGGGAGTACGCCGCCCTGGTCGCCGCGGGATCCCTGCGCTGGACCGACGCGCTGGCCCTCGTCCGGCTGCGCGGCGAACTCGTCGCCACCGTCGACGACCGGCTGCCCGGCGGCTCGGTCGCCGTCGTCGGCCTCGACCGGGGCCAGGTGGCCGACCTTTGCGAGGAAGCGGCCGAGGCCACCGGCGAGCTGCTGGAGATCGGCGCCGACAACGCGCCGGACCAGGCCGTGGTCGTCGGCCGGCGCGGCGCGCTCGACCACTTCGCCCGGCGGGCCCGGCAGGCCGGGGCGCTGCGGGTGGCCGAGCTGCGGGCCGGCGGCCCCTTCCACTCCAGCCTGCTGCGCGAGATCGAGGCGGAGTTCGCCGAGGCGCTCGACGACACCGACTTCCGCGACCCGCGCATCCCGGTCGTCTCGAGTGTCACCGCGCGGCCCGTCACCACCGCCGCCGAGGCCGTCGACGCCCTGCGCCGGCAGCTGACCAGCCCGGTGCGCTGGCGCGAGACCGTGCTGCGGCTGCGCTCACTGGGCGCCGAACGGTTCGTCGAGAGCGGCCCCGGCCTCGTGCTCGGCGGGCTGATCCGCTCGATCGACCCCGGCGCACGCGTCCACGCCGGCGCCAACGCCCGCCAACTCGGCCTCACCCAGGACCGGTTGGCACCGGCCGCCGTCTGAGCACCGACTTCTTACCAAGGAGAGTGGGGAACACCATGTCCGCGAGCGAGACGACGATACGGGCCCGGGTCGAGGAGCTGACGCAGCTCAAGGAGACGGCGCGCGCCGGAGACGCCGCCGCCACCGAACGCCAGCACGCCAAGGGCAAGCTCACCGCGCACGAGCGCGTCCAGCTCCTGCTCGACAAGGGCTCGTTCAACGAGGTCGAGACCCTGCGCCGGCACCGCGCCACCGGCTTCGGCCTGGAGTTCAGGAAGCCGCACAGCGACGGCGTCGTGACCGGCTGGGGCACCGTCCACGGCCGCACCGTCTTCGTCTACGCCCATGACTTCCGCATCTTCGGCGGCGCGCTCGGTGAGGCGCACGCCCAGAAGATCCACAAGATCATGGACCTGGCCGAGGCCGCCGGAGCCCCCCTGGTCTCCCTCAACGACGGCGCGGGCGCCCGCATCCAGGAGGGCGTCACCGCGCTCGCCGGCTACGGCGGCATCTTCCAGCGCAACACCAAGGCCTCGGGCGTCATCCCGCAGATCAGCGTGATGCTCGGCCCGTGCGCGGGCGGCGCCGCCTACAGCCCCGCCCTCACGGACTTCGTCTTCATGGTCCGCGAGACCTCGCAGATGTTCATCACCGGACCCGACGTCGTCAAGGCCGTGACCGGCGAGGAGATCACCCAGAACGGCCTGGGCGGCGCCGACGTGCACGCCGGCACCTCGGGCGTCGCGCACTTCGCGTACGACGACGAGGAGCACTGCATCGAGGACGTGCGCTACCTGCTGTCGCTGCTGCCCGCCAACAACCGCGAACTGTCCCCGGTGGAGCGCACCGGCGACCCGGCCGACCGGCTCAACGAGGCGCTGATCGACCTGGTCCCGGCCGACCCCGGCCAGGCGTACGACATGCGCAAGGTCATCGAGGAGGTCGTCGACGACGGCGAGTACTTCGAGGTGCACTCGGCCTGGGCGCCCAACCTCGTGTGCGCGTTCAGCCGCCTCGACGGGCACGTCGTCGGCATCGTCGCCAACCAGCCCGCCGCCATGGCCGGCGTCCTGGACATCGAGGCCTCCGAGAAGGGCGCGCGCTTCGTCCAGTTCTGCGACGCGTTCAACATCCCGCTGATCACCCTCGTCGACGTGCCCGGCTTCCTGCCCGGCGTCGACCAGGAGCACAACGGCGTCATCCGGCGCGGTGCCAAACTCCTGTACGCCTACTGCAACGCCACCGTGCCGCGCATCTCCCTCGTCGTCCGCAAGGCGTACGGCGGCGCCTACATCGTCATGGACTCCCGCTCCATCGGCGCCGACCTCGCGCTTGCCTGGCCCACCAACGAGATCGCCGTGATGGGCGCCGAGGGCGCCGCCAACGTCGTGTTCCGGCGCGAGATCAACGCCGCGGACGACCCGGAGGCCGTGCGCGCCGAGCGCATCCAGGAGTACAAGGACGAGCTCATGCACCCCTACTACGCGGCCGAGCGCGGGCTGATCGACGACGTCATCGACCCGCGCGAGACCCGCTCCGTGCTGATCCGCTCGTTGGAGATGCTGCGCGCCAAGCACGCCGAACTGCCCTCGCGCAAGCACGGCAATCCGCCGCAGTGAACCCGCCCGCAGTGACCCCGCCCGCAGTGAAGGAGTCCCACGTGACCGTCCCCGCCTGTGCACCGGCCGAGCTCATCCGGGTCGAGAAGGGAGCCCCCACCCCGGAGGAACTGGCCGCGATCACCGTGGCCCTGATCGCCACGCGCGGCAGCGGCCAGGAGAACGACGTGGCACTCGGGCCCGACCACCCGCTCGCCGCCTGGCGCCGCCCCGACCGCATGTCCGGGCACCGCGATGCCCGCAGCTGGCAAACCCCCGTCATGGGGCGAAAGGATCAACTGTCATGAAGGCACTGGTGTTGTCGGGCGGGTCCGGGACCCGTCTGCGCCCCTTCAGCTACTCCATGCCCAAACAGCTCATTCCGATAGCCAACAAGCCGGTCCTCGAGCACGTCCTCGACAACCTGCGGGAGGTGGGCGTCGACGAGGTCGGCATCATCGTCGGCGACCGCGCCGCCCAGATCGAGGCGGTGATCGGGGACGGCTCCCGGCTCGGCCTGAAGGTCACCTACATCCGCCAGGACCTGCCGCTGGGCCTCGCGCACTGTGTGACGCTGGCCCGCGAGTTCCTCGGCGACGACGACTTCGTGATGTACCTGGGCGACAACATGCTGCCCGACGGCGTCGCGGACATCGCCCGCGAGTTCACCCGCCGGCGCCCCGCCGCCCAGATCGTCGTGCACAAGGTCGCCGACCCGCGCGCCTTCGGCGTCGCCGAGCTGGACGCCGACGGACGCGTGGAGCGGCTCGTCGAGAAGCCCGAGCGGCCGCGCAGCGACCTCGCCCTGATCGGCGTGTACTTCTTCACGCCCGCCATCCACGAGGCGGTCGCCTCGATCGCCCCGAGCGCCCGGGGCGAACTGGAGATCACCGACGCGATTCAGTGGCTCGTCGAGCACGGCACCGACGTCAAGGCCAGCGTGTACGACGGCTACTGGAAGGACACCGGCCGCGCCGACGACGTCCTCGACTGCAACCGCAAGCTCCTGGAGAGCCTCGTACCGGCGGTGCGCGGCGACGTCGACGAGGCCTCCGTCCTGATCGGGCCGGTCGTCGTCGAGGAGGGCGCCCGCGTCGTCGGCTCGCGCATCGAGGGCCCGGCCGTCATCGCGGCCGGCACCCTCGTCGAGCACAGCCACATCGGCCCGTACACCTCCGTGGGCCGCGACTGCGTGCTGCGCCGCACCCACCTGGCCTCCTCCATCGCCCTGGACGGCGCCACCGTCACCGACGTACGGGGCCTGCACGGCTCCCTCATCGGCCGGATGGCCAGCATCGGCCCCGCGGACGTGGGCAGTTCCCATCACCGGCTGGTCGTCGGCGACCACACACAGATCGAGGTGGCGGCATGAAGATCCTGGTCACGGGCGGCGCCGGGTTCATCGGCTCGCACTACACACGCACCCTGCTCGACGGCGGCTACCCGGGCTACGAGGACGCCCACGTCACCGTCCTCGACAAGATGACCTACGCCGGGAACCGCGACAACCTGCCCGCCGCGCACGAGCGGCTCACCTTCGTCCAGGGCGACGTCTGCGACCTGGACCTGCTGCTCGACCTGCTGCCCGGACACGACGCGGTCGTGCACTTCGCGGCCGAGTCGCACGTCGACCGGTCCGTCGCCTCCGCCGCCGACTTCGTCCTCACCAACGTGGGCGGCACCCAGACCCTCCTGGAGGCCTGCCTGCGCACCGGCATCGCCCGGATCGTGCACGTCTCCACCGACGAGGTGTACGGCACCATCGACGAGGGCTCGTGGACCGAGCAGTGGCCGCTGCGGCCCAACTCGCCCTACGCCGCGTCCAAGGCGTCCGCCGACCTGATCGCCCGGTCGTACTGGCGCACCCACGGACTGGACCTGTCGATCACCCGCTGCTCCAACAACTACGGGCCCTACCAGCACCCCGAGAAGCTCATCCCGCTGTTCGTGACCAACCTGCTGGAGGGCACCCCGCTGCCGCTGTACGGCGATGGCCGCAACATCCGCGAATGGCTGCACGTCGACGACCACTGCCGGGCCGTCCAGCTGGTCCTGGCCGGCGGCCGGGCCGGCGAGGTGTACAACGTCGGCGGCGGCAACGAGCAGACCAACCGGGACATCACCGAGCGCCTGCTGGGGCTGTGCGACGCGGACTGGTCGCAGGTCCGGCACGTCGCCGACCGCAAGGGGCACGACCTGCGCTACTCGCTCGACGAGTCCAAGATCCGCGACGAGCTGGGCTACGCACCGCGCGTCGACTTCGCCCGGGGCCTGGCCGAGACCGTCGCCTGGTACCAGGACAACCCGTACTGGTGGAAGGCGGCCAAGGACCGGACGGCCCGGACGTGAACCGCTCGGTCGTGGTCCTGGGCGCCACCGGCTTCCTGGGCCGGCACGTCGCCGGCGCCTTCGAGGAGGCCGGCGACCGGGTGCTGCGCGTCTCGCGCAGCGCACCGCCCGGCGGCGCGCCCGGCCGCGCCGCCCTCGACCTGACCGCGGCCGGTCCGGGAGAGCTCGCCGCGTTCCTCGCGGCGCACCGGCCCGACGTCGTGGTCAACGCGGCGGGCACCGTGTGGCAGGCCGACGAGGAGCGGATGCGCGCGCTCAACGACACGTTCGTGCGCCGTCTCGTCGGCGTGCTGCCGGCCCTGCCGACGGCTCCGCGCCTCGTCCAGGTCGGCAGCGTCCACGAGTACGGCCCGGTGCCCGAGGGCACCTTGATCACCGAGGACCGTGCGCCGGCCCCCGTCGGCACGTACGGCCGCACCAAACTCCGCGGCACCGAGCAGGTCCTGGCCGCGGCCCGCGACGGCCTCGACGCCGTCGTGGTCCGGGTCACCAACGCGTGCGGCCCGGGCGCGCCGGAGCAGAGCCTGCCGGGGAAGGTGGCCTCCCACCTCGCCCGCCAGGCCGAGCGGCGCCGGCCCGTCGGCGAGCTGCGGCTGGCCCCGCTGCGGGCCCGCCGGGACTTCGTCGACGTACGGGATGTCGCCGATGCCGTCGTCGCCGCGGCCGAGCCGAGGCCCGGGACCGCGGGCCGGGTCTTCAACGTGGCCCGCGGCGAGGCCGTAGCCGCCCGGCGGCTGGTGGACCGGATGATCGAGCTGAGCGGCCTCACCGTCCGGCTCGTCGAACAGGCCCCCGCCGACCCGGTCCGCTCCGCCGCCGACTGGCAGCAGGCCGACATCACCCTCGCCCGGTGCCTGCTGGGCTGGCGGCCCCGACGCGGCCTCGACGCGTCCCTGCGCGACCTGCTCGCCTCCGTGTGAGCCCCGAAACCCTTTTCCCGCCTCACAAGTCAGGAAGTCAACGATGAGCGTCCACAAGGAACTCGTACTCGACGAGGTCCGCAAGTACCACCAGGACACCCGGCCCGACGGTGTCTTCGTGCCCGGGGTGACGGAGATCTGGCCCTCCGGCGCGGTCCTCGAGGAGGACGACCGGGTCGCCCTGGTCGAGGCGGCCCTGGAGATGCGGATCGCGGCGGGCCGCAGCTCGCGCCAGTTCGAGTCCCGGTTCGCGCGGCGCCTGAAACGGCGCAAGGCGCATCTGACGAACTCGGGCTCGTCCGCGAACCTGCTGGCGACGACGGCGCTGACCTCGCACCTGCTGGAGGACCGGCGGCTGCGCCCCGGCGACGAGGTCATCACGGTGGCCGCCGGATTCCCGACCACCGTCAACCCGATCCTGCAGAACGGCCTCGTGCCGGTCTTCGTCGACGTCGACCTGGGCACCTACAACACGACCGCCGACCGGGTCGCCCAGGCCATCGGCCCCAGGACCCGGGCCATCATCATCGCCCATGCGCTCGGCAACCCCTTCGAGGTCGCGGAGATAGCCCAGCTCGCCGAGGACCACGACCTGTTCCTCATCGAGGACAACTGCGACGCCGTCGGCGCGCTCTACGACGGCAAGCTCACCGGCACCTTCGGCGACCTGACGACGGTCAGCTTCTACCCGGCGCACCACCTGACGATGGGCGAGGGCGGCTGCGTCCTCACCTCGAACCTGGCCCTCGCGCGGATCGTGGAGTCGCTGCGCGACTGGGGCCGGGACTGCTGGTGCGAGCCGGGCGAGTCCAACAAGTGCCTCAAGCGGTTCAAGTACCAGATGGGCACGCTGCCGGCCGGCTACGACCACAAGTACATTTTCTCGCACGTCGGATACAACCTGAAGGCGACCGACCTGCAGGCCGCGCTCGGCCTGACCCAGCTGGGCAAGCTCGACGGCTTCATCGAGGCCCGTAAGGCCAACTGGCAGCGGCTGCGCGACGGTCTGGCCGACGTGCCGCACCTGATCCTGCCGCGGGCCACCGAGAACAGCGACCCCAGCTGGTTCGGCTTCGTGCTCACCGTCGAGCCGGACGCGCCGTTCAGCCGGGCCGCGCTGGTCGACTTCCTGGAGGACCGCAAGATCGGCACCCGCCGCCTGTTCGCCGGCAACCTGACCCGCCACCCGGCCTACCACGACCAGCCGCACCGCATCGTGGGCGACCTCGCCAACAGCGACATCATCACCGAGCAGACCTTCTGGATCGGCGTCTACCCGGGGCTGACCGACGAGATGCTCGACTACATGATCGCCTCGGTGAAGGAATTCGTGGAGGCCAACTCGTGACCGCGCCCGCCGCCGAGACGCTTCTCACCGCCCGCCACGACCCCGGCCTGCCCGCCCGGATCGCCCGCTCGGCCGCCGCCACCACCGGAGCGCACCTGCGCACCGAGGAGGTCACGCCGTGGCTGGACGGCCGCCGCCGCGCGCACCGCTTCGCCGTCGAGAAGATCCCGTTCGGCGAGCTCGAGGGCTGGTCCTTCGAGGAGGGCACCGGCAATCTCGTCCACGCCAGCGGCCGCTTCTTCTCCGTGGAGGGCCTGCGGGTCGGCGCGGACGACGCGACCTGGCACCAGCCGGTCATCAAGCAGCCCGAGGTCGGGATACTCGGCATCGTCGTCAAGGAGTTCGACGGCGTCCTGCACTTCCTGATGCAGGCCAAGATGGAGCCGGGCAACCCCAACCTGCTCCAGCTGTCGCCGACCGTGCAGGCCACCCGCAGCAACTACACCAAGGTGCACAAGGGCGCCGACGTGAAGTACATCGAGTACTTCGTGCAATCGGACCGCGGCCGCGTCCTCGCCGACGCGCTCCAGTCCGAACACGGCTCCTGGTTCCTGCACAAGAGCAACCGCAACATGATCGTCGAGGCGCGGGGCGAGGTGCCCCTGCACGACGACTTCGTCTGGCTGACCCTCGGCCAGATCGGTCAGCTCCTGCGCCGCGACAACGTGGTGAACATGGACGCGCGCACGGTGCTCGCCTGCGCGCCGTTCCCGGACGACACGGACGCGGCCCTGCACTCGGACACCGAGCTGCTGTCCTGGTTCACCGCCGAGCGGGCCCGCCACGACCTGGCCGTCCAGCGTGTCCCGCTGAAGGACCTGCCCGGCTGGACGCAGGACGAGCACACCGTCAGCCACCGCGACGGCCGCTACTTCGACGTCGTCGCCGTCCGCGTCGAGGCCGGCAGCCGCGAGGTCACCGGCTGGACGCAGCCCCTGTTCGAGCCGGTCGGACTCGGTGTCGCCGCCTTCCTGACCCGCACCTTCGACGGCGTACCGCACGTCCTGGCGCACGCGCGCGTCGAGGCCGGGTTCCTCGACACGACGGAGCTCGGCCCCACCGTCCAGTACACCCCGGGCAACTACGCCCACCTGCACGGCGGGGACCGGCCGCCGTTCCTCGACCTCGTCCTCGACGCGCCCGCCGACCGGATCCGCTACGCGGCCGTGCACGCCGAGGAGGGCGGCCGGTTCCTCAACGCCGAGAGCCGCTACCTGATCGTCGAGGCCGACGAGGACACGGCACCGCTGGACGCGCCGCCCGGCTACCGCTGGGTCACGCCCGCCCAGCTCACCTCGCTCGTCCGGCACGGGCACTACGTCAACGTGCAGGCCCGCACCCTGCTGGCCTGCCTCAACGCGATGCGGACCCCGGCGTGAGACCACCCCTGAGGATCGGAGTCCTGGGCTGCGCGGACATCGCGCTGCGCCGCATGCTGCCCGCCATGGCCGCGGCCGACGGCGTCGAGATCGCTGCTGTCGCCAGCCGGGACGCGGCACGGGCCCGCGAGGCCGCCGAGCGTTTCGGCACCCGCCCGGTGCACGGCTACGCCGCGCTGCTCGAGCGCTCCGACGTGGACGCGGTCTACATCCCGCTGCCCGCCGCGCTGCACGCCACCTGGACCGAGGCCGCGCTGCGCGCGGGCAAGCACGTCCTCGCGGAGAAGCCGCTCACCACGGACCTGGAACGCACCCGCGACCTGCTCGCCCTGGCCGCCGAGTCGCACCTGGTCCTCACCGAGAACGTGCTGTTCGTCCACCACCCGCAGCACGCGACGGTACGGCAATGGGTCGCCGACGGCCTGATCGGTGAACTGCGCTCCTTCCAGGCCGAGTTCGCGATCCCGAAGCTGCCCGGCACCGACATCCGATACGACGCCGGGCTCGGCGGCGGCGCCCTCCTCGACACCGGCGTCTACCCGGTCCGCGCGGCGCTGCACTTCCTCGGCCCCGAGCTGGACGTCGTCGGCGCCACGCTGCACGGCACCGCCGGACACACCGTGGACACCGCGGGCTCCGCGCTGCTCAGGCGCCCCGACGGGGTCACGGCCCACCTCACGTTCGGCCTCGACCACGGCTACAGCTCGCGCTACCTGCTGTGGGGGAGCGCCGGACGCATCACCGTCGACCGGGCCTTCACACCCCCCGCCGGCCACCGGCCGCAGGCACGCGTCGAGCTCCGCTCCGGAACACGGACGGAAGTCCTGCCCGCCGCCGACCAAGTCGCCGCGGCCGTAAGGTCGTTCGTCCGGTCGGTGGCCGACAGGGCGCGCGGCGACGACGACACCCTGCACCAGGCCCGCCTGGTCCGCGACATCGGTGCCTCGGCGGCGGTGCGCCGTGGCTGACACCGCCAGGGCGCAGCCGGCCCGGCCGAAGGCCGGGACCCGGAGCACCGGAGCGTGCGCCCCGATCCACGAACTCGTACGCCGACGTATCGCCTGGAGCGTGGCCGCCGCCGCGCCGCTGCGCAGACCGCGCTGACCGGCACGGCCGCACCACCACCCGGCCCTTGAGCACCCAGGAGCCTGGACCTCATGACCGATCCCCGCACTTCCGGTGCTCCGGAGGTAAGCGAACTCGTCCTCGACGTGGACGGCATCCCGTACTCGGCGCTGCTCGCCGAGCCGGCCGGAGCACCCCGGGCGGTCGTCGTCGCGATCCACGGCGGCGGCATGAGCGCCGCCTACTTCGACAGCCGCGCCCGCCCCGGACTGTCCCTGCTGGCCCTCGGGGCGCAGCTCGGCTACACCGTGCTGGCCGTCGACCGGCCCGGCTACGGGCGCTCCGCCGAGCACCTGCCGGACGGCCAGACGGTCACCGACCAGGCCACCACCCTGCACGGGATCCTGGCCGCCTTCGCCGAGAGGCACGACGTGGGAGCGGGCTTCTTCCTGCTCGCACACTCCAACGGGGGCAAGCTCGCCCTGGCCGCCGCGGCGGCCGACGAGGGCGGCGCGCTGCTGGGCCTCGACATCTCCGGTCTCGGCAGCCGGCTCGCCGTCGGCCCGCACCAGCTGCCCGGCCTCGACGGGCACGGCGACTGGCGCCGGCACTGGGGCTCGCTGCGCCTCTACCCGCCCGACGCCTTCCGGCTCGCCCGCGACCTGATCTCGCCCGTGCCGCTGCACGAGTCCCATCAGGGGCCGCTGTGGCCGGACCTGTACCCGGGCATCGCGGCGTTCGTCACCGTGCCGGTCCGCTTCACGTTCGCGGAGCAGGAGAGGTGGTGGGAGTTCGACGAGGACGCCCTCGCCGAACTGCGCCGCCCGCTGTCCGCGGCCGACGTGAGCGTCGACCACCAGCCGAACGCGGGCCACAACATCAGCCTCGGCTGGGCGGCGCGCAGTTACCACCTGAGGGCCATCGGCTTTCTGGAGGACTGTCTCGTGCGCACGCAGGCAGCACCGCCCACCGTCAACGTCACCGGGAGGAACGATGGACACGCAAGCACGGCAGGAAGAGGACGGGACACGGCCGGCGCTGCTGGCGGGGGAGGAGCAGGAGGTCCCCGACCGCTGCATCTTCCGGGGAATCGACTGACGCGCACCGTCTGACACTTCTCTGACGTAGTTCCTCGAAAAATGACAGAGCTCTGTAATGGCCGCTATTGATACGGGTTGCCGACTCCGGGATCCTGGAAGGGTCAACGGGTGCGGAATGAGGGGGGCATAGTTGATTCCGCGTGACTCCTGACCAGCTGAACCCAATGTCAAGGGAGTTATTCGGGATGGGTGTAGCCGAAAAAGGCCAGCAAGATGTCGCGCTCCCCCTCCGGCGGTTCGCCGCAGAGATAGAGGAGCTGCAGAGCACGGTGCGCGAGTTGAGCGATCGTGCCGAAATCAGCCGGCTCATCGATCGTTATATCGTTCTCCTCGATATCCAGGACGAGAACGGATTCGACAGCAGCTGGCCGTCCACGATATTCACCGAGGACGTTCGGATGCATTTTCCGATCGGCACGGTGAAAGGCATCGAGAAGGTCGCCGAATTCCACCACGCGGCCAAGGTCAGGTTCGACCGGACGCTGCACGTGGGCGCCAGTCACGACATCGCCCTGGCCGGCGACACGGCACGGGTGCGGATGCACGTGGTCGCCACCCATGTCCACGCGCCGCTGCCCGGGCAGGCGGACCGGATCGGCCCGCTGTTCGACATCGGCGGCTACTACAGCGGCGAGGCCGTGCGCACCCGGCACGGCTGGCGGCTGCGCGAGTGGGGCTTCCGTCTCGTCTGGGCCGACGGTCCCGGACCGGACGGCACCCCGGTGATGTGAACACGCGTGCTTGACCTCAAGCGCACTTGAGGGTGGAGCGTCGGTGTTGAAGCGACGGATCCACCCCCCCACCTTGGAGAACGGTGTGACGACGAATGAAGTGAAGCCTCCCGTACGGCAGCTGTACTGGATCCTGGCAGCCCTCATGACCGCCATGGTGCTGGCGATGCTCGACGGCCTGATCGTCGGCACCGCGATGCCGACGATCGTCGCCGACCTCGGCGGCCTCGACCACCTGTCGTGGGTCGTCACCGCCTACACCCTCACCACCGCGGCCTCCACGCCGATCTGGGGCAAGCTCGGCGACATGTACGGACGCAAGGGCATCTTCCTCACGTCCGTGGTCATCTTCCTGGCCGGCTCAGCGCTCGCCGGGATGTCCCAGGACATGGGCCAGCTGATCGCCCTGCGCGCCCTGCAGGGCCTGGGCGGCGGCGGCCTCATGGTCGGCGCCCTCGCCACCATCGGCGACCTCATCCCCATGCGGGAACGCGGCCGCTACCAAGGCATGCTGGCCACGGTCATGGGCGTCTCCATGGTCGCCGGACCCCTCGTCGGCGGCGTGATCACCGACCACCTCGGCTGGCGCTGGGCCTTCTACATCAACGTACCCATCGGCATCGTCGTCCTGATCACCCTGGCGCTCGTGCTCAAGCTGCCCAAGAAGCGGGCCAAGGCCAGGATCGACTACCTCGGGGCCGCACTGCTGACCGTCAGCATCGTCTCCCTCGTCCTGCTGTCCACCTGGGGCGGAACGCGCTACGCCTGGGCCTCGGCGCCCATCGTCGGGCTGGCCGTCCTCGGGGCGCTCGCCCTCGCCGCGTTCGTGGCGGCCGAGCGCCGGGCCGCCGAACCGGTCATCCCGCTGCGGGTGTTCCGCAGCTCCAACTTCTCCCTGATCACAGGGGTCGGCTTCTTCGCCGGCTTCGTCATGTTCGGCGCGATGACCTACCTGCCGGTGTTCCAGCAGAGCGTCCAGGGCGCCTCGGCCACCGACTCCGGCCTGCTGCTGCTCCCGGTGGTCATCGCGATGACGGCCGTCGGCATGATCGGCGGCCGACGGATCACGGAAAGCGGTCGCTTCAGTCGCTACGTACTGATCGGCACCGCCCTGATGACCATCGGCCTCGCCCTGTTCGCCCTGATGGGAGCCGGCACCTCCGCAGTCACCTCCTCGCTGTACATGGTGGTCTACGGCGCCGGCGCCGGGTTCATCACCCGCACCACGCTGCTCGTCTCGCAGAACAACGTGGAGGCGCGCGACCTCGGCGTGGCCTCCTCCACCGCCACCCTCATCCGCACCATCGGCGGTGCCTTCGGCGTCGCCGTGATGGGCACCGTGTTCACCTCCTCCATCGACACCGGGGCGAACGGAGCGCACGCCCAACTGGACGCCGCCTCGCTGGCCCGCATGTCCGAGGCCGCCCGCTCGACCTACACCCACGCCGTGGTCAGCGGCTCGCACAAGGCCTTCGTCCTGGCCGCGGTGATCGCCGCCGCCGGCTTCGTCACCGCCTGGTTCCTCAAGGACGTCCCCCTCGCGGACGGGAACACGCCCCAGGCGACCCGACCGGCCGCCCCGCTCGCCAAGCACAACGCGAGCACGGACTGAGCACCCGGCCGCGCACCCCCGATCCCCTCCTTTGTCCCCCAACCCTGGACAGGTGAAGCAAGTGCAGTGGAGTGACGTCTACATCTCCGCGGCGGCGGCATCCCTCGCCCCGCCCGAGAGCGTCGCCGACGCCGTCCGCCAAGGGCGCTGCGACGCGCGGGAGGCCGAGCTTCAGGACTACGCCCACATCAGCGTCGCGGCCGACGGACAGAACCCCGCCGACATGGCCGTGGCCGCGGGCCGCCTCGCGATGGAGCGCTCCGGCCGCACCGGCGCCGACGTGGAACTGCTCATGCACGCGAGCGTCGGCTTCCAGGGCATCGACCACTGGAGCCCCGCCGCCTACATACAGAACCGGACCGTCGGCGGGCGCGCCGCCGCCTTCGAGGTGAAGCAGGCCTCCAACGGCGCGCTCGTCGCCCTCAACCTGGCCGCCGCACACGTCACTTCGGCCGCGTCGTCGTCGGCGGTGCTGATCACCACCGGCGACACCTACCCCCTGCCCGTCTTCGACCGCTACCGCTCCGACCAGGGCACGGTCCGCGCCGACGGCAGCGCGGCCATGCTGGTGACCCGCGGCCACGGCGTCGCCCGCGTCCTGTCGACGTCCCTGGTCGGCGACGCCACGCACGAGGAGATCCACCGGGCCGGCCAGCAGTGGACGACGACCCCCGGCGAGGCCGGCTGGCCCGTCGACCTGCGCGCCCGCAAGGAGGGGTACCTGCGCACCGACGCGCAGCCCGGGCACGCCGTCTCGCAGACCCTGCTCGGCGGCAACGCGGAAGCCCTGCGGATCGCGCTGGCCGACGCCAAGACGAGCCTCGACGACCTTGAGGTCCTGGTGCTGCCGAACCTCGGCCGGCAGGCCGCCGACCGCATGTTCCGCCTCACCGAACAGGGCATCGGCTTCTCCCGCACCTGCTGGGACTGGGGCCGCGACGTCGGCCACATCGGCGCCGGCGA
Organism: Streptomyces sp. NPDC025806; assembly: GCF_055558275.1. Lineage (NCBI taxonomy): Bacteria > Bacillati > Actinomycetota > Actinomycetes > Kitasatosporales > Streptomycetaceae > Streptomyces > Streptomyces sp. NPDC025806. The sequence goes on along the minus strand of NZ_JBVHMU010000036.1, from coordinate 7,494 downwards.
CCAACTGGCCGCCCTCGCCCACCTCTTCGAGACCCGCCGGGTGCACATCGGCGACCGGATCGCCCTGTGCGGCCTCGGCAGCGGATTCACCTTCGGCTGCGCCGTCCTGGAGATCACCGCCGAGCCCGACTGGTCTCCGTCGGCCTGAACCGCCCGACCCCGCACGCACCCCCACACACCAGGCGCACGCACCGTGCGCCGTAGGAAGGAAACCCATGAGCAACGCCCCCCTCAAGCTGGCCGTCATCATCGGCAGTGTCAGGGACGGCCGGTTCGGCCCGACCGTCGCCCGGTGGTTCGCCGGCCAGGCCGAGCAGCGGACCGACCTCGACGTCGACCTCATCGACCTCGCCGAGTTCCCGCTGCCGCTGGTCATGCCGTCGTTCGGGCAGAAGCCCGACGCGCGGACCGCCGAGATCCACGCCGCGCTCGGCGAGCGCCTCGGCGCGGCCGACGCCTTCGTCGTCGTCACGCCCGAGTACAACCACACCGTCGCGCCCGCCCTGGCCAACACGATCAACTGGTACAAGGCGCCGTGGGAGGCCAAGCCCGTCGGCCTGATCTCCTACGGCGGCATGGGCGGCGGCCTGCGCGCCGCGGAGCACCTGCGGCAGATCTTCGCCGAGCTGCACGCCATCACGGTGCGCGACATGCTCAGCTTCCACAACGCCTGGACCAGCTTCCACGAGGACGGCGAGGCGGTCAGCCCCGAGGGCAGCGAGGCCGCCGCCAAGGGCCTGCTCGACCAGCTGTCCTGGTGGGGCGAGACCCTGCGGTACGCCCGCGCCACCCGCCCCTACCAGGCCTGACCCGCCGGCGGCCCACACCCTCTCGACGGCCGGCCCGGACCCACGGGCCGGCCGTCGCAGTGTCCGCCCGCACCCCACCCCGTCAGGAGGACCCCGCTCATGCCCACGCAGCTGCCCGTACGGCAGTGCCAGAGCGTGCTCAACACCATCCACTCCACGGTCTACTTCAGCCCGGACCACGACGGGGAGATGGCGGCGTTCGGCGTGACCGACCCCATGGCCTGCTACCTGGCCGGCCGCGCCGCCGCACTCGGGCCGGTCGGCCCCGGCGTCGTCACCGCCGCGTTCTACAGCTTCCGGCACGACATGATCGGCGGGCACCTGCCCGCCCTGTGGCAGCGCATCACGCCCGAGGAGGCGACGGCCGCCCGGACCCGCGCCGCCGACCTCACCCTGCGCCGCGTCCTCGGCCCCGAGGCGATCGGCTCCTCCGCGATGCGCCGGGCCGCGCTGCTGGCGCTGCGCGCCACGGAGGGCGGCACCCGCCACGGGCGGACCCTGTACGCCGCCCTCGCCGACCAGCCGGTGCCCGAGGAGCCGCACCTCGCCCTGTGGCACGCGGCCACCCTGCTGCGCGAACACCGCGGCGACAGCCACATCGGGGCACTGACCGCCGCGGACCTGGACGGCATCGAGGCGCTCGTCTCGCACAGCGCCAGTGACACCGGCATGCCGCGCGACGTGGTGATGACCAAGCGGGGCTGGACCGAGGGGGACTGGACGGCCGCCGAGCGGCGCCTGAACGAGCGCGGACTCCTGGACGCCGACGGCCGCCTCACCGGACAGGGCCGCACCCTGCGCGAGGACCTGGAGCACGACACAGACCGGCGCGACCGCGCGCCCTACGAGCACCTCGGCGCCGACGGCGCGGCCGAACTCACGCGACTCGCGGGGGAGTTCGTCGCCGCGGCGGCTGCCGGCGGCGCCTTCCCGCCGTTCCTCGTCGACCTGTTCGCCCCCGCACGGCGCGGCTGACCCGCACACCGACCCGGACCCACCAGGAGAGACGACCCGACATGCGCATCCTCTTCATCGCGGGGGCCAGCTCGGCCACCGTGTTCGCGCTCGCACCCCTGGCCACGGCCGCACGCCAGGCCGGACACGAAGTGATCATGGCGGCCACGCAGGAGATGACCCCGGTCATCACCGGAGTCGGCCTGCCCGCCGTCCCCGTCACCGCCAAGACCATCCCCGACTTCCTCCTGCGGGACCGCGCCGGGAACCCCGTCCCCGTACCCACCACCCCCGCCGCCCAGATGCACCACACAGGCGGCTGGTTCGCCCGGATGGCCGTCGACAGCCTGCCCTCGCTCGACGAGCTGTCCGCCGCCTGGCACCCCGACCTCGTCGTCGGCGGCACCCTGTCCTACGCGGCCCCGCTGCTGGCCACCCGCCTCGGCGTGCCCTGCGTACGACACGCGTGGGACGCCATGGAGTACGCGGCGATGGACGCCGGAGCCGAGGACGAACTGGCGCCGGAACTCGCCGCGGCGGGGCTGACCGCACTGCCCGCGCCCGACCTGTTCATCGACATCAGCCCGCCGTCCGTCCGCCCCGACCACGACCTGCCGATCCAGCCGATGCGCTGGACCCCCGGCAACGCCCAGCGGCAGCTGGAGCCCTGGATGTACACCAAGGGCGACCGGCCGCGCATCTGCCTGACCTCCGGCAGCCGGGTCGCCAGCGGACAGGAGGTCGACCGCAACTACACGTTCCTGCGCGCCATGGTCGAGGAGTTCGCCGCGCTCGGCGCCGAACTCGTCGTGGCCGCACCGGAGAAGGCCGCCCAGGGACTGCGCCAGGAGACCACCGGCGCACGCATCGGCTGGGTCCCGCTCGACGTGCTCGCCCCCACCTGCGACGTGATCGTCCACCACGGCGGCGGAGTCACCGCACTGACCGCCGCCAACGCGGGCGTACCGCAGGTGATCGTGCCGAAGGCCGCCAACTTCGCCGCCGCCGCCCACCGCCTTGCCGACCGCGGCGGCGCCGTCGTGCTCGGCGAGGACGAGGACGCGCCCCGCACCATCGCCAAGGCCGCCGGCCACATCGTCGGCGAGCCGGCCTACCGCGCCGCCGCCCGGAACCTGGCCGACGAGATCGCCGGGATGCCCCTGCCGTCGACCGTCGTCGCGGCCCTGGAACAGCTTCGCAGACAGCCCTGACCCCCCGGCCGGAACGGACCGAACCATGCGCGTACTGATCGCCGCCTTCCCCCTCGCGTCCCACCTGTATCCCCTCGTACCGCTGGCCTGGGCCCTGCAGTCCGCCGGACACACCGTGACCGTCGCCACCCAACCCGGGCTCCTGAAACCCGACATGACCGAGATGGCCGCCGGGGCCGGCCTCACCGTCGTCCCGCTCGGGGTGCGGGAGGACCTGCTGCCCATGGGACGGGCCCGCCTGTCCGGACAGCACCCCGAACTCGCCCCCGACGCCCTCGCGGTGGACCCCGAGCACCTCGACGACTGGCGGACCACCCGCGCCGGCATGGCCTTCCAGTGGGCGATGAACTACGCGCTGGACGCCCCCGCCGACGGCGGCCGCCCCGTCGTGGACCACCTCGTCGACCTCGTACGCGACACGGAACCCGACCTCGTCCTGTGGGACCCCCTGTGCTTCCCCGCGGCGATGGCGGCCAGAGCCGCCGGCGTCGCCCACGGACGGGTGCTCTTCGGCAACGACAACGTCGCGCACATCAGGGCCCTGTCCCTCGCCGACTGCGCCCGCACCGGCACCGACCCCGCGCACGACCCGCTCATCACCTGGATGGACCCGCTGCTGCGCCGCCACGGCCTCGACTACACCGAGGAGATCCTGCTCGGCCAGTGGACCGTGGACATCCTGCGCACGGGACGACGCGCCCGCCACGACCTTCCCGGCCTGACGTACCTGCCCGTGCGCGCGGTCCCCTACAACGGCTCCACCGTGCTCCCGCCCTGGCTGGTCCAGCCCCCTCGGTCGCCGCGCGTCTGCCTCACCCTGGGCCAGACCAGCCGCCCCCTGGTGCGCTTCGGCCGCACCGACGTGTCCGTCGCCGACCTGATCGCCGCGGCCGAAGGGCTCGACATCGAACTCGTCGCGACCCTCAACGCCGACCAGCTGGCCCAGGTCGGCCGGCTCCCCGACAACGTACGCGTCATCGACTACCTGCCGCTCAACGCCGTCCTGCCCAGCTGCGCCGCGATCGTCCACCACGGCGGCGCCGGCACCGTGGCCGCCGCGGTGGCCCACCGCGTACCGCAGGTCATCGTGCCCAACGAGCGCTGGGACGAGATCAGCCAGGCGCGCTACATCGCCGAGCGCGGCGCCGGCCTCGTCCTGCCGCCGGCCGAACTCACCCCGGACGCACTGCGCGAGAAGCTGCAACAGGTGCTGTGCCACCCCTGGGCCAGACAGGGCGCGCACCGCCTGCACCAGGACACCCTCAGCGCACCCACCCCCGCCGAACTCGTGCCCACCCTCGAACGTCTGGCGGCCCGGCCGGACCAGCCCCTCACCAAGGAGACCCCGTGAACGTCCAGGTAGTCATCGACATCGCCTGCGCCCACTCCTACGTCGCCGTGACCCGCCTGTACCGGGCGGCCGGCACACTGCGCGCCAAGGGAGAGGAGATCACCATCTCCTTCCTGCCGTTCCAGCTCGCACCCCACGCCTCGGGCACGGCCACCCCGCTGATCGAGGCCCTGGAGCGGCACCTCGGGCAGGGCGTGCGCGAGAGCATCGAGTGGATGGCGACCGAGGCCCGCGGCGACGGACTCACCCTGGACTACGAACGGGCCCTCGCCACCAACACGTTCGAGAGCCACCGGCTGCTCGCCCTTGCCGGCGCCCAGGGACGTCAGGAACCCATGGCCGAGCGGCTGTTCCGGGCCCACTTCACCGAAGGCCTCGACATCGGCGACCCGGCCGTCCTCGCCCGCCTCGCCGACGAGACCGGCGTCACCTTCGACGACACCGGACGCGCCGAACTGGAGGCCGAACTGGCCCGGGTGCGCTCCCTCGGCATCACCGGCGTACCCGTCTTCTTCTTCGAGAACGGCAAGGTGCTCAGCGGTTCGCAGAGCGAGCAGACGCTGACGGCGGCCCTGACGACCTGACACAGGGCCTTCGCCCACGCCGCACACGCTGCTGAGTGGCATCACCCGGGCATGAGCGGGCCATCGATCCGGGGTGGGCGACGTTCTCACACCAGGCATCGGCTTGGTGGGTGCGCTGGGCGGCTCGCTGCTGGGCACGCAGGCGGCGATCAAGGGCGTGCGGGACGCGGACTCCGCGCGTCAGATGCTCGGGATTGTGGAACTGGCCGAACGAGTCTCGCCGGCCTCGGTCGGCACGGTGCCGCCGCCGGCTGTGTGGATGCGTACGAGCCGGAAGTTGCGTTGCCAGGCGCTGTCCCACGCGGTCGGGCACCACTCAGCATCGATCTCCTCCAACGCCTCCCGCCGGACTCAGCCAGCGCCCCGGCCTCCGAGCCGACCGGCTCGCCCGCTGCGCGGCGGGCCTCGAGCTCGTCAGCGAGCTTTGCTGCTGCCCGCTGTGCCTTGGCCCAGTTCCCGACGGGGTAGCCGTTCCACACCGCCCCCACCGGTGGCAGGAAGTGCCCGTGCTCGCTCGCCCATTTCCGCGCGGCTGCGAGGCCTTCTTCGAAGGCGAGGTCCTGGTGGGACCACACCATCCCCAGCTGGTCGAGCTCACGGGCCCGCTCCCGCTCCAGGCGCCCCGTCCTCCGCCTTTCACCTGCCCCACCCGTACGCACCGGCCCACCCCTGCTCACCGGTCGAGCATCTGTTCGTAGACGGCCAGCGCCCGCCGTGCCGCCTGTCCCCAGCTGAACTGCTCCTGGTCTCAGTTCGTTCTGCTCTTCTCCACTCCCAGGATCAGCCCGCCCTTGCCGTCCGACCGCGCGACAACGCGCTCGCCGGGCCGGACGATCGGCAGCTGGTTCATGGAGACGCCCTCCTGCGAAAGATCAACGAGAGAGCTGAACGGAAGCACTGGGTAAACCGGTTTGTTCTGGAAGTCCAGAACAAACAACCCGCCCAACGGAGGTGACGAACCGTCAGGAACGACTGCGTTTGTTCTAGATCCTCAGAACACCAGCGAGTGGTTTGTTCTGAGGATCTAGAACAAACCACTTCGAGTTCCCACAGGTCAGACAAGGTTTCGCGTGAAAACGTTCTTATCTGTAACTAGAGCTTCAATCATCTCCACCGCGACTCACACACCTCCATCAGTGACCGTCAACTACCCTCCGCCCCAGACGTATCGGACTGTTCCTCCTGTTGCCCACGAGCTTGACCTTGCACCCTCCATGTGTGCTGATAGTTGGGGTTTGGCGATGTTTGGTCGGTTGGGTGCAGACTTCTCCCCCATTGAGGTGTTTGTGGTGGTCAGCGGGTGGGGGAGTGCGAGGTTGGCCGCGTGCGCCCGCTGGAGGACTGCGACGGACGCGTATGTGCCGATCACCGTCGCTGTGTCGAAGTCCTGTACCCAGGAGGGGAGTTCACCTGCATTGGTGGTGCAGGGTCTCAGTGAGCCTTTTCCGACCTCGCGCTGAGGTGTGGTGAAGGGCTGGTATGGCATCCACGACGATGAGTTCAGTGGCCGCCTGTGTCTACGCTGATTCCGGCAGGCGCCTTACGCGGTGCCGGAGGTACCTGTTTCGTCGGGGTCTACGTTCCTTCGCCGACGTGCCCACGTCTCCTTCGCGCACCGCCACAGGTACCACCAGGCCAGCATCCCGACTGTCCCCCATGCGAGACGCTCCACAACGCCTATCTGCTTGAAGGCCACAGTCCCGGGGGCGCCAATGGCCACCCCGATGGCGAGTATGACCAGCCTCGGGTCCACCAGCAGGCGTGATTTCTTTGGCGGCATGGTTCCCCACTCCCCGGCGGCTGGCCGCCGGCCCAAGGCTGGGGCGGCAGTTGGGCGCCCTGGTACCGAAAGATGGCGAAGCTCCTGATAGGAGGATCGTCGACCAAGATCAACCCACGCTACAAAGAGCTTCGCGTGCTGGTTTACCCGTCGGCGATCGATCTGTCTACACGGACCGTGCGCGTCCTCGCAGAGCGCCTCACCCGCCGACGGCGCGAGGTGGGCTCCCGCTGGCGCAAAGTCTCCGCCGGTCAGCAGGCGTTTCAGCATGAGGTTGAAAACGGCTCAGTACCTGTAACCCTGTCGGCAATTTTTCTCTCCTACGACGGAAACTCTGCTAAATCTACTGAGGACAGCTAGCCGATTCGTTCCGAAACCAAGAAAAGCTGACCCAAGCACTAAAGGCGTAACCTGAGCGTCTTCTGACTTCACGCTCACCGGGGCAGGTAATGTGCAGTCAGATTCTAATCTGCCTTGCTAGAAAGTTTGACACACCGATCCGCGCGAGGGCTGATCCGAAGCCTCAACCCCCGGATCCACGCCCCAGCGCAACCCCGCCACCGCTCTTGACGGCCCGTCACAACCGACTCGCCAGAGCGCCCAGCAGCCAGCCCGGTAATTCGCTCCGCGAATTACCGCAGGCCGAATTGCGGAGCAATTCGAGCCCCGGACAACGGAGTTGTCCGCACCGGCCGGCGGAGCCGGCCGCGCTGGAGGGCGGAGCCCTCCAGCGGGCAACGCGGAGCGTTGCCGTCTTTCCGCCACGTAGTGGCGGCGCGTCGTGTCTGCGGAGCAGACCGCGCGC
>NZ_JBVHMU010000035.1:0-43080 GCF_055558275.1 Streptomyces sp. NPDC025806 | reverse complement strand
TCCAGCATGGCCTCACGGAACTTCTTCGACCCGTTCGCGTTCGTCCGCTCACCGATCGCCATGTACGCCGTGTCCTGCCGGAACGGCACCGTCTGATAGAGCGACGAGGCACCCGGCTCGGGGCGGGGCGCGCGCTCGGCCGGGGCGAGGTCACGGACCCGCTCCACCACCTGGCGCAGATGCTCCGGCGTCGAACCGCAGCAGCCGCCGATCAGGGAGAGGCCGAAGCTGTTGACGAAGTTCTCCTGCGCGTCCGCCATCTCCACGGGGGTCAGCGGGAAGTGCGCGCCGTCCTTCGTCAGGATCGGCAGGCCGGCGTTCGGCATGCACATCAGCGGCGTCGTGGAGTGCTGCGCCAGGTAGCGCAGGTGCTCGCTCATCTCGGCCGGGCCGGTCGAACAGTTCAGGCCGATCAGGTCGATGCCCAGCGGCTCCAGGGAGGTCAGCGCGGCGCCGATCTCCGAGCCGAGCAGCATCACACCGGTCGTCTCGAAGGCCAGCGAGCAGATCAGCGGCACGGACACGCCCAGCGCGTCCATGGCGCGGCGGGCACCGATGAGGCTCGACTTGGTCTGGAGGAGGTCCTGCGTCGTCTCCACGATCAGCGCGTCCGCGCCGCCCGCGAGCAGGCCCTCGGCGTTCTGCTGATAGCCGTCACGGATCGTCGCGTAGTCGATGTGACCCAGCGACGGCAGCTTCGTGCCCGGGCCGATCGAGCCCAGCACCCACCGCTGACGCCCGTCCTTCGCCGCGAACTCGTCCGCGACCTCACGCGCGATCCGCGCGCCCGCCTCGGACAGCTCCACGATCCGGTCGGCGATGTCGTACTCGCCCGAGGCCGTGTGGTTGGAGCCGAACGTGTTGGTCTCCACGCAGTCCACACCGACCGCGAAGTACTCCTCGTGCACCGAGCGCACGATGTCGGGGCGCGTGACGTTGAGGATCTCGTTGCAGCCCTCGAGGTTCTGGAAGTCCTCCAGGGTGGGATCCTGCGCCTGCAGCATCGTGCCCATGGCACCGTCCGCCACCACGACGCGGGTGGCGAGGGCGTCCCTGAGGGCGGCCACGCGGGCTCGGGGATCGGATGCGGGCGTCGGCAACGAGGCCATGAAAGTGCTCCCTGGGGTGCGACGGCTGTCGGCTTTGCGCGTCCACTGCTGGATGCGCACCCGGTCAGGGTAGCCGGGACCTCCCCGGTGGCGCCCAGGCGTCCACAGGCCGGAACGGCACGCCACACTGGCCGGATGACGACCCCGGTCGGTCGTGGGGTGAAATATCGGCGCACGCCGTAATGGCATGAGGTCGGCAACGGCCGATACTGTTCAGCATTGTCGAACGATGGTCCCGTGCGAGGATCCAGGAGGAAGGACTGCGATGGCACGCAACATCCAGTCGCTCGAACGGGCCGCGGCGATGCTCCGGCTCCTCGCGGGCGGCGAGCGGCGGCTGGGTCTCTCCGACATCGCCTCCGCGACGGGCCTGGCCAAGGGCACGGCCCACGGGATCCTGCGCACCCTGCAGGCCGAGGGGTTCGTCGAGCAGGACGCGGCGTCGGGGCGCTACCAGCTGGGCGCCGAGCTGCTCCGCCTGGGCAACAGCTACCTGGACGTGCACGAGCTGCGGGCCCGCGCCCTCGTCTGGACGGACGACCTGGCCCGCTCCAGCGGCGAGGCCGTGTACCTGGGCGTGCTGCACCAGCAGGGCGTGCTGATCGTTCACCACGTCTTCCGGCCCGACGACAGCCGGCAGGTCCTGGAGGTCGGGGCGATGCAGCCGCTGCACTCGACGGCCCTCGGCAAGGTCCTCTCCGCGTACGACCCGGTGGCGCACAGCGAGGTCGTGGAGGCCGAGCGCACGGAGTACACGGCCCGTACGGTGGCCGACCTGACCGCGTTCGAGACGGTCCTGGACCTGACGCGGGCGCGCGGGTACGCGGACGACGTGGAGGAGACCTGGGAGGGCGTGGCCTCGGTCGCGGCGCCGATCCACGACCGGCACCGGATGCCCGTGGGCGCGGTCGGCATCACGGGCGCGGTGGAGCGCGTGTGCCGGGCGGACGCCAAGGACGAGCTGCGGCCCGAGCTGATCGCGGCCGTGCGGGACTGCGCCCGCGCCGTCTCCCGGGACCTGGGCGCCAGCCGCTTCTGAGTCCGCCCCGCGCCCCGCGAGCCCCGCCTTCGGCGGGGCTTTCGTCGTTTCAGGGTGCAGCGTGCACGCATCCGCGCGACCATCGGGGGACGCCCTGACCGCACCTCGACCGACCACCGAGACCGCCACCGAGACCCACAGCGCACCGTCCCAGCGACCGATCACAGCCGCCCGCCGGCGACCCACCGTGACCGTGGACGACCGGCCCGCGACTGATCAGTCCGAGCGATCAATAACGATCGCGCTTTCGATAACAGAACCCTTGACGAGCGAGTAACCCCAGGGCGAGACTCGCGTCCATCGGTCGGCATTGTCGAACACCTACCGGCAATAGACGTTAGAGTGTGGACAGGCCAGGCCGGACCCGCCCCTCGCAATCGGGGGCTCGGACCACCGGAAACGGACCCGGGGGTTCGTCACTCGGGTATTCCCCTGGACGAAGGACAAAGGAGTCGCGGGTGTCCAGCCACGACATCTTCCTCGGCGAGACCATCGGTACCGCCGTACTCATCCTGCTGGGCGGTGGCGTGTGCGCCGCCGTCACGCTCAAGCGCTCCAAGGCGCTGAACGCCGGCTGGGTCGCCATCACCTTCGGGTGGGGCTTCGCGGTCCTGACCGGCGCCTACCTGGCGGGCGGCGTCTCCGGCGCCCACCTGAACCCGGCCGTCACCATCGGCCTCGCCATCGAGGGCGGGACCAAGTGGAGCGACGTGCCGCTGTACCTGGCCTCGGAGATGCTGGGCGCCATGATCGGCGCGGTGCTCGTCTGGCTGGTCTACTACGGCCAGTTCCAGGCGCACCTGACCGACCCGGAGGTCCTCGCCGCGCACCGCACCGACGGTGACGAGGGCATGGTCGACCCGAAGGCGGCGCCCAAGGCCGGCCCGGTGCTCGGCATCTTCTCCACGGGCCCGGAGATCCGGAACCCGATCCAGAACCTGATGACGGAGATCATCGCCACGGTCGTGCTCGTCCTGGCGATCCTGACCCAGGGCCTGAACGACGGGGGCAACGGTCTGGGCGTCCTCGGCGCGCTGATCACCTCGCTGGTCGTCGTCGGCATCGGTCTCTCGCTCGGTGGTCCCACCGGCTACGCGATCAACCCGGTCCGCGACCTGGGCCCGCGCATCGTCCACTCCCTGCTGCCGCTCCCCAACAAGGGTGGTTCGGACTGGTCGTACGCGTGGATCCCGGTGGTGGGTCCGCTGATCGGCGGCGCGCTCGCCGCATTCATCTACAAGCTGTTCTGACAGCCACGAGCTGTCCCGGCAGCCGCACGGGCGACGCCACCGACACCGACCACCGACGCACCACCAGGAGCACACCGTGACCGACGCACACACCGCAGGTCCGTTCATCGCGGCCATCGACCAGGGCACCACGTCCAGCCGCTGCATCGTCTTCGACAAGGACGGCCGGATCGTCTCGGTCGACCAGAAGGAGCACGAGCAGATCTTCCCGAAGCCGGGCTGGGTCGAGCACGACGCCGACGAGATCTGGGCGAACGTCCAGGAGGTCGTCGCCGGGGCCATCACGAAGGCCGGCATCACGCGCGACGACATCAAGGCCATCGGCATCACCAACCAGCGCGAGACGACGCTGCTCTGGGACAAGAACACCGGTGAGCCCGTCCACAACGCGCTCGTCTGGCAGGACACCCGCACCGACGCCCTGTGCAAGGAGCTCGGCCGCAACGTCGGGCAGGACCGTTTCCGCCGTGAGACCGGTCTGCCGCTCGCGTCCTACTTCGCCGGCCCGAAGGCCCGCTGGCTGCTCGACAACGTCGAGGGGCTGCGCGAGCGCGCCGAGCGCGGCGACATCCTCTTCGGCACGATGGACACCTGGGTCATCTGGAACCTGACGGGCGGGGTGAACGGCGGCCGGCACGTCACGGACGTCACCAACGCCTCCCGCACCCTGCTGATGAACCTGCACGAGATGCAGTGGGACGAGCGGATCTGCGCCTCCATCGGCGTGCCGATGCAGATGCTCCCGGAGATCCGCTCCTCCGCCGAGGTCTACGGCGAGGTCACGGGCGGCCCGCTCGGCGAGCTGCTCGGCGGCATCCCGGTCGCCTCGGCGCTCGGCGACCAGCAGGCGGCCCTGTTCGGCCAGACCTGTTTCGCCGAGGGCGAGGCCAAGTCCACGTACGGCACCGGCACCTTCATGCTGATGAACACCGGCGACAAGATCATCAACTCGTACTCGGGGCTGCTGACCACGGTCGGCTACCAGATCGGCGACCAGAAGCCGGTCTTCGCCCTGGAGGGCTCGATCGCCGTCACCGGTTCGCTGGTGCAGTGGATGCGCGACCAGATGGGCCTGATCAAGTCGGCCGCCGAGATCGAGACGCTCGCGTCCTCGGTCGAGGACAACGGCGGCGCGTACTTCGTGCCGGCCTTCTCCGGCCTGTTCGCCCCGTACTGGCGCTCGGACGCGCGCGGTGTCATCGCGGGCCTGACCCGCTACGTCACCAAGGCGCACATCGCCCGCGCCGTGCTCGAGGCCACCGCCTGGCAGACCCGCGAGATCACCGACGCCATGACGAAGGACTCCGGCGTCGAGCTGACCGCGCTCAAGGTCGACGGCGGCATGACCTCCAACAACCTGCTGATGCAGACCCTCTCGGACTTCCTGGACGCGCCCGTGGTGCGTCCGATGGTCGCCGAGACGACCTGCCTCGGCGCCGCCTACGCCGCCGGTCTCGCCGTCGGCTTCTGGTCCAACACCGACGACCTGCGTGCCAACTGGCGCCGGGCCGCCGAGTGGACGCCCCACATGGACGCGGAGATCCGTGACCGTGAGTACAAGAGCTGGCTCAAGGCCGTCGAACGGTCCATGGGCTGGCTCGAAGACAGCTCTGTCGAGGAGTAAGACCCCACCATGAGTACCCAGTCCACCCTGCAGACCGTGCCTGCCCTCGGAACGCACCCGGTCGCCGGCTCCACCCCGAGCCGCGCCGAGACCCGCGAGCAGCTTTCCAAGGCGACGTACGACCTCCTGGTCATCGGCGGCGGCATCCTGGGCATCTCCACGGCCTGGCATGCGGCGCAGTCCGGTCTCAGGGTGGCCCTGGTCGACGCCGGCGACTTCGCCGGCGCCACGTCCTCCGCGTCCTCGAAGCTGCTCCACGGCGGTCTGCGCTACCTGCAGACCGGCGCCGTGAAGCTCGTCGCGGAGAACCACTTCGAGCGGCGTGCGGTGTCCCGGAACGTGGCCCCGCACCTCGCCAACCCCCTCACTTTCTACCTGCCCGTCTACAAGGGCGGCCCGCACGGCGCCGCCAAGCTGGGCGCCGGTGTCTTCGCGTACAGCGCGCTGTCCGCCTTCGGCGACGGGGTCGGCCACCTGCTGTCCCCCGCGAAGGCGCAGCAGGACGTGCCCGAGCTGCGCACCGAGAACCTGAAGGCCGTCGCGGTGTACGGCGACGACCAGATGAACGACGCGCGCATGGCCCTGATGACCGTACGGGCGGCCGTGGACGCCGGGGCCGTGGTGCTGAACCACGCCGAGGTCACCGGGCTGCGCTTCACCCGGGGCCGGGTCACCGGCGCGGAGCTGCGCGACCGCCTGGACGGCGAGGAGTTCGGCGTCAGCGCCCGGCTGGTGCTCAACGCGACCGGCCCCTGGGTCGACCACCTGCGCAAGATGGAGGACCCGAACGCGGCGCCCTCCATACGCCTGTCCAAGGGCGCGCACCTCGTGATGAAGCGCACCTCCCCCTGGAAGGCCGCGCTCGCCACCCCGATCGACAAGTACCGCATCACGTTCGCCCTCCCCTGGGAGGACATGCTGCTGCTCGGCACGACCGACGAGGAGTACGAGGGCGATCCCGCGGACGTCTCCGTCACCGAGAAGGACATCGAGCAGATCCTCGACGAGGCCGCGTTCTCCGTGCGGGACCAGCAGCTCAAGCGGGAGCTGATGACGTACGCGTTCGCCGGTCTGCGGGTGCTGCCCGGTGGGCCCGGCGACACGTCCAAGGCCAAGCGGGAGACGGTCGTCACCGAGGGCAAGGGCGGGATGCTGTCCGTCGCCGGCGGCAAGTGGACCACCTTCCGGCACATCGGCCGCACCGTCATGCAGAAGCTGGAGTCGCTGCCCGGGCATCCGCTCGGTGAGGACTTCGAGCCGATCAAGGAGCTGCCGAAGCGGCTGCCGCTGCCCGGTGTCGCCAATCCGCGCGCCGTCGCGCACCGTCTCCTTGTCGACAATCCGGCGCCCGGTCCGCGCATGGGCGCCGACACGGCGAAGCACCTTGCCACCCACTACGGTTCGCTGGCCTTCGACATCGCCCGGCTCGTCAACGAGAACCCGGAGCTCGGCGAGCGGGTGCACCCGGACGCGCCGGAGATCATGGCGCAGGTCGTGTACGCGCGCGACCACGAGTGGGCCGAGACGCCCGACGACGTGCTGCGCCGCCGTACGACGCTGACGATCCGGGGCCTGGCCTCCGACGAGGTCCGCGCCAAGGTCCAGAAGGTGCTCGACGACAAGTAGGGCGCGAGCAGGGTTCGGCCGGGCTGTTGCCATGCTGCGTACACAGCTGCGCAACAGCCCGGCGCGACAGTGGACGCATGAAGTTTCAGGTTCTGTCCATCGTCGGGCACGCGCCGCATCCGCTGTCCGGTGAACTTCCCTCCGCCGCCGATCGGTTGGCGCAGGTCGTCGATGTCGGGGTGGCCGCCGAGCGGCTCGGGTACGACGGGTACGCGGTCGGTGAGCGGCACGCCGGGGCCTTCCTGTCGTCGAGCCCGACCGTCGTGCTCGGCGCCCTCGCGGCCCGCACCAGCCGGATTCGGCTGCTCACCGGCGTCACCGTCGTGGCGATCCTCGACCCGGTGCGGGTCGCCGAGGACTACGCCACCCTCGACCAGCTCTCGCGCGGTCGCGTCGAGCTGGTGATCGGCAAGGGTGCCGAGGCCGGGCACTTCGATCTGTTCGGGCTCGACGAGGCGCGGCAGTGGGATCTGCAGCGGGAGAAGTACGAACTGCTGCGGCGGCTGTGGACGCAGGAGGGCGTCGACTGGGAGGGCGAGTTCCGGCCCGCGCTGAAGGGTGTGACCACCGTGCCGCGCCCGTACGCGGGACTCCCCCGGATCTGGCACGGCTCGGCGACCTCTCTCAACTCCCCCGAGCTGGCGGCCCGGCACGGCGATCCGCTGTTCACGGCGAACGCGATCCAGCCGCGGGCCGCGTACGCGCGGCTCATCGAGCACTACCGGGAGAAGTTCGCGGAGCACGGGCACGATCCGGCGCGGGCGCATGTGGCGGCCGGGTCGGGCGGACTGCTGATCGCGGACACGCACGAGCAGGCGGTGGCCCGGTACAAGAAGCTGTACGAGGCGAAGGTGGCGCAGACCTTCAAGCCGCATCTGGCGGGCAAGGCGGGCTACAACACGCCGTTCCGCACCATCGAGGACGCGATCGCGGACGGGCCGCAGCTGATCGGTTCGCCGCAGCAGATCATCGACAAGATCCTCGGGTACCACGCGGTGTACCGGCACGATCTGCAGTCCGTGACCGTGGACGCGTTCGGTCAGGGCACGTCCGAGCAGATCGAGACGCTCCAGCGGTTCGCCGAGGAGATCGCGCCGGTGGTGCGCCGGGAGGCGCCGAGCACGCTGTGGGACACGCCCTAGTCGTCGATGCCGTCCGAGTCGACGATGGAGCGCTCCAGCTTGCCGAGGAGGCGGGCGAGCTGGCGGCGCTCGGACGGGGAGAGCCCGGCGAGCATCCGGCGCTCGTTGTCGAGGTGGTCGGCGAAGACCGTGTCGACCTTGGCGAGGCCCTCGTCGGTGAGCCGGGAGTAGACGACGCGCCGGTCGTCGGCGTCGCGCTCGCGCACGATGAGGCCGTCCTTCTCCAGGCGGTCCATGCGCAGGGTGACCCCGGCGGAGGAGACGAGCCCCGAGTCGGCGAGCTGGCCGGCGGTGAGGCGGTAGGGCTTTCCGGCGCGGCGCAGCGCGGTCAGCACGTCGAAGCCGGCGACGGACAGTCCGTGCCGCTCGATGGAGGAGCTGAGCCGGGTGTTGTAGTGCAGGAACGAGCGGTGCAGCCGGGCCAGCACCTCCAGTGGCGCGGTGTCCAGCTCGGGGCGCTCCCGTGCCCAGTCCGCCACGATCTGCGTCACGGCGTCCTGCCGCGTCACCTTCCGCTCGGCCATTCCCGCACCCCGTCCCCTCGTCCGAAATCCTTCAGGGGCGCGAGATCGTACGCCCCTGAAAATTCTACCCCTGAAGCAATGACCCTCGTAGGGGTTCTCCCGGGGAAACGGCCGGCGCCGGGCCCCCCGCACAGGGGCCCGGCGCCGTGGCAGGCGTACCCAGGAGACTAGGCGTTCAGCTCCTCCAGGGTGCGGCCCTTGGTCTCGACGGCGAACAGGGCGATGACCGCGCCGACGGCCGCGACGCAGGCCAGCTGGGCGAAGACCAGGCCGAGGCCGCCGCCCGCGCCGAGGATCGCGCCGACGGTGACGGGGCCGAGGATGACGCCGAGGCGGTTCCACACACCGCCGAAGGCGGCGCCCCGGGCCCGGTTCGCGGTCGGGTAGAGCTCGGGCGAGTAGAGGTACAGGCCCGCGTTGATCGCGTAGACGAAGAGCGTGGAGCAGGAGGCGAAAGCGGCCACCTTGAGGCCCGAAGTGGCGCCGGTCAGGGCCAGGACGCCGAGCACGAGCGCGGTGCCGGTCAGCGCGGCGACCAGGGCGGGCCGGCGGCCGATGCGGTCGATGACGAGGGCGACGACGAAGGTGCCGATCAGGCCGGTGACATTGCTGAGCAGGGTGTAGCGCAGCGCGGTGGTCAGGTCGAGGCCGAAGCTCTTGGTGTAGAGCGAGGGCAGCCAGGCCGAGATGCCGTGGTTGACGTAGTAGGCGACGAACCACAGGGCGGACAGGACGACCGTGCGGCGCAGGTAGCGCCCGGTGAACAGGTCGCGCAGGCGGCCGCGCTCGGTCTCCACCGCGACCTCGGGACCGGGTGCCGGCAGGGGCTTGCCGACGGACTGCTCGACCTCGGCCTCGATCCGGGCGATGACCCGCTCGGCCTCGTCGACACGGCCCTGGGAGAGCAGCCAGCGCGGGGACTCGGCGACCTTGCGGGGCAGCAGGGCGCCGATGATCACGGGGAGGGCGCCGAGCACGAACATGGCGCGCCAGCCGAGGTTCGGCACGACCCAGACGGCGAGCAGGCTGGCGGCCGCGAGACCGGCGGGGAAGACCATCTCGTAGAGCAGGACGAAGCGGCCGCGCTTGTCGCAGCGGGCGATCTCGTTGATGTACGTCGCGGCGACGGGGACGACGCCGCCGATGCCGAGGCCCTGCACGAAGCGGAAGAGCGAGAAGAGCTCGATGCCGGGCGCGAAGGCGACGGCGAGGCTGGCGGCGCCCGTGACGACGACACCGAGGGCGACGGTGCGCACGCGGCCGATCCGGTCCCCCAGCCAGCCGGCGACGAGGGCGCCGAGCAGCATGCCGATGGAGGCCGCGGTCACCGCGAAGGTCGCCTGGCCGGTGCTGAGGTGCCAGTCCTTGATCAGCACGGGCAGGGCAGAGGCGGAGAGCAGCTGGTCGAAGGCCTCGAAGAACGTCACGGCGCCGATGAGGCATCGGACCTTGACGTGCCAGCGGGACTGGGGCAGCCGTTCGAGTCTGGCCGAGATCGAGCCGAGGCCCTGCTTGCCGGCGATTGTCGTCATGGGAGGGGGTCCTTCCGCGAACACGGAACAGGGGAGTTCCGCCGACAGTAGGAGCCGATTTCTAAGCGGTCAATGGTTAGGGGCTAAGAGGTTTTAATGGTCCCGCCATCCGGACTTGCCTGCGACTTCTCCTACTCAATGGTAGGTCTGCCGGGCCGAAACAGACCCGCAAGAGGGTCTTGCGCGGAGATATTTAAGGGCTTAGATTTCTAGCACTTCGGCGATTCGGGCCCCCTGCCCAAGGCCGCCGGATCCCCCTCTGCCCCCGCTCCCCCGGAGGTCCGGCCGTGTCCGACCACTCCACCGAGATCCTCGTCGCGGGCCAGTGGCGTCGCGGTGCCGGCGCCCCCGTCGACACCGTCGACCCGGCCACCGGCAAGGTCATCGCGACCGTCCACTCGGCCTCCGCCGAGGAGGTCGACGAGGCGGCCCGCGCCGCGGCCGAGGCCGTCGCCGACCCCGCCTGGCGCGATCTGCTCCCCCACCAGCGGGCCCGACTCCTGCACCGCATCGCGGAGTTGACGGAGGAGGCGGCCGACGAGCTCGCCGCCACCCAGACCGCCGACACCGGCAAGACCCTCACGGAGACGAAGGCGCTCGCGCTCAGCGCGGCCGGCACGTTCCGCTACATGGCGGCCGTACTGGAGACCGCCGAGGACGCGGTCACCCCGGCGCGCGGCCCGTACGTGACGATGAGCGTGCACGAGCCGATCGGCGTCGTCGGCGCGATCAACCCGTGGAACTCGCCGGTGGCGAGCGACGCGCAGAAGATCGCCCCGGCGCTCGCCGCGGGCAACGCGATCCTCCTCAAGCCCGCCGCGTGGACCCCGCTCGTCTCCCTGAAGCTGGGCCGCCTGATCACCCGGGCCCTGACCGAACTCGGTCTGCCCACCGCCCTGTTGTCCGTCCTGCCCGGCAGCGGCCGGATCGTCGGCGACGCGGTCGTGCGGCACCCGCTGGTGGGCCGGATCGGCTTCACCGGCGGCACCGAGACCGGCCGGGGCATCGCCGCGATCGCCGCGCAGAAGCTCATCCCGGCCTCGCTGGAGCTCGGCGGCAAGTCGCCGACGATCGTGCGCGCCGACGCCGATGTCGAACAGGCCCTGGCGGGCGTGATGTTCGGGATCTTCTCGTCCAGCGGGCAGTCCTGCATCGCCGGTTCGCGACTCTTCGTGGCCCGCGAGATCCACGACACCTTCGTGGCCGAACTCGTCGAGCGCGTACGGAAGTTGCGCGTCGGACCCGGCACGGACCCGGACACCCAGGTCGGCCCGCTCGTGCACCACAAGCACCGGGACTCGGTCGCCGCCTACGTGGACCTGGCCCGCTCGGAGGGCGCCGAGGTGCTGTGCGGCGGCGCCGCCCCCGAAGGCCCCGCGTACGCGGACGGCGCGTACTACCTGCCGACCGTCCTCGCCGGACTCGACAACTCCTCGCGCACCTGCCAGGAGGAGATCTTCGGCCCGGTCCTGGTGGTGCTCCCCTACGACGACGAGGACGACCTGGTGCGCCGGGCGAACGACTCCGTGTACGGCCTGGCCTGCGGGATCTGGACCCGCGACCACCGCGCCGCCTGGCGCCTGGCCCGCCGGATCGACGCGGGCACCGTCTGGATCAACACGTACAAGCAGTTCAGCGCCTCCACCCCGTTCAGCGGGATGAAGGACAGCGGGCTCGGCACGGAGAAGGGCCGCGACGCCATCCGTGCCTACCAGCGCCAGAAGTCCCTGTACTGGGGCACCTCCGAGGCGCCGCTGCCCTGGGCCAACTGACCGTTCCTGCCATGGAGTTCCGTATGACCCACCCCCCGATCGCCCGGTTGCGCGCGCTGCGCTCGGTCGAGCTGCTCACCCCCTCCTTCGCGGAGGCCACCGACTTCTACGAGGACGCGTGGGGCCTGGAGGTCGTCGAGTCCGAGCACAGCGCCAGCTGGCTGCGCGGCACCGGCGAGGAGCACCACGCGCTGCAGCTGACCCGCTCCGACCGCACCGGCCTCGGCCGGCTCGTGTTCGCCGTGGCCACGCCCGCCGAGATCGACGAGGCGGCCCGCCGCCTGGAGGCCCGCGGCATCGCGCCGGTCGCCGGGCCCGGCCCGCTCGACCAGGTGGGCGGCGGCTACGGGCTGCGCTTCCACGACCACGAGGGCCGGCTCGTCGAGCTGTCCGCCGACACCTGGGCGGTCGCCCCGCGCGGTCGCGACGGAGCGGTCCCGGTCGGCGTCACCCACGCCGTCCTCAACACCCCCGACATCGACGCCGCCGTCGCCTTCTACTGCGACGTCCTCGGTCTGCGCGTGTCCGACTGGTCCGAGCACCAGATGGCGTTCCTGCGCTGCAACGCCGACCACCACTGCATCGCGTTCAACCAGGCCGAGTGGGTCTCCCTCAACCACGTGGCCTACGAGATGAGCTCGGTCGACCACTTCATGCGCGGGCTCGGCCGGCTGCGCCACCACGGGATCGTCCCGAAGTGGGGCCCGGGGCGGCACGGCCCCGGCAACAACACCTTCTCGTACTTCACCGACCCGACCGGGCTGGTGTGCGAGTACACGTCCGAGGTCGCGCAGGTCGTCGAGGACCGCTGGATCGCCAAGGTCTGGCGCCGGGTCCCCGAGCTGTCGGACCTGTGGGGGACGGCGGGACCGCCGTCCAAGGAGATCCGCTGCCACATGGCCGGCGCGCCGGAAGGAGAGCACAAGTGAGCACGAGCCCGAAGCACGCGAAGACCCCGACCACTCCGAAGAACCTGAAGGTCGGACTCGTCGGCTGGGGTGCCATCGGCCGCGTCGTCGGCACCGCCCTCGCCCGCGGCGAGGTGCAGGGCGCCGAACTGACCTGCATCGTCGACAACCGCCCGCTCGGCGAGGCCGCCCCGGCCGCGCAGGTCCCCTTCGAGGACGCGATCGAGCGCTGCGACCTGATCGTGGAGGCGGCGGGCCAGGGCGTCGTACGGGAGTGGGGCGAGCGCGTCCTCACCTCCGGCACCGACCTGCTGATCGCCTCGACCGGGGCCCTCACCGACGACGAGCTGTCCAAGCGGCTGCTCTCCGCCGGGCCCGGCCGGGTCTCCTTCACGGGCGGCGCCGTCGGCGGCCTCGACCTGCTCCAGGCCGTGCGCTCCTTCGCCCCGCTCGACGAGGTGCGCCTCACCACGACGAAGCTGCCGTCCACCCTCGAACAGCCCTGGATGGACGAGGAACTGCTGGAGCGGCTGCGCACGGCGACCGGCCCCGTCGAGGTCATGTCGGGCACCGCGCGCGACGTGCCGGTGAAGTTCCCCAAGTCGACGAACGTCGCGGCCTCGGTCGCCCTCGCCGTCGGCGACCTGGACGCTGTGCGGGTCCGGGTCGTCGCCGATCCGGGCGCCAAGCTCACCCGGCACGTCGTCGAGGCGTGGGGCCCGCACGGCGAGTACCGCTTCGAGGTCGCGCACCGCCCCGACCCGGGCAACCCGGCCACCAGCCAGGTCGTCCCGTACGCGGTGCTGCGCTCCCTGTCCGCGCTCGCCGGGCGCTCGGGGCAGATCCTGTGACCGCGCTGCACGTGGAGGAGGCCGGTGCGAGCGGCCCCCTGCTGCTGTGCCTGCACGGGATCGGCTCCTCCTCGGCGGCGTTCGCCCCGCAGCTCGAAGGGCTCGCGGAGCACGCCCGGGTCATCGCCTGGGACGCCCCCGGCTACGGCAAGTCCCCCGACCCGGAGGTTCCGCTGGACCTGGACGGGTTCGCGGACGCCGCGGCCGGGGTGATCCGGGCGTACGGCTCCTCGGCGCACGTGCTGGGTGTCTCGTGGGGCGGCGTGATCGCCCTGCGGCTCGCCACGCGTCACCCGGAGCTCGTGGCCTCGCTGATCGTCGCCGACTCCAGCGCCGGCTCCGGCACGGACCCGGCGAAGGCGGCGGGCATGCGGGCCCGCGCCACGGAGCTGGCCGAGGTCGGGCCGCGGGTCTTCGCCGCGCAGCGCGGGCCCCGGCTGGTCTCGGACATGGCCGACGGCGCGCTCGTCGAACGGGTCGTCGAGACCATGGCCGGCTCGATCCGGCTGCCCGGCTACGGGTACGCCGCCGAGTCCATGGCGGGCGCCGACCTGCGCGAGGAGCTGGCCGCGGTGACCGCACCGGCGCTCGTCGTGTGCGGCGACCGCGACACGGTCACCGGGATCGAGGCCTCCCAGGTCCTCGCCGGGGGCCTGCACAAGACCGCCTACGTGATCGTCAAGGACGCCGGTCACCTGGCCAACCAGGAACAGCCCGAGCGGTTCAACGCCTGGGTCCTGTCCCACCTGCACATCGTCACCCGCTAGCGAAGGAGTCCCCCATGCCTCTGACCACCACCGAGTACGACAACGGCGGCGACCTCGGCAAGTACACCGACTCGCTGATCGCCACCAAGGAGTCGCGCGTCGCCGACTTCGACACCCTCTCCTTCCAGGAGAAGGCCGGCGCCCAGTTCCGCCGCGGCCAGATCCGCTACGTGGGCTCCGGCGCGACCGGCAACCACGAGGGCGACAGCCGCATCATCCCCTCGGGCGGCTTCACCTTCTCCAACATGCTGCTGCCGCCCGGCGCCGAGGGCCCGGCCCACACCCACCACGACGTGGAAGAGGCCTTCTTCGTCCTGGAGGGCAACGTCAAGGTCGGCATCCACCGCGGCCCCGACGAGGTCGAGTACCGCACCCTCGGCTACCGCGACATGATCGTGGTGCCGGCCGGCGTGACCCGCTCGCTGAAGAACGAGGGCGACACCGACGCGCTGTTCTGCGTCGTCATCGGCACGCAGAAGCCGCAGGTGCCCTCGTACCCCGAGTACTCGCCGATGCACGGCGTCACCCGTGACTGAGCAGTCGCCCGCAGACGCCCGTACGGTCGTCGTGACCGGCGCGGGCCGTGGCCTCGGTCTGGCCATGGCCCGCCGGGCCGGCGAGGACGGCTTCCGGGTCGTCGTCGCCGAGCTCGACGCCGAGCGCGGCGAGCAGGCCGCCGGGGAGCTGCGGGCCGAGGGGCTCGACGTCCGCTTCGTGCGCTGCGACGTGGCGGACCCCGCCTCCGTCGAGGCGCTCGCCCGCGCGGTGCGGGAGCTGCCCGGCGAGCTGTACGGCCTGGTGAACAACGCGGCGCTCGCCAACGGCGTGGGCGGCAAGGAGTTCCAGGACATCGACATCGAGGTCTGGGACCGCCTGATGACGGTGAACGCCCGCGGTCCCTGGCTGGTCGCGAAGGCGCTGCACCCGCTGTTCGGCCCGACCGGACGCATCGTGAACATCGCCTCGGACGCCGCGCTCTACGGCTCCCCGCGGCTCGCCCACTACATCGCCTCGAAGGGCGCCGTCATCGCGCTGACCCGGGCCATGGCGCGGGAGCTGGGCGAGCGGGGCATCACGGTGAACGCGCTCGCGCCCGGTCTGACCGAGGGCGAGGCCACGCAGGCCGTCCCCGCCGAGCGGCACGACCTGTACCGCGCGAACCGGGCCATCGAGCGCCCGCAGCAGCCCGGCGACCTGACCGGTGTCGCCTCCTTCCTCCTCTCCGAGGAGTCCCGCTACCTGACCGGACAGGTGATCGCCGTCAACGGCGGCTTCACCATGAACTAGCCCTGTCTCTCTAGGAGTTCTGTTATGGATCTGGGCCTCGCCGACCGGACCTACGTGGTCACCGGAGGCAGCTCGGGCGTCGGCCTGGCCACGGTCCGCGCCCTGCTCGAAGAAGGCGCGAACGTCGCCACCTGCGGCCGTGACGCCGAGCGTCTCAAGCGCGCCCTCGGTGACCGCGACCGCCTGTTCACCGCCACCTGCGACGTGCGCGACGCCGACGCCGTGCGGGAGTTCGTCGCGACCGCCGCCGACGCGTTCGGCGGCCGGCTCGACGGCCTCGTCAACAACGCCGGACAGTCGCGGATGAAGCGGCTCGACGACACGACGTGGGATGACTGGCGCGACGAGCTGGACCTGAAGTTCGCGGGCGTCCTCAACCCGCTCCAGGCCGCCCGCGAACTCCTTCGGGCCTCGGACGCGGCGTCGGTCGTGAACGTGAACGCGGTCCTGGCCAAGCAGCCGGAGACGCGTCTCATCACGACCAGCGCCGCCCGCGCCGGCATCCTCAACCTCTCCAAGTCCCTCGCCACGGAGCTCGCGGCGGACGGCATCCGGGTCAACTCCGTGTGCCTGGGCCTGATCGACACGGGCCAGTGGACCCGTCGGCACGCCGCCGCGGACTCCGGCCTCTCCTACGAGGACTGGCAGGCGGAGCTCGCCGCCGACCGCGGCGTCGCCCTCGGCCGGCTCGGCCGCGCCGAGGAGGTCGCCTACGCGATCCTCGCGCTGCTCGCGCCGCGCGCCTCGTACATCACCGGAACCAGCATCGACGTCTGCGGCGGAGTCGGCCGCGGCATCCTCTGAGGAGCACGCATGCGTTACGACAACGGAGGCGCCCTCCTCGTCGCCGTCCTGAAGGAACTGGGCATCGACACGGTGTTCGGCATCGTGTCCGTGCACAACCTGCCCCTGGTCGAGGCCGTCGACCGCGAGCTGCGGTTCGTGCCGGTGCGCCACGAGGCGAGCGCCGTGAACGCGGCGGACGCCTACGGGCGGACCCGCGGCGGCCTCGGCTGCGCGCTCACCTCGACCGGCACCGGCGCGGGCAACGCGGCGGGCTCGCTGATCGAGGCGCTCGCCTCCGGCACATCGGTGCTGCACGTCACCGGTCAGGTCGAGAGCGAGTTCCTGGGCAGCGGGCGCGGCTTCATCCACGAGACCAAGGACCAGCTCGGCATGCTGACCGCGGTCTCCAAGCACGCCGTCTCGGTGGGCTCCACCGACGAGGCCGGCCGGCTCCTGCGCGAGGCCGCCCGCGCCGCGCTCACCGCCCCCGGCGGCCCGGCCAGCGTCGAGTGGCCCATCGACCTCCAGTACGCGGCCCAGACCGACGACGCCGGGACGGCGCCGGAGCCGGCGCGCCCCGCGCTCGACCCGGTGGCCCTGGCCGCCGCGGGCACGCTCCTGTCGACCGCCCGTCGCCCGCTGATCTGGGCCGGCGGCGGGGCGAACGCGGCCCGGGCCGAGCTGGCCGCGCTCGTCGAGGCGACCGGCGCGGGCCTGCTGACCTCCAACTCGGGGCGCGGCGCGGTCCCCGAGGACCACCCGCAGGTGATCGGCAACTTCGCGACGACCCCGGCCGGCCGGGCCCTGCTCGCCGACGCGGACGTCCTGCTCACGATCGGCACGCACTTCCGGTCCAACGAGACCGCCGACTACGGGCTCGAACTGCCCGGCGCCGAGCGGCACATCCACATCGACGTCGACGCGGCGGCCCTCGGCCGGGTCTACCCGGCGGCGCACGCCCTGCACGCCGACGCCGCCGACGCGCTCGCCGCCCTGCTCCCCCACGCCCGGACCGCCGAGCCGGACTGGACGCGGCGCGTGGCGCAGGTGCGGGAGGACGTGCGGGCCACCCTGCACGACAACATCGGCCCGCAGGCCGCGATCTGCGACGCCCTGCGCGCCGTCCTGCCGCGCGACGCGGTGGTCGCCCGGGACGTCACCATCCCGTCCAGCAGCTGGGGCAACCGGCTCCTGGAGATGTACGCCCCGGAGTCGAACGTCTTCCCGCGCGGCGGCGGCATCGGCCAGGGCCTGGGCATGGGCATCGGCGCCGCGCTCGCCGACCCCGAGCGGCCCACCGTGGTCATCGTCGGCGACGGCGGCCTCGCCGTCCACCTCGGCGAACTGCTCACCGTCGTCCAGGAGCGGCCCCGCCTGACCGTGCTGGTCTTCAACGACGGCGGCTACGGCGTCCTGCGCAACATGCAGGACCGCTACAGCGAGCGCCGCAGCGGCGTCGACCTGGCCACCCCGGACTTCGACCTCCTGGCCCGCGCCTGTGGTCTGCCGTACCTGCGGATCGGCGACGCCGAGCACGCGCGGCCCGTCCTCGAGGAGGCCGTCGGCTCGGCCGGACCCGTCCTCGTTGAGGTCGACCTGGCCGCGCTCGGTCCGATGAAGAACCCGTTCACCCCGCCCGTCAAGATCCCCACCGCGTAGGGAGGCCCCCCATGTCCACCACCACGACTCCCGCCGAAGGTCAGCTGTCCCTGCTGGTCCGGCGGATGACCTGGGAGGCCGACGGCGTGCTGTCCGTCGAGCTGACCCACCCCGACGGCAAGCCGCTGCCCGCCTGGACGCCCGGCGCCCACATCGACGTGCACGTGGGCGGCCAGGTCCGCCAGTACAGCCTGTGCGGCGACCCCGCCGACACCGGCGGCTACCGGATCGGCGTCCTCAACGAGCCGTCCTCGCGCGGTGGTTCGCGCCACGTCCACACGAAGCTGCGCCCCGGCCAGCCGGTCACGGTGTCCGAGCCGCGCAACCACTTCGTCCTGGAGGACGCGCCCGCGTACGTGTTCGTGGCCGGCGGCATCGGGGTCACGCCGATCCTCGCGATGGCCCGCGAGGCCGCCCGGCGCGGCGCCGCGTGGCGCATGGTCTACGGCGGGCGCAGCCGGGCCTCGATGGCCTTCACCGACGAGCTGTCCGCGCTCGGCGGCGACCTGACGCTCGTGCCGCAGGACGAGCTGGGCCACATCGACCTGGCGTCGGAGCTGGCGGAGCTGCCCGAGGGTGCGCTCGTGTACTGCTGCGGGCCCGAGCCGCTGCTCGCCGCGATCGAGGAGCGCTGCTCCGCCGAGCGGCTGCGTCTGGAGCGGTTCGCGGCGCCGGTGGTGGAGCGGTCCGGGGACGACGCGACGTTCGAGGTCGAGTGCCGCACCTCGGGCCTGACCCTGTCGGTGGACGCCGACACCTCGATCCTGGAGGCCGCCGAGCAGGCCGGGCTGAGCGTCAACAGCTCGTGCCGCGACGGCATCTGCGGCTCCTGCGAGACCCGGGTGCTCGACGGCACCCCCGACCACCGCGACTTCCTGCTCTCGGACGCCGAGCACGCCGCGAACGCCTCGATGATGATCTGCGTCTCGCGCTGCGCGTCGGGCCGCCTCGTCCTCGACCTGTGACCCCCGACGGGAGACTTTCCATGAGCGACAACCCGAGCAAGAACACCGGGCAGGACTGGCCCTACCTGGAGATCCACCAGTCCCGCACGCACGAGCCGACGCCGTACGAGTACAAGCTGGCCGCCACCCTGGAAGACGTCTTCACCAAGGACGGCCACGAGATCGAGGACGTCGTGCGCGGGCTCAACGCCCGCAGGGTCCACGCCCCCGACGGGGCCGCCTGGACCGAGGAGTCCTTCGCCGCCGAGATGCACCGACTGGGAGCGTGAACGCCGTGAACCTGACCGCCGAGCACATCTTCGCGACCGGTCTGCGCGACCAGTGGCACCCGGTCGTCCCGTCCTCCTTCGTCGCGCCGGGCGCGATGCGCAAGGTCACCGTCCTGGGCGAGCAGTGGCTGCTGTTCCGCCGCTCCGACGGCACCCTGAGCATGCTCGCGGACCGCTGCCCGCACCGCGGCGCCCCGCTGTCCCTGGGCAAGCACCTGGGCGACCGGGTGGCCTGCTGGTACCACGGGGTGGAGGTCGAGTCCGACGGCACGGTCGCCTCCGTGCCCGGTCTGCCCGGCTGCAACCTGGAGGGCAAGAAGCTCGTCCGTTCGCTGCCCGTGCGCGAGGTGGCCGGCGCCGTCCTCGCCTATTTCGGCACCGAACAGCAGCCGCAGCCCGCCGAGTTGACGCTGCCCGACCCGCTCGTCGACCCCGACGTCGACGCGTTCCTGTGCTACGCGGAGTGGGAGGTGCCGTGGCGCTACGCGGTCGAGAACCTCCTCGACCCGATGCACGGGGCCTTCCTGCACCACGACTCGCACACGATGTTCGACGGTGACACCACCGCGAAGTTCCGCATCCGGGAGACCGACCGCGGCTACTTCTTCGAGAAGACCGACCAGCGGGGCGTGAACTTCGACTGGGTCGAGCTGTGCCGCACCGGCGTCGACTGGGTGGACCTGTCCATCCCGTACCCGCCCTCGGCCGGCCCCGGCGGCGCGTTCGGCATCGTCGGCATGGTCCGCCCGGTCGACGAGGAGCGCTGCGCGGTCTTCTTCTGGCGCTACCGCAAGGTGCAGGGCTGGCAGCGCGACACGTGGCGCTTCCTCTACAAGACGCTCATCGAGGAGCGCCACTGGGACGTCCTGGAGCAGGACCGCGTGATGCTGGAGGCCATGCCGTCCGACGCGGACCAGCAGGAGAACCTCTACCAGCACGACCTGGGCGTGGTCCGGCTGCGCCGCATGTACAGGTCCGCGGCGGAGGAGCAGGCGACCGCATGAGCGACCCGGTGAGCGGCAGAGCACGCTGGGCGGGCGTCCTGACGCTCCTGGTCGTCGTCCTGATCAGCTATGTGGACCGCGTGAACATCTCCGTCCTGGTCACCGACCGGGCGTTCACCGACCACTTCGGGATCACCGGCGACCGGGTGGCGCAGGGCGCGCTGAGCACCGCGTTCCTCGTGGGGTACGGCATCGCGGCGTTCGTGCTCACCCCGCTGTACGAGACGCTGCTCGGCGTGCGGCGGGGGCTGTTCCTGAGCGTGGCCCTGTGGTCGGTGATGACGCTGCTGTCGCCGTACGCGCTCGGCGCGCTGACGCTGACCGCCCTGCGGGCGCTGCTCGGCGCGGCCGAGGGGCCGCTGTTCTCGCTCAAGACGATGTACGTGCGGGAGCACTTCGCGCCGCACGAGGCGGGCAAACCGAACGCGGTGAGCTCGATGGGCGTGTCCCTGGGCACGGCCGTGGGGCTGCCGCTGATCACCTACCTCGTGTACCGGTTCGACTGGCACACGTCGTTCCTCGCGCTGGCCGCGCTGAACGCGGTGGTGGGGCTGCCGCTGATCGCGCTGTTCGTGCGCGGCCGGGGGCTGCGGGCCGCGACGGGCCGCGGCGGCGCCGTCGGTACGTTGCGCGAGGCGCTGCGCATGCCGCGTCTCGTGCCGATCCTGCTCGTGGAGATCGCCACGCTCGGCTATCTGTGGGGCTCGACGGCGTGGCTGCCCTCGTACCTCCTCCAGGAGCGGCACTTCTCGCTCGCGGCGATGGGCGCGGTGTCGGCGCTGCCGTTCCTGATGTCGCTGGCCTCGGGCTTCCTCGGCGGGTTCCTGCTCGACCGGCTGCCGGCGCGGCTGCTTCCGCTGCTGTTCGTGGTCGGCTCGGCGGGCACCGCGGCGAGCGTGCTCGTGGTCATGGGCGCGGACAGCGACGGCCTGGCGGCGGCCGGGCTGATCGCGGCCGGCGGCTTCTGGGGGCTCCAGGGCCCGGCCATCCCGACGCTGGTGCAGCGCTGCGCCCCGGCGCACGCGGTGGGCAGCGCCTACGGCGTGGTGAACGGGGTGGGCAATCTCGTCTCGGCGTTCATGCCGACGGCGATGGGCGTGGCGATCGCGGCGAGCGGCGGACACGGCTTCGGCGCGGGCTTCGCGCTGCTCGCCGGGGCGCAGGCGGTGACGCTGGTGTGCGGCGGCTGGCTGCTGCTGCGTCCGGCGCCGCAGGTCCCGGTGGAGTCCCCGGCGAGGGCGGCGCAGGCACCGGCCGTACCTGATCCCCGTACCTGATCGCGGACACCCCCTGGCCTTGGGCGGCCCTGCGCACATAATGGTGCGAGACATCGGAGGTATCCGCCCTCCGGCCTGAGCAGAGGGGGGTGCCGTGGCCGTCACCGACGAGGCCATCGAGAAGATCAAGGGGATGATCGTCTCGGGCGCGCTGCGCCCGGGCGACCGCCTCCCCAAGGAGAGCGAACTCGCCGCGGAGCTGGGCCTGTCGCGCAATTCGCTGCGCGAGGCCGTACGCGCCCTGTCGCTGATCCGGATC
Organism: Streptomyces sp. NPDC025806; assembly: GCF_055558275.1. Classification (NCBI taxonomy): domain Bacteria; kingdom Bacillati; phylum Actinomycetota; class Actinomycetes; order Kitasatosporales; family Streptomycetaceae; genus Streptomyces; species Streptomyces sp. NPDC025806. The sequence continues at coordinate 21,430 of NZ_JBVHMU010000035.1, read as the reverse complement.
CTGGACGTGCGGCAGGGCGACGGCACGTACGTGACGAGTCTGGACCCGCAACTCCTCCTGGAGGCGCTGAGTTTCGTCGTCGATTTCCACCGGGACGACACGGTCCTGGAGTTCCTCGCGGTGCGCCGCATCCTGGAGCCCGCCGCGACGGCCCTCGCGGCGGGCTCGATCACGTCCGGAGAGCTGGACCGGCTGTCGGCGCAGCTCGACGCGCTGGGCCCGGAGCCCTCGGTCGAGGAACTGGTGGCCGCGGACCTCGACTTCCACCGCGGCATCGTGAAGGCGTCCGGCAACTCGGTCCTGTGCTCGCTGCTCGACGGCCTGTCCGGGCCGACCACCCGGGCCCGCGTCTGGCGCGGTCTGACCCAGGAGGACGCCGTGAGCCGCACTCTGCACGAGCACCGGGCGATCCTGGCGGCGCTGCGCGACGGCGACGCGGAGGCGGCCCGGTCGTGGGCGACGGTGCACATCGCGTCCGTGGAGCAGTGGCTGCGCTCGACCCTGTGACGCCCCGGCCCCTCCCGGTGGAGTGCGGGCCCGTGACTCGGGGCATGGTTCCCGGCAGCCGCCGGGTTCCAGGGGGCTGCGGAGGTCCCCCGTGGACGCCGTAAGGTGGGCGGGTACGCGAGGGCACGTCGGAAGGAGGCGCTGAGTGATCGAGCTCGAGGGGGTTCCCGAGCTGGTCGACCCGGTCATGGTGGCCGCGTTCGAGGGCTGGAACGACGCTGGTGACGCCGCCTCCACCGCGGTCGCGCATCTCGACAAGGAGTTCAAGGGAGAGGTGTTCGCGGCGCTCGACGCCGAGGACTACTACGACTTCCAGGTGAACCGGCCGACGGTCTTCATGGAAGACGGCGTGCGCAAGATCACCTGGCCGACGACCCGGCTCTCGGTGGTGCGGATCGGCGGCGACAAGCCGCGTGACCTCGTCCTCGTACGGGGCATCGAGCCGTCCATGCGCTGGCGCTCGTTCTGCAACGAACTGCTGGGCTTCGCCCATGAGTTGGGCGTGGAGATGGTGGTCGTCCTGGGCGCGCTGCTCGGTGACACCCCGCACACCCGGCCGGTGCCGGTCAGCGGGGTCACCTCGGATCCCGACCTGGCGACGCGGATGGACCTGGAGGAGACGAAGTACGAGGGTCCGACGGGCATCGTCGGCATCCTCCAGGAGGCGTGCACGCACGCCGGCGTCCCGGCGGTCTCGCTGTGGGCGGCGGTCCCGCACTACGTGTCGCAGCCGCCGAACCCGAAGGCGACGCTGGCGCTCCTGAACCGGCTGGAGGACCTGATCGACCTGCGGATCCCGCTGGGCGAGCTGCCCGAGGACGCGCGGGCCTGGCAGCTGGGCGTGGACCAGCTGGCGGCCGAGGACAGCGAGGTCGCGGAGTACGTGCAGTCGCTGGAGGAGGCCCGCGACACGGCGGAGCTGCCGGAGGCCTCGGGCGACGCGATCGCCCGCGAGTTCGAGCGGTATCTGCGGCGCCGCGACCCGGGCACGCCCCCGGGCGACCGGACCCGGCCGCCGAAGCCGCCGCGCCCGGAGGGCGAGGAGCCGGAGGCGTAGGACAGGTGCGGTGGGGGGGGGGGGGGGGGGGGGCCCCCCCCCCCCCCCCCCCCCAACCCCCCCCCCCCCCCCCCCCCACAAAAACTGGGGGGGCCCCCCCCCCCCCGGCCCCCCCGGGGGGGGGCGGGGGGGGGGTGAGGGGGGGGGGGGGGGGGGGGGGGGCCCCCCCCCCCCCCCCCGCCGTCTCTAGGTCAACTCCCGGATCCGCAGGAGAACTTGGCGGCGGCCCAGTCCCCGTGGTCCCCGGTCTTGGAGCCGTTGGTGTCCGTCACCTTGAGGTGCAGGTGCCGGGCTCCGCTGACGTCGACGTCCACCGGCACGGTCGCCGAGGCGCCGGTCACCTTGGGCGAGGTCCACAGCACCTTGCCGTCGGCCTCGACGGAGAAGGCGACCTCCCCGTACCCGTTGATCTCGTCGTCGATGCCGACGTCGGCGGTCAGCTTCGCGCACTGCCCGCCGAGGTAGACCTCGATGTCGGAGTTGGCGTGCACACCGATCCCCTTGGTGTACGTCTTGCCGGCGAGGGTGAGGGTGTGGCCGTCGGTGGCGCCGGACTCGCCGTTGCTGCGGTCGCGTTCGGCGGGCCCGTAGCCGTTCGTGGACGTCAGCCACTCCATGTCGCTCGCCCAGGTGTCGCCGGTGGGCGGCTTCGGCATGACGGACACCGCGAAGCGGCCCTGCGCGGTGCGTCCCTGGCCCGCCGCGTCGTAGCGGGCCGTCGCGGTGAGGGCCTGCTCCCCCGCCTTGGCGTCGGCGGCCGGGGTGAGCGGGACCTCGACGCGGCGGGTGGTGCCCGCCGCGATCCGGTCGACGGTGACGGGGTTGCCGGCGCGCCAGCCGTCGGGGGCGGTCAGTGTGACGGAGACGCCGGTGGCGTCGCGGGTGCCGGCGGTGACGTCGACGGCGACCTTGCCCTCGGCGCCCGCGCCCAGCTCCTGCCCGGCGGGTGCGGTGACGACGGCGTCGGCCCCGGGCACGGCCCCGCCGACGGCCGCGGTGTCCTTCAGATCGAGCGTGAAGGCGCGGGAGGTGGACAGCCTGCCGGTCTTGACGCGGACGACGCCGCCGCGGTCGTCACGGTCGTAGAACCAGCCGCTCGCGGCCTTCCCGTAGGCGTCCGCGTCGGTGTACTGGCGCAGCGGCTGTCCGTCGAGCGCGACCTGGCGCGGGGCGTCCCCGGTGTGCACGGTGAACGCGTACGGGCGGGCGCTCTGCTTGCCCTCGAAGGAGCCCTTGCTCGCCCCGATGCGCACGCGCACGTCACCGGCGCCGGACTTCGGGGCGTCGACCTCGGCGCGCTGCGTGGCGAAGGCGCCGTCGCGGTGGGCCCGGGTCACGCCGTCGTCCTCGTACAGGTCGAAGGACGAGGAGCCCTGCGGGTAGACGTCCCAGGCGAGCGGCGAGTCGGCGCTGCGGTCGGCGTAGGAGCGGATGCCGGGCCACATCGGGACGGCGGCGCCGCCCTTGACGAACATCGGGAGGGTGTCCAGGGGCGCGCTGTAGCCGTCGATCGTGGTCGGGCCCTGGTAGACGCGCCCGGTCCAGTAGTCGGTCCAGGTGCCCTCGGGCAGGTAGATCCCGTCGCGGACCGCGCTGTCCTTGTAGACGGGTGCGACGAGGAGGTCCTCGCCGGTCAGGAACTCGTACTTGGCGGCGTCGGTCGCGGCCTTCGGGTCGCCGGGGTACTCGAGCGCGAGCGGCCGCACGGCGCCGACCCCGGTCTTCGTCGCCTCGTGCGCGTACGAGTACAGGTAGGGCAGCAGCGACTCGTGGAGCTTCAGGTACTTCCGGTTGATCGCGGTGTACGGCGCGCCCTGCCGGAAGGGCTGCTTGTCGGCGGCGGCCCAGCCGTCCATCGTCATGGTGACGGGCAGCAGGGACTTCCACTGGAGGTCGCGTACGTACGTCTTGGGGCTGCCGCCGAAGATGCCGTCGACGTCACCGGTCGTGTAGGCGAGCCCGGACATGGTCGCGCCGGCGTAGGTGGGGATCTGCCAGCGGATGTAGTCCCAGGAGCCGGACTGGTCGCCGGACCACTGGACGCCGCAGCGCTGGGCGCCGGACCAGCTCTCGGGGGCCCAGGTGAAACCGCGGGCGTCGGAGTTGTCCTCGATGCCCTTGTAGGCGGCCTTGCAGCCGTCGAGGGCGAACTTGTAGCCGGCGCCGACCCAGGCGACGTCGAGCTTGGCGACGCGCTGGCCGGCCTTCACCTGGTCGGCGATCTTGTCGATGCCGTCCTCGGTCCACAGGCCGAGCTGGGTCTTGTTCTTCTGGAGGCCCTTGGCGGTCTCGGCGAGGTTCTCGTAGCCGCAGCCGTAGCCGTCGTTGACCAGCATCCAGCCGAGCGGCATGTCGTTCGCGACGTACTGGTCGGAGATCTTCAGAGCGTCGAGGGTGCGGCGCTCGCCGCGGTTGGCGTTGTGCAGGTAGCAGTCGGCGTCGCCGATCTCCAGGCCGTAGACGGGTGGCATGAAGGGCTTGCCGGTGAGCTGCGTGTACTGGCCGATGACGTCCTTGGCGCTGTCCTTGCCGCTGCCCGCGAAGTAGTAGGCGTCGAAGCGGTGCTCCTTCGCGGCGGCCGTCACGGGCGCGTCGAAGGTGTACGTGTTCGGCGCGAACGTGTTCCGGAAGACGCCGTAGCCGGCCGAGGAGAGGTAGAACGGGACGGAGTTGGGGTGGCCCCCGTCGTTCCAGTTGTAGTTCACCTCGGCCTTGGCGGTCTGGCCGCGCAGCGAGGTGTTGCCCCGGCCGTTCTGCATGCCGACGCCGTAGAACTGCTCGTCGGCGCCGCGCTCCAGGGTCTGCGTGGTGGTGTCGGCGGTCCACTTCAACGGGGCGCTCTCGGACCAGAGTTCGGTGCCGTCGTTGCGGAACAGGGCGAAGCGCAGGGGGGACTTGTAGGCGCGCAGGGTGACCTTGGCGCTGCTGAGCTCGTAGCGGTCGCCCTGGTCCTTCCAGCGGGTCTCCGGCGGCGCGCCCTGCGGTACGACGATGTCGTCGCCGGCCGGGTCGGTGAAGGTGCCGTCCGGGGCGAGCTCGATCCGGAAGGTCTCGTCGGACACGAAACTGACGCGGGCCTTGGCCTCGCCGGCGTCGAGCGTGTACCGGGGGCCGTCGGTGTGGAACCCGGTGACGTCGCCGACCTTGCCGGCGGTGTCCTCGGCCTGTGCGAGGCCGGGCCCGGCGAAGGTGGCGGCGACGCCGAGGGTGGCGACGGCCACGACGGATCTGAGCCGTCTTCCCATATGCGTGCTCAATAGTGATCGCATGGGCGTTGTTTAGCGCAGAAACGCGCATACGCCTAGAGGGTGGGCCGGAGATCAGCCACAAAGGAACAGCCCCTCCGGCGCTTGAGGAGCGGGGTCCGGGGCAGAGCCCCGTGACCGCACCTCCTCCTGCCGGAGGGGCTGTTCGTGGAGTGCGTGACTACAGGGCGACCCCGAGCAGCGCGTCGACCGCACGGGACACCACACCGGGCGCCCCCTCGTCCGTACCGCCCTCGGCGACCTGCCGCTCGACCCAGCGGTCGACCGCCGCGAGCGCCGCGGGGGCGTCCAGGTCGTTCGACAGCGCCTCGCGGATCTCGTCGACCAGCGCCTCGGCGGCGGGGCCGTCGGGACGGGACACGGCGGCGCGCCACCGGTCGAGCCGCTCCACCGCGTCGGTCAGGACCTTGTCGGTCCACTCCCAGTCGGCCCGGTAGTGGTGGGCCAGGAGCGCCAGCCGGATCGCGGCCGGGTCGACGCCGTCGCGGCGCAGCTTGGAGACGAAGACCAGGTTGCCCCGGGACTTGGACATCTTCTCGCCGTCGAGCGCGACCATGCCGGCGTGCACGTACGCCTTGGCCATCGGGAACTCGCCGGTGAGCACCTGGGCGTGCGAGGCGCCCATCTCGTGGTGCGGGAAGGCCAGGTCGGATCCGCCGCCCTGGACGTCGAAGCCCATGCCGAGGTGGTCGAGGGCGATGGCCACGCACTCGATGTGCCAGCCGGGGCGCCCCGCGCCGAGCGAGCCGCCGTCCCAGCTGGGCTCGCCCTCACGGGCGGCCATCCACAGCATCGGGTCGAGCGGGTTCTTCTTGCCCGGACGGTCCGGGTCGCCGCCCCGCTCGGCGGACAGCAGCCGCATGGCGGCCGCGTCCAGGTTCGAGACCGACCCGAAGTGCGGGTCCGCCTCGACGGAGAAGTAGATGTCGCCGTCGAGCTCGTAGGCGGCGCCCGCGTCACGGAGCCGCTCGACGAGCGGCACGATGCCGGGTATCGCCTCGACGGCGCCTATGTAGTGCTGCGGCGGGAGCATCCGCAGGGCGGTCATGTCCTCGCGGAACAGGGCGGTCTCGCGCTCGGCGAGGCCCTCCCAGTCGATGCCGTCGCGTACGGCCCGCTCCAGCAGGGGGTCGTCGACGTCCGTGACGTTCTGGACGTAGTGGACCTGCCGCTTGGTGTCGAGCCACACGCGCTGCACGAGGTCGAACGCGTTGTAGGTCGCCGCGTGACCCATGTGGGTCGCGTCGTACGGCGTGATGCCGCAGACGTAGATACGGGCGACGGGACCGGGGTCGAGGGTGACGAGCCCACCGGTCGCGGTGTCGTGGATCCTCAGGTCGCGGCCCTTGCCAGGCAGGGCGGGGACCTCAGAAGCGGGCCAGGCATGCATGTCTTGAAGCCTAACCGGACGGTGCTTCCGCATACGAACCGGATCGGTGTGATGGCCGACAAGGCCCTCTTGCGGGTGTCCCGTCCCTCGGCTAACGGTTCAGACGAGAGCGGCGCGGATCGCGTCGCTCAGTCCGAAATGACGGATCCCGTGAACCAGCCAGGCGCGCAGGGCGCACACGAAGTACGTCCAGCCCTGGGTCTGCCCGACGGCGCGCGCGGCGCCCTCGGAGCCGTCGCCCATCTGGTCCTCGGTGATGGTGATTCTCGTCGCACCGTCCTCCTGCGCGAGCCGGATCGTCACCTCGGCCGGCCAGCGCCAGGTGATGAGGCGGTCCGCCTCGATGTCGCCGATCTCGACGTCGAACGTCGCGTCGACATGGCCGAACCGCCACGTCACGGTGGTGCCGGGCACCATCGCGGCGGACGCCTCGGCGGTGAAGAAGCTCGACAGGCTCTCCGGGCTGACGATCGCCTCGAAGACGTCCTTGGCCGGACGGTCGATCCGGTCCTCGACAATCAGCTTGGTCATCCCCCGAACGTAGCCCGCCCCGCCGCCAACCGCCCCCGGACACCGTCGCCTCGCAGGTCAGAGGGTCAGACCGGCGGCCACGGGATCGCGGGCCAGTCGCCGCCCGGTTCCCGGTGGCGGCCGGTTCTGAGCAGCTCCGCCACCCGCTCCCGTACGGCGTCGAGCTCGGCGGCGGTGATCAGGGCGGCGAGCCGGGCAGCGAGCGGTTCTCCCACACGCAGGCGGTCCCGCAGGGTCTCCAGGGCGGCCGTCGCCTCCTCGGTGAGCGGTTCGCCCGCCCAGCCCCACAGCAGGGTGCGCAGCTTGTCCTCGGCGTTGAAGGTGACGCCGTGGTCGATGCCGTAGAGCCGGCCCGCGGTGTCGAGCAGCAGGTGACCGCCCTTGCGGTCGCCGTTGTTGATCACCGCGTCGAGCACGGAGAGGCGGCGCAGGCGCGGGTCGTCGGCGTGCACGAGCAGGGCGGTGCGGCCCTCGCCGACCTCGGCGAAGCCGATGGCCTTCCAGCCCTCGCCCGGCTCCTCGCCGTCGACGAGCGCGAGCAGCCGGTCGGCCTCCGCGGGCTCCTCGGGGCCGTCGATCCACAGCTGGCACATGCCCTCGCCGTACGGCCCGTCGCGCAGCACGGTCGGCGGGACCAGGCCCCAGCCGAGCGCCTCGGAGACCTCGTAGGCGGCGACCTCGCGCTGGGCGAGCGTGCCGTCGGGGAAGTCCCACAGGGGGCGCTCCCCGCGCACCGGCTTGTAGACGCAGGCGGCCTCGCGGCCCTCGTGCGTGACGGTGCACAGGAGCACCGCGTTCGACGCCTCGCGGATCTGGCCGCGGACCTCCAGCTCGCCGCGGGTCAGGAGGTCGAGGGCGGCGAGATCGGTGGGCGCGCTCACGCTCCGCGCCGGTATCCGTTCTGGCGCGGACATACGTGTCCCTCCGGGTCGAGCGGCAGGCTGCACAGGGGGCACGGCGGCCGGCCCGCGTTCACGACGTCCAGGGCGCGCTTGGCGAACGCGCGGGCCTGCGTGCCGGTCAGCCGGACGCGGAGCATCGGCGGGCCGTTCTCCTCGTCCTGGAGAAGCCTTTCCTCGGCCTCGGCGAGGTCCTCCTCGGACTCGGCGTCCAGCTCCACGAGGGCCTGCGCCTCGACGATCATGCGCTGCTCGTCACCGTCCCAGGCGAGCGCCATCGTGCCGACGCGGAACTCCTCCTCCACCGGGGAGTCCAGCGGGGCGGTGTCGGCGATCTCGGAGGGCGCCATGGCGGGCACCGGGGCGTTGCCCCCGCTGCGCCGCACGACCTCGTCGAGCAGCTCGTCCATGCGCTCGGCGAGCGCGGCCACCTGCGTCTTCTCCAGCGCCACGCTCGTGACGCGCGTTCCTGCCGAGGCCTGCAAAAAGAAGGTGCGGCGCCCGGGGAGTCCGACCGTGCCGGCCACGAAACGCTCCGGAGGGTCGTAGAGGAACACCTGACGGGACACGTCCTGCTCTCCATGGGGATCGGGGGATCTGGGAACCGACTTGTGCCGGCGGCTGCTTCACCCTACTGCGGGCGACGATCACGGTGCGCCCGCGCCACCGCCCACGGGCGCATCCGGCCCCTGCGGCTGCTCGCGCGGGGCGAGCGAGGCGAAGTCCCCGGTGTCGCCGAGGCGGACGAGGAAGGGGCGCAGCCGGGTGTAGCGGATCGCCGTGACGGAGCAGGGTTCCACGGAGATGCGCTGGAAGAGGTCGAGATGCAGCCCGAGGGCGTCGGCGACGAGGGACTTGACGATGTCGCCGTGCGAGCACATCAGGTACACGGCGTCGGGGCCGTGCTCCGCCTCCACGCGCGCGTTCCACTCGCGCACCGCCTCGGCGGCGCGGTGCTGCATGTGGCGCATGGACTCGCCGCCGGGGAACGCGGCGGCGGTCGGATGCTGCTGCACGACCTGCATGAGCGGCTCGTCGGCGAGCTCGGCGAGCTTGCGGCCCGACCAGTCGCCGTAGTCGCACTCGCCGATCCGGTCGTCGGTGTGGACGCTCAGCCCGGGGCGGGCGGCGAGCAGCGGGGCGACGGTCTCCCGGCAGCGCTGCAGCGGGCTGCTGACGACCTCCGCGAGGGGCAGCTCGGAGAGGCGCGCGGGCAGCGCGGCGGCCTGCGCGGCCCCGCGCTCGTCGAGGGCCACGCCGGGGGTCCACCCGGCGAGCAGACCCGCGGTGTTGGCGGTCGAGCGTCCGTGCCGGACGAGAATCAGCGTGGGCATACGCGCCACCCTAGGCCGTGTGGAAGTGCGGGCCCGCGTCGGTCTGGGAAGAATTCTCGGCATGATCGTCGACTGCGCCATCTACCGGGACGGGCGCCGGATCGAGCGGCCCGCGGACTTCGCCGTCGCGCTGGACGAGGCACGGGCCTCGGGCCACGCGTTCGTCTGGATCGGACTGCACGAGGCCTCCACGGCGGAGTTCGACCGGGTCAGCCACGAGTTCGGGCTGCATCCGCTGGCGGTCGAGGATGCCCTCAAGGCGCATCAGCGGCCGAAGCTGGAGGTGTACGACGACTCGCTGTTCGTCGTCCTCAAGCCGGTCGTCTACGAGCCGCGCAGCGACCGGGTGTCCACGGGCGAGCTGATGATCTTCCTCGGGGACTCGTTCGTGGTGACGGTGCGGCACGGCGAGGGCGCGCCCCTGAAGGCGGTGCGCAAGCGTCTGGAGGACGATCCGGAGTTCCTGGCGCACGGTCCGACGGCGGTCCTGTACTCGATCGCGGACGCGACGGTGGACCACTACCTGGAGGTCGCGGCCGAACTGCAGACCGACCTGGAGGAGCTGGAGGCGGAGGTCTTCTCGCCGGACGGCGGCGGCTCCCGGGACACGGCGGCGCGGATCTACACGTTCAAGCGGCAGATCCTGGAGTTCCGGCGCGCGACCGGGCCGCTCGCGATGCCGATGGCCCGCCTGTCCGGCGTGGGGCCGTCGGGCACCGCCGGGGTCCCGTTCGTGAGCGCGGACGCGCAGCCCTTCTTCCGGGACGTGAACGACCACCTGACCCGGGTCAACGAGTCGGTGGACGGCCTGGACCGGCTGGTGTCGGACATCCTGTCGGCCCACCTGGCGCAGATGAGCGTCCGGCAGAACGACGACATGCGCAAGATCTCGGCGTGGGCGGCGATGGCCGCCGTGCCCACGATGATCGCCGGGATCTACGGCATGAACTTCGACCACATGCCCGAGCTGCACTGGGTGTGGACGTATCCGGCGGTCATCCTGGTGATGGCGGTCCTGGAAGTGCTCCTGTACCGGCAGTTCAAGCGGCGCGGCTGGCTGTGAGGCGCCGCCCCGGGCCCGGGCTCAGGCGAACTCGACGGAGGTGGTCGCGGGCCCGCCCAGCGCGTCCCGCCGTTCGGGCATCTCCAGGGAGACCATCCGCCGCCAGCCGCCGAGGCGTTCGTACGCGTACACGGCGTGGATACCGGCGGCGAGCACGGCCGACTTGGCCTTCGACCAGCCCAGGATGCGGCCCATGTGGTCCATGACGGCGAGGCTGACGTCCCGGTAGACGGCGATCTCGGCGAGGGCGCACTCGCGCAGGATGCGCTGGATGGTGCGGCCGTGCCCCGCGTAGGCGAAGCGCAGCAGTTCCTCGTGGCAGTACGCGAGGTGGTTGTCCTCGTCGTGGGAGATCATCTTCACCGCGCGGCCGATGTCCGGATGGTCGGAGAAGTGCTTGCGCAGCAGCTCCATCTGTTCGGAGGCGCGCTGTTCGGTGACGCGGCTGTGCGCGAGGTAGGTGACGATGTCCTGCACGGACAGCGGCTCGTCGCGCTTGAGCTGCTCGTGGGCGAGCCCGATGCCGTGCCGCTCCAGGAGCATCGTGTAGTCGGCCTCCTCCGGTACGGGGACCGGTTGCAGACCGCGCTTCTTCATGAGCGCGTTGAAGATGCGCCCGTGCTTGTCCTCGTCCGCGCCGTGCCGGGCGACCTTGGGCGCGAGGGCGCGCTCGCTCGCCGGGACGAGCGCGGCGATCCGGCCGTTCTCCCAGCCGCCCTGGGACTCCCCGCTGGCCGCGATGGAACAGAACAACCGGAACGACTCGTCGTCGTCGAGGATCTCCTGGAACAGACTCTTGGCCGACAGCATCGTGGTACCTCCCTGCCGCTCCCTGCCTGTGCACAGGATTTCGCGCCTCGGGCCGTCCCGCGACTCGGAGTCCGCCCGGCGCGTGACCGAACCGGCTCCGGCGCGTTGTTCCCCGTGACGGCCGTGGCGGGGAAGACACCCCGAGCCCCCACCACGGCCGCAGACCTCTCCCCCTCCAGGCCGCTCCCCGGCGGCTACGCCAGACCGGCGCGCTCCAGCGCCTCCGTGCCCGCGCGCAGCGAGGCGAGGCGCTCGTCCAGCGAGAAGCCGGCCGGGGACAGCGTGAGGGTGGTGACCCCGGCGGCCGCGTAGGCGCGCATCCGGTCGGCGATCCGGTCCACGGAGCCGAGCAGGGTGGTGGAGTCGATGAGCTGCTGCGGGATCGCCGCGGCGGCGCCCTCCTTGTCGCCGGACAGGTACTTCTCCTGGACCTCGGCGGCCTCCTTCTCGTAGCCCATGCGGCCCGCGAGCTGGTTGTAGAAGTTCTGCTTGCGGCTGCCCATGCCGCCCACGTACAGGGCGGTGTAGGGGCGCAGCAGGTCGGCGAGCGAGGAGACGTCCTTGTCGTCGCCGACGGCGATCGGCACGGTCGGGCAGACGTCGAAGCCCTCCATGGTCCTGCCGGCCTTCTCGCGGCCCGCGCGCAGGTGACGGATCGCGGTGTCCTCGAGGTGCTCGGCGGCCGGGAAGATCAGGAGGGCGCCGTCGGCGATCTCGCCGGTCTGCTCCAGGTTCTTCGGGCCGATCGCGGCGATGTAGAGCGGGATGTGCTCGCGCTGCGGGTGCACGGTCAGCTTGAGGGACTTGCCCGGGCCCTCGGGCAGCGGCAGGGTCCAGTGCTCACCCTCGTAGGAGACGCGCTCGCGGCTCATCGCCTTGCGGACGATGTCGACGTACTCGCGCGTGCGGGCCAGCGGCTTGTCGAACTTGACGCCGTACCAGCCCTCGGAGACCTGCGGGCCGGAGACGCCGAGACCGAGGCGGAAGCGGCCGCCGGACAGCGAGTCGAGGGTCGCGGCCGTCATCGCGGTCATCGTGGGCTGGCGGGCGGGGATCTGCATGATCGCGGAGCCGACGTCGATCCGTTCGGTCTGCGCGGCCACGTACGACAGCACGGTCACGGTGTCCGAGCCGTACGCCTCGGCCGCCCAGCAGACCGCGTAGCCGAGTTTGTCGGCCTCCTTCGCGACGGTGAGGTTGTCGGAGTCCATGCCCAGGCCCCAGTAGCCGAGGTTGATGCCGAGCTTCATTGACCACATCTCCTTAACGCCGTGCCGACGGTCGTGCCAACGCCCTGCGATCCAGGGGCTTACCCATCGGTAACGCCCCTGGTCGGGCACCCTAGCGCGCCCGGCCGCCGCACAGTCGTCCACAGGGGCCCCGATCCTGAGCCGGGGCCAGTAATCTCAGCGCCCATGGAGCAGAGGCATCTCGGCCGCACCGGCCTGCGCGTGTCCCGGATCGGTCTCGGCACCCTCACCTGGGGTCGGGACACCGACGAGCACGACGCCGCAGACCTGTTGAAGACCTTCTGGGAGGCGGGCGGCAGCCTGGTCGACACGGCCGACGTGTACGGGGACGGGGAGGCGGAGTACCTGCTCGGGCGGCTCGTCGAGGGGCTCGTGCCGCGCCAGGACCTGGTGATCTCCACGAAGGCGGGCAGCGTGCCCGATCCCGACCGGCGCTTCGACGGCTCGCGCGGCCATCTGCTCGCCGCGCTCGACGCCTCGCTGGCCCGGCTCGGCACGGACTACGTGGACCTGTGGCAGGTCCACGCCTACGATCCGGGCACGCCGCTCGACGAGACGCTCCAGGCGCTCGACATCGCCGTCGCCAGCGGGCGGGCCCGGTACGCGGGGGTGTCCAACTTCTGCGGCTGGCAGCTCGCCAAGGCGGCCACCTGGCAGCTCGCGGCGCCGGGGACCCGTACCCGGATCGCCAGTACGCAGATGGAGTACTCGCTGCTGCAGCGCGGCGTGGAGCGCGAGGTGCTGCCCGCCGCGCTCGACCTCGGCATCGGGCTGCTGCCGTCCTCGCCGCTGGGGCGCGGCGTCCTCACCGGCAAGTACCGCACGGGCACGCCCGCGGACTCGCGCGGCGGCTCGGACCACATGGCGCCGTTCGTCGCGCCGTACCTGGACGAGACGGCCCGGCACATCGTGGACGCGGTGTCCATAGCCGCCGACGGGCTCGCCACGACGCCGCTGCAGGTGGCGCTCGCCTGGATCAGGGACCGGCCCGGCGTGACCGCCCCGATCGTCGGCGCGCGCAACGCGCAGCAGCTCACGGCCGCGTTGTCAGTGGAGGCGCTTAGTCTTCCTGACGAGATCTGCCAGGCGCTCGACGATGTGTCGGCGCCCGTGCACCGCTATCCCGATCAGGACTGGAGCACGTTGTGAGTACGGAGTCCGCCGCCGAGGAGACCGGCCCGGCGCCGACCCCCGACACCGCGCAGGAGAGCGCGACCGGAGAGGCCCCCGGCCCCGACGACGCCACGCAGACGCCGGAGGGCGAGCCCGGAGGCCAGGTCGGCGGCGAGGACACCCACTTCCCGGAGCCCGACACCAGGGCCGGTGACGGGACGGACACGGCCCCGCGGGAGCCGGAGGCCACGGCCCCGGACCAGGACGCCGAGAGCGACCCCGCCCCGAGCGCCGCGTCCGGCGACCGGACCGACGGGCCCGCCGAGACGGCCGAGGCGGATCCGGAGAGCGGCGAGCAGGAGCAGCAGGACGGAGCCGCATCCGAGAGCGCTGACGACGGGCACGCCGACACGGCCGAGGCAGAGGCTGTGGAGCCGGAGAGCGGCGAGCAGGAACAGCCGGGCGGCACCGCAGCCGAGAGCGCCGGGGACGGGTCGGCTCAGGTCTCCGAGGCCGAGGCCGAGCTTGCCGCTCAGCGGGAGTTCCGGGAGCGGATCGCTCAGCGGAAGGCCTCCAAGGACGGGCCCATCGAGGCGGGGGCCAAGCTCAGCGGCACCGCGGCCGATCTGCTCGCCGCCGTGCGGGCCGTCGAGGGCGGCGGCAAGCCGGCCTCCTCCGTGTTCACCGCGCCGGACCCGGCACCGGTGCCCGAGCCCGCGCGTACGCCCCCAGCGCGCCCGGCGGCCACCCCCGCGCCGGAGCGCGGTCCGCAGCAGCCCGGCGTACCCGGCCCGGCCCACGCGGAGGCCGTCGCCGCCGTGCGGGCCGTGCTCGGTGAGGGCGGCGCGCCCGAGTCGCTCGCCGTGGCCGCCGCCGGCGCGCTGGGCGAGGGCGCCGAGGAGCGGCTGCGCGAGGACCCGTGGCAACTGCTGCGCGTCCCCGGGGTGCGGCCCGAGCAGGCCGACGGATTCGCGCGGGCGCTGCTCGGTGCCGAGTGCGGCCCGGACGACGAGCGGCGCGGCTGCGCGCTCGCGGTCTGGCTGCTCGAACAGGCGGCCGTCGCCGGACACACCGCCCTGGACCTGCCGGTGCTCGCCGAGGCGCTCGGCAAGTACGCGGTGCCCGATCCTGAGGCGGCTGTGCAGAGCGCGGTCGCGGAGGGCGACGCGCTCGTCCTCCAGGACCCGCTGGACGAGCCACCGGCCCAGACGGCCACGCCCGAGCAGGCCGAGGAGGAGGGCGAGGAGCCCGAGCGCCCGGTCCGGGTCCTGGTCGGCCTGGAGCGGTACGCGATGGCGGAGGAGAGCCTCGCGGACGGCCTGGCCCGTCTGGTCAACGCGGGCGCGAAGGACGCCGCTCCCCCGGCCGGCTGGGAGGAGGCGGCGGCACGGGCCAAGGGCTCGACGGCGGAGCTGCTCCGCGCGGTCGCCACCCACCGCCTGGTGCTGCACACGGGCGGCGAGGCGGCCCGCGCCGAGCCGATCGCGGTGGCGAAGGCGGCGGCCGGGCTCGGCCTGCGGGTCTGTGTCGCGGCGCACAGCGCGGACGGCCGCCGCAGGGCCGCCGAGCTGCTCGGCCCGGACGCCCCGCGCGAGGTGACCGCCACGGTCGCCGGGCTCGTCGCGCACGCGGAGGGCCCCGGCCGGGACGCGGACGGCGCGCTGGCCCTGGACCTGCTGGTGGTGCTCGATGCCCCGCAGCTGGACGTGGACGGCGCGGCGCTCCTCGTGGAGCAGCTGCCCGACGGGGCGGGGCTGCTGCTCAGCGGCGACCCCGGCACGCTGTGGTCGGCGGGCCCGGGCCGGGTCTTCGCGGACCTGCTCGCGTCCGCCGTCTGCCCGCGCATCGCCTCCCGCACCCCGGACTTCGGCCCCATCGGCGAGCTGGTCTCGGGCATCGGCATCGGTGAGTTGAACGCGGTGGAGGCGCCCGGCAAGGAGGTCGTGATCGTCCCGGTGCGGGACGCGGCGGAGGCGATCCACCGCACCGTGCAGCTCGTCGCGGACTCGGTGCCGCGCGCGATCGGGGTGCCTCCCGAGCAGACGCAGGTGATCACGGTCGGCCACGGCGGCGCGGCGGGGACGCGCGCGTTGAACGCGGCGCTGAAGGAGCGGCTGAACCCGGGCCCCGGCCGCTTCGGCGGCTTCGACCCCGGCGACCGCGTGGTGCATGTGCCCGCGCCGGGCCGGATTCGTCCGGGCCGTGTGCTCGGAGCGGACGCGGAGGGGCTGCGCCTGGACTGCGACGGCGCGCCCGTGCTCGTACCGAAGGACCGGGTGGAGCAGTCCGTGCGGCACGGCTGGGCGGTCACCGGGCACCAGGCCGTGGGCCTGCGCTGGCCGGCGGCCGTGGTGGTGCTGCCCGGGGACGCGACGCAGGGCCTGACCCGCCCGTGGGTCTACACGGCGTTCGGCCGCGGTGAGCGGCACCTGTCCGTGGTGCACGGGGCGGACGCGGCGCTGCCGCGCGCCGTCGCGGAGCTTCCGGCGAAGCCCCGCACCACCCGCCTGGAGACCCTGGTGCGGGGCCAGATCCCCGCGTCCTGAGCCCGGCGAGGCCGGACAGCACGCCGCCCCCGCACCCGGTCGTCCGGGGCGAGGGCGGCGTGCTGTGCGGGTCGGTCAGCGGCCGGCGTCCTCCAGAGGGCCGTCCGCGGACGGGCGGGGGCGCGGTGGCCGCTCCCCGGCGATCTCGTCGTCGTCGAGCTCGTCGTCGAATACCGAGCTCACGTCGAAGCGGCAGACGACCCGCTGCGGATCGGCGGCCTCGAACGGGGCCTCCAGCCACTCCCCCGGCTCGGCCGGCTCGTCCGCGGCCGTGACCCAGAGCGTGGCGTCGCCCTCGTCGAGCCCGAACTCCTTGTGCCGGGAGGCGATCTCGTCGGGTTCGAACTCGCCGAAGAGCACGCCGAGCGCGGCGTGCACACTGCTGCCCGCCCCGTCCGCGGCCCCCTCGTCCGCGTCGGGTCCGGCGTCGAGGTCGGCGATCCGGCCCGCCTGGGCGAGCAGCCGTTGCGGCTCGACCACGGCGTAGTCGCGTCGGATCAGCACGCTCAGCGCGTTCGGTTCCTCGGGTCCGGTGTACGGCGGGAGCGAGTCGTCGCCGCCGGGGATCTCGAAGGGAGTGACCTCGTCGTAGCGGTCGTAGAGGAGCTCGTCGTACTCCTCGGCCGCGGCGGCGAGTTCGTTGAACGCTTCGTAGACGGCCGGGTCGTCCTCGCCCGACCGGCGCTCGACAGCCGCCAGGTGGCGGTCGAGCGCAGCCTTGACCGCCTCGGCGGCGGCGCGTACCTCGGCAGCGGTGGGCTGCGCAGCATCAGACATAGTGCAGACGCTATCCGTACCGGGCCGCTGCCCGCACAATAGATGCGATGCCGGAATACGAATTTGTCGACGTGTACGTGCCGCGCGGGGTGACCCGCAAGGAGGCGACGCGTCTGCTGACGGACCATGCAGAGTACGGACACTGGGAGTTGGACCGACTGATCCTGCGCCACGACGGGAGCCGCCGCGTGCGGCTGCGCCGTCGGATCATCCGCCAGGTGCGGGCCACGTGGTGACCTTCGCGACGCCTTCGTGATGACCTGAACCTGACCAGTGCGGAGACAAAAACGGAGCGGGCCCGTTCTGCGGAGCCCGCTCCGTGGTCACCCGGTGGGCGGCGTCACACGCCGGCCTTGGCCCTCCGGTAGAGCACCGCGCCCGCGAGCAGCGCACCCGCGCTCGCCGCGCCCGCCGCGCCGATCGGCAGCGAGCTGCCCGTCTCGGCGAGCTGGGACGGGCCCTTGGGCGGGGTGACGGTCTGCGTCCCCGGCTCGTTGGGCTTGTCCGGGGTGTGCGGGGTGACCGGCGGCTTCTCCGGCGTGCCGGGGTGGTGCGGCGTGGCCGGCGGCTCGGTCGGCGGCGTGACCGGCGGCGGGGTGGTCTCCCCGTTCGCGCAGTCGTTGCCCCCGGCCGGGTTGCCGATGCCGATGACGTCGACAGTGTTGCCGCACGCGTTGACCGGAAGGTCGATCGGCAGCTGCACGTTGTTGCCCGAGCCGACGCCGGGCGAGTCACTGGTGTGCCCGCCGGCGTGGGAGCCACCGCCGGACGACGAGGAGCCGCCGCCGTACGAGTCGTCGCCGCTCCCGTCGTCGTCGGAGGTGTCGGAGGTGTTGGCGCAGCTGTTGCCGGCCGCCGGGTTGAGCAGCCCGATGACGTCGATGGTGTTCCCGCACACGTTCACCGGGACGTGCACCGGAGCCTGGACGGAGTTGCCGGACGCCACACCGGGCGAGTCGGACGCGGTGCCGGTGGCACCGGCGTCGGCGTACGCGATCCCGCCCGTCATGGCGAGCGCGCCGGACGCGGCCGCCACGGTGATCAGGCCTTTGCGCATGACCTGTCGCATAGCTTTCCCTGCCTTAGAACTCTGCTGAACGCCTCATGGAAGGCGCTGGAGAGGCACGGGGGCGGTTGTGCGTCCCGTGCCGAATGCCCAATCGGCCCCGGAGCGCATGGCGCGCACTCCGGGGCCGACGGGCTCAGACCCTCAAGGGGTGGGGCACAACAACGTCAGTTGTTGACGCAGGTGTTGCCGAAGGCGGGGTTGAGCAGCCCGATCACGTTCACGGTGTTGCCACAGAGGTTCACCGGGACGTGGACCGGCACCTGAATGACGTTGCCCGAGAGCACACCGGGGGACTTCACGGCGGCACCCTGGGCACCGGCGTCGGCAGCGGCGATGCCCGCACCCGCGAGCACGAGGCCACCAGTGGCAGCCGCAGCAGCGACGACCTTCTTGATCATTGTTCCTCCTTGTTGGCAAATGCAGTCCCAGCCGCGGACTGCACTCCCTGTAACGAGGAGGGGCCATTGGGGCTACGAGCCACCGGTGCCATTCACTCGTTCCGGTCAGGCGCGTACACCTGGACGAATGTCAGGAGGCGTCGATGAACCGGTCGAGGACACGGACGCCGAACTTCAGCCCGTCGACCGGAACCCGCTCGTCCACGCCGTGGAACATGCCGGCGAAGTCCAGCTCGGGCGGCAGCTGCAGCGGCGCGAAGCCGAAGTTGCGGATGCCGAGCTCGACGAAGGACTTGGCGTCGGTGCCGCCGGAGAGCGTGTACGGGATCGCCTTGCCGATCGGGTCCTCGGCGGCGATCGAGGACTTCATGGCCTCGACGAGCGCACCGTCGAAGTCGGTCTCGACGGCCTTGTCCGCGTGCACGTCCTCGCGCTTGACGTTCGGGCCGAGGATCCGGTCGAGGTCGGCGAGGAACTCGTCCTCGTAGCCTGGCAGGAAACGTCCGTCGACGTGGGCGGTGGCCTCGCCGGGGATCACGTTCACCTTGTAACCGGCGCCCAGCTGCGTGGGGTTGGCGGTGTTGCTGAAGGTGGCGCCGATCAGCTTGGCGATGCCGCCGAGCTTGGCGACGGTCGTCTCCATGTCCTCCGGTTCGAGCTCCACCCCGTACGCGTCGCCGAGCTCGTCGAGGAAGTGGCGCAGGGTCTTGGTGACGCGGATCGGGAACTGGTGCCGGCCGAGGCGGGCGACCGCCTCGGACAGCTCGGTGATCGCGTTGTCCCGGTGGATCATGGAGCCGTGCCCGGCGGTGCCGGCCACGGTGAGCTTCATCCAGTGCATGCCCTTCTCGGCGGTCTGCACCAGGTAGAGCCGCCGCTGCTCGTTCACCGTGAACGAGAAGCCGCCGACCTCGCTGATCGCCTCGGTGACCCCGTCGAAGAGGTCCCGGTGGTTGTCGACGAGGTGGCGGGCGCCCCAGGTGCCGCCGGCCTCCTCGTCGGCGAGGAAGGCGAGGACGATGTCGCGCGGGGGCTTGCGGCCGGTGCGCAGCCGGTCGCGGACGACCGCGAGGGTCATCGCGTCCATGTCCTTCATGTCGACCGCGCCGCGGCCCCAGACACAGCCGTCGGCGACCTCGCCGGAGAACGGGTGGTGCGTCCAGTCCGCCGCGTTGGCGGGGACGACGTCGGTGTGGCCGTGGATGAGAAGCGCGGGCCGCGACGGGTCCTCGCCCTCGATCCGGGCCACGGTGGAGGCACGGCCGGGGTGGGACTCGAAGATCTTCGGTTCGAGGCCGACCTCGGCGAGCTTCTCGGCGACGTACTCGGCGGCCTTGCGTTCACCCGGGCCCGAGTGGTCGCCGTAGTTGCTGGTGTCGATCTGGATCAGTTCGCGGCAGAGGTCCACGACCTCGTCCTGTCCGGAGACGGCCCTGCCCGCGCTCGACTCGCTCACGCTTGTTCCTCTCTCCCTGTGGTCCCCCTCATCCTCTCTCTCCCGCTCCCCGGACCCAAGGGCGGGCGGCGGTCGTCACGTGCCATTCACACGGCCCACCTGCGGAAAGGGGGTGTGATCGAAGCACTCGGAAACCCTGGTAATGTTCTCTGTGTCGCCGCGGGAAACACCCCGCAGAAAGCGGCAGACACCTTGTCCGGGTGGCGGAATGGCAGACGCGCTAGCTTGAGGTGCTAGTGCCCTTTATCGGGCGTGGGGGTTCAAGTCCCCCCTCGGACACCACGGAAGGACCAGACTCAGTCTGGTCCTTCTTTCGTTGTGCCTTCTCCCGCCGGGCCGCGCGCAGTTGCGGCAGTGAGAGCAGTACGTAGAGCAGGGCGCCGGTGAGCGGCAGGGCGTGCCACAGGGTGTCGCCGAAGCCGAACCCGAGGATCAGGTTGACGCCGAGTCCGCCCGCGAAGGCGCCGAGCGCGCGGTGGTTGACGGCGGCGACGGCGGCCTCGGACAGGTCGTAACGGCCGCGCCGCAGCAGGAAGTAGTCGGCGACCAGGATGCCCGGGATGAGGGGAATCGCGTACCCGAGGTAGCCGAGGTACGTGAGGAAGGCGTCGAGGATGCCGGCGGTCAGACCGTAGTAGGCGAGGCCGCAGGCGAGGACGCCGCAGATCACGTTGACGGTGATGCGCGGGAGGTCGACGGCGGTGCGGCCGGCGAGGCTGGCGGCGTACATGTTGTTGACCTCGTGCGGGAAGCCCTGCACGAAGATCGCGAAGGTGGCGAGGGCGCCGACGCCGACCGTGCCGAAGGCGGCGCCCATGTCGGCCTGTCCGACGCCGAGTCCGAGCAGGATGCCGAGCAGGTTGAAGCCGAAGTTGCCGACCATGAACTCGGCGACGGTGGTGGTCCAGACGGTGGCGCGGGACCTGCCGAAGCGGGTGATGTCGGGGGGGACGGTCGCGCCGGTCATCCACTTGTTGACCCCGAGGGCGAACAGGGCGAGCGCGGTGGCCTCGCCGGCGCGGGCCGGTTCGGCGTTCACGAAGGCGTCGAGGCCGCCCGCGTGCCGTACGGCGGCGACGACGGCGACGATCACGGTGGCCAGCATGAGGGGCACGCTGATGCGGCCGACCCAGGTCAGGCCCTTGCCGAAGCCGACGATGGACAGGGCGGTGTAGACGGCGCTGAGCAGGACGCAGTAAAGGAGGCCGAGCCAG
Organism: Streptomyces sp. NPDC025806; assembly: GCF_055558275.1. NCBI lineage: Bacteria > Bacillati > Actinomycetota > Actinomycetes > Kitasatosporales > Streptomycetaceae > Streptomyces > Streptomyces sp. NPDC025806. Next base: position 750 of record NZ_JBVHMU010000035.1, on the reverse strand, counting down.
GGGTCCTTGCCGCCGGGCAGGACGCCCGCGGTGATGCCGGTGCTGTAGCCGACGAAGCCGGCCGACAGGAGGGCGATCACCAGGGAGGGCAGTCGGCTGCCGCCGCGGCCGAACGCAGCCTTCAGGCCGAGGGCGGTGGTGACGCGTTCGCGCTGGCCGATCAGGCCGCACAGGATCGAGACGGCGCTGACCACGACGGACGAGCCCACGGCGATCGCGAGGCCGGTCCAGAACGGGAAGAAGAGGCCGAGCGACATGCCGTACAGGAGGTCGGTCGCCGACACGGTGAAGCCCATGCGGACGAGGGTGATCGACAGGGTGGACCGGGTCTGGTCCGCGGGCAGCCGGTCGGCGGCGAAGTCCTCGGTGGCCTCGGCGGCGCGGCGGGCGCGGGCCCGCGTGTCGGGGGCGGGATCGTCGGTGTGCGGCACGGACACCTCTCGGGGGATCGGCGTACGGGTGTCCCGTGATGCTCGCCGCCCGGCCCCGGCCGGACACTGGCAGTGGCTGCCAGCGCTGGGCCGCCGCGCTGGCACCCCGCGCCAGTCCGGCAGCACTGCGCCCCGCCGGCCTGGCTTGGGTTCTACTGAACGTCGCAACACCCGATCTTCGGGAACGCGATGAACTTGAGGAAGACGGCACCGGGCCGCCCCCGGGTCGAGGAGCGACGGAAGTTCCTTGAACTCGTTAGCCAGGGGGTGAGCATCAGAGAAGCTAGTCGGATCATCGGCATCAATCGCCGAACCGGCC
>NZ_JBVHMU010000034.1:0-44670 GCF_055558275.1 Streptomyces sp. NPDC025806 | reverse complement strand
CTGCGCCTCATCGGGGAAATGCGACGCGAAGCGTCTGCATTTCAGGGGCGCGGGGAACTGCGCGAGAAGCCCCACCGGCCCGCACCCGGCGACGAACCGGTGAACCCACGGCGTGACCCGCCCCTAGAACCCGGCACCCCCGCGAGGCCCCCGCCCCGAGAGGACCTCCCCGTACGCCTGCATGAGATCCGCCAGCCGAAGCGTCGCCAGGTCGTCCCGCGTGGGCTCGACCAGATACCCGGTCAGCCGAAGGTCCCGATACGCACAGGACTTCTCGTAGAGCGTCCGCAGAAACCGCCCGTTCCCGAGCTCGTCGATCCACCCCTGATCGACCACGTGCCCGGCGATCGAGCGCAGCTCCTCCAGTGCCTCCTCGTCCCACACGTCCCCGTTCTCCCCCGCGAGCACCTCCCCGATGGACGTGAGCTCGAGCGGCCGGTACGAGGGGAAGTCGACCCGGGTCGTGAACCGGGACGACAGTCCGGGGTTGGCGGCGAGCAGCCGGTCCATCCCCTCGGGATATCCCGCGAGGATCACCACCAGATGGTCCCGGTTGTCCTCGGCCCGCTTCAGAAGCACCTGCAGCGCCTCGTCCCCGTACGCGTCCCCCTTCCCGTAACCCGAGTTGGACAGCGCGTACGCCTCGTCGACGAAGAGGACACCGCCGAGCGCCGAGTCGATCAGCTCGTTGGCCTTCACGGCGGTCTGGCCCAGATACTCGCCCACCAGGTCGGCCCGCTGGGCCTCGACGAGGTGATCGCCGCCGAGCAGCCCGAGCGCGTAGAAGACCCGGCCGAGGATGCGGGCCACGGTCGTCTTGCCGGTGCCCGAGGGGCCGGAGAAGACGAAGTGCCGCTTCGGCGGCTGGACGGGCAGGCCCTGACCCGCCCGGAGCCGCGCCATGTTCAACTGCGCGGAGAGCGCCTTGACCTGGCGTTTGACCGGCTCCAGGCCGACCATCCGCTCCAGCTCGGCGAGCGCCTCCTCCAGCAGGGCGGGGTCCGCGGGCCCCGTGGGCAGCGGCGGCGGCACCGGTACGAGGGCCTTCTCCCGCACGATGTCCGTCTCCTCGGGCGGGGGACCGGAGCTCGCGCCCGGCGGCGGCAGATCGGGGCCGGAGACCAGCAGATCGCGGCCGTCGCTCTCGTAGAGGGGGTCCCCGGACTCCGACCCGTCGAGGCCGTCCTGGTAGCCGGTGAGCAGCGGCGCGAGATCGGAGCCGTCCGCGAGATCGGCCAGGCCGTCGCCCTCGGAGATCGCGGCGAGCCGCGCCGAGGTGTCCATGAACGCGGGGTCGACCCGGTGGACCGCCCGGTACAGCGGCAGCGCGGCGGCCGACCGGCCCGTGCCCTCGTGCGCCCGCGCCAGCCAGTACCGCAGTTCCTTGCGCTGCGGCTGCTCGCTGCGGCAGCGCATCAGCGCGGCCGAGAGCAGCGGCTCCGCCTGCCCGTACATCTCAAGACGCACCCGGGCCATCCCGCCGAACAGGCCGGCCTCGATGCCCAGGAGCGGGTCGTCGATCAGCGCCTCGGTGTGCCGGACCAGCTGCTCCCAGTCCTTGACCAGGTAGGCCCGGCAGGCGTGCAGGAAGCGGACGTGCCGGTCCGCGTCGACCGGCGGCAGCGTGGCCAGGGCCCGGTCGAGCTCGGGCACGTGCCGGCCGTCGAGCCAGTGCGAGGCGTGCGCGAGTAAGAGATCACGGGGCTGCTCCAGCACCGGCTGCACCCACCAGCCCAGCCAGTACCAGGAGTTGAGCGTCCTGCGGTGCCGTGTGCGCTGCTCGCCGAAGCGGTCCCGGTGCCGGAACATCCGCAGCAGGGCCGTCGTCGTGTCGACCCGCAGCGCGTGCAGCCCGAGCCAGCCGTCGGCCATGCCCGGATCGATCCGGACGGCGGCCTGGAACTCCTCCTCGGCCTGCGGATAGGCGCCCATCGTGTAGGCGTCGACGCCGCGCAGCCAGGCGAGATCGGCCGGGCCCGTCGGCGTGCCGGTGCCGAAGTCCATCACGTCCCCCACATGCCGTGCCCCCGATGAACCGCTCTGTCTTGGACGGGAGTTGCCACGATGCGGACAGCGAGCCGTCCCAGGCCGCACCGAGAGGCATCGTACCCGCGCGGGCAGGGTGGACCGTAGGGCGCGAAGGGGTCGGATCGGGGCGATCGACGAGGATCCGGTGCAGGTGGGGGCGGTGCCCGATGGTGACCCTGGGTGAACAGGGGGCGCCGCGCCGAGACCGGTTTGCGGCTTTGAGGGCAGAACGAAGCCCCCGATCACGGGGGAACAACCGGGGGCTTCGCGACTGCGGGGCGGCCTCCGAAGGCCGCACATTCAGAACGTAAGTCCTGTACGGCCCCTCGGTCAAGCGGAGTTGAGGCACTCCGGGAAACTCGTGGAAGGCGCTTTCCGGGGGGTCAGCGCACCGCTGGCGGACCTTCACGGTGAGTGACGGAACGGTGCTCCGGCGGGGTCACGGAGGGCCCTTCGCGCATCGTGTACCCCTCCGGCTTCTCCCGACACTCGCGCACCAATTCGTCCGCGAACGGCCAGGACGGGTCGAGGGCGAAGTGCGCGCGCTCGGCCGGGATCCAGCCGTCCCAGAAGGCGCGTTGGGGCTCACCGTCCCGGGCCCGCCCTCGCGCCCAGGACGCCTCGGAGGGCAGATCCAGCCACAGGAGCCGCGCCAGGAACGGCCGGATCGCGCGCCGTCCCGCGCCGACCCCCTCGATCAGCACCACGTCGGCGGCCGGCAGGGCGCGCACGGCGCCGAACCGGCGCGCGTTCCAGTCGTACGTCTCGTAGTGCGCCGTCTCGCCCCGGGAGAGCGGCGCGAGCACCTGGGTACGCAGCCGCTCCGTCCACGCGAACAGTGCGTCATGGCTCGCGATGTCGTCGAGGCGCAGCACGGGCGCCCCGCCGAGCGCCGCCGCGAGCCGGGTCGCGAACGTCGACTTGCCGGAACCCGCGTGCCCGTCGATGCCGATCAGGCGCACGGGGCCGCAGGAGGGCGGCAGCCGGCGCAGCCGGTCGGCGTACGGGGCGAGGGGCGTGTGCAGGTGGTCCACAGCGGTCAGGGTACGTGCCCGCGTACACCGGTCCGCCGGGTGGCACCGCAGGTCATGCCAGTGGTGGAGACCAATATTGATGGGGTGACCGGAGGCGAAACGCTGGTGGAAATCCCGCTCCGGCGGCCATAGTTGGCGCACTGTTCCACCAGGAAGCACACCCCGCGTGCGTGCCGTCCGCCCCGTCCGTACCGTCCGTCCGACCCGTCGACTGGGGGAACCACCTGATGACCCGACCCGATCCCGACACCGTCGAGCACCCCGCGTCCCACCTGTCCCGCAGAAGCCTGCTCGCGGCGGCCGCGGGCGTCGCCCTCGCCGCCACGGCGGCCGGTGCCGCGACCGCCGCGCCCCTCTCCGCCGGAGCGAAGGCGGCGCCCCGCGCCGTGGACAACCACGCGTGGACGACCCTCGCCGACTGGCTCTCCGGCACCGGCCGCGGCACCCGCACCGTCGCCGGCGCCCGCCCGGGCCTGACGCTCGACCGGCCCGCGGGCACCCGCTCGTACACCGACCCGCATCTGAACCGGACGGCCGACTGGGAGTACGCGACCTGGACCTCGCCGGTCCACACCCTCTCCGTCCCCGCCACCGAGGTCATCGCCTCCTGGAACGCGCGCACCCCGGCCGGCACCTGGATCGAGGTCGAGCTGCAGGGCACGTACAGCGACGGCGCGAAGACCCCCTGGTACGTGATGGGCCGCTGGACCGCCGGGGACGACAAGGACGCCGACATCCGCCGCACCTCCGTCGACGACCAGAGCGACGGGAAGTCCAGCATCTGGACCGACACCTTCTCGATCGACGACGCGGCCTCCGGGCTGCGCCTCGTCTCCTACCGGCTGCGGCTGACCCTGCTGCGCACCCCGGGCACCGACACCGCGCCGACCGTGTGGCGGCTCGGCGCGATGGGCTCCGACGTCCCGGACCGCTTCACCGTCCCGGCCTCCGCCCCGGGTCTGGCCGCCGAACTGAAGGTCCCGCGCTACTCGCAGAACATCCACGCGGGCCAGTACCCCGAGTACGACAACGGCGGAGAGGCCTGGTGCAGCCCCACCTCCTCGCAGATGATCATCGAGTACTGGGGCCGCGAGCCGAGCGCCGACGACCTGGCCTGGGTGAACCCGGACTACGCGGACCCGCAGGTCTGCCACGCCGCGCGTTTCACGTACGACTACCAGTACGAGGGCTGCGGGAACTGGCCGTTCAACGCCGCGTACGCCGCCACGTACAAGGACCTGCAAGGTGTCGTCACGCGGCTCTCCTCCCTCACGGACCTGGAGACGCTGATCTCCGCGGGCATCCCGGCCATAACGTCACAGTCGTTCCTCAAGGAGGAGCTGACCGGGGCCGGCTACGGCACATCGGGCCATCTGATGACGGTCATCGGCTTCACCGCCGACGGCGACGTGATCGCCAACGACCCGGCCTCGCCGAACGACCCGGCGGTCCGCCACGTCTACAAGCGGCGTGAGTGGGAGAACATCTGGCTGCGGACCAAGCGCTACAACTCCACCGGCAAGGTCGTCTCCGGCACGGGCGGCGTCTGCTACCTGTACTTCCCGGCCAAGCCCTCGTCCCGCCAGCGCAAGGCGCTCGCCGCCGTGGGCGTGCGCTGACGGGCGGGCCCGCCGCCGCGTGACCAACGTCTCGGCCGCGCCCGGCCGAGGCGGTGGCATGGTGGTGGGGGAGTCGCCGGGGAGATCGGCTCCCGGGGAAGCACCTTCACGTCCACGAACAGCGAGACTGCCATGACCGCGAGCTCCGCCACCGCCCCCGCCGCCGCACGCACCCGCACGGGTGGCCCGCGGGAGGACGGCCCGAAGATCCTCGAGCACGTCCTCGGCTGGACCTTCGTGGTCGTGCTCGCGATGCTCGTGACCCAGCTCGGCTGGATGTGAGCGTGGAGAGTGAGCGGGACCTGACGCGGGGCGGGACCCGGTGCACCCGGATCCCGCCCCTCGTCCGTCCTGTCAGCTGATGGCCCTGATCAGCTCGCCGTTGGCCGTGTCACCGGACAGCTCCCAGAAGAAGGTGCCGCCGAGGCCCTGCTGATTCTTGTAGTCCATCTTCCCGGCGATGGTGGCCGGGGTGTCGTAGGACCACCAGTTGTTCCCGCAGTACGCGTACGCCGTGCCGCCGACCGTCCCCGTGGCCGGGCACTTGGTCTTGAGCTCCTTGTAGTCGTCGATGCCCTGCTCGTACTTGCCCGGCGCGGGCCCGGTCGCCGTGCCGCCGGGCTTCTCCTGCGTCACACCGGTCCAGCCGCGTCCGTAGAACCCGATGCCGAGCAGCAGCTTGGAGGCGGGGACGCCCATCGCCTTGAGCTTGGTGACGGTCGCGTCCGTGTTGTACCCGGCCTTTGGGATGCCGTCGTACGCGGTGAGCGGGGAGTGCGGGGTGGTGGGGCCCTGCGCGTCCCAGGCGCCGAAGAAGTCGTACGTCATCGGGTTGTACCAGTCGACGTACTGGGCGGCGCCCGCGTAGTCGGCGGCGTCGAGCTTGCCGCCCTCGGAGGCGTCGGCCGGGATGGCGGACGTGATCAGGTAGTCGGCGCCGAACTTCGCGCGCAGCGCCGCCATCAGGTCCTTGTACGCCGCCCGCCCGCTGGTGTCGCAGGTCAGTCCGCAGGCGTTCGGGTACTCCCAGTCGATGTCGATGCCGTCGAAGACATCGGCCCACTTGGACTTCTCGACGAGGTCGTAGCAGGACTGGGCGAACGCGGACGGGTTCTTGGCCGCCTCCGTGAACCCGCCGGACCAGGTCCAGCCGCCGAAGGACCAGAGGATCTTGAGGTCCGGGTGGAGCTTCTTGAGCTTGCGCAGTTGGTTGAAGTTGCCGCGCAGCTCCTGGTCCCAGGTGTCGGCGACGCCGTCCACGGACTGGTCCGCGGTGTACGCCTTGTCGGTCGCGGCGTAGGCGTCGCCCATCGTGCACTTGCCGCCCTGGACGTTGCCGAAGGCGTAGTTGATGTGGGTGAGCTTGTCGGCCGAGCCGGAGGTCTCGATGTTCTTGACGTGGTAGTTCCGGTCGTAGACACCCCACTCCGTGAAGTAGCCGACGACTTTCGAGCCGGCCGCCGCCCGGGGGGAGTCGGCGGTCTCGCGTGCGGTGGCGGTGCCCGCGGAGGCGAGCAGCCCGGCGCCGAGGACGGCGCAGCACGCGGCGGAGACGAGCGCCTTGAACGAGGCGCGCGGGAGGTGCGGTCGGAGCATCGTGTCTCCTCGTGGGGGAGGGGAGCGTGGGGGAAGTGGTGCTGGACCTGCGGGCAGGACACTAGAAGGACTAGACCAGTGCGTCAATGGTCCGAACCAATCTGCCGGGTTTGTGACCCCTCGCCGCGCTGCGGCCTTGCGTGGTTCCGGTGGGCGCGAAAAACTTCCAGTAAGCGGTCGTTAACTAGTGACGCGGGCTTCCGGATCGGGAATACTCAACACGCCGCAACCGCTGGTCAGCCGCTTCTGAGACCCAGAACGGCAGCAGTGGTTCCGGTAGTGACCACCCCGGTGGCGCCGCCCAACCCAGCGGCCGTCACCGCAGCGCCCGCCCAGAGGAGAGCGTCGTTATGTCGGAGTCAGGAGTCGAGCGGCAGCTGCCGACGGACGAAGCCCGCGACCTGTTGCGGCTGGTCCGCGACATCGCCCAGCGGGAGATCGCCCCGCGCGCCGCCGAGGAGGAGGAAGCGGGGCAGTTCCCGCGCGACACCTTCGCCCTCCTGTCCTCGTCGGGACTGCTCGGCCTGCCCTACGACTCCGAGTTCGGAGGCGGCGACCAACCCTACGAGGTCTACCTCCAGGTCCTCGAAGAGCTTGCGGCGGCCCGCCTCACCGTGGGCCTCGGCGTCAGCGTGCACTCGCTGGCCTGCCACGCCCTGGCGAACTTCGGCACCAAGCAGCAGCGCTCGGAGCACCTGCCCGACATGCTCGGCGGCGGCCTGCTCGGCGCGTACTGCCTGTCCGAGCCGGCCTCCGGGTCCGACGCGGCGTCGCTGCGCACCAAGGCGGTCCGCGAGGGCGACGACTGGGTGCTCGACGGCACCAAGGCCTGGATCACCCACGGCGGCGTCGCCGACTTCTACACCGTCCTGGCCCGCAGCGGCGGTGAGGGTGCCCGGGGGATCACCGCGTACCTGGTGCCCGGTGACGCCGAGGGGCTGAGCGCCGCCGCACCGGAGAAGAAGATGGGCATGAAGGGCTCGCCCACCGCCCAGATCCACTTCGACGGGGTACGGATCCCCGACGCCCGCCGCATCGGGGACGAGGGGCAGGGCTTCCAGATCGCCCTGGCCGCGCTCGACTCCGGCCGGCTCGGCATCGCCGCCTGCGCGATCGGCGTCGCCCAGGCCGCGCTGGACGCCGCGGTCGAGTACGCGAAGGGGCGCTCGCAGTTCGGCCGGCCCATCGCCGACTTCCAGGGCCTGCGCTTCATGCTCGCCGACATGGCGACGCAGATCGAGGCGGGCCGCGCCCTGTACCTCGCGGCGGCCCGGCTGCGCGACGCCGGACTGCCGTTCTCCAAGCAGGCCGCCATGGCCAAGCTCCTGTGCACGGACGCGGCGATGAAGGTCACCACGGACGCCGTGCAGGTCTTCGGCGGGTACGGCTACACGGCCGACTTCCCGGTCGAGCGCTACATGCGCGAGGCGAAGGTGCTGCAGATCGTCGAGGGGACCAACCAGATCCAGCGGATGGTCATCGCTCGTCATCTCGCGGGTCCGGAGACCCGCTGAACTCCTCGCTGAACTCCCCGGTGCGCACGGTGGGCGCGGTCAGCCGCGCCCACTCCGGGTCCGGCCGCCCCGGCAGCGTCCGCCCGCGCTCGGTCCAGTCGGCGAGCAGCTGACGGTAGATCGGCGGGTCCTGCGGTTCGGGCGGCCCCGTCCGCGCCTTCCGGGGGGCCTGCTGCTGAACCGATTCTGCGCGGGCCGGGACGAGGGTGCGCCTACGGCGTCCGGTGGGCGCGGGGGCGACGGTCTGCGTCGGGGTCATGCCAGGTCAACGGCGGGGCGGCGGCGGAGTCACCTCCGACATCAATCGAGCGTGAGTTCGTGACATAACCGTGCGCGTGCCCGGTCCGAGGGGGAGGGCATGCGCACGGTGCACGCCTTCAGGGGCGCGGGGTCGCGCCCATGTGCGGCTGGTCCGCATCTGGTGCCCGCCCTGGATCTGACGTACCGTCATCTCCGCCGCCGGGCAGGCCGTACCCCTCCGGGCGACGTCAACTGCCGTGCGCCGGAGGAGAATTGCCGTGGCCGAAGACGACCGTCCCGTGGCTCTCGACGAGTACCCGATCCACCAGGCGCCGCTGTCGATGAAGCACGTCGCCACGAGCGACCGCAACGCCTACGACCGCTGCATCTTCCACCTCGTGGACCCCACGGGCGAGTTCCTGCTCATTCTCGGGCTCGGCGTCTACCCCAACCTGGGTGTCATCGACGCCTACGCCACCCTGCGCGTCGGCGACACCCTGCACGCCGTCCGCGCCTCGGACGCGCTGAGCGACGAGACCCGGATGGAGCTGAGCGTCGGACCGCTGCGGATCCAGGTCGAGCGGCCGCTCCACGACTTCGTCCTGACCTGCGCCGCGGACCCGGACGACCCCGACGGGCTCGCGTACGAGATCAACTGGAGCGCCGACTTCCCCGCCCTGTGGGAACCCCACCACCTCCAGCGCCGCGGCGGTCGCCTCACTCTGGAGGGCCGGCGCTTCGTGCAGGCCGGACACTGCGACGGCCGGCTGCGTATCGGAGGCCGCGACATCGACGTACGGGGCTGGACCGGCACCCGTGACCGCAGCTGGGGCGTGCGGCCGATCCCCGGCGAGGAAGGCGGCCGGCTCGCGCAGGAGAACCCCGCCGAAGGGTTCCACTGGATCTGGGCGCCCGTCCGCTTCGCCGACCGCTTCCTCATGGTCGTCCTCCAGGAGGACGCCGACGGCTTCCGCACCCTGAACGACGCCACCCTCGTGCGCCCGGGACACCGCGACCGCCAACTCGGCTGGCCCCAGGCCGACATCACCTACCGCCCCGGCACCCGCCACCCCGAGCAGGCCGTCATCCACCTCACCGACCCCGTCGACCGCAAACCCCTGGAGCTCGGCGTCGAGGTCCTCGCGTCCTCACCGCTCGCCGTCGGCGCGGGCTACCCGCCGGCCGACGACTGGCAGCACGGCACCTGGCAGGGCCGCGACTGGACCGACCGCCGCGCCTACGACCTCGCCGACCCCGCCGCGCACCCGCTCGCCGCCTACGGCGTCATCGACCACGCGGCCCGCTTCACCCTCGACGGCCAGGTGGGCCACGGCATCTTCGAGCACGGCAGCTTCGGACGGCACGACCCCAGCGGCTTCACCGGCTTCGACTCGACGGCCCCCGCCCGTCCCTGAGGTCCCGACCGTCCCTGAGCCCCGACCGGGCCGCACCGACATCTGAACACCGGTACACACAGAGGGAGTCCGGCCATGGCCACGGCACCGCGCCCCCGCACCTCCACCCGCGACCCCGAGGAGCTCGCCCGGCGGCTCGGCGCCTGGCTGGAGCGGCGGCTCCCCGGCGCCCGCCCGGTGAACGTCACCGTCCCCGAGTCCAACGGCATGTCGAGCGAGACCCTCCTCTTCGACATCGAGCAGCCGGGCCGGCCCGTGCGGCCGTGCGCCCTCAGGCTCGCCGCGGACCCGTCCGCGTACACGATCTTCCCCGAGTACGACATGCCGCGGCAGTACCGCACCATGCGGCTCGCCGCCCGCACCGGGCTGCCCGTGCCCGCCGTGCTCTGGCTGGAGGAGGACCCCGAACCGCTCGGCGCGCCCTTCTTCGTCATGGAGCGCGTCGCCGGCCGCGTACCGCCCGACGTCATGCCCTACACGTACGAGGGAAACTGGCTGCACGCCGCCACCGACGCCGAGCGGGAGGAACTGGAGGACGCCAGCGTCCGCCTGCTCGCCCGGCTGCACGACGGCATCCCCGCCAAGGAGGCCGATTTCCTCGAACTGCCCGGCGAGGGCAGCCCGCTGCGCCGCCACGTCGACGCCCAACGCGCCTACTACGCCTGGGTGGTGGACGGCCGGCCCCGCTCACCGCTGATCGAGAGCGCCTTCGACCGGCTCGCGCAGCTGTGGCCGGACGAGGAGGGCGAGGCGGTGCTCAACTGGGGCGACGCCCGCATCGGCAATGTCATCTACGACGGCTTCACCCCGGCCGCGGTCCTCGACTGGGAGATGGCGGCGCTCGCCCCGCGCGAGGTCGACCTCGGCTGGACGGTCTATCTGCACCGCTTCTTCCAGGACCTCACCGAGAGCTTCGGCCAGCCCGGACTGCCCGGCTTCCTGCGGCGCGACCGCGTCGAGGCCCGCTATGCGCGCCTGACCGGGCACACCCCGCGCGACATGGACTTCTACACGCTCTACGCGGCCCTGCGGCACGCCGTCGTCATGCTCCGCGTCGCCTACCGGCAGGTGCACTTCGGCGAGGCCGCCGTGCCCGCGGACCCGGACACACTGATCCTGCACCACGACAGTCTGCGGGCCATGGTGCAGGGCAGTTACTGGAACGGGCGGGACTGAGCGCGCGTCAGGCCGCGCGGCGGTCCCGCTGCCGCGGCACCTGGATCGGGCGCGAGCCGGGGCCGCCCACGTGCGAGAAGGGCTGCGTGCGCCAGTCGAGCCCCTGAGGGAGCGTCAACAGCAGCGCGGTGTCCTGCTCCTGAGTACCGCTCAGCTCGTCCGCCGGAGCCGCGTCCGCCGCCGCGCGACCGGTGCCCGCGCACACGGTGAGCCCGAACGGGTTCCACGCCGAGGTGACGTGCGCGTGCTCGGGCAGCACGTCCTCGTCGGCCAGAAGGGCGATGGGCTGCGAGCAGTCCGGGCAGATCACCCGGTACATCTCGAAGGTGTCGTACGCGTCGAGGTCGTCCCCGTCGAAGACGTCGGGTTCGACGCCCTCCGGCTGGGGCTCGACGACCGCCTGCTTGCGGCCGCGTGCGGCAGTGCGTCCAGGACGCTTCACACTCTGCATGGGAATCTCCCCCTCGGGTGGGCCGGCCGCGGATGTCCTTGAGTCGCGGGCCTCGGCCACAGCAAGCACTTCCCGCCCGGTACCCGGGGTAATCGCGCCATGCCCACGGACACGGCTCCAGGCGTGTGGTCTTGGTCACATGCCGTGTGGGCGTGCCGGATGCGAGGTAGGCGAGAGGCCCGCTTCACCCCTTTCCGGGCGCCTCGCCGCGTCGCTCCGGTATCCGGCGGGATCAAGTGACCGGTAGGTTCGTCGCCATGGAGGAGCTCGACCGACAGATTGTGCAGCTGCTCGTCAAGGACGGGCGGATGAGCTACACCGACCTGGGCAAGGCCACGGGCCTGTCCACCTCGGCGGTGCACCAGCGCGTGCGCCGGCTCGAACAGCGCGGCGTGATCCGGGGCTACGGGGCGATCGTGGACCCCGAGGCGGTCGGGCTTCCGCTCACGGCGTTCATCTCGGTGAAGCCGTTCGACCCGAGCGCCCCCGACGACATCGCGGAGCGCCTCGCCGGCGTCCCCGAGATCGAGGCCTGCCACAGCGTCGCCGGGGACGAGAACTACATCCTCAAGGTCCGCGTCGAGACCCCTCTGGACCTGGAGAACCTGCTCACCCGGGTCCGCTCCCTCGCCGGTGTCTCCACCCGCACCACGGTCGTCCTCTCCACCCCCTACGAGGCCCGTCCGCCCCGCATCTGACCCCGCACCCCGACATATGGGACCCCGGCACCGGAGCCGGGCACCCCGCGCGGGAGACTGTCCCCATGAGCACGCCCCCCAGCACCCGTACCGTCCTCCTGCGCCGCGGTGAGGTCCACAGTCCCGCCGATCCCTTCGCCACCGCCATGGTCGTGGAGGCCGGGCACGTCGCCTGGGTCGGCTCGGAAGGCGCGGCGGACGCGTTCGCGGACGGGGTCGACGAGGTCGTCGACCTCGACGGCGCGCTCGTCACCCCGGCGTTCACCGACGCCCATGTGCACATCACCTCGACCGGACTGGCCCTGACCGGTCTCGACCTGACCGGCGCCCGCTCCCGCACCGAGGCCCTCGCCCTCGTCCGGCGGCACGCGGACGACCACCCCGAGGACCGCGTGCTGCTCGGTCACGGCTGGGACGCCGCGCGCTGGCCCGAGGACCGCCCGCCCTCGCGCGGGGAGCTCGACGAGGCCACCGGCGGCCGCCCCCTGTACCTGTCCCGCATCGACGTGCACTCCGCCGTCGTCACCACCGCCCTGCTCGACCTGGTGCCCGGCATCGCGGACCGCCCCGGCTTCAGCCCCGACGGACCGCTCACCCGCGACGCCCACCACGCCGTCCGGGCCGCCGCCCTCGGCGCGGTCGGCTCCCGGCAGCGCACCGAGGCCCAGCGCGCCGCCCTGCGCCGGGCCGCCTCCCTCGGCATCGGCTCCGTCCACGAGTGCGGCGGCCCCGACATCTCCTCCGAGGACGACTTCACCGGGCTTCTCGACCTCGCCCGCTCCGAGCCGGGCCCGCGCGTCGTCGGCTACTGGGCCGACCGGGACATCGAGCGCGCCCGCGGCCTCGGCGCGCTCGGCGCCGCCGGCGACCTCTTCGTGGACGGCGCCCTCGGCTCGCACACGGCCTGCCTGCACGAGCCGTACGCCGACGCCGCCCACACCGGCACCGCCTACCTGAGCGCCGAGGACGTGGCCGCCCACGTCGTCGCCTGCACCGAGGCCGGACTCCAGGCCGGCTTCCACGCCATCGGCGACGCCGCGGTCACCGCCGTCGTCGACGGGGTGCGCGCCGCCGTCGACAAGGTGGGCCTCGCCCGCGTACGGGCCGCCCGGCACCGCGTCGAGCACGCCGAGATGCTCAGCCCCGAAAGCGTCGCCGCCTTCGCCGAGTTCGGCCTCACCGCTTCCGTGCAGCCCGCCTTCGACGCCCTGTGGGGCGGCGCGGACGGCATGTACGCCGACCGGCTCGGCGCCGAGCGCGCCCGCGCCCTCAACCCGTACGCGGCCCTGCTGCGGGCCGGTGTGCCGCTCGCCTTCGGCTCCGACAGCCCCGTCACCCCGCTGGACCCGTGGGGCACCATCCGCGCCGCCGCCTTCCACCGGACGCCCGAGCACCGGGTCTCCGTGCGCGCGGCCTTCACCGCGCACACCCGGGGTGGCTGGCGCGCCGTCGGCCGCGACGACGCGGGCATGCTCGTGCCCGGCGCCCCCGCCGACTACGCCGTCTGGCGCACCGACGAGCTGATCGTGCAGGCGCCCGACGACCGGGTGGCCCGCTGGTCCACCGACCCGCGCTCCGGCACGCCCGGCCTGCCCGACCTCACGCCGGGCGCCCAACTGCCGGTCTGCCTGCGGACGGTGGTCTCCGGCCAGACCGTCTTCGTACGGCCGGAAGAGTGATGTGCGCGGGCGGTGTGCGACCCGCTCCGGATCGGCACCGTCCCGCACGACCTGCGCATCCTCGGCCCTGACCAGGCGAGTTCGGGAAGAGCCGCAGGTCAATCGGCTGTTGACAGGACGCGGAGGTCGGCCGGTAGGTTCTGCCGGGTCCACCACCTCCAGGTACGACCGGGGAATTCCGCGCAGTCGTCGAACGCAGCTGGATCACGGGGTGGTGCGCCCACCGGCGCACCACCGGCGAGGCCCAGGCCCGGCGCCCGCGCCACGGGGCGCCGGAACGTTCCGGCCGGTCGGCCAGGTGTGACCCGGGTGGGGCCCGGGCGTTCAGTAGACAACGGCTCTCGGTCGATCCGCAGCCAGCGGGTCCCAGGTCGGCCCGAAGGACGCCCGGCCCCGATCCGCAGTGAAGCGCGCTCGCTATGGTGGTCCCCTTGTGAACGAAGTGAAGGGGAATCTGTGAACGACGGCGGTGGGCGCACGTTCGGCCCTCTGGGTACGGCCTTGGTGATCATTCCGACCTACAACGAGGCGGAGAACATCAAGACCGTCGTGGGCCGCGTCCGGGCCGCCGTGCCCGCGGCCCACGTGCTCGTCGCCGACGACAACAGCCCCGACGGGACCGGCAAGCTCGCCGACGAGCTCGCGGCCGACGACGATCAGGTCCACGTCCTGCACCGCACCGGCAAGGAGGGCCTCGGCGCCGCCTACCTCGCGGGCTTCGCCTGGGGCCTGGAGCACGACTACGGGGTCCTCGTCGAGATGGACGCGGACGGCTCGCACCAGCCCGAGGAACTGCCCCGGCTGCTCACCGCGCTCAAGGGCGCCGACCTCGTGCTCGGCTCGCGCTGGGTGCCCGGCGGGCGGGTCGTGAACTGGCCGAAGTCCCGCGAGTTCCTCTCGCGCGGCGGCTCCACGTACTCCCGGCTGGTGCTCGACGTGCCGATCCGGGACGTCACCGGAGGCTTCCGCGCCTTCCGCCGCGAGACCCTCGAAGGCCTCGGCCTCGACGACGTGGCCTCGCAGGGCTACTGCTTCCAGGTCGACCTGGCCCGACGGTCGATCAAGGCCGGCTATCACGTGGTCGAGGTGCCCATCACGTTCGTGGAGCGCGAGCTGGGCGACTCCAAGATGAGCAAGGACATCGTCGTGGAGGCCCTGTGGCGGGTCACGGCGTGGGGACTGGGGGAGCGCGTGGGCAAGGTGGTCGGGCGGCGCCCCCAGAGCCGCTGAAGAGCCGCTGAGTGCCTTCTGGGCCTTTCTTCGCGCTCGGCGATCTTGATCCCCCGCTTACGCCACTTGGACGCCGCCCCAGGCACACTGGGGGCATGACCACTGGCACTCCGCCCCGGCGCTCCCGGGTCCGCAGGTTCCTCCCGCTCGGCGTCGCGGCCTGGGCGGTCCTCGAGGTCTGGCTGCTCATGCTGGTGGCCGGGGCGGCCGGCGGTTTCACCGTCTTCCTGGTCCTCGTGGCCGGTCTCGTCCTCGGCGCCGTCGTGATCAAGGCGGCGGGCCGCCGCGCGTTCCAGAACCTGAGCGAGACGATCCAGCGCGCGCAGACGAACCCGGCGGCGGAGCCCGCCGAGCCGCGCTCACAGGGCAACGGGCTGCTGATGCTCGCCGGACTCCTCCTGATGATCCCCGGCCTGCTCACCGACGCCCTCGGCCTGCTGCTCCTCGTGCCCCCGGTGCGGGGCGCCCTGAGCCGGTACACGGAGCGGGCGGTGGAGCGCCGGATGAGCACGGCGGCCGAGGGCACGCTGGGCAGCGCCTTCCAGCAGGCGCGGATGCGTCAGCCGGGCACGACCGTGATCCAGGGCGAGGTGGTCCGCGAGGACGAGCGCCCGGGCGCCCATCGCGACGACTCGGAGCCGCGCCCGCCGATCATGCCGTCCTGAGACGCGCACCTTCAGGCCGGGCGCGAGCGGGCTTCGAGCGCAGCGGCTCCCCGACCTGTCATGACCGCGAAGAGGCCGCGTCAAGGAGAGCACGTCCGGCCTGGGTGAGCTCGTGCGTGGCCGTGCGACCGGCCCGGCTGCTGTCGATCAACCCGGCGTCCCGCAGGATGGCCAGGTGTTCGCTGGCCGTCGGGGGAGTGACGCTCACCAGCCTGGCCACGACGGTCGTCTGCAGCGGAGTGGCGAGCGCGGCCAGGATCCTCGATCGAGTCACCCCCAGAAGCCGGTCGAGCGACCTCGGAGTGGGAGGCGCCGCCCAGAGGTACCGCCCGGATGCCGGGTAATAGATCGCCGGTGTCCAGTGGTCCGAGGTGGTGCACTGCATCCGGTCGGTGATGAACAGCGACGGAACGAGAATGAGTCCCTCAGGGCAGTCGACGTCGACGTCGACGGTCTTCTCGACGGTGATGGTGTCGCCCTCGCACGCAGCGGAAGGGTGCAGGCGCGGAAGGACCGCGCGCAACCCCTCGCGGTTGACCTGGAGGGCCCGGTCCAGCATCTCGGCACGCAACGCCTGCCGCATGGACGGCCATTCCGGTTCGACCACTGCCTTCCAGAGGCGGCGCAGCGCAGCGGCGGCCTCGGACCTGGCTCGATCGGGGTCGTCGAGCAATCGGCGGCCTATTTCTGCCCCGCGCCCCCTCGTGGCGTCGACCAGCTCGGCGTACGTCTGGTCCGCCGGCGCGGCGAGGAGGGCATCCAGGCCTTCCTCGAACGTCGGCTCACTGGACATCGGCGAGGGGTCGAGGAAGTCGGGTCGATACGCGCCGTCGGCCATGAAGACCGTGAGCGCACTCAGGTCCGGGAGCGAGAGACGGTGGCGGCGACGGCGGAGCCACGGGTGGAACATCGGGTGACGCTGCGGTTCGGTCAGGAGCTGGGCAAGACTGACCACTTCGTGCATCGGCGACATCGCCCACCGCACGCTCGCGGCGCCGACGCCCAATCGGTAGCGGATCACTCCACCATTGTTAGGCCACCGCCGAAGTGAGAGCGGGCAGAAGGGCGAAGCGCAGAGACTCGGGTCATGACCGACACGGAGTCGCTCGCCGGGTGTTCCGAGGAGCCCGAGCGAGCCCAAAAGACGCGGACGATCCGGCTGGGCGCCGGCGGATCGACCATCGAAGTCCTCGCGGGTCCGGCGGAGACCAGCGGGAACGTGAGCCTCTACCGGTGGCGCATGTCGCCCTCCAGCCGGGGACCTGCCCCGCACTTTCACACGACCTTCAGCGAGACCTTCATCGTCGAAGAAGGTGAAGTCGACTACTTCGACGGGCAGGCCTGGCGCACACTGCTGCCCGGCGACACCGCGCATGCCGCGGTGGGTGACGTCCACGCTCTCCGGAAGGAGCGCGCCGAACGCGCCACCCTCCTGATGGCACTCTCGCCAGGGGTCCCGCGTGAGGAGTACTTCGCACAGCTCGCCACGGTGAACGAGTGTGACCTGAGCCGACTTCACGAAGCCCACGACAACCATTTCGTCGACGACCACGGGCGGTGAGGGCACCGGCCGCGCTCACCCTGGCCTGATCCACCCTTTCCCCACGGCTTCCCAGCAAAGGATTCACTGTGCCCAGCATCGCCATCGTCGGAGCCGGACCCGGTATGGGCCTGGCCGTCGCCCGTACCTTCGGCTCCCAAGGCTTCGACGTCGCTCTCATCGCCCGCAACCGCGACAAGCTCGACGACCTGGTCGGCCGGCTCGACGCCGAAGGCATCACCGCCGCCGCGTTCCCCGCGGACGTACTCGACCATGACGCACTCACCCAGGCGCTCAAGGACGCCGCCACCCGCTTCGGCGGCATCGACGTCCTGGAGTACTCCCCGGGCGGGAGCCTCGAATCCACGCCGCTCACCGCTCCGTCCGAGACCGACCCGTCCGATGTGCAGTGGGCGATGGACTTCCTCCTCTACGGGGCCATCGCCGCCACACGGGCCGTGCTGCCCGTCATGCGCGAGGCCGGCGCCGGCACCCTGCTCTACACCAACGGAGCCGGCTCGGTCGACCCCCGTCCGATGCTCGGCAACCTCAACGCCGCCCAGGCCGCGCTGCGCAACTGGGTGCTCGGCCTGCACAAGGAACTGGCCGACACCGGCGTCCAGGCCGCGCACGTCGCGATCGGCGTGTGGATCGGCACGGACGGCCCGCCCGGAGTGCCGGCGGCCTCGGCCGAGGAGGTCGCCCCCCTCTACTGGGACCTGCACACGCGGCGCGACGAGGTCGAACGCGTCTTCACTGTGTGACGCCTCGGGGTGCAGGCGCACGCGGAAACGGCCTGGGGCCGGACACACGGTGTGTGTCCGGCCCCAGGCCGTTGAACGAACTGCTTGCGGGATCCCGCAGGGTCACGCGGACTTGCGGCTGTCCCTCGGGTGAACCGCGATGTTCATCGCGCCCGAGCGCAGCACCGCCAAGCGCTCCTCGAGGACCTCTTCGAGCTCCTCGCGGGTGCGCCGCTCCATCAGCATGTCCCAATGCGTGCGGGCGGGCTTCGCCTTCTTCTCCTCAGGGCCGTCACCGTCGACCAGAAGTGCCTGGGCCCCGCAGACCTTGCACTCCCACTCCGGCGGAATTTCGGCCTCCACCGAGAAGGGCATCTCAAAGCGATGCCCCTTCTCGCATGCGTACTCCACGGCCTGGCGCGGGGCCAGGTCGATGCCGCGGTCCGTCTCGTAGCTGGTCACCACGAGGCGTGTGCCGCGAAGAGCTCGCTCACTCATGAATCGTGCCTCCCGGGCTTGTCGCCCACAGGACAGGTGTCGCTGTCGTCGTCATCCGGTCAACGTCCGGTCGGCGGTAAAGATTCCCGTTCCGGGTCATGCGTCGCCGTCGTAGCCGCCCCTTGTTGTACCCACCTGCGCCCGGTTTGTCACATCTGACACCAGATGTCACCTAGCGTTTGTCAGACTTGACGTGCAGTAACGGTACGCCTGGCAGGCCAACCGCGTACACTACCGGCCTTTGCCGCCCGGCGCTAAATCCTGCTGGGTACAGGATTGCCCGCGTCGCGCACGGCCTGCCGCATCGGCACCCGCGCGAGCAGGACGAACCCGAGCGCGAAGAACGCCACCAGGGACACGATCGCGTCCCGGTAGCTGCCCGTCAGCTGGTAGGCGAGCCCGAACACCAGGGGGCCCAGCCAGGACATGCCCCGGTCGCTCATCTCGTACGCGGAGAAGTACTCGGCCTCCTTGCCCGCCGGCACCAGGTGCGAGAACAGGGAGCGCGACAGGGCCTGCGTGCCGCCCAGGACCAGGCCGATCCCGACCGCGAGTGCGAAGAACCACACGGGTGCGGCCGCCGGGAGGAAGTAGCCCGCGCCGATCGTCACCGTCCACGCCACGAGCGAGCCCAGAATTGTGCGCTTGCCGCCGTACCTGCGGGCCAGCCGGCCCATCGCGAGGGCGCCCGCCACGGCCAGGACCTGCACGAGCAGCACCGCCACGATGAGCGTGGACTGCTCCAGCCCCAGCTCCTCGGAGCCGTAGACGGAGGCCTGCGAGATCACCGTCTGCACGCCGTCGTTGTAGACCAGATAGGCGAGCAGGAAGGACAGCGTCAGAGGATGGCGGCGCATGTCCTTCACCGTGGCCTTCAACTGGCGCAGCCCCGGTACCGTGCGCGCGGGCGCGTCCGCCGCGGCGCCCCGGTCACGCAGACGGCGCAGCGGGACCAAGGTGAAAGCGCCCCACCACAGTCCCGCCGTGGCCAGGCAGATCCGTACCGCCGCCGACTCCGAGACACCGAAGGCGTCGTGGTTCAGGTACAGCACCAGATCGAGCACGAGCACGAGCGCGCCCGAGGCGTAGCCGAAGGCCCACCCGCGCGTGGAGACCGCGTCGCGCTCCTCCGGGGGCGCGATCTGCGGCAGGTAGGCGTTGTAGAGCACCATCGAGACGGCGAGCGAGGCGTTCGCCACCACCAGGAGGGCGCCGCCCAGCAGATAGCGGTGGCCGTCCAGGAAGAACATCCCGGTCGTCGCCGCCGCTCCCGTGTACGCGGAGACCGCGAGCAGCGGCTTCTTGCGGCCCGAACGGTCGGCGGCCGCGCCCGCCAGCGGCATCACGAAGATCGAGAGGATCACCGAGAGCGAGACGGAGTAGGCGAAGAACGAGCCCGCGCGGACGGGGATCCCGAGCGGATGCACATAGCCGTCGGCGTCCGCCGCGGCCTTGGCGACCGCGGTGAGATACGGCCCCAGGAACACCGTCAGGACGCTGGTGGAGTACACCGAGCAGGCCCAGTCGTAGAAGTACCAGCCGCGCTGTTCGCGCCGGCGTGCGGCGGGCGCCTCGGCGCCCGTCCCCGTGTCCCGCACGGTCTCGGTCCCCACCCGTGCCCCCCTCGCAGTCCCCGTGTTCCCGGAGCGCCGCCGGCGTCAGGCCCAGGTGCCCAGGTCCTTCAGGACGTCGCGCAGCGTCTCGATGTGATCGGAAACTATGCCATCGACCCCGAGCGCGAGAAGGCGTCGCATCTCGCTCTCCTCGTTCACCGTCCACACGTGCACCGCCAGCCCGCGCGCGTGGGCCGCACGGACGAAGCGCCGGTCCACCACGCGCACCCCGTACTGCGCGACCGGCACCTGCGCGCACACCGCCGCGCGGTCCAGCGGCGCCGGTATCCCGTAGGAGCGCAGCCGCAGGCCCGCGATGCCCGCGGTGCCGTACGAGGTGGCCAGGCGGGGGCCCGCCAGGGTGCGGGCGCGGGCGACGCGGGACTCCGAGAAGGAGCCGACGCAGACGCGGTCCCACGCGCGCGTGCGCGCGATCAGGTCGAGGAGCGGGGCCAGCGCGGGCTCCGCCTTCACGTCCACGTTCCAGCGGACGTCGGGGAAGGTCTCCAGGAGTTCCTCGAAGAGCGGTACCGGCTCATGGCCCGCCACGCGCGCGTGGCGCACGTCGTCCCACGGCAGCTTCGCGATCCGGCCGTGCCCGTCGGTCACCCGGTCCAGCGTCGCGTCGTGGAACGCGACGAGCCGCCCGTCGGCGGTGGCGTGCACATCCGTCTCGATGTAGCGGTAGCCGAGGTCGACGGCGCGGCGGAACGCGGCGACCGTGTTCTCCAGGCCGTCCGCCGCCCCGCCGCGATGGGCGAGGGCGAGCGGGCCGGGGTGGTCGAGATAGGGATGGCGTACGGGCGCGGTCACTTGCGCAGTATCGCCCGAACGGATGACGAGCCGGCGACCACTCCGGAACCGCCGGGGGACGTGGGGCCGGCGAAGACGCGCAGGAAGAACTGGGCCAGCGGGCCGATCGCCAGGGCGTAGGCGACCGTGCCGACGCCGATCGTGCCGCCCAGGGCGAAGCCCGTCACGACGACGGTGATCTCGACGACCGTGCGCATCAGGCGGATCGAGCGGCCGGTGCGCCGGTGCAGGCCCGTCATCAGGCCGTCGCGCGGGCCGGGGCCGAACCGGGCCGCGATGTAGAGGCCCGTCGCCACGCCGTTCAGCACGATCGCGGCCACGAGGAGCGGGATCCGCAGCGCGAGGGCGTGCACGTCGGGCACCAGCGCGAGTGTGCCGTCGATGGCCAGGCCCACCACGAAGACGTTCGAGACCGTGCCGAGGCCGGGCCGCTGGCGCAGCGGCACCCAGAGCAGCAGCACGATCGCGCCGACGATGATGGAGATGACGCCGATGGAGATGCCGGTCAGTTCGGTCAGCCCCTGGTGCAGCACGCCCCACGGCTCCAGGCCGAGCCCCGCCTCCACGAGCAGCGCCGAGCTGACGCCGTACAGGACCAGGCCCACGTAGAGCTGGACGAGTCGGCGGACCAGTGAGCCGCCGGACGACACGGAAGAACCGGAAGAACCGGAGGAACCCGAAGAAGCGGGAGTGCCGGGAGTGCCGGGAGTGCCGGACAAGAAGTGCCCCCTGTAGTGGTGGTGGACTGGCTCATGACACTCTGTGGCTCGGAAGTGGATGCCAACCATGGCCAATTCCGGGAAGGTGGACTGGACGTCATGGCCCAGTGGACTTCGGCGATCGGGTCGGCCCAGCTCGCCCGCCTGCTCACCTCGCAACAGCCGAGGCCGGCCGGCACCGGCACCAAGCGCCCGCCCGCCTATCGCGCCCTCGCCGACGGCATCCGGCTGCTCCTGCTGGAGGGCCGGGTCACCGTGGCCACCCGGTTGCCCGCCGAGCGCGAGCTCGCCGCCGCGCTCTCGGTGAGCCGCACGACCGTGGCCGCCGCCTACGAGGCGCTGCGCGGCGAAGGCTTCCTGGAGTCCCGCAGGGGAGCCGGCAGCTGGACCGCCGTGCCCGCGGGCAACCCGCTGCCCGCGCGCGGCCTGGAGCCGCTGCCCCCGGAGGCCCTCGGCTCGATGATCGACCTGGGCACCGCGGCCCTGCCCGCCCCCGAACCGTGGCTCACCCGCGCCGTCCAGGGCGCCCTGGAGGAGCTGCCCCCGTACGCGCACACGCACGGCGACTACCCGGCCGGGCTGCCCGCGCTCCGCTCGATGATCGCCGACCGCTACACGGCGCACGGCATCCCGACCATGCCCGAGCAGATCATGGTCACCACCGGCGCGATGGGCGCCATGGACGCGATCTGCCACCTGTTCGCGGGCCGCGGCGAACGTGTCGCCGTCGAGTCGCCCTCGTACGCGAACATCCTGCAGCTCATGAAGGAGGCCGGCCTGCGGCTCGTGCCCGTCGCCATGGCGGACGGGCTCGGCGGCTGGGACCTCGACCGGTGGCGCCAGGTCCTGCGCGACGCCGCCCCGCGCCTCGCCTACGTGGTGGCCGACTTCCACAACCCCACCGGGGCGCTCGCCGACGAGGAGCGGCGCCGCTCCCTGGTGGACGCCGCCCGGTCGGCCGGCACCGTGCTCGTCGTCGACGAGACCATGACCGAGCTGTACTTCGACCCGGAGCTGGAGATGCCGCGCCGGGTGTGCGCCTTCGATCCGGCGGGCTCCACGGTGATCACGGTCGGCTCCGCCAGCAAGGCGTTCTGGGCGGGCATGCGCATCGGCTGGGTGCGGGCGGCCCCGGACGTCATCCGCAGCCTCGTCGCCGCGCGCGCCTACGCGGACCTGGGCACCCCGGTCCTGGAACAGCTGGCCGTGAACTGGCTGATGCACACCGGGGGCTGGGAGGAGGCCGTCGAGCTGCGCCGCGGCCAGGCCCGGGAGAACCGGGACGCTCTGGTGGCGGCCGTGCGCCGGGAGCTGCCCGACTGGGAGTTCGACGTGCCCGACGGAGGACTCACGCTCTGGGTGAAGGCCGGCGGCCTGTCGGGCTCACGCCTGGCCGCGCTGGGGGAGCGGGTCGGGGTGCGGGTGCCGTCGGGGCCCCGGTTCGGGGTCGACGGCGCCTTCGAGGGGTACGTACGGCTGCCGTTCACGGTCGGCGGGGCGGTGGCCGACGAGGCGGCGCTCAGGCTCGCGGCGGCGGCCCGGCTGGTCCGCGACGGTCAGGGCGCGGGCGGGGACGTGCCGCGCACCCTGATCGCCTAGCGGCTTTCTCTAGCGCTCGGCCAGGGCCTCGGCCTCGTCCGCGGTGCTGGGCTCTGGCACTGCCTCGACGGCGCTGTCGCCGGGTGTGACCCGTTCCGGCAGCAGCGCGAGAACCGCCTGCCGGTGCGTCTCGCTCGTCGACTCGTCGTACGGGTCCGAGGTGGCCGGCACCTGGAGGCGGTGGACCGGGCCCGTGCCGAGACGGGCGTACCCGCGGCCGGCCGGGACGTCGTCCGCGGGCGTGGTTCGCGGCAGCGTGCCGAGGACCTCGCGCATCTCCTCGTCGCAGGCCGGGCCGAGCAGCACGCGCGCGCGGGTGTGCTGCCGCACGGGCTCGCTCAGGGCGTCGAGGCTGTCGAGCTGCTCCGCGACCACCACCGTGACCCCGGCAGCCCGGCCGTGGCGCAGCGGGACCTGGAGCAGCGTCTGCGGGTCCGTGCGTCCGTCGGCCGCCGCGAGGTGCCCGAGGGCGCCGGGGCGGTCGAGCAGGATCCACAGCGGGCGCCGCACGTCGTCCGGCACCGGGTGACCGGCCTGCCGCGCCCGGTTCGCCGCGATGAGCCGGCGCTCCGTCTCGTGCGCGGCCCATTCGAGGCTGGCGAGCGCGCCCGCGAGGCCGCACTCCACCGCGAGCACCCCGGCGCGCCCGACCAGGCACGCGTAGTCGCCGGTGCCGCCGCCCTCGACGACCAGCACGTCGCCGTGGCGCAGCGCCTGGAGCGCCACGGAGCGCATTAGGGAGGTGGTGCCGCTGCCGGGCCGGCCGGCGATCAGCAGGTGCGGCTCGGTGGAGCGCGGCCCGGTGCGCCAGACGACGGGCGGCACGTCGTGCTGCTCGTCGCCGTCCATGACGGGCAGCGTGCGCTGCACGGCGGTCCCGTCGGTGAAGCCGAGCACCGTCTCGCCGGGGGACGTGACGAAGCGCTGGGCGGCGATCGTGGTGGTGAGCGGGGCGAGGACGGTCACCGTGAGGTGGTTGGCCTCCTCGTCCCACTGGAAGTGGTACTCACGGCCGCGGCCCAGCTTCGCGTGGAGCAGCTGCTCGATCCGGGCGCGGGACTCCGCCTCGCCGTCCGTGAAGTAGGCGGGGTAGCGGATCGAGAGCCGGTCGAAGCGACCGTCCCCGTCGAAGTCGTACGTCTCGAAGGCCTGCTCCCAGGCGCCGCCGTGGGCGTACAGGGGGCTCGGGTCCTCGGGGACCGAGAAGTACGGGACGAGTGCCTCGTAGACCGCGCTCAGGCGCTGCACCTGCGAGGCGTCGGGGCCGGTCTGCACCGGCGGCTTCGGGTCGCGGCCCTTCCAGCCGGCGGCCGCCATGAGCGCGATGAGCGCGAGCAGCGGCCCGTACGGGATGAACACCACGACCAGGATCACGGCCCCCACCAGGAACAGCAGCGGTCCGCGCTTGTCCTTGGGGGTCTCGACCCACTTGCGCCGCCCGGCGGCTGCCAGCCGGCGCAGTCCACGGGTGACCGTGATGAGGGGATGGAGGACGTCGGTGGCGCCGTCGGCGGCCGTCCGTGCCATTTCCCGGCTCCGGGCGATCGAGGCGCTGCCGGTGCTCAGAATGCGGGGGAGTGGACGCCTGGCCACGTCGGTCTCCTGAAGGTGAGTGCGGGTGGGTGGGCCGTCAGAACTTGATCCCGCCGAGCAGGCTGGCGAGGCTCTGCCCGCCCGCCTTGATGCTCGGGGCGATGGCCGTGCCCGCCAGGTAGAAGCCGAAGAGGGCGCAGACGAACGCGTGTGAGGCCTTCAGTCCGTCCTTGCGGAAGAACAGGAAGACGATGATGCCGAGCAGCACGACGCCCGAGATGGACAGGATCATGAGGGATCTCCTGGTTGGTGGGGACAGTCACCATGAGTACTTCCAGGCTCACAGCATGTATCTATACGACAAAAGGTGCAAACGGGTGGAAATTTATTCATTTCACCCGTTCGATGCCTCGGGGGGTGAGACGGGACCGGGGTGTGGGGACTGGTTGATCTTTGCCTCGACGGGGTCGGGTCATGTGCCCGGACGGGCAGTACCCTGGCGATTCACCCGTACGGCCGCAGGGCCGTACCAGGCACGAATGACGAAAGGCGGTCCGGCAGATGAGCGAAGCCCCCGACCCCGAGGTCGTGGAGCTGGCCGGCAAGATCTTCGACCTCGCGCGCCGCGGTGACGCCGACGCGCTCGCGAAGTACGTGGACGCGGGCGTTCCGGCGAACCTGACGAACGACCGGGGCGACACGCTCGTCATGCTCGCCGCCTATCACGGGCACGAGGACGCCGTACGGGCCCTCGTCGCGCGCGGCGCCGATGTGAACCGCGCCAACGACAAGGGCCAGACCCCGCTCGCGGGCGCCGTCTTCAAGGGCGCCGACGCCGTGATCCGGGCTCTCCTGGACGGCGGCGCCGACCCCGCCGCCGGCACTCCTTCGGCCCTCGACACGGCCCGGATGTTCGGTAAGGCGGAGCTCCTGGAGCTGTTCGGAGCGTCCTGACGCACCGGCTTTGACCAGGCACGACGGGGGTGCAGGAAATGTGGTCGCGGTGGGTGGAACCGCTGGGTCATGATGACGGCGTGATTTACGGACGCGACGGCGGGGCAGGTGGTGCCCACGTGCCGCGCGGCCCGTAACCGGCCCGGTTCCGGGCCTTGGACGAGAGGCAGAGAGATGGTCTACAGCAAGCAAGAGACGGCGGGCGCTCCGACGTGTTGTCGCGTGACCAGGTAGTTGCAGGTTCCCGGTTGCGTCGACGCTTGATGTGAGGCTGTTTCCCATGTTCGAACCGGTCATAGCGCCCAGCGGTACGCTGCTCGGCCTGCTGCAGAGGGGCCGCGGCGACGGCACCCTGCACGCGCTGACGGCACCGCGGGACGAGGCGCTCGCGGCTCTCAATCACTGTGTGCTGAGCGATCCACGCCACGACTGGCAGGTGGAGAACCGCTCGCTCTACTACGCCCGTCTCTACCTCGACCTCCACGGCGAGCTCGGGGAGATCGAGCGACACCTCTTCGACCCCGAGGACCTCGTCGACACCGACGAGTCCCGCACGGGGCTCGCCCTCGCCGTCCTCGGCCACCTCGCCTCCTACGGCAGGTGGGACGCCCTCGAACTGCTCCGCAGGTACGCGGCGTTCGGCGGCAACTGGACGTGGGCGCTCGACGAGCTCGCCCTGCGGGACGACGATGCGGGCCTGCGCGCCCTCGCCCTGCCCGTCCTCGCGCGCTTCCCCGAGCACGCCGAGGCCGAGCTCGTGACCGCCGTGCGCGACGCCTTCGAGCCACGGCCCTGGCGGCTGTGGGCCGACGACCCGCGCCCAGAGGTCGGCGCCCGCGTGCGGGCCGCCCAGGAGGCCGGCTCCTTCGACCGCTGGCAGCGCCAGATGCGGCCCGCCGGACCCCGCCCCGGGTGGAGCGTCCAGGCCGTCTTCGACTGGGCGCAGGAAGGCCTCGAGCGCGGCGCACTGCTCCATGTGCCCGCCGCCCGCTGCCTGACCGCCGTCGCCGGGCCCGAGGACCGGCCCGAGATCGTGCGGGCCGCGCTCCACGGCCACGACGGCGCCCGCTGCACCGCCCTGCGCTACCTCGCCGACGCGCACGATCCCGAGGTGCTCGACCTCGTCGCCGCCGCCGTGGAGAGCCCCTCCCGCACGGTGGTGGACGCCGCCCTCGACGCCTTCGAACGGATGCGCAGCGTCGCCGCCGTCGAGCGCGCCCGGCAGTGGGCCCGCCGGCCCGACGCCCTCGGCGCCGCCGCCGGCCGCGTCCTCGCCTGCAGAGGCGCCGCCCAGGACGGCGAGCTCGTCCTGTGGGCCCTGCGCGAGGCCGTCCGCGCCAACGGCTACGACGCCCCCACCCTCTGGCCCCTCGTCGACGGGGCGGGCCGTCTCGGCATCGCCTGCGCCGCCCCCGTGCTGCGCCACGTCTACCGCGAGACGGGCTCCTCCCAGCTGCGCGGCCGCGCCGCCCGCGCCCTCGCCGCCACCGACCCCTCCTTCGCCGCCGGCTTCGCCGTCGAATGCCTGTGGGACTGCGAGGAGTCCACCCGCGAGATCGCCGCACGGCACGCCGAGACCGGCGACGCCCGCGTCGTCGACCAGCTGCGCCGCCTCGCCGCCGACCCGGCCGAGGAGGCCGAGGTGCAGACCGCCGTACGCAGCCGCATCGGCCCCGACGCACCGGCCCTGTGAGCCGCTGAGACACGGGAGGTGGCCCGCCGGTCGGGGGGCCGCCTCCTGGCGTTTCCCGGAGCGTTCCCCGGGCCGCGCAACGCTCACGGGACGTTCCCCGCCAGGAAAGATCCACGTCGACGCGACCACGTCCGGCCCGGCGACAACACCCGTATGCGTGTCGTCATCGTGACCGAGTCCTTCCCTCCCGACCTCAACGGTGTGGCGCACTGCGCCCTGCAGACCGCACGGCACCTCGCCGCCCGCGGACACGACCCCCTCGTCGTCGCCCCGGCCACCGCCGCCGGGCCCGAGGCGGACGCCGGAGCCCCCTGCCCCGTCGTCCGCGTCCCGTCCCTCCCGCTGCCCGGCTACCCGCAGGTCCGCGTCGCCCTCCCCAGCCGCCGCATCGCCCAGGCCCTGGTCGCGCACCGGGCCGAACTCGTCCACCTGGCCGGACCGTTCGTGCTCGGCGTGCGCGGCATGGCCGCCGCCGCCCGCCACCGCGTCCCCGCCGTCGCCGTCTACCAGACCGACCTCGCCGGCTACGCCCGTACGTACATGGGCGCGGGGGAGGGCACCGCGTGGCGGCGCCTGCGCAGCGTGCACGCCGCCGCCGACCGCACCCTGGCCCCCTCCAGCGCCGCCCGGCGCGACCTGGAGGCCCACGGCGTGCCCCGCGTGCGGCTGTGGCCGCGCGGCGTCGACTCCGTGCGCTTCCGGCCCGAGCGGCGTGACCCGGCACTGCGGGCCGCGCTCGCCCCCGGCGGGGAACTGCTCGTCGGCTACGTGGGCCGGCTCGCCCCCGAGAAGCAGGTCGAACTCCTCGCCCGCACCTGCGCCCTCGACGGCGTACGGGTCGTCGTCGTGGGCGACGGGCCGAGCGAGACCCCGCTGCGCGCCGCCCTGCCCGGCGCCGTCTTCCTCGGCCGCCGCACCGGCGACGAACTCGCCCGCCTCTTCGCCTCGTTGGACGTCTTCGTGCACACCGGCCCCTACGAGACCTTCTGCCAGACCGTCCAGGAGGCCATGGCCTCCGGCGTCCCGGTCGTCGCCCCGGCCGCCGGCGGGCCCCTCGACCTCGTCCGGCACGGCCGCACCGGACTCCTCGTACCGCCCGGGGACGCCGACGCCGTGCGCGACGCCGTGTGGTCCCTCGCCGCCGACCCCGCCCTGCGCGCCGCCTACGGGAGCGCGGGCCGGGCCGCCGTCGCCGGACGCACCTGGGAGGCCGTCGGCGACCAGCTCGTCGAGCACTACGCCGAAGTGCTCCACGCCCGCGCGGCGGTGGCGGCATGAGCGGCGCCCTGCGGATCGTCCGCCTCGCCAACTTCGTCGCCCCCGCCTCGGGCGGCCTGCGCACCGCGCTGCGCGAACTGGGCGCCGGATACCGGGCCGCCGGACACGAGCCCGTCCTCGTCGTCCCCGGCGAGCGCCACACGGACCGGGACACCGCACAGGGCCGCGTGATCACCCTGCCCGGCCCCCTGCTGCCCGGCACCGGCGGCTACCGCGTCCTGACCGACCGGCGGCGCACCGCCCGCCTCCTCGCCGGTCTGCGCCCGGACCGCCTGGAGGTGTCCGACCGCACGACCCTGCGCTGGACCGGTGAATGGGCCCGCCGCGCGCGCGTGCCCGCCGTCATGGTCTCCCACGAGACCGCGCACGGCGTGCTGCGCACCTGGGGACTGCCCGAACCCGCCGCGCGCCGCGCCGCCGACGCGCTCAACTCCCGTACGGCGCACGCCTACGCGCGCGTGGTGTGCACGACCGAGTGGGCCGAGCGGGAGTTCGTCCGGATCGGCGCGCGCAACGTCGTGCGGGCCCCCCTCGGCGTCGACCTCGTCCACTGCCGGCCCGAACGACACGACGCCGGGGTCCGGGCCCGGTACGCGCGCGAGGACGAGATCCTCCTGGTGCTGTGCACCCGGCTGTCCGTCGAGAAACGCCCCGGCGTCGCGCTCGACGCGCTGGCCGCACTGGGGAGCGCCGGGGTCCCCGCCCGGCTGGTCGTCGCGGGCGACGGTCCGCTGCGCGCCCGGCTCGAACAGCGCGCCGCGGCCGGGCGCCTGTCCGTCACGTTCCTCGGGCACCTCGCCGACCGGGCCGCCCTCGCCGCGCTCCAGGCGAGCGCCGACGTCTGCCTGGCGCCGGGTCCCGCCGAGACCTTCGGCCTCGCCGCCCTGGAGGCCCTCGCCTGCGGCACCCCGGTCGTCGTCAGCGCCTCCTCCGCCCTCCCGGAGGTGGTCGGCCCGGCGGGCGCCGCCGCGGCCGACCACGGGGCCGCGTTCGCGGCGGCGGTGCGCGAGGTGCTCGGACGCCCCGCGCGGGGGCGCAGGGCGGCGGCCCGCGCGCGTGCGGAGTCCTTCGGCTGGGACGCCGCGGTGGCCGCGTTCCTGGCCGCGCACGACGCGCCGGTGCGGGGCGCCGGATCGGTACCCGAGGTGATCAGGCCCGCGCGGCGTCCGGCCGACGTCCCCGAGCGGAGGGCGGCGTGAAGGCCCTGCGGTACGTGGCGCTCGGCGACTCGCTCACCGAAGGCATCGGTGACCCCGTCGACGGCGGCCGACGGGGGTGGGCGGCGCTGCTCGCCGCGGGACTCGCGCCCGGCGAACGGCCCGTCGTATTCCGCAACCTCGCCTCCAGCGGCGCCCAGACCGGCGACGTGCTCACCCGGCAGCTGCCCGCCGCGCTGGCCTTCGCCCCCGACCTCGCCTCCGTGGTCGTCGGCGTCAACGACACCCTGCGCCGCACCTTCGACGTCCACGCCGTGGCCGCCCGGCTCGACACCGTCTACGGGGCGTTCGGCGCGCGCGGCACGATCGTGCTCACCGCCTGTCTGCCCGACCCGGGGGCCCTGCTCGGGCTCCCCGGCGCCCTGGCCCGCCCGCTGGCGCGCCGCCAGGACGCGGTGAACTCCGTGGTCCACGCCCTCTCCGAGCGTCACGGAGCGCTCCATTTGCACGCCTGCGACGCCGACTGGGTCGCCGACCGGGCCCTGTGGAGCGCGGACCGGCTGCACCCGGGGGAGCGCGGCCACCGGCTGCTCGCCGCCCGCGCGCACACGGTGCTGGCCGCCGCCGGGGTCGCCCGCGGACCCGCGCCGGACCTCGCGCCCGAGCGGCCCGCGCCGTCCCGAGCGGCCGGCCTGTGGTGGCTGGCCACCGCGGGCACCGGCTGGGTCGCCCGGCGCTGCACCGACCTGCTCCCGAACCTGCTGGCCCTCGCCGCCGACGAGGTACGGCACGGGGTGCGTGGGACCGGCGCGCGGCTCGACGTGCGCGCCTCGGCCGCGGTCGCCTCCGCGCTGTCGTCCCTGACCGTCGGTGCCGGGCCCGAGCCTCCTCGGGTGCGGGCCGGCTAGCCCTGCTCGGGCGGGTGGAGCCGGCGGAAGTACGTCCAGCTGGTCTCGTTCGGCTCGCTCCATGCCTCCGGGGCGCGGGCGAACTCCGGGTGCCGCGCGGCCACGTACGCGCGCGTGCGCTCGGGAACCTCCTCGTACGCGCCGAGTTTGCGGCCCAGGCAGTGGAAGGTCAGGCCGCCCGGCCGCTGCCCCCGCTCCATCCAGGGCAGCCACGGGGACTGCCGGGTCCACGACATGGTCGCCGGGACGCCCGGCGCGGACCCGGCCAGATCCCCGTGGTCGGCGAAGAACTGGAAGAGCTCCAGGGCCCGGTAGGTGTCGCCGGACGAGTGGACCGGATAGTCGGCCACGGGCAGCGGCGAGGGGTAGGCGAGCGGGATCTCCAGGCTGAAGCAGACCTGCGCGCCCAGTTCCGTCGTCGGGACCGGGAAGGGGCGCCACCTCTGGTTCGCCGGATCGTTCCAGACGTGCACCACCGGAAGGCCGCGCCACGTCTCCAGGATCTCGCGGGTGGCGGGATCCAGGTAGAAGGCGGCTTCGCGAGACAGCAACTGGTAGGCGTCCGGCCCCTGTTCGGGGTCCTCCACCAGGCGTGCCACATTGAACCCCTCGAAGCCGAAGAGACGCTCGTACGGCTCGTCCGGGGCCCAGGAGTACACGTCCCCCGACCACCAGTAGGTGACCTCCGCGCCGTCGAGCGAGGCCCGGGTGCGGGCGAAGGAGCGGAGCCGGTCCGCGGGTGTCGTCGTCATGATCGGTACTCTGCGCGAGCGGCGCCCGCCCCGCCGCATCCTTTGGGCCCTTTTTATGGGTCTCTTCCGGACACGGCTCCTTCCGGGCGAATATCGTTCAACGATCCTGCGATACGCGTGTTGTCTCGTTCCTGGATCTGCGCTTGAATGCGCCCGTGGCCACGGAAGAACTGCACGCACTCGCGGACGACCGCGCGCTGCTGGGACGCACCAGCACCGCGGAGCGCGTCGCCGACATCCTCCGGAGCCGGATCGCGGAGGGCTTCTTCCTGCCCGGCACCCGGCTCTCCGAGGACAGCATCGGCGGCGCCCTCGGCGTCTCGCGCAACACCCTGCGCGAGTCCTTCCGCCTGCTCACCCACGAGCGCCTGCTCGAACACCGGCTCAACCGCGGCGTGTTCGTCCGGGTCCTCAGCGTCGACGACGTCCAGGACATCTACCGCACCCGCAGCATGATCGAGTGCGCCGTCGTCCGCGCGCTCGGACAGCCGCCCTACGCCCTCGACCGCGTCGCCGCCGCCGTCGCCGAAGGGCAGCGCGGCGCGAAGAAGCGCGAGTGGAAGGTCGTCTCCACCGCCAACATCCACTTCCACCAGGAACTCGTCGCCCTCGCCGGCAGCGAGCGCACCGACGAGCTGATGCGCAGTGTCCTCGCCGAACTGCGCCTCGCCTTCCACGTCGTCGACGACCCGCGCCGCCTCCACGAGCCCTACCTCGTGCGCAACCAGGAGATCCTCGACACCCTCGCCGAGGGCCGCCGGGACGCCGCGGAGAAGCTGCTCGCCGACTACCTCGACGACTCCCGCGACGGCCTGGTCGAGGCCTACACCCAGCGCCTGCCGCACGACGTGTAGCCCGCCGCGCACCGCCCGCGGAGGCCGCTCGCCGGCCCAGGGCATTAGCGCCGTTTCGACCGTTGTCAGAGCCAGCGCCTACTCTGTCCTGCGTGACTTCGCCTGCCACCACGGACTCCGCTCCGCCCCAGCTCAGCGCGGCGCCGCGACCCGCACCGGGCCCGGCCGCCGACGAAGGGCTCGCGCGGCGGCTGCGCGCGCTCGCCTGCACCGCGCCGCTGCACGACCTGGACGTGCGCAAGGCCAATCTCGCGGGCGAGTACTCCACGTACGGCATGGCCGAGGTGGCGCTCTCCGCGATCGACCTCGTCACACTGAACATGGACTTCGACACGGGCGCCGACCACGAGCAGATAGTGGCTCGCCTGCTGCCCCGCGTCGCCGCCCAGGCCCCGGGCCGCCCCGCCGCCGAGCACGAGCGCGTGGCCCGCTGGGTCCTGGAGAACCTGATCAACGTCGGCAGCGTGGACCGCGGCTTCCGCGCCGTCTACGGCACCTTCGGCCCCGACGGCACGTACGTCCGCAGGGACTACGACTTCAAGCTCATCGAGGAGGTCCCCGGCTACGGGGGCGGCGTCTACCTGCGCACCACCGACGAAGCGGTCAACGTGCTGGTGGGCGCCCTCGACACGGACGTGACCAGCGCCCAGATCGCCGCCGAGGTGAAGCTCGAGGTGCTGATCAGCCGCGGTCGCCTCGCCGACGCCCAGCTCGCCGCCGAGCAGGCCCGCTACCGGACGGTCCAGTACTCGGAGACCCTCCGCAAGGCCCTCGACGCGACCAGGCGCAACGTGCGGGCGGTCGACTGGCTCCAGGCCGTCCCCGACATGATCGCCGAGGCCCTCGACCACGTGGCCGACCGCTACCGCCACGAGAACGCGATCCTGACGAACATCCGCAAGGCCCGCGACGAGTCGGAGGAGCCCGAGCACAAGCGCCGCGCCGCCGAGCTCGTCGACATCGTCAAGGACTGCATCCGCCGCCACACCCAGCTCCAGTCCCGCCTCCTGGAGGCCGGGCCGCTCTTCCGCGCCGAGCAGG
The DNA here is from genome assembly GCF_055558275.1 of Streptomyces sp. NPDC025806. Taxonomy (NCBI): domain Bacteria; kingdom Bacillati; phylum Actinomycetota; class Actinomycetes; order Kitasatosporales; family Streptomycetaceae; genus Streptomyces; species Streptomyces sp. NPDC025806. The sequence goes on along the minus strand of NZ_JBVHMU010000034.1, from coordinate 11,630 downwards.
ACCGCCAGGCCTTCGCCGCCCCCACCAGCCGCACCGGCCTCGACCTGTACGGGCAGCTCGTCGCCCCGCTGCTGCCGCTCCCCGTGGAGAACGCGATCAAGGTGACCGACGCGTTCTTCGCCCGTGGCACCGGCCTGCGCACCCCCGTCTCCGTACGCGTCGGCGACCTCGTCGACATCCTGCTCACCCCGCCCCAGGAGCGCGAGCACCTCGGCGCCGAGATGCCCGAGCCGGACCTCATCGCCACCCCGGACGACAGCCGGTTCAGCGAGGAGCAGCTCGCGAGCGCCATGGAGCTGCTCGACCTGCCCGCCGACGCGCCCCGCCGCCTCTCGGGCCTGCTCGCCGAGGCCCGCACCCGCGATCCCGAACTGCCGTACCTGGTCGCCCTGCTGGCCGTGCACGCGGCGAGCCCGCCGGTCGGCACGGCCTACCGCCAGGGCGAGCCGAAGCTGCTCTTCGCCGTCGACGACGGCACCCAGCTCGACGACCCCGAGTTCGGCGGCGCCGACCTCATCGTCGGCACCGCGCTGCTCGACGCCGCCGGCATGGCCGCCGACCGGACGGAGGCCGCATGACGCGCGCCGCCGGGCCCGCCACCACGTACCACCCCGCAGGAATCGCAGGAACCGCAGGAACCACCGAGGAGCACCGCCCGTGACCGAGCACCCCGAAGAGCACGCCGAGTGGGGCGAGCCCGAGGCACCCGGCACCGGACCGGTCAGGGCCCCCGCGCCCGTCACCCCGGCCGACGCCGCCGACGCGGCCCGCCTGGTCTCCTTCGGTCTCCAGCCCAAGCTCCAGCCCTCCCGCGACCAGGAGTACGCCGAACTGCTGCGCCGCTACCGGGAGGACTCCGCGTTCGCCCGGCTCGCCGACGCCGTCGCCACCGGCCTCGGCCTCGTCGTCCTGGAGGTGTCCCCGCGCGCGGGGATGGCCGTCACCGCCGCGGAGGACTCCGTGTTCGCGGTCCGCATGGGCGACTACGCGCGCCGCACCGCCGCCGACTCCACCGACCGCTTCCTGCACGGCCTCGCCCACCTCGCCGTCGCCGCGCTCGCCTTCCCCCGCCCCGAGGACCTCGCCGACGACGGCTACATCGGCCGCGTGAGTGTCAACGGGGTGGACGCGTTCGTCCGCCAGGCCTGCACCAAGCTGGAGGAGCGCGCCGAGGAGGAGGGGGAGAACACGGACCCGGCGACCGACGCCCCCGGCCTGGAGGCCGCCTGGCGGATCTGGGCCCGGCGCAGCTCCACCGGTGCCACCAAGGACGCGCGCAGACTCGCCGGTTCGACCACCGGCATCGTCGGCAAGGCGCTCGCCTTCCTCACCGACTCCGGCTTCCTGCAGCGCACCGGGGACGACGGCGGCGGCACCTACCGCACCACCGCGCGCTACCAGCTTCAGGTCCGCGACATGGCCGGCACCGCCGCCATGGCCGAGCTCCTCGACCTCGGGGTGGTCCCGGTGACCGACGGCTCCGCCACCCTGCTGCCGCCCATGGACGAGGAAGCGGCCGGGCTCGTCGCCGACGCCGGTCTGCCCTTCCACTCCTGACCCGGCGTCCCCCCACCTGAACTTCCGTACCTACCACGAGAGTCCGCCATGTACGAGCTGTCCCGGGTCCGCCTCTACTCCATCGGGCCTGCCGGTGCGCGCTACGCCGACACCGTGCTCGACCTGCGGGGAGTGGGCGCGCCGGTGCCCGACCCCGCACCCCAGCAGGCGGAGTTCTTCGAGGACGAGCCCGTCGGCCCGCCGCGCCGCCCCGCACCCGCCGGCGTGCTCTTCCTGGAGAACGGCGGCGGCAAGTCGGTCCTGCTCAAGCTGATCTTCTCCGTGATGCTCCCGGGCCACCGGAACACGCTGGGCGGCGCGAGCTCCGGCGTGCTGCGCAAGTTCCTCCTCGCCGACGACTGCGGACACGTCGCCCTGGAATGGCAGCACACCCTCACGGGTGAACTCGTCGTGGTCGGCAAGGTCAGCGAATGGCGCGGCCGTCAGGTCTCCAACGACCCGCGGAAGTTCGCCGAGGCCTGGTACTCCTTCCGGCCCGGCCCCGGCATGAGCCTGGACGCGCTGCCCGTCGCCGAGGCCAGTGCCGTGCGCCCCGTCGCCGAGGGCGCCTCGGGCGCCCAGGGCCGCCGCCGCACCATGAAGGGCTTCCGCGACGCGCTCACCGAGGCGGGCAAGGCCTACGCCCACCTGGAGGTGCACTGGGAGGAGATCCACGACCGGTGGAACGAGCACCTCGGCGACCTGGGCCTGGACCCCGAACTCTTCCGCTACCAGCGGGAGATGAACGCGGACGAGGGCGAGGCCGCCGGCCTGTTCGCCGTCAAGAAGGACTCCGACTTCACCGACCTGCTGCTGCGCGCCGTCACCGACACCCGTGACACGGACGGCCTCGCCGACCTCGTGGGCGGGTTCGGGAACAAGCTGGGGCGGCGGGCCGAGCTGATCGCCGAGCGCGAGTTCACCGCGGGCTCCGTCGACCTGCTCACCCGCATCGTCGAGGCCGCCGACACCCGCTCCCGCACCCGCGACATCCACACCGCCGCAGAGCGCCGCACCCGCACCCTCGCCCGCCGCCTCTCCGCCCGCGCCGCCGTCGAGCGGGGCCGCGCCGGAGACCTCGCCCAGCAGGTCACCGCCGCCGCGCACACCGTCACCGGCGCCGACACCGCCCGCGAGCGCAGCGCCCTGATCGCGGCCGAACTGGCCTACCGGCACGCCTCCCTGGCGCTCGCCGGAGCCGAGAAGGCCGCCGCCGCCCAGAAGCGCGAACTGGCCGACGCCCGCACCCTGTACTCCGCCTGGCAGGCCGCCGAGGCCGTGCTGCGCCACCGCGCCGCCGCCGACCGCTCCGCGCGCGTGGCCGTCGCCATCCGCGAGGCCGAGCGCGACGCGGCCCCCGCCCTCGCCGCCCGCGCCAAGGCCGCCGCCGATCTCGTACGGGCCCTGCACGGCGCCGCCGGGAAGGCGGAGGAGCACGCCAACGAGGAGGAGGCGCGCTCCGCCGTCCTCCAGGAGGCCGGTGAGACCGCGCACCGCGACGCGACCGCCGCCGCCACCGAGGCCCAGCGCGCCCGCAGCGAACTCGGGCACCTGCGCCAGCGCCTGGCCGAGGTCGAGCAGGAGACCGCCGAGGCCGTCCGCGCCGGCTGGATCGACGACAGCGCGCCCGACGTCGACCCGGCCCGCGCCGCACTCGCCGCCGCGGACGCCGAGAAGACCACCGTCGCCGCCTGGGACACCGCACGCGAGGCCGCCCGTCGCGCCACCGAGCACGCCCGGGAGGCCGCCGCCGCGGAGGCGCGCGCCGAGCTCACCGCGGCCCGTGCCGCCGACGCCGCGAGCGCCGCCGAGCGAGCCCACCGCGACGAGGAGCGCACCGCCGCCTCCCTCGCCGAGGAGGAGCGCCTCGCCGCGCTGCTCGGCACCGGCGGCACCTCCCTCGCGGAGGACGAGCACTTCGGCGCGGCGGGCGGCGGCTTCCCCGGCGCCGTCCGCGCCCGCGCGGTCGCGGGCCTCGTCCCGCAGCCCCGCACCGACAGCACGACCAGCACCGAGGGCCGGCTCACCGCGGAGGACGTCGACCGCGCCGCCGACGACCTCAAGGCGCTGCTCGACGACTCGGTGGCCTCCGCCGAGCGCCGCCTGTTCGAGCTGCGCACCGCCGCCGCCGACGACGCGCGCATCCTCGGCGCCCTCGGCGACGGCGGCCTCCTGCCGCCGGGCCCCGACGTCCTCGCCACCGTCGAGTACCTGGGCGAGCACGGCATCCCCGCGCTCCCCGGCTGGCGCTACCTCGCCCAGGCCGTCGACCCGGCCGACCACGCGCGCGTGCTCGCCGCCCGGCCCGAGCTCGTCGACGGCGTCATCATCACCGACCCCGACTCGCACGCCCGCGCCCGCGAGACCCTCGCCGGCGCCGCCCTGCTGCCCCGCTCCGCCGTCGCCGTCGGCACCGCCGCCGCGCTGCTCGCCCCGACCCCGGCCGAGCCCGCGCCCGGCGCCGACGACACCGGCGTCTTCCTCGTGCCGCCGAACCCGGCCATGCACGACGAGCACGCCGCCGACGAGGAGCGACAGGCACTGCGCGAGCGCGCCGCGCAGCGCGACGAGGACATCCGGGTGCTCGCCGCCCGCCTCGGCAAGGACCGGGAGCTGGCCGCCCGCCTCGCCTCCTGGCGCTCCGGCTGCCCCGCGGGCCGCCTCGCCGAACTGGCGGCGGCAGCCCGCGACGCCCGTGCCTTCGCCGAGGAGACCGAAGCCGAGCTCGCCGAGGCCCGCACCGCGCGCGCCGAGGCCGACGAGAGCGCCGCCGAGGCGACCCATGTGCGCGACGAGCGTCAGGAGGCCGCGCAGAAGGCCCGCCGCGCCGCCGACGCGCTCGCCGGACTCGCCTACCGGCTGCGCGAGCGCGCCGCCTGGCAGGCCAAGGTCCGCGAACTGGCGGACGAGGCCGTCGAGTCCGAGGCCCGCGCCCAGACCTGCCTGGAGCGCGCCCGCGCCGCCGACGAGGACCGCCGCGCTGCCCAGCGCTCCGCCGACGACGCCCACCGCACCGCCCGCACCCTGCGCGCCGAGCGCGCCGAGATCGCCGGCGCCCCCGACGACGTACCGGAGGGCGAGACCTCGCAGGCCTCGCTGCCCGCGCTGCGCGAGGCGTACCGGGCCGCGTCCCAGGTCTACGAGAAGGTCGGGGTCGGCGCCGACCTGCGCGCCGAGCAGGCCCGCGCGGAGAGCGACGAGTCCGCCGCCCTCGCGGAGCTCGACCGGTTGAGCAACAAGGTCCGCACCCGTGCCGCCGCGCTCCTCGAATCGCCCGAGGGCTCGGACGGGCCGTCCCGGCAGGCCGCCGCGGCCCGCGCCGAGGAGCTCGTCCAGCTCCTGGAGACCCGCGCCTCCAGCGCCAGCGAGCAGCTTGGCCGGCTGCGCGGCGAGGCCGAGCGGCACGCCCCCGAGGGCGACGCCGAGGCACACACCGAGCTCCCCGAGGAGCTCGTGCCGGACGGCACCGAGCACGCCCAGACCCTGCTGCGGACGGCGACGGGCGAACTGGCGGCGCACACCGAGGCGTTGAGCGCCGCGCGCGCCGCCCACGCCGAGCTGCTCGACGCCCACCGCGCCGCCGAGGACGGGGCGGGCGGCTTCGACGAGACCGCCGCCCTCCTGCGCGACCTGCTCCGCGACCATGCCGCGGAGAGCGACGAGCAGGAGGAGCCCGAGCCCTACCCCGGCTCCCTGGACGAGGCCCGCCGCGCCGCCGCCGAGTCCCGGCGCTCGCTGCGCGGCTGCGCCGCCGACCTGTCCACCGCCGAGGCCGCCGTCCGCGAGGCGAGCGACATCCTCGTACGGCACGCGAACTCGACGCGGTACGAGCAGGTGCGCACGCCCGCGCGGCAGCAGATCCGGGAGCTGCCCGCCGTGGCGCTGCCGGAGCACGCGCAGAAGTGGGCCGACGCGTTCGCACCCCGGCTGCGCGTCCTGACCGACGAACTGGCCCAGCTGGAGCGCAACAGGGACTCGATCGTGGACCGGCTGCGCGGACTCGTGGAGTCCTCGCTGGCCACCCTGCGCTCCGCCCAGCGCCTGTCCCGGCTGCCGGAGGGTCTCGGCGAGTGGTCCGGCCAGGAGTTCCTGCGGATCCGCTTCGAGGAGCCGGACCAGGCCACGCTCACCGAGCGGCTCGGCGAGGTGATCGACGAGGCGACCCGCGCGGCCGTCAAGAAGAACTCGGACCTGCGCCGCGACGGCATGTCCCTGCTGCTGCGCGGCGTCAGCGCCGCCCTCCAGCCCAAGGGCATCGCGGTCGAGATCCTCAAGCCGGACGCGGTGCTGCGTGCCGAGCGCGTGCCGGTCGGGCAGATGGGCGACGTGTTCTCCGGTGGGCAGCTGCTCACCGCCGCCATCGCCCTGTACTGCACGATGGCGGCGCTGCGGTCGAACGACCGGGGGCGCGACAAGCACCGGCACGCAGGCACGCTGTTCCTCGACAACCCGATCGGCCGCGCCAACGCGACGTACCTGCTGGAGCTCCAGCGGGCCGTGTCCGACGCGCTCGGTGTGCAACTGCTCTACACCACCGGCCTGTTCGACACGACGGCCCTCGCCGAGTTCCCCCTCGTCATCAGGCTGCGCAACGACGCGGACCTGAGGGCCGGGCTGAAGTACATCAGCGTGGAGGAGCACCTGCGTCCCGGACTGCCGCAGCAGGACCCGGAGGGCGAGACCGTGCACGGCGAGATCACGGCCACCCGCATGTACCGCAAGCCGGAGCCGCAGGCGGGCTGACCGCCCGGCCGCCTCGCCGTCAGGTGTGCTTCAGCCGCCCGGCCCCGCCGTGCCCCCGTATGTTCTCCGGGGTGCGGCGGGCCGCGCGCCGCGCCTGGCGCCGCTCTCTGCGCAGCTGCCGGGCCGTGCTGGCGGGGGCGGACACCACCCCGTTCCGCTGGTTCCACACCTGGCGGGTCACCCAGACGTCCAGGACGCCCCAGGTCGCGACCACGGTGCTGCCGACGCTGCTGAGCACCATGGGGAAGGCGAGCCACGAGTCGGCCAGCGTGCACAGCACGGCGGTCACGGCCTGGATCAGCGTCAGCGCCACTATGAGCACGGCCCGTACGGCGGCCGTCCGCACCGGATCGGGCATGCGCCGCCGTGTCGCCGGCTCCTCGACCCACAGCTCCCTGCGCCCTGCCGTGCCCATCGCCACGTCACTCCCCACCACGTCCGGACGCCGCCGCCCGAGCCGATGATGCGCATCGGCTCTGCTGAGTGACTGCCCGGTTTGCTCCGATTCACGCCGCCTGGACGGCCCCTGCCCCGCATCGCGCGTGATCTGTGCCGGTGACCCGCGCCCGTGATCCGTGTTCGCGATCTCTGAGGTACGACGACCGGCGCCCGCGAAAGATTCCCGAATTCGGACAACTGGCCTGCTCGACACGAGAGGAGCGAAGGATTCCGGCCAACCGGCCGGACAAGCGGACGGATCTTGTTCGATCAGTCGCAGTGGATCACGGGCCGCAATCTACCGCAATGCCCGGACAACTCCCGATGCCCCCAAGGGTGTTCGGCCGAACACCATCCGGACAGGCCTTCGAGATGGTGCCGTCGCAGTAGTAGGCTCGCGCCGTTTGTTGACGCACATATGTGCCCCCTGACCGCGGGGGCGATCTTGGGGGAGGCCATGCGCTTTCGCGGGAAGTCCATCCGCCGGAAGATCGTGGCGTTGCTGCTGGTGCCGTTGTTGTCCCTGACCGCCGTCTGGGCCTTCGCCACCGTCATCACGGGCCGCGCCGCAGTACAGCTCGTCACGGCGGGCAGGATCACCGACTCGCTGGCGATCCCGCTGGTCGACACCAGCCGCTTCCTCCAGGACGAACGGCGCCAGACCCTCGTGTACCTCGCGGACCCGCGCGCCTCCGAGGCCCAGTCCGCCCTGCGCGCCAAGCGCACCGCGTCCGACGAGGCCCTGTCCGACCTCAAGGAGCGGGCCGGTGACGCCGACGCCCGCGACGACCTCGACGACCGGACCCGCGCCACCCTCGACGCCGCCGTCGAAGGCTTCGAAGGCATCGAGTCCCTGCGCCGCAACGTCGACGAGGGCACCGTCACCCGCGTCCAGGCCCTCGACTTCTACACCCGCCTCATCGCGCCGACCTACGACTTCCTGCTCGACCTCACCGCGCTCGACGACGCGGTCCTCGAACGCGAGGGCCGCGCCCTCGCCGGCCTCGTGCGGGCCCGCGAACTCCTCTCCCAGGAAGACGCCCTGGTCGGCTCCGGCCTCGTGGCCCGCCGTCTGACCGGCGTCGAACTGCGCCAGGTCTCCGACCTCGCCGCCCAGCGCACCCTGCTGTACGACACCAGCCTCGCCCTCCTGCCCGGCGACGAGCGCGCCCGCTACGAGCGCTACTGGAAGAGCCCCGACACCGCCCCCCTGCGCACCGCCGAGGACGCCGTCGTGAAGGGCGCCCCCGGCGTCCCGCGCGGGGTCACCGCGCAGAGCTGGGACCAGGCCGCCGGGACCGTGCTCGGCGACCTCGTCGACCGGGACCAGGCCGCCGCCGACCGCTACCAGGAACGCGCCCGCCCCACCGTCCTGAAGATCTTCTTCCTCGCCGGCGTCGCCGGGGTGCTCGGCCTCCTCGCCCTGCTCTTCTCCCTGTTCCTGTCGGTCCGAATCGGCCGCAGCCTCGTCCGCGACCTGCGCCGCCTGCGCCTGGAGGCCCACGAGGCCTCCGGCGTCCGGCTGCCGAGCGTCATGCGCCGGCTCGCCACCGGTGAGGAGGTCGACATCGAGACCGAGGCTCCGCGCCTGGAGTACGACAAGGACGAGATCGGGCAGGTCGGCCAGGCCCTCAACACCCTCCAGCGGTCCGCCGTCGAGGCCGCCGTCAAGCAGGCCGAACTGCGCCGCGGCGTCTCCGAGGTCTTCGTCAACCTCGCCCGCCGCAGCCAGGTTCTGCTGCACAAGCAGCTCACCCTGCTCGACACCATGGAGCGCAGGACCGAGGACACCGACGAACTCGCCGACCTGTTCCGCCTCGACCACCTCACCACGCGCATGCGCCGGCACGCCGAGGGCCTCGTCATCCTCTCCGGCGCCGCCCCCTCCCGCCAGTGGCGCAAGCCCGTCCAGCTCATGGACATCGTGCGGGCCTCCGTCGCCGAGGTCGAGGACTACGAGCGCATCGAGGTCCGCCGGCTGCCCCGCGTCGCCGTGACCGGACCGGCCGTCGCCGACGTCACCCACCTCATCGCCGAACTCCTGGAGAACGCCACGGTGTTCTCCCCGCCGCACACCGCCGTCCAGGTCCTCGGCGAGCGCGTCGCCAACGGGTTCACGCTGGAGATCCACGACCGCGGCCTCGGCATCCCTGCCGACGCGCTCCTCGACGCCAATCTGCGGCTCGCCGAGACCCCCGAGTTCGAGCTCTCCGACACCGACCGGCTCGGTCTCTTCGTCGTCAGCCGTCTCGCCCAGCGGCAGAACGTCCGCGTCTCCCTCCAGCCCTCCCCGTACGGCGGCACGACGGCCGTCGTCTTCCTTCCTGACGCGCTGCTCACGGACGACGCCCCGGACACCGAGGGCGTCGGCTTCCGGCTCGACCGGCCCGACGCGGCGCGCCGCGCGCAGAGCGTGAAGCGCGGCGAGCGGACCGCCGGCCGCGAGGGACTGCCCGGCCTGCCGCCCTCCGTCCTCGACGGGCCCGTGGAGCTCGAAGCCCCGCTGGCCACCGCCGACATGACGGAGTTCCCCGGCGCCCTCGGCGACGAGGACAGCGAGCGCGGCGGCCTCTTCCGCCCGCGCCGCCCCGTCGCCGGACTCTCCGGCGAGCAGCCCCACAAGGGCGAACAGCACCAGAAGGCCGACGAGCCCGAGCAGGACCGGGCCGGGGACGCCGAGCGCGCGGACGCGCCCGGCGGTCTGGTGGCGCTGCCCCGCCGCCGCACCCCCAAGCTCGTCAGCTCGCACGGCCGCCCCGTCACGCACGACCGTCCGGGCGACCGCGACCGCGAGCGCGCCGCCGACCCGGGGGAGCGGCACGACCGCGACGGCGACCGGCGCCGCCCGGAGCCCCTGCGCGGCGGGCCCGCCCGCGCCGCGGCGCAGCCGGCCCCGCTCGGCGACCTGCCCCGCCGCCGGGCCCGCGCCGCCGAACCGGCCCAGGAGACCCCGGCGCCGGACCCGCAGGGCCCGCAGGAGCAGACCTCCGGGTCACTGCCGCGCCGCGTCCGCCAGGCCAGCCTGGCACCGCAGTTGAAGGACGGACCGGACCGGCGCGGCGACCGCGCCCCCGGCCGCGAGGAGACCGCCTCCGCCGATCCCGCCGACCGAGACGCCGACGAGGTGCGCAGCCGCATGGCCTCGCTCCAGCGCGGCTGGCGGCGGGGCCGGGCGGAGAACGCCGCGAGTGCCGGCTCCGACGGCACAGCACAGGGAACGACATCTGAGGGGGACGGTCGATGACCGCACCGAAGGCCGCCGCACCGACCACGAACGGTGGCTCGCGGGAGCTCAACTGGCTCCTCGACGACCTGGTCGAACGTGTCGCCGGTATCCGCAAGGCGCTCGTGCTCTCCGGGGACGGGCTGCCGACCGGGGTCTCCAAGGACCTCGACCGGGAGGACAGCGAACATCTCGCCGCCGTCGCCTCCGGCTTCCACAGCCTCGCCAAGGGCGTCGGGCGGCACTTCGACGCGGGCGGTGTCCGGCAGACGGTCGTCGAGCTCGACGACGCCTTCCTGTTCGTCACCGCGGCCGGTGACGGCAGCTGCCTCGCCGTCCTGTCCGACGCCGACTCCGACGTCGGCCTCGTCGCGTACGAGATGACCCTGCTGGTCAAGCGGGTCGGCGCACATCTCGGGGCCGCGCCGCGCACGGATCTGCCCGGTGGGGGGTAACGGGTCGGTATGAGTGCAGACGGTCAGGGGACGCAGGAGACGCACCACTGGTTCGACGACGAGGCAGGGCCCGTGGTGCGCCCGTACGCCATGACACGAGGCCGCACCACCAGCGCGGCCCAGCATCGCCTCGACCTGATCGCGGTCGTCGTCGCGGAACCCCGCGCCGACGACCCGGCGACGGACCAGACCCTGTCGCCCGAGCATGTCGAGATCGTCCGTCTGAGCCGGGACCGGCCCCAGTCGGTGGCCGAGCTCGCCGCCGAACTCGACCTCCCCATAGGCGTTGTCAGAGTGCTGATAGGCGACCTCGTCGACGAGGAGCTGGTCCATGTGACCCGCCCCGTACCGCCGGCGGAGCTGCCCGACGAGAGCATTCTGCGCGACGTGATCAACGGTCTGCGCGCGCTGTGAACACCACGGAACGCCACGCGGGCCCTGTGAAACACAACCCCGACAGGAGAGACACCCCATGATCTTCGGGCGTTCCGCGCGCGGCGCGGCCCCGGTCGAGCCCGTCACGCTCAAGATCCTGGTGGCCGGCGGCTTCGGCGTCGGCAAGACCACCCTCGTCGGCGCCGTCAGCGAGATCAGGCCGCTGCGCACCGAGGAACTGCTGAGCGAGGCGGGCCGGCCCGTCGACGACATCCAGGGTGTGGAGGGCAAGCACACCACCACCGTCGCGATGGACTTCGGTCGGATCACCCTGCGCGAGGACCTGGTCCTCTACCTCTTCGGCACGCCCGGACAGGACCGCTTCTGGTTCCTGTGGGACGAGCTCGCCACCGGCGCCCTCGGCGCGGTCGTCCTCGCCGACACCCGCCGCCTGGAGGACTGTTTCGCCGCCGTCGACTACTTCGAACGGCGCGCGATCCCGTTCGTCGTCGGCGTCAACTGCTTCGACGGCGCGGCCCGCTATCCGGCCGACACGGTGCGCCAGGCGCTCGACCTGGACCCGTCCGTCCCCGTGCTGCTGTGCGACGCGCGGGACAAGGAGTCCGTGAAGGACGTGCTGGTCGGCGTCGTCGAGCACGCCGCGGCGACGGCGGCCGACCGCCGGAGCGCCGCGGCCGCCGTCACCCCGTAGGCGAACCCCGTAGGCGCGAACCCTGTAGCCGAGGCCCTAGGCCGTGTCCGGAAAGTCGATCGCTCGTTACTCCGTTCGTGGTGCGGCGACATGAACTGACGGATGAGTCTTGGGCGTTGATCGCTCC
>NZ_JBVHMU010000033.1:0-45759 GCF_055558275.1 Streptomyces sp. NPDC025806 | reverse complement strand
TCCAGCATGGCCTCACGGAACTTCTTCGACCCGTTCGCGTTCGTCCGCTCACCGATCGCCATGTACGCCGTGTCCTGCCGGAACGGCACCGTCTGGTAGAGCGACGAGGCACCCGGCTCGGGGCGCGGGTCCCGTGCGCCCGGTGCCGTGCCGCGCACCCGCTCCACGATCTGCCGCAGGTGCTCGGGGGTGGTGCCGCAGCAGCCGCCGACGAGCGAGACACCGTACTCGCGGACGAAGCCCTCCTGGGCGTCGGCCAGTTCGCCGGCCGACAGCGGATAGTGGGCGCCGTCCTTCGTCAGAACGGGCAGACCCGCGTTCGGCATGCAGGACAGCCCGACACGGGAGTGCCGCGCCAGATGGCGCAGGTGCTCGCTCATCTCCGCCGGGCCGGTCGCGCAGTTCAGGCCGATCAGATCGATGCCCAGCGGCTCCAGGGCGGTGAGCGCCGCCCCGATCTCCGAGCCCAGCAGCATCGTTCCGGTCGCCTCCACCGTCACCGACACGATCAGCGGCAGGTCCGCGCCGAGGGCGTCCAGGCCCTGGCGGGCGCCGAGGACGGCGGCCTTCGTCTGGAGGAGGTCCTGCGTCGTCTCGACGAGCAGGGCGTCGGCGCCGCCCGCGACCAGCCCTTCGGCGTTCTGCCGGTAGGCGTCGCGCAAGGTCCGGTACGGCGCGTGGCCGAGCGTGGGCAGTTTGGTGCCGGGCCCCATGGAGCCGAGCACCCAGCGCGGGCGGCCGTCGCGGGCCGTGTACGCGTCCGCGGTCTCGCGGGCCACCCGGGCGCCGGCCTCGGACAGTTCGTGCACGCGCCCCGAGATGTCGTACTCGCCGAGAGCCGCGTGGTTGGCGCCGAACGTGTTGGTCTCCACGCAGTCGACGCCGACGTCGAAGTACGCCTCGTGCACCGAGCGCACGATGTCGGGCCGGGTGACGTTGAGGATCTCGTTGCAGCCCTCCAGCTGCTGGAAGTCCTCGAGCGTGGGTTCGCGGTCCTGGAGCATCGTGCCCATGGCGCCGTCGGCGACGACCACCCGGCTGGCCAGGGCCTCGCGCAGCGCCGCGGCGCGGGAGCGGCCGGCGGCGCTCATGAACGTCCGCCGAGGACCGGGGCGAGCGGCGCGGCGGCGCCGCGGCCGTACGCGCGCTTGACGATGCCGGACAGCTGCTCCGGGTCGACCTCGTGCGCCTGCGAACCGACCGAACCGAGCACCACGCCGGCCAGAGCGCAGCCCAGCCGGGCCGCCGCCTCCAGCGGCACGTCGCGGGCGACGGCCGCGAGGAATCCCGCGCGGAAGGCGTCGCCCACGCCGGTCGGGTCGGCGGTCTGCGCGTCCGGGACCGCGGGCACCAGCAGCGGCGCCTGCCCGCTGCTCTCGATGCGCACGCCCTTCTCGCCCAGCGTCGTGACCCAGGTACCGGCCGCCGCCAGGACGTCGGCACGGCTCCAGCCGGTGCGCTCCTTGAGGAGCGCGGCCTCGTACTCGTTGGTGAACAGCCAGGTGGCCCCGTCCACGAGATCGCGGACCTGGCCGCCGTCCAGCCGGGCCAGCTGCTGCGAGGGGTCGGCCCCGAAGGGGATGCCGAGAGCCCGGCAGGCGGCCGTGTGGCGCAGCATCGCGGCCGGGTCGTCGGGCGAGACCAGGACGAGGCCCGGCCGCTCGGCGCCCGCGAGCAGGACACCCAGATCGATGTCGCAGGCCTCGGCCATCGCGCCCGCGTAGAAGGACGCGATCTGGTTGGCGTCGTCGTCCGTGATGCACATGAAGCGGGCCGTCTGCCGTTCGGCGGAGACGCGCACGCCGCCGGTGTTCACGCCGTGCTCCTTCAGCCACACCTCGTACTCGGCGAAGTCCGTGCCGACCGCCCCGATCAGGAGCGGGTCGAGCCCGAGGCCACCGAGCCCGTAGGCGATGTTGGCCGCGACGCCGCCCCGGCGGACCTCCAGGCGGTCGACGAGGAAGGAGAGCGAGATGTGCGCGAGCTGGTCGGGCAGCAGCTGGTCCGCGAACCGCCCCGGGAAGACCATCAGGTGGTCGGTGGCTATGGATCCGGTCACCGCGATGCGCACGGCTACTCCTTCGGTCGCTTCGGTCGCTGCTCTGCGGTGGGTGCCGGGCTCAGAGGTACGCGGCCTGGCGCAGCCGCGGGGCGCGGTCGGTGCGCTCCCAGGCGAAGTCCGGCAGTTCACGCCCGAAGTGGCCGTAGGCGGCGGTCTGGGCGTAGATGGGGCGCAGCAGGTCGAGGTCGCGGACGATGGCGGCCGGCCGGAGGTCGAAGACCTCCTTGATGGCCTTCTCGATCTTGTCGGTGTCGACGGTGTGCGTGCCGAAGGTCTCGACGAACAGACCGACCGGCTCGGCCTTGCCGATCGCGTACGCGACCTGGACCTCGCAGCGCGAGGCGAGACCGGCCGCCACGACGTTCTTGGCGACCCAGCGCATCGCGTACGCGGCGCTGCGGTCCACCTTGGACGGGTCCTTGCCCGAGAAGGCGCCGCCGCCGTGCCGGGCCATGCCGCCGTACGTGTCGATGATGATCTTGCGGCCGGTGAGGCCGGCGTCGCCCATCGGGCCGCCGATCTCGAAGCGGCCGGTCGGGTTGACCAGCAGGCGGTATTCGTCGGTGTCCAGCTTGATGCCGTCGGCGGCGAGCAGGCCCAGGACGTGCTCGACGACCTCCGTACGGATGTCGGGCGTCAGCAGCGAGTCCAGGTCGATGTCGGAGGCGTGCTGGGTGGAGACCACGACCGTGTCGAGACGGACCGCCCGGTCACCGTCGTACTCGATGGTGACCTGCGTCTTGCCGTCGGGGCGCAGGTAGGGGACCGTGCCGTCCTTGCGGACCTCGGTGAGCCGGCGCGACAGCCGGTGCGCGAGCTCGATGGGCAGCGGCATCAGGTTCGGGGTCTCGTCCGTCGCGTACCCGAACATCAGCCCCTGGTCGCCCGCGCCCTGCCGGTCCAGCTCGTCCTCGTCACCCTCGACGCGCTGCTCGTACGCCGTGTCCACGCCCTGCGCGATGTCGGGCGACTGCGCGCCGATCGACACGGAGACGCCGCACGAGGCGCCGTCGAAGCCCTTCGCGGAGGAGTCGTAGCCGATGTCGAGGATGGCGTCGCGCACGAGTTGCGCGATCGGGGCGTAGGCCGTGGTGGTGACCTCGCCCGCGATGTGCACCTGACCGGTCGTGATCAGCGTCTCCACCGCCACGCGCGCGGTCGGGTCCTCGCTCAGCAGGGCGTCGAGGATCGTGTCGCTGATCCGGTCGGCGATCTTGTCGGGATGTCCCTCGGTGACGGACTCCGAGGTGAACAGACGTCGGGACATGGCTCTCCAGAGGTTGCGCCCCATGACGCGGAAGGGCATCGGAGGCGGACGGGGGACCGGGCGACGGCCACGATGGACGACGTCGAACGAGGAGCGCTCGAAAGACGGCGGAACCGTGACGGAGGACGGCTCGGGACCCCTTGACCAAGGCCCGGCGCCACCTGAACCAGGTGACGCCGGGCCCTGTCGTTCAACCGCCGGACCGGATCAGTGCACGAGATCCGGCTCGGACTCCTGCCGGCCGCTCGGCACCTGCGACGGGGTCGCCCGCAGCCGCCGCTGCAGTTTCTCGCCCTCGACGTCGACGTTCGGCAGCAGACGGTCCAGCCAGCGCGGCAGCCACCAGGCGGAGTCGCCGAGCAGCGCGTGCACCGCCGGCACGATCGCCATCCGCACCACGAACGCGTCGAACAGCACGGCCGAGGCGAGACCGAAGCCCATCATCTTGACCAGGTCGTCGACCTCGAACACGAAGCCCGAGAAGACGCTGATCATGATGACCGCGGCGGCCGCGACCACACGGCCGCTGTACCGGAACCCGGTCACGACGGACTCCTTGGCCGGGGCACCGTGCACGTACGCCTCACGCATGCGCGTGACGAGGAAGACCTCGTAGTCCATGGCGAGACCGAACACCACACCGATCATGAAGATCGGCATCGTCGTCATGATCGGCCCCGGCTGCTCGATGCCGAAGACGTCGGCACCCCAGCCCAGCTGGAACACGGCGACCACCGCGCCGAGCGCCGCGCTGACCGAGAGCAGGAACCCGAGCGCGGCCTTGAGCGGGACCAGGACCGAGCGGAACACGAGGAGGAGCAGCAGGAACGCCAGGCCCACGACCAGCCCCAGGTAGGGCAGCAGTGCGTCGGACAGGGTCCGCGAGAAGTCGATGAACAGGGCGGTCTGACCGGTCACCAGGATCTCGCCGGAGCCCGCCGACGCCTCGAGCGACGCCGCCTTCGCACGGATGTCCTTGACCAGCCGCTCGGTCTTCGCGTCGTTCGGGCCCGTCTTCGGCACGACGCTGACGATGGCCGTGTCGCCCGCCTTGTTCGGGGTGGCCGGCGAGACCGAGGCGACCCCCGCGGTCTTGCGCAGCTCGGCGCCGACCTTGTCGCCGGCCGCCTTCGCGTCCTTGCCCTCGACGGTGACCGTCAGCGGACCGTTGAAGCCCGGGCCGAAGGAGTCGGACAGCAGGTCGTACGCCTTGCGCTGCGTGGTGTCCGTCGCCATGGTGCCCTCACCGGGCAGGCCCAGTTCCAGCTTGGCGGCGGGCAGGGCGAGCGCGCCGAGACCGAGCACGGCGAGCACCAGCACGCCGACCGGGCGGCGCACGACGAACGCGGCCCAGCGCGCGGACAGGTTCGGCTTCGTGCGGGCGGCCAGCTTCGCGGCCTTCTTCTCGGACCGGCGCTGTGCGCGCGCCCGCAACGGCCGCTTCACCCGGACCAGATGGCGGTCCGCGACCCGCAGCACCCGCCGCGGCGCGAAGCCGAGGAGGGCGGGCACGAAGGTGACCGCGATCAGTACGGCGACGGCGACGGTACCGGCCGCGGCGAGGCCCATCTTGGTGAGGATCGGGATGTTGACGACCGTGAGTCCGGCCAGCGCGATGATGACGGTGAGTCCGGCGAAGACGACCGCCGAACCGGCCGTGCCGGTGGCCCGGCCCGCCGCTTCCTCGGGGCTGTGGCCCTCGGAGACCTCGGAGCGGTAGCGGAAGACGACGAACAGGGCGTAGTCGATGCCGACGGCCAGGCCGATCATCATCGCCAGCGTCGACGTCGTGGCCGACAGCCCGAGCGTGCTGCCCAGCGCGGTGATGGCCGACGTGCCGACGGCCACGCCGATGATGGCGGTGACCAGCGGCATGCCCGCGGCGATCAGGGACCCGAAGGTCAGCAGCAGGACGAGCGCCGAGATCAGCACGCCCACCTGCTCGCCGGTGCCCGACATCGCCGCCTCGACGGCGACCGCGTCACCGCCGGCCTCGACGGTGAGGCCGCCGTCACGGGCCCGGTCGGTGGCCTTGGTGAGCGCGTCGTGCGCCGCGTCCGTGAGGTCGGGAGCGGCGACCTTGTACTTCACGACGGCATAGCCGGTACGGCCGTCCGCGCTGATCGTCTTGGCGGTGAAGGGGTCGGCGACGCCCGTCACTTGGGGAGCCTTGCCGAGCTCGGCGACGAGCGAGCCCACGGCCGCCTTCTCGTCGGAGATCCGCTTGCCCTCGGGGGCGCGGATCACGACACGGGCGGTGGCGCCCTCAGCGCCGGCGTCGGGGAACTTCTTCTCGAGCACGTCGAACGCCTTCTGCGATTCGGTGCCCGGCATCGAGAACTGTTCGGTGGGAGGAGTGGGGGCCGACGATGCCGCGGCGCCGACGCCGGCGACGATCAGCACCCACAGCAGGGTCACGAGGCCGCGTCGCCGGAAGGCGAAGCGGCCGAGTTTGTACAGGAAGGTAGCCACGGGAAACCGCACTTCCATCGAGTGGGGGGTGACAGGGGGACGCATGCGAGCGACCGCCCTGGTACCTGTCACCGGGCGGTCGATTCCGACATGGGCCCACGGTGACGCAGTCGGCGCGCGCACGGCCATTCACTCCGCCAGGTCAGGACCGTTCCTCCAGCGAACGTCGAGCGGGACCGCCTCGGACCTCGTGCGGACGGGCACGCCGGCGACCCGTGCGGAGTACGGGGCGAGCGGTGTGCGTGCGCCCCGTCGTCCGTGCGGCGCGGGACCCCCGTCGTGCGGTGCGGACCTCCGTCAGGCCGACTCGAGGACCGGCCGCAGTTCGAGTGCCTCGGGGGTGGGGAAGCTGCGGGCCAGTTCGACGGCCTCGGCGTGATCGGCCACCTCCAGCAGGAACCAGCCGCCGAGGGTCTCCTCGCCTCCGTGCACGGGGCCGTCGCTCACCACCGCGGATCCGTCCGCCGCCTTGCGCACGGTGACAGGCCCCTGATGCTCGGTCTCCAGGGCGTCGCCGCCCACCAGCTTTCCGGCGCCCGCCACTTCGCCGATCCAGGTCTCGTACGTCTTGCGGTAGGCGTCGCGGTCGGCCTGGATCAGGGCGCGGGACGCGTCGGTCTCGAAGATCACGAGGGCGTACTTCATGCGGTGTTCCTCTGTTCGGTTCGGTGTTTCCGGTGTTTCCGGTGGTCCGGGGGGCTCAGTCGACGGCGGCGGCCGGCTCGACGCGGGCCAGCGCGCCCGTCTCCAGCGCGGTCCACAGCGCGCCGTCGGGGCCCACCGTGATGCCGTGCGGTTCGGAGGCGGGGGTGGGCAGTTCGTGGAGGGTGACGGCGCCGTCGGGCGTGATCGAGCCGACCCGGTTGGCGCCCCACTCGGTGAACCACGCGGTGCCCCGCGCGTCGGTGGTGACGGCGTGCGGCCGGGACGACCGGTCGGGCAGCGGGTGCTCGGTGATCCGGCCGTCGGGCGCGCGGTGACCGATCTGGCCGGCCGCGATCTCGGTGAACCAGACACTGCCGTCCGGTCCGGTGGCGATACCCACCGGTGCGGCGGCCTCGGTGGGCAGCTCGTGGATCGTGATGCGGCCGTCCATGCCGATGCGGCCGAGGGCGTTGGCCTGGTTCATGGTGAACCACATCGCGTCCCCGGCCGCCGCGATCGCGGAGGGGAACGCGCCGGTGCGCGGCAACGGGTACTCGGTGACGGTGCCGTCGGTGGTGATCCGGCCGATGCGGTCGGCGGCGGTCTCGGTGAACCACAGCGCGCCGTCCGGCCCCGCGGCGATACCGAAGGGGCCGCACTCCTCGGTCGGCGGCGCGAACTCCGTCACCCGGCCGTCCGTGGTGATCCGGCCGATCCGGTGCGCCCGGTACTCGGTGAACCACAGGGCGCCGTCCGGCCCGTCGGTGATGACGGTCGGCCCGCTGTCGGGGTCGAGCCGATGGCTGGTCGGCTCCTGCCCGGGGACGAGCCGGCCGATCCGCCCGCTGTGCACCAGGGTGAACCACAGCGCCCCGTCCGGGCCGGTGGTGACCGCGTACGGGCCGCCGTCGCGACCGGACACCGGGTACTCCTCGACGGTCCGCCTCGTCACGGCCGCTCCAGACCTTCGGCGACGGCGACGCGCTCGATGTCCTTCGCGCAGCCGGACATGATCGTGCGCGCGTGCGCGGTCACCAGCTCGACGGGCCAGTCCCACCAGGCGGCGCGCAGCAGCCGTTCGACGTCGCTGTCGTCGAAGCGCTGCCGGATCGTCCGGGCCGGGTTCCCGCCCACGATCGTGTAAGGCGGCACGTCGGCGGTGACCACGGCGCCGGCCGCGATCACCGCGCCGTCGCCGATCCGCACCCCCGGCATCACGGTGGTGCCGTACCCGAACCACACGTCGTTGCCGACCACCGTGTCCCCGCGGCTGGGCATGCCGGTGACGAGGTCGAGCGTCTGCTCGGCCCACCGGCCCCCGAACATGGTGAAGGGGAAGGTGGACACACCCATCGTGGGGTGGTCGGCGCCCGCCATCAGGAACCTCGTGCCCGTGGCGATCGCGCAGTACTTCCCGATGACCAGGCGCTCGGGGCCGTAGGCGTACAGCACGTTGCGCCGGACGAACTCGGTCGCGCCGTCGGGGTCGTCGTAGTAGGTGAAGTCACCCGCCACGACGTTCGTCCCGGCGACCAGCGGCTTGAGGAGGACGACCCGCTCGTGGGCGGGCAGGGGGTGGAGGGTGTCCGGATCGGGTGTCGCGGGGGCGTTCTGATCGGATGTCACGCGCGCATCTCTCCGTGGGGGCGTCGGCTCGGCTGAAGGATGCGGGCACGGGCCCGCACCTCAGCATCGGCACCGGGCCGCCCGGGAGCAACGACCGATCTTGCTAGGGTCGTTAACCCAGAGGTTCACGATGAGATGGGGCCGAGAGGGCCGGGGGCGGGATGGAACTGCGGGACATCGAGATCTTCCTGACGCTCGCGCAGGAGCTCCACTTCGGCCGCAGCGCCGAACGCCTGCACGTCTCACCGGCCCGGGTCAGCCAGGCGATCAAGAAGCAGGAACGCGCCATCGGCGCCCCGCTCTTCGAGCGGACCAGCCGCCAGGTGCGGATGACCCCCGTCGGAGAGGTGCTGCTCCAGCGGTTGAAACCGGCGTACGAGGGCATCCAGGAGGCCGTGGCGGAAGCGACCGCCGTCGCCCGTCGCCCGGCCGGCACGCTGACGCTGGGGGTCATGGGCGCGCAGATGCACGACATGCGTCCGGTCCTCGACCGGTTCCGGGAGCAGTATCCGTCCGTCGAACTCCGGTACCGGGAAGTGCTGTTCAGCGACCCGTTCGGGGCCGTGCGGGCCGGTGAGGTCGACGTGGTGACCACCTGGCTGCCGGTGCGCGAGCCGGACCTGACGGTCGGCGTGGTGCTGCGCGAGGAGCCGCTCAATCTGATGGTGGCCGCGGATCACCCGCTCGCCCGGTTGGACTCGGTGAGCCTGGAGGTGCTCGGCGACCACATCGTGCCGCGCGTGGACGGCCCCGCCCCCGCCTACTGGACCGCCGCCGTCCTGCCGGAGCGCACACCCGCCGGACGCCTCGTCCCCCGCGGCCCGGCCGTCGCCACCTTCTACGAGGTCCTCGCCCTCGTCGCGTCGGGCGACGCGGTGTGCGCGGTCCCCGACGAAGGGCGGCGCTACAACGCGCACACCGACATCGCCTACGTCCCCTTCCACGACGCCCCACCCGTTCAGCGGGCTCTGATCTGGCGCAAGGACCGCGCGACTCCGCTCGTCCGCGCGCTCGCCGACGCGGCGACCGAGTGCGGGGGCCTGACGGCGGGCTAGGGCGTGTGTCGAAAGTCCCGCCTGCCCCGCGGCGCCCGGCACGCACGCTCGCGGCGTTGCCGAAACGACCTGATAGCTCCGCTATGAGGACGCTCCGGCGCCTTGCGATCGCACGCACCGGACACCGCGGGGCCCGCCCTTCGGGCGGACGACGGGACTTTCGACACACGCCCTAGCCCCGGCCGGGGGCTGGGCGCCGGGCCGGGGTCACAGCAGCCGGTCCACCAGCCCGTCGACGTACTCCGGCGTGAGCTCCACGCCGAACAGGACCCGGATGTACAGCGGCGCCAGGACGTGGTCCAGCACGTCGAGTGCGTCGAGCGCCTGCTCGCCGCGGTCACCGGCGCGATCCAGCATGGACTGCAACTGCCCCATGCGGTCGGCGAAGAGGGCATCGCCCGCCTTCAGGCCCTGCGGTCCGTCGCTCGTCAGGGCGACGGCCAGGCGTACGAGCGCCAGTCCGTCGGGTCCGGTGATCTCGCGCGCCACGGCAGCCGCGTAGGTCCGCAGATCGCCGTCCAGGCTCCCGGTGTCGGGCATCGGCGACTGCGCGTTGAGGCGGGTCAGCGCCACATCGCTGAGCAGGGCCTCCAGGCTGCCCCACCGGCGGTAGACGCTGCTGTCGGCCACGCCCGCGCGGGCCGCGACCTCGCCGACGGTGAAGTTGCCGTAGCCGCGCTCGCTGATGAGTTCGGTGACGGCCTGGTGCACCTGCGCGCCGACGCGTGCGCTGCGCCCGCCGGGCCTGCGGGCTCGCTGTCCTTCGTTCATACCCACCACCTTAACGCAGTCAGCACTTGCGTTTGCGGAGCGGCTCCCCTTATGGTCGCCTAACGCAGTCGCTGACTGCGTTAAAGGGCGAGAGGAAGAGGAACCCACATGACCGCTACGACACCCGCAACCCCACACCACGGCCCCCACCGAGCCGTACTCCTGACCGTGACCTGCCTCGGCCAGTTCATGGTCCTGCTCGACAACACCATCGTCGGAGCCGCACTCCCCGACATGCAGCACCGCCTCAACACCCAACTGACCGGCCTGCAATGGATCGTCGACGCCTACGTCCTCCTCGTCGCCATGCTGCTGCTCTCCGGCGGCGTCTTCGCCGACCGGTTCGGCCGCAAACGCGTCTACCTCACCGGCGTCACGGTGTTCACCGCCGCGTCCCTCATCTGCGCCCTCGCCCCCTCGCTCGGCTGGCTCATCGCCGGACGCGTGCTCCAGGGCATCGGCGCCGCCGCCCTCAGCCCCGCCTCACTCGCCCTGCTCGCCGCCGCGTACCCCGTACCGCAGGAACGCATGAAGGCGATCGGCCTGTGGGCCGGACTCAGCGGCATCGGCCTCGCCGCGGGCCCCGTCGCCGGCGGCGTCCTCACCGAGGCCTTCGGCTGGCCCGCCATCTTCCTGGTCAACCTCCCCATCGGCGCGATCCTCCTCCTGACGGGCCTGCGCACCCTCCAGGAGACCCGCAACCCGCACGCCCCCGCCATCGACGTCCCCGGAACCGTGCTCTCCGCCCTCGGCGTCGGCGTCCTCACCTACGCCCTCATCGAAGGCGGCGCCCGCGGCTGGACCTCACCGCTCATCCTCGGCAGCTTCGCCACCGCGGCAGTCCTCCTCGCCGCCTTCATCGCCGTCGAAGCACGCCGCCCCCACCCCATGCTGCCGCTGCGCCTGTTCCGCCAGCGCCTGTTCACCGTCGCCAACACCGCCATGGTCGTCGTCGGCTTCGCGCTCATGGGCTCGTCGTTCTTCTTCTCCCAGTTCTTCGTCTACGTCCAGGGCAGTTCCATCCTGCGCGCCGGCCTCCAGACCCTCCCCGTCTCCCTCGCCATGGTGCTCGTCAGCCCCTACGCCGGCCGACTCGCCGCCCGCCACGGCTTCCGCACCCTGGTCACCGTCGGCATGGCCCTCGCCGGCCTCGGACTCCTCGCACTCGGCACCGTCCACGCCGACACCCCCTACGCCAACGTGTGGTGGCGCCTCGCCATCGTCGGCACCGGCTTCGCCCTCACCCTCTCCCCGCTGACCGGAGCCGCCGTCCAGGCCGTCAGCCCCCAGGAAGGCGGCCTCGCCTCCGGCATCAGCAGCACCACCCGCCAGATCGGCGCCGTCCTAGGCGTCGCCCTCCTCGGAGCCGTCGTCCGCACCCGCCAGTTCGGCGGCGCCACCTTCGAAGCCGGCCTCAACAGCGCCTTCCTCACCGCAGGAGCCGTCACCCTGACCACCGCCGTCTTCACCGGCCTCTGGCTGGCCAAGTCCAAGTCCACGGAGGCCGCCCCCGCGACCCCGCAGCATCCCGCCACCACCACCGAACCGGAAGCCGTCCCCACCCCCTGACCGACGCCAGGCGAGGGACCCACACCCCTGTGACAGAACGAAGACGGCGCGGGACACCGCCTGTGACTCGGTGCGAGATACAAATACTTCCGACCGCAAGCAGCACAGCACCATCCACCGGGGGAACACCGTGAAGCACACCCGCGTCACCGCACTCGCCGCCATCACCGTCGCCGCCACCCTCTCGCTCACCGCCTGCAACAGCGACGGATCCGGCACCGGCTCCTCCTCCCGGAAGGGCTCGTCCTCCTCCGGACACTCCTCCAACTCCTCGACGAACGACGACGCCAAGCCCGCCAACGACACGGCCTCCACCGGCGGCGCACAGGCGAGCAACGGAAAGACGGACTCCGGCGACGACACGTCGTCCTCCGGCACCGGGAACGGCACGGCGAACTCCGGCACCGGCACCCGCAAGACCCCGTTCTGCAAGACCGCGGACCTGGCCATCGACGCCGCGGACGCCGCCCCCGACCAGACCGAGGGCCGCATCGACATCACCATGGTCAACCGCGGTGCGACGACCTGCTCCGCCACCGGCTTCGCCGGCGTCGACATCAAGGACGCCGACCACACCACCAGCCCCGTCGCCCGCGGCAAGGCCGAGCCCCGCATCACCGTCCTGAAGCCCGGCGACGCCGCCGTCTTCAACCTCGCCTACACCATCGACAACTCCGGCAACAGCCTCGCGTCCCCCACCAACATCCTCGTCACACCCCCGAACGAGACCCATACGGTCACCCTGAACTGGCCCGCGAACGCCGGTGACATCAAGGGCGCCTACACCGACGTCGAGGTGTACCCCACGCACACGACCGAGTAGGAACGCACCGGGGCCCCGCCACGACCGACCAGGGCAGGCGTCAGCGCGCCACCTGGAACTCGTTCCCACCGGCATCCACGAACTCACCCGGCTCCCCATCGAGACGGCTGACCTCCAGCCGCACCCGGTTCCGCACGACCTTCGGCGCGGCAGGCGGCCCCATCACCAACGAGACCGTGCTCGTGGGCGTCCGGCGCAACCGGACACCCCACGCGTGCGACTCGACCGACTGCCACCCGGCCTGCGCCTGCCAGAAAGCAGACTGCGCCTCCCGCTCCTCCTCGGTGACGTCGAGGCAGATCGCGACGAGACCGGAATCCGCGAGCACACCGGGATGGCCGGGCCGCAGCACACAGAACTCGTTGCCCTCCGGATCGGCCAGCACGTCCCACGGGACATCCCCCTGACCGATGTCGACCCGCGACGCTCCCAGCGCGAGCAGCCGCTCCACCTCGCCCTTCCAGTCCGGCCCACCGGCCAGGTCGAGGTGGAGCCGGTTCTTGTACGCCCCCTTCGGCTGCCCCGTCGGCACGCAACGCAGCCGCAGACCGTCCGTCCGCCCCTGCGTCGCACCCCGCCAGAAACGCTCCATCCCCACGACATCAACAGCGTCGATCACAATCCCGGTCAGCATCCCGCTTACCCCCACCCGTCGAACCGGTCCCCGTCCCCCGATCATGACCGCTGCCGCCCCCGCTGTCCCCAGGTACCTCACACAACAGGCTCTGACCTGCAACGATTGAAGACCAGGTACCCGACCGCTACCCTGAAGCCATGCCCGCCTTGAATGTGGAATTCAGCGAAGAAGAGCTCGACGAGCTCCGCGAACTGGCACGCGAACAAGGGGTCACCCTCAAAGCCCTCGTACGCGCCTCGACCGCCGACCAGATCGCCCGCCACCGGGCCCTGAAGGAAGGCGCCGAAATGTTCGCCCGCACCTTCCACGACCCGGCCCTCGCCGACGCCATCAAGGCCGCGGGGCTCGACGACGGACCCGCCACCCGCACGACAGGGCGGGCCGCCTGACCCATGCCGCCCGTCCTTCACGTCGACATGCGGTGGCTCCTGCAACAGCAGGAGACCGCCATGCCCGAGCACCCCACCGTCAGCGACTTCTCCGCCCTCATGGCCGCCGTCGCCCGCCACCGCGTCGACCCGCCCCGCGCCGGCACCGACTCCGACGCCTCCTGGCGCGCGGCCGCCCTGCTCCACACCTTCCTGCTCCTCAAGCCGCTGCCCGCGCACAACGTCCGTTTCGCCTGCGCGGTGACGATCGCCTACATGCACGCGAGCGGCGAAGGCGTCGACGCCCCCTACGGCGAACTCGTCGACCTGGCCGCCGAGATCCTCACCGGCAAGACCGACGTCTTCACGGCCGCCGACCGCATCCGCACCTGGCGCCTGTAATTCAGGCGAGGCGGGCCAGCACCGTCCGGCAGACGCGCTGGAGGTCCTCGTCGTTGGAGAGCCCGGCGAAGCGACCGCTGCGGCGGCTCAGCGCGAGCTCGGCCTCGATGCGGGGCAGGGCCGGCGCGGCGGCCGGACCCATCCGGTCGAGGCAGTCCAGGACATGGTTCGAGGTCGCCTCATTGACCTCCCACGCCGTGAGCAACGTCCGCAGGACGAGGTCGACTTCGGCGTCGCCCGCGATGTCCCACAGCGCGGCGGCGCCGTGCACCCGCGTCCATTCGTACGAGGCCGTCGTCATCTCCCGCAGTTGCGGCAGCGCGGCGTACGCAGCTGGTCCGATCCGCCCCAGGACATCGGCCGCCTCGTGCCGGCACGGAGTGTCCAGCAGGGCCTGAAGCCGGGGCACGGCGTGGGCGGGATCGCCCTCGAGGTCCCACACGGCGGCGGTGGCGGCGGCACGGACCTTCACGTCGGCCGCGTCGGCGAGCGGCCGGATCACGGGCAGAGCGGCAGCGGCCTGGGGCCCGAAGGAGGCGAGGGCCTTGAGAGCACTGGCGGCGGTGCGCCCCTGACCGTGCTCGACGGCGGTGGTGACCGTGTCTACGAGGACGGGCACGGCGCGCGGATCGCCCAGGTGGGACAGGGCCGATATCAGGGCCCTGACGCTCATGTCGGCCCCCTGGTCGGAGAGATCGGCCTCGGCCAGAATCCGTGACAGTCGTGGCGTCAACTCGCTTACTGCCGAACGGAGTTGACCGGCCACCTGCACGGCACGCCAGGTGTCGATGCCGCTGTCCAGACCCACCAGCAGGGCCGGAAGGGCCCGCACGTCGCCCAGACGTGCCAGCGCCATGACAGCCTCCTGATAGGCGCGGCGCAGCAGCGGCTTGGGCGTGGCCCACACGTCGGGGCCGTGGGCGGTCTCCAGGGCTGCGACGTACGCGGCCAGCGCTTCGCGGGCCGGCTCCGCGACGACGGCCAGAGCCCCCAGACTCTCGCCCGCGGCAGCGGAGGTGTAGCAGTCATCGGGCAGCAGACACCCGGCCAGCAGCAGGACGAGCGAGCTGTGATCGCCGCGCCGGGCCGTGATCAGGTCCCGGGCCATACGGATCGCGTCGTGGCGGATGGCGGGATGTGCGCTGGTGAGCTGCGCGGTGAGCAACTCCGTGCGCGCGGCCAGGCGTTCGTCGAGGACCTGGTGGAAGGTGCGCAGCAGCGTGGTGGTGGGCGCGTGCAGCCGGTTGTGCCGTTCCATGTCGGCGAACGCCGCGGCGATCTGCGGCGGGACCCCGTCCGCCTCCCCGTCCGCCGCCTCGGCCGTGCCTTCGGTGGCACACGCGCACACTGCGGGGGCCGCACGCCCCGACTCCACGGCGTCGCCGGCGATCCGGCCCAGCAGCCGTGCAGCCGTGCCGACCGCCGCATCCAGGTCCGCGGGGGCGCACCGGGCCCGGTGCACGAGCGCGGCGAGACGGATGTCCGGCTCGGTCGCACTCGCCTGGGCCAGACCGCCGAGCCACGCGATGACGCCGGAGTGCGCGGCCGGCAGTCGCAGGGCCAGGTCGGCCGCCGTACGGATGACGAGCAGCCGCTCGACGCTTCCGGTCTCGGCGGACAACCGCTCCCGCAGGAGCCGCACCGCCCGGTCGGCATCGTCCATGAACAGGCCGACCGCTTCGACACCGGCCCGCCGGACACGCGGGTCAGGGTCGAAGGCGCAGGGGGCGAGGGTGTCGATGTGCTCGCGCAGGAGCGTGACGGCGTCGCGCCCCGCCGTCGACGCCACTTCCTCTCCGTCGGGGTTGACGACCACCCACTCCGCACCCTCCTGGTCGCAGGCCTCCCGGCCGATGCTGAGGACCAGCTCCAGGACGGCGCCGCGATCCGGTGTGGCGGGATCCTCGGCCATCTCCAGCAGGAACGGCAGGCTGCGCGTCGTGCAGTCGTACACGTCCCCCTGGTGGTGGGCGGCGCTGGAGAAGTCGCTGAACGCCTTCGCCCGGACCTCGGGATCGGGGGAAACCATCGCCCGCAGCCAGTCGGGCACCTCGACGGCGGGTCCGTACGCGTGGCTCATCGACGCCCAGTCGACGCCGTCCAGATCGTTGATCATGCACGGCACTATGCCGAACGGCACTGACAACCAGGTGTGGCACCCCTCAGTTGATGATCTCCGCGCGGGCGTCCACCCGGATAGCCGCCAGCCGGTCCCGCCACATCTGAAGCGCTTCGGGCGTCAGCCGGGTCCAGTCGGTGACCTCGCCGACGATCCGGAGCGGCTCCCGGCTGCGGTAGGAGCGGGTGGGATTGCCGGGGAACTTCTTGTCGGTGACGTTCGGGTCGTTCTCGAACTCCCCGGTCGGCTCCACGAGATACACCCGCGGATCCCCGTCGCCCGCGGCGAGCTCGGCAGCCAGCCCGGCGCCGTCCCGCAGCGCGGTGAAGTAGATGTGATTCATCACGACTTCCGGCCGGTAATTGGAACGGAAACCAGCCGTGAGCTGGTCCCCTACCCGCAGATCGGCCTTCGTACCGTGGAAGAACGGCCCCTCGTCCAACACTTCGCTCACCGGCGCAGCGTACCGCCGCCGGACGGCCGAGGCCCCGGAGAGGGAAGCGGCACCCTCCAGCTCCAAAGCCGTGACGGCGGTGTGCGAGGCATGGCGCATCCACGCCATGGCGCGGGCACGCAACCGTGATCACTCGCGTTCAGGCCCGCGCCCGACGCAGGGTGGGGGACAGGCGGAGCGTTCCTCCGTCTCCTCCGGAGGGCCCGTCCGGGGGAGACACCCACCGGTTGTCCGCGTAGCAAGGAGTCGTGTCGTGACCGCGGTTGTCACCGCCGCCCCCGCCGTGGGGCCCACCCGCCCCCGCCCCTGCCTCTCCCTCACCCCGACGCCCACGACATGGGTGGTCGCCGCCGCGGCCGCCGCGGACGGCGAGCTGGACATCGGCGAGCTCGCCGGCCCGTACGTCGCGGCCGACGCGCTGGCCCGGCGGATGCGCGCCGACGGGGAACCCGTGGTGTTCACGTCCGCCATCGACGAATACCACCCGGGCGTCCTCGCACGGGCCCTGCGGTCCGGCCGCGAACCCGCCGAAGTCGCGGAGTCCTTCGGCGAGACCATCGTCGCCGACTGGGCGCACGCGCAGATCACCCTCGACGGCGTGGTGCGCGTCGGCCACGACGCGGGCCACCGGGCCAGGGTGGCGGCCTGGTTCCGGCGGCTGCACGCGGCCGGACTGCTCACCGCCCGGGAGGGACGGCACCCGTACTGCGCGTCCTGCGCACGGTGGAGCGCAGGACGGCTCGTCGTCGGGGAGTGCCCGGCCTGCGGCGCGCCGGGCGGGGCCGGCCCCTGCGAGGCGTGCCTGCGCCCCAACGACCCCGAGGAACTGGCCGATCCGCACTGCGCACGGTGTGGCGGCCCCGCTCGCCCCCGCGAGCTGCGCCGCCTGTTCTTCCCCCTGGAGCCCCACCACGAGGTGCTCCGGGCGCCGTGGACGCACGCCCTGCCCGCGACCTCCCCCGGCAGCCGCGGCCCGGCCGTTCCGGTGCAAGGCTTCGCCGAACAGCGCGTGGACCCGCAGTTCGCGGCGGCACTCGCCCACCTGGTGGCCGCCGAGACAGTTGCCGAGGACGGCCCGTACGAGGCCGTCCACTTCCTGCGCCGCCACGACACCGCCGTCCACCTGGCCCTCGTACCGGCGCTCCTGCGCATCGCCGGCCTTCCGCAGCCCGCGCGCTTCCACATCAACGACCCGTACGTCACGGCCGCGCCGCTGTGGGCGCTGGACGCGCTGACGGCGGTCGGCTCGGACGCCCTGCGCCGCCACGTCCTGTTCCGACGGCCCGACGGCGCACCCGTGGAGCACCGGCAGCGGGAGCTGGCGCAAGGGCGCCGGCACCTCGTCGGCCGGTGGAACGGCTGGCTGGGGAGCGTGTTCGCGGCAGCGCGCGACGAACACGGTGGTCTGGTCCCCGACGCGACGCCGGGCGGCGTCGGGTGGGCGGAGCTCGCACAGCGGCTGCGGCGCATCGCACCCGAACTGCGCGCGGCCCTGGGCCCGGAGCACTTCGCGGCCGGGCAGGCGGTGACACTGCTCGACGAAGTCGTCGACAACGTCGTGGAGTTCGGCCGCGCCAACACCTGGGACGCACCCGCGCTCACCGCTCACCTCGCGGTGGCCGGCGCCCTGTCGGCGTGGGCGTGGCCGGTGATGCCGCACGGCGCGGCCCGGCTGGCGACGGCACTCGGCCTGCCGGTACCGCGACCGATCGACGCCGCGGCACTGTGCCCGCCGCCCCCGGGCACCCGCCTGGAACCCCCGACGGGCCCGCTGTTCGGGCTCTGAGCCGTACTCAGTCGAGCAGTCCGAGGCGGGCGGCCCGCACGCCCGCCTCGAACCGGCTCGACGCCCCCAACTGCTGCATCAGCTCCGACAACAACCGGCTCACGGTCCGCAGCGACACCCCGAGCGCCCGCGCGATCCGCTCGTCCTTCGCCCCGCCGGCCAGCATCCGCAGCGCGAGGATCTGCTGCTCGGTGAGGGCGTCCGCTCCGTGCGCATCCGGTGCGGCGACCGCACCGGTGTACGGGGTGGCCGTCATCCAGCAGAACTCGAACAGCGCCGCGTACGAGCGGACCAGGGCGGGCCCGCGCGCCACGATCAGGCCGTCGCCGGGCCGGTCCGGATCGAGCGGAAGCAGAGCGAGCTGCGCGTCCATGATCATCATGGTGAGCGGGACCGCCGGCGCGGTACGCACCTCGACCCCGATCCTGACCTGGTCGTCGAAGTGCTCGACGAGATACGGCAGTCCGAGCAGCCGACGACTGTAGAGACTCCGCCGCCGGACTCCTCGATCCAGCGAGATCCTGTCCCGCTCCAAGGACTCGTCCAGATGCTTCTGCTGGAACGCCACTGGGTGCATGGACGCCTCGTCGCTCTGCCCTGACTCGGCGATCTCCAACAGAATCTGGTCGATGCCCGGCCGGTCGGTGATCACCTCGATCTCGACCGGCGACCCCGTCCCGCAGGACTCCCCGTCCCGGAAATACCGCTCCACGAGCTCGCCCATGGCGGAGTGCGCCGATGCCGCCTCCCGCTCCCGGTCCAGCATGGCCTGCCGCTCCCTGGCGAGCAGCCGCCGCAGCGCCACCTCGGGCCGCACCAGGACGACCGCTTCCTCGTCCGCGCCGTCGATCAGCCCCAGCCGCACCAGTTCCTCCCGATGCGCCTTCGCCTCCGGGTCCGCCAGCCCCGCCGCCTCGGCCGCCTCCCGGAAACCCTCCGGGCCCCGCTCCCGCCCCCGCAGTTCGCGGTAGAGCGCCCTCGTCGCCTCACCGTCGACAGCGTCGAACTCCGTGGTCACCGTGCCCCCTCGTCCTCAGTGATCGCGAGCACGACCCTACCCAGCGGGGGTATGGGAGCGGTGACGGGATGATCAAGCGTGGTGAACACCCCCTTCGGGTATGCGAGTTGAAGGGTGTGCGAGCGAGGGGGAGAGGCGGCGGGAGTGGCGGAGCCGAGAAGGAAGCGGCAGGCGACGGCATGGGGGCGACGCCTGAACAGGGCGATGACCCGGCGGAACACCTTGACCCCGCGCCGCCCACGGCTGACCGGGGCCCTCCTCGCACTGGCCGGAGGCGGCATGGTCACGGCCGCCGGCGTCCTCGCCGCCCTCCTGCACAACGCGCCCCAAGCCGCCATGGTCGGCTACGCAGCCCTCGTTCTGGCATCCCTGACGGTCCTGCTGGCCCTCGGCCTGCCCTCGGAGAAACGCATGCTGGGGTTCGGCCTGCTCTGGCTCCTGCTGCTCCTCACGGTCCCCAACGGCTTCCGCAGTGCCGTCCTCGAATGGCGAGGAGAGCACGTACGGGCCACGGTCACCGAGGTGAGACAAGAGGACGAACCACGGACCGGCGGCGTCGACCACCAGTGCAAGGCCGAAACGACCCAGGGCCGCACCCTCTGGCTCCGCGACAGCGAGCACTGCGGCCGCGACACCCGCCCCGGCGACCGCTACGAGATCGTGCGCGACCCCGACGACCTCGTCGGCGCCTCGACATCAGCCCAGCCGATCAGCTTCGCGGTACTGGTCCCGGGCATCAGCGGGGCGCTGCTCCTGATGGCCGC
This sequence comes from Streptomyces sp. NPDC025806, assembly GCF_055558275.1. Taxonomy (NCBI): domain Bacteria; kingdom Bacillati; phylum Actinomycetota; class Actinomycetes; order Kitasatosporales; family Streptomycetaceae; genus Streptomyces; species Streptomyces sp. NPDC025806. Next base: position 25,921 of record NZ_JBVHMU010000033.1, on the reverse strand, counting down.
GATCGGGGCCCGAAGCGTGGGGCGGCCACCGAGCGCCACGGCGGACAAGGTGCCGGTCACCGGCAGGTGACCGCAGCCCCACCGCGGCACGAGTGAAGGGCCCGGCGCCGACGGGGGATGCGGCACCGAGCCCTTCACTTCAAGGTAACGCCTAGCGGACCGGCAGGCTCGGCGAGCGGTCGAACCTGCCTGCCCCGGACCTCAGCCGTCGCTCAGGGCCGGGCCTCGTCGAGGTACTGGTCGGCCCAGGCACTGATGATGTGCGCGGCACGCTGCGCCTGCCCCCGCGCGGTCAGCAGGTGATCGGCGCCCTCGAGGGAGATGAAGCTGCGCGGGTGCCGGGCCTCCTGGAAGATCTCGGCGGCGTTGTCGATGCCGACGGTGGAGTCGGTGGGGGAGTGCGCCACGAGGAACGGGAGGTTCAGCTCGCCGATCCGGTCGCGCAGGTGCGCCTTGCGGACGTCCTCGACGAAGGCACGCTTGAGGACGAGGGTCCGCCCGCCGACGAACCACCCGTGCGAGCCGTCGCTGAGCACACGGTCCAGGACCGAGTCGTACTGCCGCTCCACGTGGCTGGGGTCGACGGGTGCGGCGATCGTCGCCAGCGCGCGCAGCCCGGGCACCTCTCCGGCGGCCGCGATGGCAGCCGCGCCACCCCACGAGTGGCCCACGAGCAGATCGACGGGCGTCCCGCGCTCGGCCATGAAGGCCGCGGCACGCACCGTGTCCTGCACCTTGACGGTGAAGGACCCGTCGCCCCAGTCACCGTCGGAGTCGCCGATGCCGAGGTTGTCGAAGCGCAGCATGCCGATGCCTTCGCGGGCCAGCTGCTTGCACACACGTGAGGCGGCCGGCGAGTCCTTGCCGAGAGTGAACCCGTGCGCGAACAGTCCCCACCCCCGGACCTCGCCCTCCGGCAGATCGATCACCCCGGCCAGCTCGGGGCCGACGACACTGGGGAATCTCACTTTTTCTCTCATACGTGGTGCTCACCTAGGCAGAAACTGATCAGGGGACGGGCACGAGGAGACGCCGGCCGGCGCCGCCGCGAGCCGACGAGCAGCATCCCATGCACGGGCGGCCGGGCTCGACAGATCGGCAGCCGTCGCCCGCTCGCGGAACGTGGCGTGACCTGCCTGTTTGCTTCCGCGGCCGTCCGCGGCGGCGGGAGGCGGCTCCAGGTGGGCGCATACTGAGCCATGACTAAGTCCTCGGCACCCAAGCGTCACCTGCCCACCAGCCCCTTCAAAGCCCCGGTCGCACCGGCTCCCAAGCACTTCGCCGTAGGCGACCAGGTCACGCATGACGTGTACGGACTCGGCCGGGTGGTGGCCACCGAGGAGGGTGTCGCGGCGGTCGTGGACTTCGGTGCGGAGCAGCGGCGGATCCTGAGCCCGTACTCCAAGATGACCACTTTGTAGGGCCCCGACGCGCCCCCTGTACAACGCTTGGGTCACGATGCCGGGCAGGAAAGACGCCCCCTGGTCGGGCTTCCGACCGGGGTGGACGAACGCGCCGCCCGTCTCGTGGACGAGAACGCCGCCGCCCTCCCTTCCTCCCCGCACAACAGCACCGACAGACCGTCAGCCCACCCTCGCCGGCGATCGTCCGCCCCCCCCGGGACGCGCAGCGAGCCGACCGGCAGGGCGCGATCAAGGGCTGCTTTGAGGGAAGCTAAAGTCTGGCGTCTGTTCCGAAGGCAGGGACATGACAGGGGAGGGTCATGCAGGCGCAACTGAGAGAGACCGCCGACGAATTGGCAGGCGTTCTGTGGAAGGACCACACCGTCTACCGCGAACGCGGCGGCGGTGTGGTGATCCGGGGGGAGCACGTGGGTCGCTGGATCAGCATGTCGCCGACCGGCAGAGCGGACCAGGCACTGATCCGCGCCGGCCGGATCCTCGACGGCGGCACCACCGCCCCGGCCCGCCTGGAGGCCGTCGCCGACCTCACGGCCGGGACCAGCGAGCTCGCCGCGATCTGCCGCCGCCTGCTGGCCGAGACCGCCATCGACGCCGCCCCCGCCTCGCCGCCGCCCGGCCGCGGGAACCAGGCAGCCCGACAGCGCAGCAAGTCCGGCCGTGCGCCGAAGGGGCGGCGCATGGGATTGGCCTCATGGGTCGTGCTGCTCGCCGTGAGCGCTGTCGTCGCCCTCTGGGCGTACAGCGTCGTCGCGGGCCCCGCGGGTCTCTAGGAGAGGCCAGGGCGCCGCAGGCGGGGCACAGGGCGCGCGAGGTGACATCCGAGCCCGAACAGCAGCTCGCGTCGGGTGAGTTATCCGGGTGTGGCGTTCCGTGACGCGGTCGGGCTCGTTGAGTGGTCGTGCACATGGATGACCATTTGATTTTCGATACCGACGCCGAACGCCAGCCACCCTGTGCCGCCGGCCGGCCGGGGTCGGAGGCGAGCCCGCAGGGCGCCACACTTTCCGGCTTGCTCGACACGCTCGAACGCCTCAAAGGGGAGTTCGAGCAACGTCTCACCGGAATTGTCAGGACGGAGACCGCGGTGACCGAGGGCGCGGGTGGCGCGGCCGAGCTGATCACCCTCGACCTGCTCCGTCCCTTCACCGAGGCCATGCAGAGCATGGGCCGGGCCCGGGACGGCCACCAGGTGCGCGCCGAGGCTGAACCAGCTCAGCGCATCCCCGACAAGAAACGTTTCCTCACCGACGGCGTGGACGTGGTCCTCGGCGCCTTCCAGGAGCCGGTCATGCTGAGGGCCTACCTCGCACCGCAACGGCTGGACCGGCTGGAGTGAGGAGAAGCTGGCTGCCCCGTCCGATGACAGGACGCCGAGTACCTCGAGCCGGGTGTCTCATGGTTCTACGTAGAACGTGGAACGTGGAGCGGCCCCCGGCCGGTGCCGGGGGCCGTTCGCCGCAGGACGGTCGGCGTTTCCTGGGCGATGTGGTCAGCCGAGGGTGTTCAGCATCGCGGCTTCGACGTGGTCGGCGGCGTTGCGGTGGCCGAGGGCGTTGGGGTGGACGAAGGAGAGCTGGTCGGGGGCGGTGATGAAGCCTTCGACCCACTTGCCGTCATCGCAGACGCTGTGGCTCTTCGAGGAGTCGTAGAGGTCGACGAAGGTGGCGGATTCCTGGGTGCCGGTGGACTTCTCGATGGCCTTGTTGAGGGGTTCGAGGACGTCCTTGCGCAGCCACTCCAGGTCGCCGGCGGTGATCGAGCCGAGCTGGGTGGGGTCGCCGAAGCGGCACTTGGAGGCGTCGGCGGGGATGATGGTGGGGTAGCCGACGGTGAGGATCTTGGCGTGCGGGGCGCGCTCGTGGAGGACGGTGAGCATCCGGTCGTAGTCCTGGCCGACCCGGTTGAGCTTGGCGGGGATGGAGGCGGCCAGGGCGTCCTTGCACGGGGTGCCGGCACCGCCGGCCTCCTGCCCCAGCTCGGGGCACTTCTTGAGGATGTCGCCGAAGCCAAGGGTGTTGCCGCCCACGCCGACGGTGATCACGTCGGTGCCGGGGCCGACAGCGGCGGACTGGGGCGGGACGGCGGGGAAGGGGTAGTCGGGGTCCTCGATGAAGGGCGGGAAGTGGCGGCCGATCGGCTCCTGCGCCGTCTCGGTGACGTCCTCGACGGTGGCGGCGCCGCAGCTGACGTTGGTCAGGTCGAACAGCGAGCCGAGGTCGCGGTCGATGGCCTGCGGGTAGGACCGGTCGGTGCGTTCGCAGCCGTCGCGGGGGACCTCGAAGACGTCACCGGCGGCCGGGATGACGCCGGCGGTGAAGGAGTCGCCCAGCGCGACCCACTGGTAGTCGGCCGCGGCGGCGGACGGGGCGCCGGCGATCTGGGCGGGGACGACGGCGCCGGCGGCGAGGACCGCGGCCGAGCTGAGCAGGGCGAAAGCGGTACGGAAGCGTGTCACGGGTTCTCCAGACGGAAGGCGTTGCCGCCACGTCGAACATCAACAAGGAGTGACCGTATTCACCATGATCACCACGAAGGGTCACAACAGGCCGTTCGCGAGACACCCCCGCCGGTGACCGGATCTTCCCGCCTGTCAGCCGTTCGCCTCAGCCCCTGACCGCTTGGGCGCCACCGCGTCCCATGTGGACACCATCCTTGATCGTTTACGAGAGAACCCGGCCGGCCCGCAACGGCCGGGAGCTGTCCTGTTCTTGATCATCAGAGGGCCCAGCCGCCACCGCTCCCGGCCGCCACCGCTCCCGACCGTGGACGCACCGCTCGTCATCCCGTACTGGCCTACCAACCTGAACAGGCAGCGGCCCCGTACGAAAGCGCGGAACCCTCAGTCGGTGACCGGCCGGTGAGGGGTCTTCTCCCAGCTGAACGGCGAGAACGCCACCTGATGGGCGGCCCGCCACGCGGCGACCGACCACAACACCGTGACGAGTGGACTGAACACCGCGTGCCAGGGCGCCGCCAGCCCCGCCCGCCGCGCGGCGGCAAAGGTGATGGCGATCCACACCACGATCGACGCGCCCTGGGCCACCACCGACGGCACCACCAGCCCGGCACCGGTCGAGGATCAGGCCGGGCAGGTGAGAGCGAGCACGGTGAGGGCGCTCAACACGGGTTGGAGCAGGGCGGTCACCGGAGCCGCGGCGACGATGCCGAGCAGCACGAGCCCCCCGGACAGGCCGAACCGGCGCAGGGTCCGGCCGGGGCGGCGCGTGTGGACCATGGCCGTGATCAGAAAACCCTTGTACCAACGGGTGCGCTGACGCACGTACGGGCCGACCGTGTCGAGAGCCTCCTCCCAGGTGACCGACTCGATGGTCTCCGTGCGGTAACCCATCGTGGCGCAGCGCATGCCGAGGTCGGCGTCCTCGGCGACGTTCCAGGCGTCCCAGCCGCCCACCGCGCGCAGGGTGTCGGTGCGGAAGTGGTTGCTGGTACCGCCGAGCGGAATCGGCAGCCGCAGGCGCTCAAGGCCGGGCAGAGCGAGCCCGAAGCGCAAGGCGTACTCCATGTCGAACTGCCTGGTCAGCCAGTTCCCGGCGGCGTTACGGAACAGCAGCTGGGCCTGGACGCAGGCCGTGCGCCCGTCGCGGGCGGCGAACCGTGCGGCCACGCGCCGCAGTTGAGTGAGATCGGGCCGGTCCTCGGCATCGAAGATCACCAGCAGCTCACCGCGAGCCAGCATGAGACCGAGATTCACCGAGCGGGGCTTGGTCTGCGGTGGGCCGGGCGGCAGCTGGACGACCCGCACGAACGGCGGCGGATCCACCGCGAGGACAGCCGCCCGAGTCTCGGGATCGTGCCGTTCCACCAAAACCAGCACCTCCAACCGCTCCGGCGGATAGTCCAGCGCGGCCAGATGCCGGACCAGACCACCGATCACTTCGGCCTCCCGATAAGCGGGCACCAGCACGGTGTAAAACGGCAGTTCCGCATCCGGGACCGGCGGATCCGACACAGCCGCCCCGGGCCTGCGGTGCAACAGACCGGCACCCGCGACGACCGCCTGCAACAGGCTGTAAGCCGTCACCACTGCGGTCAGCCCCGCGAGAGCGACCAGCGGCGCGAACACCACCACAGCCGCGACCACGATGACAGCGACCACCAAGGCCACAACCTGCCACCGCACAAACCCGGACTTCGCCGCCAGGTCCGGATACCGACGAGTGAACCCGTCCGCCATGGCATCGGCCACCACGGACGAATGCTCCGTCAAGAACCGATCCTGAGCCTCGGCCTCACGACCCGCCAGCTCCTCGGCCACGCCCACACTCGCGCGGACCGTCTCCACCGCGTCCACCTGTTCCCCCGAACACACAAATGATCAAGAGGAGTGTAGCGATCGGCCAGATCGCGGCAGGACGCGGCGGAGCGTGTCTCGCCGGGTGGAGGCGGTGGAGGCTCCGAAGGGTCAGCGGTATCGGATCACGTGCAGGGCCCGGACGCCTGTCTCGTCCATGGAGACCGGTTCGTCGGAGGAGCCGTCGAAGAGGAGGACCCCTGTTTCCGTGGTGAGCGCGGTCACGAGCCAGCCGACCGCTTCCCGCCCTCGTCCGTCCGTGCGGCGTACCCAGATCAGCGAGCGTGAGCCCGCAGGGAAGGCTGAGACCTCGTCCACGGCCGTCTGCCACACCTGATGGTCCGATGCCGACAGGACCGGCCCGAGCTCGGCGAGTGTCGGCTCGAACCAGTATGCCCGGCCGGGCTGCGGTGGCATGGGGAACGTGCCGGTGCCCGGTGTGCCGCCCTGGTCCCAGTGCGAAAGCCAGGCCCACGGTGCGGAGTTCGGGACATGGAACGGGGCGGACTCGTCCTTCGGGACGACGACGGTCGCGTCGAGAAGAGTGTCCTGCCAGCGGCCCTCACGTAGATGGCGTCGGGAGTCGCAGGAGAACACCCATCCGCGGGTCGTCTCGTCGCCGGGCCCGGGCTCGACCAGCTCCACCTCGCCGCCGTACGCAGCGTTCAGCCACTGCTGCGCCTTGACGCGCGCCGCCTCGAAATTGCTCGCGACTCCTTCCCAGGGCGCACGCGCGGACTGCGGCAGGGCGCGTACGAGAACCAGTTCGCGCACGTTGGCCGTGTCGAGGTGAGCCAGGGAGGTGGTGAGGGGGTCGAGGAAGACGACCTGCCCCTTGTTGTTGTGTGCGTAGAGCAGGTTGCCTGTGACCTCGTGCCCACCGGCCTCGCGGCGTACCCAGACCACGCCGCGTGTATCGGGTCCCGTCTCGGTCACGGCCTTGACCACGTCGTCCCAGTTACTCACTGGAACCGGCTGGAAGTCGGGGAAGTAGCGCTGGTGCAGCCGGGCCCACCACCCGGGTGCCTCGTCCGACGGCTGCCAGGGGAGGGGCGTCGACGGAGCACGGTCGATCATGGTGTGCAGGGTGACGAGACAGCCGCGGGCGTTGATCCTGCGCGGCTGGTTCTGGACACGGGCAAGGGCCTCTTCGCGCGACGCCGCGGGCGCAAGGTCCGAGAAGGGCGCGCTCGGTGACGGGTGGAACGGGGAGCTGCCGTCCTTGGGCACTACGACAGAGGCCGCGAGCATGGGCGTCTGCGGGAAGCCGGGCTGAGGCACGATACGGCAGGGAAACAGCCAGGCGGTGGGGCTCTCGTGCACGGGGTGCGGTGCGGCGAGCTCCACCAGGCCGCGATAGAGCTGCTGGAGCCATGCGGCCGCGGTCTGGTCGGGAGTGGGCATCTACGGATGAGCCTTACTTGCGGGGCCAGTTGCCGGCCGCCTGGAGGGCCAGGTACTCCGCCGGCGGCGGGTACGTCGGTGCGAAGTGAGCCGGTGAGCCGTCGTGAGGTACGACGATCAGCGAAGTGAAGGGGGCCTGGGTGAATTCACCCGTGTCGATGTGCTCCTGGAAATCGAATGTCACAGTCCACGCGTACGGGAAGTTTTTTGCCGTGTCTGGCAGCATCACCACCGAGCTGGCTCGGTCCGGATAAACGACGTTCTTCAGGTAATTCTCTGCGGCTGTTACGGCCTCGTCTTTAGTCACCATTTTGGACTCGCATTATCGTAGGGAACGTGCAATCCGTCTCGGTAGGGAATGTGCATGATGCTGGAGACGTTCTGCTCCAACTTGCCGAGGGTCCCGCTCTGACCGTCCAGGAAGACGACGCCGTGCCGAGTGTTCACGGCGTTGAACACGTGGGCACCCCCTTCTCCTGGACGACTGATGTACACCACGCTACGTGAGCCTTCGCCGCGGGACTGTAGATCGTGAATGAGGTCATCGTAACTTTTGACCGGGTCGTAATGGCCCTTGGCCCTGTTAGTCAGGCCGAGTTGCTCCGGTGGAATATGGTCACCGGCTTCCCTAGGTGAGGCGCTGACCTCGATGCCGTCCAGCCTCCGGTCGACGGTGACCGTGTTGTGGCTGCAGTTCATGGTATATCCGGGCTGATCGGTATTGTTCACGTCCTTGAGCCACGGATACTCTGAATCGAGGAACTCCTGTGCCTTCTGGGGGTTCACCGAGTCGTAGTGAATGGCCTTTGCTTGCACGTGATCGGTGCTCTGGGCGAGGTCGCTCCAGTCCTTCGGCGGGGCCGGGGGCTCGATCTTCCACGAGTCCGGCAGCTTCGGGGAGCCGCCGACCTCCTCCCCGACGTTCAGCCCCCTCCGCGCCGTGGTTGCGGCGACCCCGGTGCCTTCTTCCATCGCCATCCGCATGCCGCCACGCGCCAATCCCGCGCCCTTGGTGCCGACGAGCTCGGGGAGGAGCCGGCCCACGAACTCGGTTGGGTCCTTCTTGAAGCCCTCCACTGCGGCAGTGACAATGCGTTCGGGGTGGGTGCCCGTCGAGACGAGACCGGCCAGCGTCGTGTTGACGTTCTGGTAGTACTCGGCCGGGTGCGTCAGGTTGTAGGGGTCGGTGGGGTTGAGACCGCGGGCGAAGTTGACCAGGCCGGCGGTTCCCTTGACTACGCCGCCGAGGAGATGCGTTCGTTCGATGTCGGCGGCTGTGAAGACGTCACCGACGTTGCTCTTGATCTGGGACAGGGGAGGAGGCTCGGCAGGAGCGTGCGCGAGGGCCGCCTTGATCGCGGCGTTCGCCGTGTCGGCGGCCTCGTTCCGGGAGCGGCGGGCGTCGGCCAGGATGTTCTCGGCGTCCTTGCGTCCGGCATGGCCTGGATCATGGAATGGATCCGGCTCTGGCCCCGGATCCTCGTTCGCGTTGACCTTGGCGTTGTAGGCGTCGATCTTCTTGTTGTACGCATTGATGGCTGTCTTGCTGGCGTGCTGAGCCTTCTCGTACTTGTCGATGGCGTCCTGCGCCTTGTCCTGCGCCCACTTGATCACATCCGCGTAGGCGTCGAGGGCTTTGGAGGCGTCCTGGCAGGCGTCGGCGGCCTGCAGCCACTTGGTGGGGTGCACTTCGAACTTGCGGTGGAAGGCATCGGCGGCCTCGCCGGTCCAGCCCGAGGAGTGCACCTTCTTCATGCCCTGCCCGACATGGTCGAAGGCTGTGTAGAAGTCCTTGAGGTGCTTGGCGGACTCGCGGATGTGACCGGGGTTGCCGTGGATGAGCTGGGTGGGGTCGGCGGTGTGCCCCAGTCCCTGCTCGGTGGGCGTGGCGCCGAGGCCTGCGGCGATGTGGTCGCCCACGCTGTGGACGACGTCACCGGCCTTGTCGAGACCGGCCTTGTCCAGGTAGTCGCCTGCCTTGTCGCTGACGTAGTCGACGCCCTCGCCGAGCTTCTTCTTGCCCTCGTCGAGCAGATGACCGCCGGCTTCCAGGCCGCTGTTGACGCCGTCCTTGAGGCCGTCCTTGATGTCGCCGAGGACGCCCATCAGCCTTCACCCCCGCCCTGCTGCTGGGCCGCTTGAGCTCGAGCCTCAGGAGAGGGGCCGAAGGTCTCGTCCAGCCACTGGTTGTACTCGGCGTCCGACATTCCGGCGGCGCCGTGAAGATTCTCGGGATTCAGGCCGTAGAGGCTGGTGCGCGAGGTCATGATGTCGCGGCCGGCGTCGTTCCAGCCCTGCTTCACATTGGCGTTCGCCTGATCCCAGGACTCCTTGCTGTAGTCCGGACCGCCCAGCACCCCGGACGTGGCGATATCGCCCCAGCCCTGGCGGGTGACCTCGTCCTCAGTGGCGTATGGATTGCCGATCATCGAGTTCGCACCGACCTTCAGAGCGCCCTCCACGTACTTGTCCGTCTCGTAGTACGTGCCTGCGGACAGGCCGACGCCCTGGGCGAACTCGTTGCCCTCGTTGATCAGGGAGCGCACGCCCCATTCCCAGCGCTCGCAGAAGGACTTGAACGTCTCGGTGACGTTCTCCACGCCCAACTCGAGCCCGGACAGTGACACATCGGAGAAACCGCGCCCGGCTCCCGCCTCACCGACCATGCCCAGTTCCTTGAGCTCCGCAAGTGCCTCGGTCAGCCCCCGGGTGATCAGGTCCAGGCCCTCGGCCTTGAGGTCTTTTCCGCCTGCTGCGCCCCCGTTGGTCACGCCCCATCCCCTTCACGTATGTCGACGCCCGCGTCGACCGCGGCTTCGTCCGGCACGATCCCCATCACCGGCGGGAACACCATCCCGCCGTCCGGTGCGTCGGCGCAGTCCAGCGCGACCCCGCACGGGACCCCGGCCGCTGGCACCGCCACATCAAGGAGCTTGGCGCCGAGCACGGTGCGGTACGTCCACTCGCGCCTGTACTCACCACGGGCCTGCGCATACCGGGCCAGTGCCTGCTCGTCGGAGAAGGCGAGGATGAAGCGGATGCCGTTGAAGTCGGCAGTGAGCATGCCCAACTCGCCCCCGTCGCCAGGGGCCTCGCCCAGGGGGACCAGCACCGGCGTCCGCCGGAACTCGCCCAGCAGCTCGGCGAACTCCCGCTGACGTGCCAGCACCTCGGGGTCGTCGAGCCCCGACACGTCCGTGGTCGCATCTGAGGATGGGTGCACAGTTACGGCAGCCTGCTCGCCGGGCGACCCAGCAGCTATCGGAACGTTCGTGCCCTCAGAGCCTGCGGACGATGGCCCCGTGTCTCCGGCCATATCCGCGTACTCCGCAAACACGGACCGACGCTCGACCTCAGGCGTCTCACTGGTGCCCCCGCTTCCCGACATGCCAAGCATCTTCACACCCCCGCGTTGCCGATCGCAACGAGGGGTCGGGAGCTGACCCAGGGAGATACCCGAGCCATTGAGTTGCGCATCCGTCGGACGGGAGCGGTCCAGAGCAGTTCCGATACGGAGGAAAGGGGCAGATCGGCGGCACCGTGGCCCGCGCCTCCCGCAACGACCAGCACGAGGCCGACCATGACACCGGGCAGAGCCAGACCGGAAAAGCTGCTCCGAACTGCAAAGCTGCAAGCAACGTGACGTCCGGCAGGCAAGGCCGCGCCCTCTCGTCGGCGGCGCTTCTCCCGAAGGCGCCTCCTCGACCGGCGCGTCCTCTGAGGCGGTCGGCTCGCCGCCGGTGCCTTCTGCCGTCGGCTCCAGAGGGGCGAACGCCTGAAGCTTCTGCTCGCCGTCGGCGACTTCGGGCTGCTCGTCGTCTTCCTCGTCCCCGAACGGTTGCCGCCCTTGGGGAGGGCCTTCACGGCGATTCCGTATCTCATGGCGCGGAGGATGACGGGCGGAGACGCTTATGTCCCTCGATCCACTCCCCCCGTGTCGCGGCTTCGTGGTATCTCCTTGCGTCGTTGAGTACGACTCGAGGCGTCTGTGAGGTCAAATGCCGGAACGCAAGCCCCGATTGCGTGTTCGCCAGGTGGGGCCCCGGCCACCCATGCCCCCTGCGCGACGCGCGAGAGGAGTCGGACGCTTCGCGCGCTTACGCCGCTGGTACCAGCGATCCGACTGGGCCAGACATACAGCCGTGCTGGCTGCAGTCGTCGCCGCGGCGAGTCTCGCCATAACCGCCTGGGGGACGTACAAGGCCGCTCAGGTCGCGGACGACCAACTCAAGCAGTCGCAGGAGGACGGTGAGAAAGAGGAACGCGCGGCCGCATCCCGGGTAACCGTGTGGGGGGATGAGAAGACGTCGACCATCGCCAATCGGACCTGGGACCCGGTCTGGATGAGCATGTACTTCCAGAACGAGCGGCAGCGAAGGGAAGGCGACGATGGGGTGACCTACATCTGGTTCGGCGTGGTCCCTCCGTGTACAGCGGTCAAGTTCCCTCGTTCTCTCGCAGAAGAGGCTGCTTCACGGCGTGCCCCAGGACCCGACAAGGACTGGCGGTTCGGCGGTATCCACTTCATCACCTCAGACATGCTCAGCTGGGTCCGCAACTCATCCGGCCGGCTGTACGGGGCCACTCCGCCGCCCGAAGGCGTACAGAAGAACAGCCCAGACCGGAAGGGCGGATTGGTGGCATCCCCTCAGGCCAAGCTGACCGAGCTGCCTGGGTGCAAGGGCTAACAAGATCGTTCTTGCACAATTGTGCAAGCGGCCGGATCACCCAGGGACCGCCCCCTTCTCCTCGACGACGTGCGTGAACTGTCGCAGCACGGCCAGGATCAACGACGCGTCGGGACCGGCCACCGCCTTGAGTGGGCCCGTGAGCGACAGGCTGACTTGGGTGCCCTGGTGAAGCTCGCGGGCGAGCTTGCTGCCCCACAGCCGAACCACACCACCGGTCTCGATGAACCACCCCTTGCTGTCGCGAGGGTGCAGAGCAGGGTTCCACGGTCGACGGAGTTCTGGTTCAAGAAGGCCGGGCTGCAGGGCGACGGCCGCCCGGTGTCCTCCCAGGGACTGCGCGCCGGCGCCGCCACCGACCTCGGCACCAGCGGGGCGACGGACGAGGAACTTGAGGAGGCCGACCGCTGGAAGAAGGGGTCCCGCATCCCGCGGGAACGGTACGTCCGCCCGGCCAAGAACGCCGAGAAGGACCCGTTCAAGAAGGTCCCGACGCACGCCCCGAAGGTCGCAGCCGAGGAGAGGTGAGCAAGGGCGCGGAGGAGGCTCCTCAGAGGATTCGTACCCTGACGCCCCCTCAACGCCGCCGGTCTGGCCCTGCCGAATTGAGGAACGGAGCAATCGCTTCCACGAAGTGGCGGTAAGCCTCCCCTGCCAGCTCACAGGCTTCCATCGCCCTCTCCTCATTACGAGCGCTGGTGGGGTTGCGCATCGACACGGAGTCGCTCCAGCCGTCCAGCCTGTCGCGGTAGTCCGTTGCCGCGTTGAAGACGCCTCGTGCCGAGGCTCGAAGGCTCTCCGGGCCGAAGGCCTTCACCCGGTAGTACGCCTGAGCCACGCCAGAGCTCGCCAGCGTTACGGCCTCACGCCGATCGACGTGATCTGCGTTGGCCGAGATGGCGTTCGCGTACCCTGCGGTGAGATCAACAAAGTTGTCAAAGGCATTCATCAGACCGACGAGGGCGTCAACGCGACGTTGAAACAGCCAGTCCTCTTGAGCATGCCGAGTCTGCAACTCCAAGTGCCGGAGAGACTCTTGCCCAGTCTTCTTGGCGCCCTCGATCGCGGCCTGAACTGCACGCTCGCCAGTTCGCTCGGTCGCGACCGCGACCCGGTCCGCACCCCGCTTGCCGAACCAGCCGGCCACCACAGCCGCCAGTACAGCACCAATTACGGCACCCCCGAACCCCACCACCGCGGCAACTACTGCCGCCTTCCCCTCGTCCATGGCCGGGAGTCTACGGATTCCGGCGGCGGGCCGAGGACGGACGACCGCGGGCCGGGCGAGCGCGTGCTCGAGCTCTTGGAGCCGCTGTTGCGCTCGTGCACTGGCCTGGCGGTGAGCGAGGGCACGGAGCTGCGGCATCCCGGCGGAGGCCATGAAGGTCGATGCCGTCGATGCAGAGCCGGAGGCGCTCCTCCTCCTCCTCCTCCTCCTCCTCCGGGGTGAGCGCGCCCGACCCGGCCGGGTCGGGCGGGTCGGGGATCTTGTCCAGGCCGGGCCGGACCGCTTCCACGGACTCCTCGACGCCCTCCTCCACGGCCTGGGCGACGGCAGCGTCGGTGTTCCGCCGGCGCTGTACCTCGCGGGTACGGGATCCGCTGGGCAACCTGTACTGGATCCAGACCCGGGTGGAGGACGTGAGCCCGCAGGAGGTGGAACTCCGTCTGGGCGACCGGGAGTTCACCGCGGCCATGGAGTACGTGCAGGGCGCCCAGTTCTTCCCTGCCGGCGAATCAGGCTTCGTTTGACGTCCGCCGTGGCGACGGCTCGGCGCAGGCGCCCGGCCCCGGGTCAGGGTCACTTGCTGTCGTTCGCCCGGGTGTGCGCGACCAGTGCGTTGGCGTGCCCGTGGCCGTGCTCGCTCTTGAGCCAGGCGACGAGTTCCATGTGCTTGGTGAGGGGCGAGGAGTGGACGAGGTCCAGCCACTCTTCCACCGGGCGGCCGTACTTCTTCTCGATCGCGGGGAAGTAGCTGGCAGGGCCCTTGGCCGGTGTGGTCATGTCGTGGTCTCCCGTCGGTGTGGTTGTGATGCGGGTGCTGTGGATGGTGACGCAGGTCAGGCCCGCGTGGGCCATGTCAGCCGGGCGGTGACGATGCTGAGCGCGATCAGGCCGAACCCGGCCCCGGCGGTGAAGGCCGCCACCGAGGTGGCCGACCCTGCGAATCCGGCCAGGACGCCCACAGGTGCGAGCCGGGTGGCGAGGGTCCAGCCGCGCTGGCGGCGGGCGGCGAAGTGCCGGGCGACGGCGAGGAAGGCGGCGCACAGGGCGAGGTAGCCGATGGTGCCGGCGAGCAGGTGGACGGTGCCGTGGGCGCTCAGTGTGGGGACCCGGTCGTCGGGGGTGCCGGCCGGGAAGCCGGCTCCTGGGTCGGCGCGGAAGATGCCGGCGAGCAGGAACGAGGCGCCGAAGGCGGTGAGCAGCCGGGGCGCCCAGGTGCCTCCCGGCGTATCGCGCAGTGCCTGGCGTATGGCGACGGCTCCGCCGGTCACCAGGATTCCGGTGATGAGGAAGGCGGTGACCTGGATCCAGCCGAGGTCGCCGAGGCTGAGCTGGCTGAGGGCGTTGCGGCTGAAGTCGAAGCCGTCCCGGGTCAGGCCCTGGACCAGGCCCACTGCGAGAAAGAGCGGGCCTGCCGCGATCCCGGCGGCCGGCAGGAGCCGGCGCGCGGGGCGGGACGGGGCGAGGTTGAGGACGGCGGCGGGGCGGTCGAGCGTCTGGGACATGGAGTGAGAGCCCTTTCTGGGCAGAGGCGAGAGACAGGCGGCGGAGGTCAGCGCGGCAGAGGCGTGTAGTGCGCCTCGATGACGCCGTTGGCGAAGGAGCGGGTGCCGACGAGGTTCATCGGGATCTGCTCGCCGTCGGCGAGGGTGCGGCCGGTGCCGGCGATGACGGGCGCGATCTGCAGGTACAGGTCGTCCAGCAGGCCGTTGCCCATGAGCCACTGCACGAGGGTGATGCTGCCGCCGACGTTGATGTTCCCGCCGGGCTGCTGCTTGAGGGCCTGGATCTGGCCGGCGATGTCGTCACCCGTGATCAGGCGGCTGCCCTGCCACTGGCCGACGTCCGTGAGGGTGGAGGTGACGACGTACTTGGGAGCGGCGTTCAGCCAGTCGGCGGTCGGCACCTGCTCGCTCGTGACGTGCGGGAAGAACTGGCTCCACATCTCGTACGTGCCGCGCCCCAGCAGCGCCGTGTCGGCGTCGTCGAACAGTCGCGTCACCGCCTCGGCGGCTTCACCGGTGTTGTAGGGCATGCCCCACTTCTCCGGCCCCTCGACGACGCCGTCCAGAGACATGAACAGGCCCGCAACGATCTTCCGCATGGTTCTCCCCTAAGTGAATGCGTCCCGCGGTCTCGATTCCCCCCGCGGTTCGGAACTGGACGGTACAGTACCCATACAGAAACTAGACTGTCCAGTACTCGCGAAGTTCACCGAAGGAGACGACGCATGGAAACCAGCGGGCAGGGGCGCTCGGCCCTCAAGCACCAGGCGATCATGGAGGCCGCGACGGCGGTGTTCATGGAGAAGGGCTACGCCGGCACGAGCATGGACGACATCGCGAGGCTGGCCGCCGTGTCCAAGCAGACCGTCTACAAGCACTTCTCCGACAAGGAGAAGCTCTTCGCCGCCATAGTCCTCGCGACCACCGACCGCCTCGACACCACCATCGACCTGCTGGCCGACATCCCGACAGACGCCGCCAACCTGGAAGAGAACCTGACCCGGCTCGCCCGCGAGTTCATGGCCAGCCTCACGCACCCCCAGGTCATCCAGCTGCGGCGCCTGATCATCGCCAACGCAGACGTCTTCCCCGACCTCGGCACCGAGTGGTACCAGAGAGGCTTCGAACGAGGGCTCGCCACACTCGCGGCGACCTTCCAGCGGCTGGCGGACGAAGGGCTGCTCCACATCGACGACACGCTTTTGGCCGCCAATCACTTCTCCGGCCTGCTGCTGTGGATCCCGGTGAACCAGGCCATGTTCACCGGACGCGCCCAGCACACCGACGCCGACCTCGACCGATACGCCGCTGCCGGCACCCGTGCCTTCCTCGCCGCCTACCGCTGACCGACACACCACCGCCCGATCCACCTGTTTCGGAAAGGAACCGCATGCCCTGGAGTGAACGCGCGTCGTGGAACGCGACGGCGTCCGACTGTCCTGCCGTGACTGGGGCGGCTCCGGCTCGCCGGTCGTTCTGCTGCACGGACTCGCGGGGCACGCGGGTGAATGGGACGCCCTCGCAGAAGCCCTGAGCACCCGTCACCGCGTCGTCGCTGTGGACCAGCGCGGCCATGGCGCCGCCGAGCGACGCCCGCGCGACGTTAGCCGGGCCGCATACGTAGCCGACGTCGTCGCCGTCCTCGAACAGCTGGAGCTGCACCGCCCGATCCTGGTGGGGCAGTCCCTGGGCGGCCACACCGCCATGCTCACCGCCTGCGCACACCCTGACCTCGTGCGCGCAATCGCCCTGGTGGAAGCCGGACCCGGCGGACCGAACCGGAGCGTGCAGGCCGAGATCGGAGGATGGCTCGACACCTGGCCGACCCCGTTCCCATCGAGGAAGGCCGCCGTCGCCTTCCTCGGCGGCGGCGCGGTGGGCGAAGGCTGGGCCGCCGGACTGGAGGAGCGCGACAACGGCTGGTGGCCCCGCTTCGAACGCGACGTCATGGTCGACTCGTTGACCGAGGTCGCCCAGCGCTCCTTCTGGGAGAAATGGGCGCGGATCACACTCCCGACCCTGATCATCCTCGGGCAGTCGGGCATCATCCCGCCCGGCGAGTCCGAAACAATGCTCCGACAACACCCAGGGGCTATTGCCGTGAGCATCCCGGGTGCGGGCCATGACGTACATCTGCAGAACCCCAGCGTCGTACTGCATCTGGTGGAGCAGTTCCTCGAGCACCACCCCTGAACCTGCAAGGAGGGCACGGCCTGCCCCCGGACAGAATCAGGCCCTCCCGCCGGCGTCCAGGCGCCGCACGCCCCACAGGCCGCAGGAGCCGCGGTCCAGGTGGAAGTAGCGGCCGTACCCCAGTGGCACAGCACCCGATGCCTACGACGGCAGGGTGGGCAACTGACCACGGCCTGGGTCGGTCCCGATCGGACGGCAGGAGGGTTTGTCGGCGCCCGTGCGCGGGACACCCCTGTGGAGCGGCCGGGCCTCACCCCCGGGCCCGGCCGCTCCACACGCCGGACCTCGGTGCCCTGCTGTGCTGCTCACTGCTGAGTCCGCCGCTGCTGGGTCCGAACAGGACACCGAGGCCCGGCGAATGCGGGTGGGGTGTATCGGTGGGCGTTGTCGCCGAGCCACATCAGCCATGCCAGCTCATCGAAGAGTTCGATCGCGTCGTCGCGTCCCCCGTTCTGCAGGATTCCGACGAGTTCGGCGTCGGTGTGCGCGACGCGGAGGTCCTGGCCGCCGGCGGTGACGCGGCGGCCGCCGGTGAGGCCTGGGCGTTGCCGTTGCGACCCGGGCGTCTTTGGCTGACGTCGTTGTCCGCTTCCCCTGGCCGCCAAAGACGCCAAGGGCCGAGTCAGTTCCGGCTCCCGGTCACGCCGCGCCCGGCCGCTGTCGCCACGCGCCAGGAGCAACGGGTGCGCAGCGCGTGGGCCGACGCCTAGCCGAGGTCGTCGAGGCGGTACTCGAGTGCGGACAGGTCGGGATCGGCACGGAGTTCGGCGAGGTCGCGTTGCCGCTTCTCCGGCGTTTATGCCTAGGTGCCGCCGGGCTGCGCGTGCGTGGTGCCTGTGTGGTTCATGCTCCACCAACGACTACGGTCCTGGTCGGGCGTGACACCCGTGGCCCCCACATGGCAACGGTTAGGGCCTGGTGCTGACGGGGGATGCAGCACCAGGCCCTGCTCGCCACCGTAACGCTTACCTGCAAGTCCGGCTCGGCCGGGCTACGTTCAGCCTCAGCGGATGACCGAGCTTGGACGGTGGCCCGGCGGCCAGGCGCTGTACGCCCGCGCCCCGGCGACCCGCGCGACTTCGGGAGTCACGTCGTGACGCGGCCGCATGATCAATGTCGATGAGTTGGGGGTTCTGGCACAGATCTTGGGGAGTCGTCGCGGAGCGTGACCCTGTTGTTCGATTGCAAGGAGACAGGCTCGCGTGAGACCGCGTACGCCTTGTTGTCCGACGATCAGAGTTGACGCTCCCTCAGGTTTCTGCCTATCGCTGTGTGGACCGTTGCGAGCGGTGATGGTGCTGGTCATGCAGACTGACGCACCGTTCTGGAACTCGCTGGTTTTCGAGGGGATCGACGAGGTGGATGTCGAGGCGGTTTCGGCCGTATTCGGCACGGTCGAGGTCGTGGCGAGAGGCTGCGCCGACGGGGCTGCATGTCCTGAAACCGAAGCAGCCCGAACCGATCCGGCCGCTGCCCCCCGGAGCCGCCGGCGGCTCTACTTGTCCGCGGTGGCGGGCTGGTAGGCCGGGTTGCTCTGGCAGCCGGACATGATCTCGGTGCGGGTCTGCTTGTCGATCGGGCAGGCGCCGATGATGAAGCGCGGGGCGATCCCGCCGGGGAAGGCGACCTCGACCTGTTCCGCGTACTTGTGGGTGTCGCCGATGGTGCGGTTGACGTCGATGCCGTTGGGGGCGTCGATGTAGTAGTTGTACGCGCCGGGCTTCAGCCATTTCGTCCAGGACTTGTACGGGTCGTGGTCGTAGGAGGTGGAGACGAACGGGGAGGGCTGGTTCACCAGCACCTACTTCTCGAGGTCGTACTGGCCGTTGACGATGTCCCGGGGGTGGAAGCCCTCCTTGAAGATGCTGTCGGGGGCGCGGCCGTCGGCGCGGTAGAGCGTCTTGCAGTCCTTGCGGAACACCGGCTGAGGGGTGATCTTCTCGAGCGGGACGGGGCGTTCGACCGCTGCGTAGAGCTTGTCCTCGACGACCGGACACGTGGGTGCCGCTGCGGCGGCGGTCAGGGCGGCGGCGTGCGCGGGAGCGGTGGTGGTGGCGGCCGGGGTGGTGGCAGAGGCGGCGGACGTGGCGGCCAGGCTCGCGAGGACACCGAGGGCAGCCGCTGCTTTGCCGAAGAAGGGGTTCTTGATCACTTGATGACCATCGGGCGCACGGCATGCGGCACCGGGCCGCCACCCGAACGTGGGCGCGTCCGCGCGGACGCACTGTCACTGAAAAGATACAGACCTGTTTGTCTGGCTCGTCTGGTCATCTGAGGGCCTCCCTCGACCTCCCCTCCGAACGAGACATCCGGCGGCAGGAATTGGCCGAGCCCCGGCGGTTCTGAATTCGAAGCGGCCACTGGGTGTTCAGAGAAACAGGCACGGTTGTATGGTTACTCAGAAGGAGGAGGCGCCGGACTGCGTCTGCTCACTGCTGTTTTTGAGAGCCGTCACATCAGGCAAGGGGCATGCGCGATGCAGAAGCGGGCGCAAACTTCCCGTCAGGCACTCGTGAGTGCTGCCGTGGAACTCATCGCGACCCGTCGGCTCGCCGACGCGGGACTGGTCAACATTTGCAACGCAGCGGGGGTCACCCGTGGTGCGCTCTACCACCACTTCCGCTCCATCGCGGAGTTGGTGGGCGAGGTGCACGCGCAGGCCCGGGACCAGGTGTTCGCCCTGGCCGACGAGACCTTCGCGGAGCCCAGCGCGGACGCGCCGGCGCGCTTCAGTGTCGCCCTCGGCAAGGCGCTGGCGAGCGACCAACTGATGCGCGCGGGGCTTCGGTTGGCCCCCGACGGGACCGAGGACCCGCCCCGGCTGAGGGAAGAAGTGCTGGACCGGGTGCGTGCCGAGACCCTGGCGCGGGTGCCGGCGGGACTCGACCGCGCGGTGCTCGCGGATCTGACGGTCGTGGTCGTGGCGGGCCTGGAGTCGCTGGGCTACGCCGACCCGGCGTGGTGGGGCGAGGAGCGCGCGGAGCGGATCTGGGACGTGCTGCTGCCGCTGGTCGTGCGGGAATCGCCGGTCGGCGCCGCCGGGGTGTGACCGGCCGCGCCGGCCCGCCCGCCCCCGCGTCCTACGAGGTGACGGCGCCGGCGGCCAGGGCTTCCGCCCGGCCCTCGTCCTGCGCGACGAGGGCCGCGGGCGGGGGAGTGACGCGCAGGGTGCCGATCATGCCGGGGGCGACCATGCCCGGCAGCAGGAACCGCCACATCTCGGTGAGCCGCTCGGGCAGGTCATTGCGATCCGTGTAGACCAGCGACATCGCCTGCAGCCCGGTGAACGCGCCGACGATGACGGTGGTGGCGGCGCGCAGGTCCACGCCGGGCAGGATCTCGCCCTGCGACTGGGCCTCGGTGAACAGGTGATGGATGGCCTCGGTCGACTGCTCGTAGGGCGTGTTGACCGGGCGCGGGAACGACGTCTTCTCCACCGCGAGGCGCACGCTCGCCCGCAGCACCGGATCGTGCTGCAGGCGTACGGCGAAGCCGAAGGTCAGATCGATGATCGACTGGAGCTTGGTGGACCGCTCGGGGGCGGCGAGGGCGTCGCTGTGCGCGTCGAACAGCGCGGCCGCGATCGCTTCCTTGGACCGGAAGTGGTGGTAGAGGGCGCCACGCGTCAGACCGGTGCGCGCCAGGATCTCGTTCGTGCTCGCGGCGTCGTATCCGCGAAGGTCGAACACCTCGGCGGCGGCCGCGAGGATTGCCTGCCTCGATCGCGTCCCGCGTTCTTGCTTCGCCATACCCGGTCCTTGCTGTGAGTCAACTATCAATACAGACAAGTCTGCATTGTACTTGGACCTTCCAGACTCGCCAGAGGGGCGGCGGCAGAAGGCGGAACGGGCCGCCCACTCGGTGCAGACGTCACGGGGACGTCAGGGCGCGCCGCGTCCCGCGGAGCTGTCCGGCGCGGTCGAAGGGGACGCCGAAGGGGACGCCGAAGGGTGCGTGCATGCCGATGCCGCTGTGGCGGTGACCAAGGTTGTACCAGTCGGAGAAGTCCTCGCACCAGGCTCGGGCGCCGCTCGGCGCACGGCCGGGCCGGCGCCGGGACCTGCGGTGGTGGCGGCGGTACGTCACCCGGCCTGGCCCAGGACAGGCATGGAGGGCGGCCCGCCCAGACGGAAACCGACACCGCGGACCGTGACGATCCAATGGCTGGACCCGAGCTTGCCGCGCACGCTGCTGACATGGGTGTCGATCGTTCGTCCCTTGTGCGACCAGGCGTCCTCCCAGACCTGGGTCATCAGCTGCCGCCGGGAGACCACCGCGCCCGGCTGGATCGCGAGGACGTGCAGCAGGTCGAACTCCTTGCGCGTGAGGCTCACCGGGTTCCCGTGCAGGGTGACCCTGCGGACGTCGGTGTCGATCTGCAGCGGGCCGTGCTCGATCGTGCGGGCCGTCGAGGACGGCGGCCGCACCCGGCGCATCACCGCGCCGATGCGGGCGAGCAGTTCGTGGAACCCGTACGGCTTGACCACGTAGTCGTCCGAGCCCGCCTGCAGGCCGAGGACACGGTCGAGCTCGCTGCCGCGCTCGGTGACGGCGATGATCGGGGTGTCGCTCATCGCGCGGATGCTGCGGCAGACCTCCAGGCCGTCGATGTCGGTGAGGTCGAGGTTGAGCAGGATCAGATCGGCCTCCCGGTGCACGCGCAGGGCCTGCGTTCCGGTGGCCACGCTGTCGGCGCGGTATCCGCGCCGGACCAGATCCTGGACCAGTGCTTTCGCGGCCCGCTCCTCGTTCTCGACGACCAGGATGCGCAGGGCTGGGTGCTCGACCGGAACGTGAAGTCGGGGCATGGCGGGGCGGGTTGGCTGGGGCGCGGCGTAGTGCCGACCGACTGTGGCAAGGCCGGGCGGGTCCGCTACCTGCTGGTTCAACTGGTCCTCCTGGAGCGTGCCGGTGTCGGCTGCCTTCACATGCTCGTGTTGAAGTTCAGGTGCCAGAGGAGAGTAACAAACAGACTTGTCTGATTGTCAATGTCGTTCACGGCGCCCTCCCTCAAGGCGTTACATGCCATGTGACCTGCGCCGATCATGGATAAGTCCGGTTGTTTATCGGGCTCTTGGTGGCGGCACCGAGTGTCGAGAGTTGGTCAAGAACAGGCAAGGACGCCGTTTTTTGCGGCCTGGCTGTCGGCGTCCTGGCTCAAGCTTTACTTGATTTACCCTACAGACCTGTCTGTATTTTGTTTGCGTGTGGACCGGGGGCTGTTGCCACACAGCAGCTCCCTCCTGGCCAACTACCTACAGGAGCGCCTGCCTTGACCGCGATGCTCGACTTCGATCTCACCGCGTTCACCACTACCGTTCCGCGCCAGTACGTGCACCGCGCCGCCATCTCCGAAGTGCTGCTCACCGGCTGGCGGCCCGCGCAGGAGCCGCACACCTTCGTCGTGGGCACCCAGTGGCCCCGCGGCCACGCACTCTTCGCCCAGTCGGGCGGCTACCAGGACCCGATGCTCTTCGCCGAATCGGTTCGCCAGGTGGGGGCGCTGCTCGCCCACGCCGAGTACGGGGTCGAGTTCGGCGACCAGTTCCTCATGGGGTCGATGCACTTCGCCGCCCCGGCACCCCTGTTCGTCGCCACCCCCGCCCCGACCGAGGTCGAACTGCACGTGGCGTGCCACGACATCGTGCAGCGCGGCAAGCGGTTCGCCGGCATGCGCTACGAGGTGACCGCCGTGGTCGAGGGCGAGTCCCTGGGCTCCGCGGGCGCGACCATGACCTGCATACGGCCCTCCGTCTACGGGCGGCTGCGCGGAGACCGGTCCACCCACTGCGACCGCCTGCCGGGCCTGCCGATCGACCCGGCCCTGGTGGGCCGCACCGACGCGCGGCACGTGGTCCTGTCCGAGATCTCGCGCGGCGCCGGCGACCGGTGGGAGCTGCGCGTCGACTGCGGCCACCCGATCTTCTTCGACCACCCCGTGGACCACGTCCCCGGCATGGTGCTCCTGGAGGCCGCCCGGCAGGCGGCCCACGCCGTCACCGGAATGCCCGACACCCTCGTCGTCGCCCTGGACAGCACCTTCGAGCGGTACGCCGAACTCGACGCGCCCTGCCTGGTGGAGGCCGAGCCGACCGGCGTCGACGCGGCGGGCGACGTCCAGGTACGGGTGCGCGGACAGCAGGAAGGCGAAGCCGTCTTCGAGGCGTACGTCACCCTGCGCACGCGTACGCACTGACCCGCCCTGCGCGATCGGAGCCTTACATGCAGAACGTCCTGATCGCCGGGGCCGGCGGGTTCATCGGAACCCACGTCACCCGCGAAGCGGCCCGGTTCGGCGGGCAGTTGACCCTGGCCTCGCACCGCAGACGTCCCCCGGTACCGCTCGGGGGACGGGCCAGAACCCGTGTCGTACGGATGAACCTGGCGGAGCCGGACTCCGTGCGCGGCCTGTGCGACGGCGTCGACGCCGTCCTGCACTGCGCGTCCCGGATCGGAGGGAGCGCCGAGGCCAACGAGGCGGTCAACGCCCGGGGGACCGCCGCGCTCGTCGCCGAGGCGCAGCGCGCCGGAGTCCCCCGCATCGTCTACCTCAGCACCGCATCCGTGTACGGACGCGGCGTCTTCCGCAACGCGCTGCCCGAACACCTCCCGCGCCGGCCGCTGTCGCACACGTCGCGGACCCGGGCCGAGGCGGAGGACGCGGTCCTCGATGCCGGCGGCATCGTCGTACGGCCTCATCTGGTCCTCGGCCCCGGCGACGCGTGGGTGCGGCCCGCGCTGCGGCGGCTGCTGGGGGCGCTGCACGGCACCCCGGCCGGCTGGGACGCCCGCCTGTCGGTGATCGCCGTGGCCGAACTGGCGGAGCTGATCGTGGCCCTCGGCCGGGCCCCGCGCGAACAGCTCTCGTCCTCCGTCTACCACGCGGCGTACCCGCAGCCGGTCACGGCCGGCGAGCTGCTGCGCTCGGTGGCCACGGGGGCGGCGCTGCCGCCGACCGGCCGCACGGTGGATCCGGCGCAGGCCCGCGCCCTGCTCGCGGGCGACGGGACCCTCACCCGCGTCCTGGAGATGCTGGCCACCGACCACTGGTTCGACAGCACTCCCCTCTGGGACGACCTGGGCCGGTCCGCGGGCTCCGGCCGGGGCGTGGACGCGGTGGACATGAGCGAGTGGGACGACGACCTGCCGGCAGCGGTCTGACCGCGCCGAGGCCTCCGTCCGGTGCCGGACGCAAGCCAGGCAGCACCTATTACAAGTATCAACATTATCAAGGGAGTTAAGGCATCGTGCGCAAAGTCCTGATCGCC
Organism: Streptomyces sp. NPDC025806; assembly: GCF_055558275.1. Lineage (NCBI taxonomy): Bacteria > Bacillati > Actinomycetota > Actinomycetes > Kitasatosporales > Streptomycetaceae > Streptomyces > Streptomyces sp. NPDC025806. The sequence goes on along the minus strand of NZ_JBVHMU010000033.1, from coordinate 1,902 downwards.
AACCGTGGCGAAATCGCTGTCCGCGTTGCCCGGGCGTGCCGGGATGCCGGGATCGCGAGCGTTGCCGTCTACGCCGATCCGGATCGGGACGCTCTGCACGTCCGCGCGGCCGACGAGGCCTTCGCGCTGGGTGGTGACACCCCGGCCACCAGCTATCTCGACATGGCCAAGGTGCTGCAGGCCGCCAAGGACTCGGGGGCGGACGCGATCCACCCGGGTTACGGGTTCCTGTCGGAGAACGCCGAGTTCGCCCAGGCCGTCCTGGATGCGGGTCTGATCTGGATCGGTCCGCCGCCGCATGCGATCCGGGACCTGGGTGACAAGGTCGCCGCCCGCCACATCGCGCAGCGTGCCGGTGCCCCGCTTGTCGCGGGTACTCCGGATCCGGTGTCGGGTGCGGACGAGGTGGTGGAGTTCGCGAAGGAGCACGGCCTGCCGATCGCGATCAAGGCCGCGTTCGGTGGCGGTGGTCGTGGTCTGAAGGTGGCCCGCACCCTGGACGAGGTCCCCGAGCTGTACGACTCGGCCGTGCGTGAGGCCGTCGCCGCGTTCGGCCGCGGCGAGTGCTTCGTGGAGCGCTACCTCGACAAGCCCCGCCACGTGGAGACGCAGTGCCTGGCCGACGCGCACGGCAACGTGGTGGTCGTCTCCACGCGTGACTGCTCGCTGCAGCGCCGCCACCAGAAGCTGGTGGAGGAGGCCCCCGCCCCGTTCCTGTCCGAGGCGCAGGTCGAGGAGCTGTACAGCGCGTCGAAGGCGATCTTGAAGGAGGCCGGCTACGTCGGCGCGGGAACGGTGGAGTTCCTGGTCGGCGCGGACGGCACGATCTCCTTCCTGGAGGTCAACACGCGTCTGCAGGTCGAGCACCCGGTGACCGAGGAGGTCGCCGGCATCGACCTGGTCCGTGAGATGTTCCGCATCGCCGACGGCGAGGAACTCGGCTACGGCGACCCCGTGCTGCGCGGCCACTCCTTCGAGTTCCGTATCAACGGCGAGGACCCGGGCCGCGGCTTCCTGCCCGCCCCCGGCACCGTCACGAAGTTCGACGCCCCCTCGGGCCCGGGTGTGCGCCTGGACGCGGGCGTCGAGTCCGGCTCGGTGATCGGCCCGGCGTGGGACTCGCTGCTGGCCAAGCTGATCGTCACCGGCCGCACCCGCAAGGAGGCCCTCGAACGGGCCGCCCGGGCACTCGCGGAGTTCCAGGTCGAGGGCATGGCGACAGCCATTCCCTTCCATCGGGCGGTGGTGGAGGACCCCGCGTTCACCGCGGACCCGTTCACGGTGCACACCCGGTGGATCGAGACCGAGTTCGTCAACGACATCCCGGCCTTCAGCGTGCCCGCCGTCGATCCGGACGCCGACCAGGAGACGGGGCGCGAGAACCTCGTGGTGGAGGTCGGCGGCAAGCGCCTGGAGGTCTCCCTCCCCGCCGGCATGGGCATGACGCTCGCACGTCGGGGACTCGCGGAGGGCGCCAGGCCCAAGCGCCGCGCCGCGAAGAGGTCCGGCCCGGCCGCCTCCGGTGACACCCTCGCGTCCCCGATGCAGGGCACCATCGTCAAGGTCGCCGTCGAGGAGGGCCAGGAGGTCAAGGAGGGCGACCTCGTCGTGGTCCTGGAGGCCATGAAGATGGAACAGCCCCTCAACGCGCACAAGGCCGGAACCATCAAGGGTCTCTCCCTCGAGATCGGCGCGTCCCTCACCTCCGGCGCCACCATCTGCGAAATCAAGGACTGAGGGCACTTTCATGTCTGTCGACACCACTACGACCGTTTCCGCGAGCACGTCCGGGCGGGACGGCAAGGATGTGCGGCGCGTGGACCGGGTCATCATCCGGTTCGCGGGCGACTCCGGTGACGGTATGCAGCTCACCGGCGACCGTTTCACATCGGAGACGGCGTC
>NZ_JBVHMU010000032.1:0-50576 GCF_055558275.1 Streptomyces sp. NPDC025806 | reverse complement strand
GAACCGGGCCCTGGCCACCCGCTACGACAAACGAGCCGCCCACTACCAAGCCATGGTCACCCTCGCCTGCCTCCGGCTCTGGCTCCCATGACTTTCCGGACACGGCCTAGGGCCGCACGCAAAGCGGGCCCGCCCCGGAGATCCGGGGACGGGCCCGCTTCACATCAAGAAACGCGATCAGGCGTCCTTGGACTCCTCGGCGGCCTCGGCCGGCTTGGCGTCCTCGACGACCTCGGCGGCCGGAGCGGCAGCCTCGGCGTCCTTGGCGGCACGCTTGGTGGCGGCCTCGGCCTCACCAGTGGCCTGCTGCGCGACCGTCAGGGCCTCGACCAGCTCGATGACAGCCATGGGCGCGTTGTCGCCACGACGGTTACCGATCTTGGTGATACGGGTGTAACCACCCGGACGGTTCTCGTAGCGCGGGGCGATCTCGGTGAAGAGCGTGTGGACGACGCTCTTGTCCGTGATGACCGTGAGCACCTGACGGCGGTTGTGAAGGTCGCCCTTCTTCGCCTTGGTGACCAGACGCTCCGCGTACGGGCGCAGACGACGGGCCTTGGCCTCGGTCGTCGTGATCTTGCCGTGCTCGAAGAGGCTCTTCGCGAGGTTCGCGAGGAGGAGCTTCTCGTGCGCGGCGCTGCCGCCCAGACGGGCACCCTTGGCGGGCTTCGGCATGATTTCTCCTAGGTGTCTGCCCCGGCCGTATCAGGTACCGGAGTCAGTGTCCGAGCAGGCGGCCGCCTGTCGGAGATCCGGGGGACGCGAGCGTCCCCCGGAAAGCGGGACCGATCAGTACTGCTCGGTCTCCACGAAGCCCGCGTCCGCGTCGTCGTCGGCGCCGAAGGCGTCCGCGGCGGCGGTCGGGTCGAACCCGGGGGGCGAGTCCTTGAGCGCGAGGCCCATGCCGGCGAGCTTGGCCTTGACCTCGTCGATCGACTTCGCACCGAAGTTGCGGATGTCGAGCAGGTCCGCCTCGGAGCGGGCGACGAGCTCACCCACGGAGTGGATGCCCTCGCGCTTGAGGCAGTTGTACGACCGAACGGTGAGCTCGAGCTCCTCGATCGGCAGCGCCAGGTCGGCGGCCAGGGCGGCGTCCGTGGGGGACGGGCCCATGTCGATGCCCTCGGCGTCGATGTTCAGCTCGCGGGCGAGACCGAACAGCTCGACCAGGGTCTTACCTGCGGACGCCATGGCGTCACGCGGGCGCATGGCCTGCTTGGTCTCGACGTCGACGATCAGCTTGTCGAAGTCGGTGCGCTGCTCGACACGCGTGGCCTCGACCTTGTACGTGACCTTGAGAACCGGCGAGTAGATCGAGTCGACCGGGATGCGCCCGATCTCCTGACCGACCTGCTTGTTCTGCACGGCGGAGACGTAGCCGCGACCGCGCTCGACGGTCAGCTCCATCTCCAGCTTGCCCTTGCCGTTCAGCGTGGCGAGGACGAGGTCGGGGTTGTGCACCTCGACACCGGCCGGGGGCGCGATGTCGGCGGCGGTGACCAGACCCGGGCCCTGCTTGCGCAGGTACATCACGACCGGCTCGTCGTGCTCCGAGGAGACGACCAGCTGCTTGATGTTGAGGATCAGGTCGGTGACGTCCTCCTTGACGCCCGGCACGGTGGTGAACTCGTGCAGGACACCGTCGATGCGGATGCTGGTGACAGCAGCGCCGGGGATCGACGAGAGGAGCGTGCGGCGGAGGGAGTTGCCGAGGGTGTAGCCGAAGCCCGGCTCCAGCGGCTCGATCACGAACCGGGAGCGGAACTCGTCGACGACCTCTTCGGTCAGCGAGGGACGCTGAGCAATCAGCATGCTGTGAATCCTTCAGTCATGGGCACCCACTATTTGATGCCCGACTCGTACTGCAATGGTACGGGCGGCACGGCCTCGTCAGGAGACGAGAGCCGTACCGCCCGGAAACCTCAGACCAAGCGGCCTGCGCTGCTGACCGAGGTCAGACGCGGCGACGCTTGGGCGGACGGCAGCCGTTGTGCGGCGTGGGCGTCACGTCCTGGATCGAACCGACCTCGAGGCCCGTGGCCTGGAGGGAGCGGATCGCGGTCTCACGGCCGGAGCCGGGACCCTTGACGAACACGTCGACCTTGCGCATGCCGTGCTCCTGCGCGCGACGCGCGGCCGACTCGGCGGCCATCTGCGCGGCGAACGGGGTCGACTTACGCGAACCCTTGAAGCCGACGTGGCCGGCGGAGGCCCACGAGATCACGTTGCCGGTCGGGTCCGTGATGGACACGATCGTGTTGTTGAACGTGCTCTTGATGTGCGCGTGGCCGTGAGCGACGTTCTTCTTTTCCTTGCGGCGCACCTTCTTGGCAGCGCCCTGACGACCCTTGGGGGGCATCTATATCTCCTACGGGAGGTGGTCGGTCCTACAGCGAAGACCGCTTGGTCAAGCGTCCGCTGAGGACTACTTCTTGCCCGGCTTCTTCTTACCGGCGATGGCGCGACGCGGGCCCTTGCGGGTGCGGGCGTTCGTGCTGGTGCGCTGACCGCGGACCGGCAGACCACGACGGTGGCGCAGACCCTGGTAGCAGCCGATCTCGACCTTGCGGCGGATGTCGGCCTGGATCTCGCGACGGAGGTCACCCTCGGTCTGGTAGTTCTGGTCCACGTACTCGCGGATCTTGACGAGGTCTTCCTCGCTCAGGTCGCGAACACGGATGTTGCGGTCCACACCGGTGGCGTCCAGCGTCTGCTGGGCGCGCGTACGCCCGATGCCGAACACGTAGGTGAGGGCAACCTCGACGCGCTTGTCGCGCGGGAGGTCAACACCTTCAAGGCGTGCCATTCAAGGCTCCTGTTGATACTCGGAGGTCTGCAGCAGAACCACTCCCAGCCGCCGTCCTCTTTGAGCTCAAAGATTTGGTACGAGCTGGGTCCTCGGCCTCCGACCGAAGGTGTCGCCACGACGAGACGGACTCATCGCCGGCGGGCCCTGCATATTTACTGAATGTGCTGCGTCGCGCGAGATCTACGAACGAACTGCAGTGAACGGGTCTACGTCAGCCCTGGCGCTGCTTGTGGCGCGGGTTGTCGCAGATCACCATGACCCGGCCGTGACGGCGGATCACCCTGCACTTGTCGCAGATCTTCTTGACGCTCGGCTTGACCTTCATGGGTGAGGTTCTCCGGGTCAGTTGCCGGCGGCCCGCAGAGTGCGGGGCTCAGGCAAGATCTACTTGTACCGGTAGACGATCCGGCCACGCGTGAGGTCGTACGGAGACAGCTCCACCACGACCCGGTCGTCAGGGAGGATGCGGATGTAGTGCATGCGCATCTTGCCGCTGATGTGTGCCAGGACCTGGTGGCCGTTCTGGAGCTCGACCTTGAACATGGCGTTCGGCAGAGACTCGACGACAGTGCCCTCGATCTCGATGGCACCTTGCTTCTTGGCCACGCTTCGCCCTTCGAATCGACTACCTTGATCGACTTCCGTGTCTTGCGCTGTCCGACGTGCGGACATGCGCATACACGAGAGCCGACGAGTCAGTCTACGTCAGTACCCCCGGAAAGACGAATCCAGGAATTCTGCCCTACCACAGAGATCACTAAGCCTCCGGCGCCGGGGATCGGCACAGAGCATCAGGCCAGCGGATCCGGCGCCGCCGTCACACCCATCTCCGCCAGCTTCGCCTTGCCACCGTCGGGCGAGGTCAGGACCAGAGGGCCCTCCTCGGTCAGGGCGACCGAGTGCTCCCAGTGCGAGGACCAGGTGCCGTCCGTCGTGATGACCGTCCAGTCGTCCTCGAGGACCTCGGTCTTCGGGGTGCCGAGGGAGACCATCGGCTCGATGGCGAGGCAGAAGCCGGGGGCCAGCTTCGGGCCCTTGCCGCGGCGGCGCTCGACGTAGTTCAGCAGGTGCGGGTCCATGTGCATCTCGGTGCCGATGCCGTGGCCGCCGTAGTCCTCGACGATCCCGTACTTGCCGCCGCCCGGCTTCGGCTGGCGGCGGATGTACGTCTCGATGGCGCGGGAGATGTCCACCAGCCGGTTGCCGGCCTTCATCGCGGCGATACCGGCCCACATCGACTCCTCGGTCACCCGGGAGAGCTCGATCAGCTCCGGAGCGTGACCGGAGCCCACGAACGCGGTGTACGCGGCGTCCCCGTGCCAGCCGTCGACGATGGCGCCGCAGTCGATGGAGATGATGTCGCCGTCCTCCAGGACGACGCTCTCGCTCGGGATGCCGTGGACGACGACCTCGTTCTTCGAGGTGCAGATCGTCGCGGGGAAGCCCCCGTACCCGAGGAAGTTCGACTTCGCGCCGTGCTCCGCGATCACCTTGCGGGCGACCTCGTCGAGATCCCGCGTCGTCGCGCCCGGTACGGCCGCCTCCCGGGTCGCGGCATGGATCGCCGCGACGACAAGCCCCGCCTCCCGCATCTTGCGAATCTGCTCGGGGGTCTTGATCTGCACCATGGGGGCCTGCGCTCTCCGTCATACCGGTAAAAGGAGTACCCACCAACACTAAGGCCGCGGCCCCCTCGAAAGGGAACCGCGGCCTGAGTGAAGCGATGTGCCGGACGGAACCGGTCAGCGACCGAGGGCCTCCATGGCCTTCGCCGTGACCTCTTCCACCTTGCCCAGCGCGGAGATCGTCTTCACGAGCCCCTGCGTCTGGTAGTAGCCGATGATCGGCTCGGTCTGCGTGTGGTAGACCTCGAGCCGCTTGCGCACGGTCTCTTCCTGGTCGTCGTCACGCTGGTACAGCTCGCCACCGCAGACGTCACAGACGCCCTCGGTCTTGGGCTGCTTGTACTCGACGTGGAACACGTGCGCCGAGTCGTTGCGGCAGATGCGGCGGCCGGCGATGCGCTTGACCACCTCGTCCTCGGGGACCTCGAGGTCCAGGACCGCGTCCAGCTTCACGTCGTCGGCCTGCAGGGCGACGTCGAGCGCCTCGGCCTGCGAGACGTTGCGCGGGAAGCCGTCGAGCAGGAAGCCGTTGACGGCGTCCGGCTGCTCCATGCGGTCCTTGGCCATCCCGATGGTGACCTCGTCCGGGACGAGCTGACCGGCGTCCATGTAGGACTTGGCCTTCTTGCCCAGCTCCGTGCCCTGGCTGATGTTGGCACGGAAGAGGTCGCCCGTGGAGATGTGCGGGATCGACAGGTTCTTGGCAAGGAACGCGGCCTGCGTTCCCTTGCCTGCACCAGGCGGCCCGACGAGGACGATTCGCATCAGCGGAGGAACCCTTCGTAATTGCGCTGCTGGAGCTGGCTCTCGATCTGCTTCACCGTTTCCAGACCAACACCCACGATGATCAGGATGCTGGTGCCGCCGAACGGGAAGTTCTGGTTTGCCCCGAAACCAACCAACGCCATCGTCGGTACAAGAGCGATCAGACCCAAGTACAGCGAGCCCGGCCAGGTGATCCGATTGAGCACGTACGAGAGATACTCAGCGGTCGGTCGGCCAGCCCGGATGCCCGGGATGAAGCCACCATACTTCTTCATGTTGTCCGCGACTTCCTCGGGGTTGAACGAGATCGCCACGTAGAAGAAGGCGAAGAACACGATCAACAGGAAGTACGTAACGATGTAGATCGGGTGATTTCCCTTGGTCAGGTGGTCGTCGATCCACACCTTCCACGACGAGTCACCGCCCGCGAACTGCGCGACGAGCGCCGGGATGTAGAGCAGCGACGACGCGAAGATGACAGGGATCACACCCGCCTGGTTCACCTTCAACGGGATGTAAGTGGACGTACCGCCGTAGGAGCGGCGGCCGATCATCCGCTTCGCGTACTGCACCGGGATGCGGCGCTGGGCCTGCTCGACGAAGACCACCAGGCCGACCATGACCAGGCCGACGAGGATGACCGTGCTGAACTCGATCCAGCCGTCGGCCAGGGAGCCCTGCTGCTTGATGGCCCACAGCGCGGACGGGAAGGTGGCGGCGATCGAGATGAACATCAGGATCGACATGCCGTTGCCGATGCCGCGGTCGGTGATGAGCTCGCCGAGCCACATCATCACGCAGGTGCCGGCGGTCATCGTGATGACCATCGTGATGGTGATGAAGATCGACTGGTCGGGCACGATCTGGCTGGCGACCGGGCAGCCCTGGAAGAGCGCGCCGGTGCGGGCCGTGGCGACGAGGCCGGTGCCCTGGAGGATGGCGAGCGCCACCGTCAGATAACGGGTGTACTGGGTGATCTTGGCCGTACCCGCCTGGCCCTCCTTCTTGAGGGCTTCCAGGCGCGGGATCACGACGGTGAGCAGCTGCAGAATGATGCTCGCGGTGATGTACGGCATGATGCCCAGCGCGAAGACCGTGATCTGCAGCAGGGCGCCGCCGCTGAACATGTTGACCAGACCGAACAGGCCGGTGCTGGAATTGGCCACGTCCATACACGTCTGGACGTTCGAGTAATCCACACCGGGGATGGGGATGTGCGCCCCGAGCCGGTAGATCACGACGATGCCCAACGTGAAGAGCAGCTTCTTGCGCAGGTCGGGCGTCTTGAACGCCCGGGCGAACGCGGTGAGCACGGTGCCTCCTGCGACCCCCGCGCGCGTGCGTCAGAGGTGACGGTCTTGAGGATTCGACGAATACGTAACGGCCGAGGGCCGGGATTGGTGCCGGGGGCACACAACAACCCGGAAATCAGCAGCGGTGGCCACCTTACCGGCGTACCTGCCCCCCTAGGAACGACCAACCGGGGATACCCCTTTTGTGGGGTATCCCCGGTCGGGATCGTTCATGTCATCGAGACGGTGTCTGGGTTCAGACGAGCTCGGTGACCGTACCGCCGGCGGCGGTGATCTTCTCCTTGGCGGAGCCGGAGACGGCGTCGACCGTCACCTGCAGCGCCACGGAGATCTCGCCCTGGCCCAGGACCTTGACGAGGCTGTTCTTGCGGACAGCACCCTTCTCCACCAGACCCTCGACGGTGACTTCGCCACCCTCGGGGTACAGCGAGGCGAGCTTGTCCAGGTTCACGACCTGGAACTCGACCTTGAAGGGGTTCCGGAAGCCCTTGAGCTTCGGAAGGCGCATGTGGAGGGGCATCTGGCCACCCTCGAAGCGCTCCGGAACCTGGTAACGGGCCTTCGTGCCCTTGGTACCACGACCGGCCGTCTTACCCTTCGACGCCTCACCACGACCGACACGGGTCTTGGCGGTCTTGGCGCCGGGGGCCGGACGGAGGTTGTGGATCTTCAGCGGGTTGTTCTCCGCCATGATCAGACCTCCTCAACCGTCACGAGGTGGCGGACGGTGTGCACCATGCCGCGGAACTCGGGGCGGTCCTCCTTGACGACCTGCGTGTTGATGCCCTTGAGACCAAGGGAGCGCAGGGTGTCACGGTGGTTCTGCTTGCTGCCGATGTACGACTTCACCTGCGTGATCTTGAGCTGCGCCATTACGCACCAGCCCCGGCACGCGCACGGAGAAGAGCCGCGGGAGCGACGTCCTCGAGGGGCAGACCACGGCGAGCCGCGATCTCCTCGGGACGCTGCAGGCCCTTGAGGGCCGCCACGGTCGCGTGCACGATGTTGATCGCGTTGTCGGAGCCCAGGGACTTCGACAGGATGTCGTGAACGCCGGCGCACTCGAGCACGGCGCGCACCGGACCACCGGCGATAACACCGGTACCCGGGGACGCGGGCTTGAGCAGCACGACGCCGGCAGCCTTCTCACCCTGGATCGGGTGGGGGATGGTGCCCTGGATACGGGGGACCTTGAAGAAGTGCTTCTTGGCCTCCTCAACACCCTTGGCGATGGCGGCCGGCACCTCCTTGGCCTTGCCGTAACCGACACCGACGGTGCCGTCACCATCGCCCACCACGACCAGCGCGGTGAAGCTGAAGCGACGACCACCCTTCACAACCTTGGCGACGCGGTTGATCGCGACAACGCGCTCAACGTACGCGGTCTTCTCGGCGGCAGCAGCGCCACCGTCGCGACCCTTCCGGTCCCGCCGCTCGCCGCCACCGGCACCGCCACCGCGGCGCTGGGGTCCAGCCATTGGAATTACCTCTCTCTGTTTCCGCTAGCTACGGAACCGGATCAGAACTTCAGTCCGGCTTCGCGGGCGGCGTCCGCCAGGGCGGCGATGCGCCCGGCGTACTGGTTACCACCACGGTCGAACACGACGGCCTCGACACCGGCGGCCTTGGCGCGCTCGGCGACCAGGGCTCCGACCGACTTGGCCTGCGTGGACTTGTCGCCCTCGCCGCCACGGATCGAAGCGTCCAGGGTCGACGCCGACGCGAGGGTGTGACCCTTCACGTCGTCGATGACCTGCGCGACGATGTTGCGGTTCGAGCGCGTCACGACCAGGCGCGGACGCTCAGCCGTACCCGAGATGTGCTTACGGATACGGATGTGACGCCGCTTGATGGCAGCACGCTTGTAAGCGTCGCCCTTAGCAATCTTCTGACCGTATGCCATGGCTTACTTACCCGCCTTTCCGACCTTGCGGCGGATGACTTCGCCTTCGTACTTGACGCCCTTGGCCTTGTACGGGTCGGGCTTGCGCAGCTTGCGGATGTTGGCCGCAACCTCGCCGACCTTCTGCTTGTCGATGCCCTCGACCGAGAACTTGGTCGGCGACTCGACCTTGAAGGAGATGCCCTCGGGCGCCTCGATCAGGATCGTGTGGCTGTAGCCGAGCGAGAACTCCAGGTTGGAGCCCTTCGCCAGGACGCGGTAACCGACACCGCTGATCTCGAGCTTCTTCACGTAACCCTGGGTCACGCCGGTGATCATGTTCGCCACCAGCGTGCGGGACAGGCCGTGCAGGGCCTTGTTCTGACGCTCGTCGTTCGGGCGGGTGACGTTCAGAACGCCGTCCTCACCCTTGGCGATCTCGATCGGCGCCACGACGGTGTGAGTCAGGGTGCCCTTGGAGCCCTTGACCGTGACCGTCTGGCCGTCGATGGTGACGTCCACGCCGGCGGGAACCGTGATGGGGAGCTTGCCAATACGCGACATAGCTGTTTCCTCCTGTTCCCTTCCGCTACCAGACGTAGGCGAGGACTTCCCCACCCACGCCCTTCTTGCCTGCCTGCTGGCCGGTCAGGAGACCGTGCGACGTGGAGATGATCGCCACGCCCAGGCCACCGAGGACCTTCGGCAGGTTGGTGGACTTCGCGTAAACGCGCAGACCCGGCTTGGAGATGCGCTTGATGCCGGCGATCGAACGCTCACGGTTCGGGCCGAACTTCAGCTCGAGGACGAGGTTCTTGCCGACCTCGGCGTCCTCGACCTTCCAGCCGGTGATGAAACCCTCCTGCTGGAGGATCTCGGCGATGTGCGACTTGATCTTGCTGTGCGGCATAGCCACGGTGTCGTGGTACGCCGAGTTCGCGTTACGCAGACGCGTCAGCATGTCCGCGATCGGATCAGTCATGGTCATGAATTGGCCTTCGGCCTCTCTCGCCGGGGTTTCCTGTATGCGCCATCCCTCTCCCCACACAGGGGCGGGACGGGTGCGGCGCGGGGACCTACGGCGTAGTAAGTCGGTCAGGGCGACAGAGCCCAACCCCACAAGCCTAAGCCATGCGGAGCCGGCGCTCTGCCGACCTTCTACTTACCGAGAGATCCAGACAATCCCAACTAGGGGATTACCAGGAGCTCTTGGTCACGCCCGGCAGCTCGCCACGGTGAGCCATCTCACGAAGGCACACGCGGCACAGGCCGAACTTGCGGTACACGGAGTGCGGGCGGCCACAACGCTGGCAGCGGGTGTAGCCACGCACACCGAACTTGGGCTTACGAGCAGCCTTGGCAATAAGAGCCTTCTTCGCCATCTCGCTTACGCCTCCTTGAACGGGAAGCCGAGGTGACGAAGGAGCGCGCGGCCCTCAGCGTCGTTGGTCGCCGTGGTGACCACGGTGATGTCCATACCCCGGACGCGGTCGATCTTGTCCTGGTCGATCTCGTGGAACATGACCTGCTCGGTGAGACCGAAGGTGTAGTTGCCACGGCCGTCGAACTGCTTGGGGGACAGACCACGGAAGTCGCGGATGCGCGGAAGCGCGAGCGACAGGGTGCGGTCCAGGAACTCCCACATGCGGTCGCCACGAAGCGTGACGTGGGCGCCGATCGGCTGGCCCTCGCGCAGCTTGAACTGCGCGATGGACTTGCGGGCCTTGGTGATGGCCGGCTTCTGACCCGTGATGGTGGTCAGGTCGCGGACAGCACCGTCCATGAGCTTCGAGTCACGCGCGGCGTCACCCACACCCATGTTGACCACGATCTTGACCAGACCGGGGATCTGCATGACGTTCTCGTACGAGAACTCCTCCTGCAGCTTGCCCTTGATCTCGTCGCGGTACTTCTGCTTCAGACGCGGATTGGTGGTGGTCGTCATCAGATGTCCTCACCCGTCCGCTTGGCAACGCGGATCTTGTTGCCCTCGTCGTCGAAGCGGTAGCCGACACGCGTGACGACCTTGTTGCCGTCCTTCTCAACGACCAGCTGGACGTTGGAGACGTGCACCGGCGCCTCGGTGGTCACGATGCCGCCGGCCTGCGAGCCGGAAGCCGTGGGACCGGCCTTGGTGTGCTTCTTGACCCGGTTGACACCCTCGACCAGGACGCGCTCCTCGCGCGGGTAAGCGGCAATGACCTTGCCCTGCTTGCCCTTGTCCTTACCGGTGATGACCTGAACCAGGTCGCCCTTCTTGATCTTCATGCTTACAGCACCTCCGGCGCGAGCGAGATGATCTTCATGAACTTCTTCTCGCGCAGCTCACGGCCCACGGGGCCGAAGATACGGGTGCCGCGAGGGTCGCCGTCGTTCTTCAGAATGACGGCGGCGTTCTCGTCGAAGCGGATGTACGAGCCGTCCGGACGGCGGCGCTCCTTGACGGTGCGAACGATGACGGCCTTGACGACGTCACCCTTCTTCACGTTGCCGCCGGGGATCGCGTCCTTGACGGTGGCGACGATGACGTCACCGATGCCCGCGTAGCGGCGACCCGAGCCACCGAGAACACGGATGCAAAGGATCTCCTTGGCACCAGTGTTGTCGGCGACGCGAAGTCGCGACTCCTGCTGGATCACGTCTATCTCCTGATCGTCTGCCGGTTCCCGGTGGGGGCTTCCCGGAGGAATCCCCCACCGAGCCTGGCGGAACTGTCCTGCGGGGTTGCCCGCAGGAATTACTTACTGTCCTGGTGGAAGACCCGCGCCCCGAAAGAAACGGACGGGGCGAGGGGCAGCGGGAGCGAGTGCTCCCGCTTGATTACTTCGCCTTCTCCAGGATCTCGACGACGCGCCAGCGCTTCGTCGCGGACAGCGGCCGGGTCTCCATGAGGAGGACACGGTCGCCGACACCCGCGGCGTTCTGCTCGTCGTGCGCCTTGAGCTTGTTCGTACGGCGGATGACCTTGCCGTACAGGGCGTGCTTGACGCGGTCCTCGACAGCGACGACGACGGTCTTGTCCATCTTGTCGCTGACGACAAGACCCTCACGGGTCTTGCGGAAGCCGCGGGCGGCGGTCTCTTCAGTCACAGTCTTCTCGCTCATCAGGCGTTCTCCACCGTCTCGATGCCCAGCTCGCGCTCACGCATGAGGGTGTAGATCCGCGCGATGTCCTTGCGGACGGCCTTGAGCCGGCCGTGGTTCTCGAGCTGACCGGTCGCCGCCTGGAAGCGGAGGTTGAACAGCTCTTCCTTGGCCTCGCGGAGCTTGTTGAGAAGCTCCTCGTTGCCCAGCTCGCGCAGCTCGGACGCCTTGGTCCCGGCCGACATCACGCCTCACCTGCTTCGCGCTTAACGATCTTGCACTTCATCGGCAGCTTGTGGGCCGCACGAGTCAGAGCTTCACGCGCGATCTTCTCGTTGGGGTACGACAGCTCGAACATCACACGCCCGGGCTTGACGTTGGCGATCCACCACTCCGGCGAACCCTTACCGGAACCCATGCGGGTCTCGGCAGGCTTCTTGGTGAGGGGACGGTCCGGGTAGATGTTGATCCAGACCTTGCCGCCACGCTTGATGTGACGGGTCATGGCGATACGAGCGGCCTCGATCTGACGGTTCGTCACATAGGCCGGGGTGAGCGCCTGGATGCCGTACTCGCCGAACGCAACCTGCGTGCCACCCTTGGACATACCGCTGCGCTTCGGGTGGTGCTGCTTGCGGTGCTTGACCCTACGGGGGATCAGCATTTCGGTCAGGCCTCCGTTCCGGTGCTCTCAGCAGCGGGAGCGGCGGCGGGAGCGTCGGCCTTGGGGGCCTCGGCAGCCGGCGCGGACTGCTGCTGCGGCTTGCGACCGCGACCGCCACGCTCGCCACCACGGCCACCACGGGCCGGGCGGTCGTTGCCACCACGGGCCGGGCGGTTGCCGGCGCGGGCAGCGGCGTTCTCGGCGCGGACCTCGGCGATGTTCTTGACATCGCCCTTGTAGATCCAGACCTTCACGCCGATGCGGCCGAAGGTCGTCTTGGCCTCGAAGAAGCCGTAGTCCACGTTGGCGCGGAGCGTGTGCAGGGGCACGCGGCCCTCGCGGTAGAACTCCGAACGGGACATCTCGGCACCGCCGAGACGACCGCCACACTGGATCTTGATGCCCTTGGCGCCCGCCTTCATCGCCGACTGCATGCTCTTACGCATGGCGCGACGGAAGGAGACGCGGGAGGACAGCTGCTCCGCGACGGCCTGGGCCACGAGCTGAGCGTCCGTCTCGGGGTTCTTGACCTCGAGGATGTTCAGCTGGACCTGCTTGCCCGTGAGCTTCTCGAGGTCACCGCGGATGCGGTCGGCCTCGGCGCCACGGCGGCCGATGACGATGCCGGGACGAGCGGTGTGGATGTCCACCCGCACGCGGTCACGGGTGCGCTCGATCTCAACCTTCGAGATGCCGGCGCGCTCCATGCCGGACGTCATCATCCGACGGATGGCGACGTCTTCCTTGACGTAGTCCTTGTACAGCTTGTCGGCGTACCAACGCGACTTGAAGTCGGTCGTGACACCGAGCCGGAACCCGTGCGGGTTTACCTTCTGGCCCATTACCGGGTTCCTTCCTTGCTGCTGACGACCACGGTGATGTGGGAGGTCCGCTTGCGGATCCGGTAGGCACGGCCCTGGGCACGCGGACGGAACCGCTTCAGGGTCGGGCCCTCATCGACGAACGCTTCGCTGATGAACAGCGACGAAGCGTCGGTGTGGTCGTAGTTGTGCGCGGCGTTGGCAATGGCGCTGTCCAGCACCTTGCCGACCGGCACGCTCGCGGCCTGCGGGGCGAAACGCAGGACCGCCTGAGCCTCCGTGGCATCCATGCCACGGATGAGGTCCACCACGCGGCGGGCCTTCATGGGCGTGACGCGGATGTACCGCGCCTGGGCCCTGGCTTCCATGGTTGTCCCTTCGGTGTTAGTCATAGTCGATTCCACCCCGCGTTAGCGGCGCTTCGACTTCCGGTCGTCCTTGACGTGACCCCGGAAGGTGCGCGTCGGCGAGAACTCGCCGAGCTTGTGGCCGACCATCGACTCGGTGACGAACACCGGGATGTGGGTCTTGCCGTTGTGCACCGCGATGGTGTGACCCAGCATGCTGGGGATGATCATCGAGCGACGGGACCAGGTCTTGATGACGTTCTTGGTACCGGCTTCGTTCTGAGCGTCCACCTTCTTTACGAGGTGGCCGTCAACGAAGGGTCCCTTCTTGAGACTGCGCGGCATCTAAACCCGCTCCTAGCGCTTCTTGTTCGACTTGCGGCGGCGGACGATGTACTTGTTGCTCGCCTTGTTGCGATCACGAGTACGACCCTCCTTCTTGCCCCACGGCGAGACCGGGTGGCGACCACCGGAGGTCTTGCCTTCACCACCACCGTGCGGGTGGTCGACCGGGTTCATGACGACACCACGCACGGTCGGGCGGACGCCCTTCCAGCGCATACGGCCGGCCTTGCCCCAGTTGATGTTCGACTGCTCGGCGTTGCCGACCTCGCCGACGGTGGCGCGGCAGCGCACGTCGACCAGGCGGATCTCACCGGAGGGCATGCGGAGGTGGGCCATCGAGCCCTCCTTCGCGAGCAGCTGCACGGAGGCACCCGCGGAGCGGGCGAACTTGGCGCCACCGCCGGGACGGAGCTCGATCGCGTGGATCGTGGTACCGACCGGGATGTTGCGCAGCGCCAGGTTGTTGCCGGGCTTGATGTCGGCCGCCGGGCCGTTCTCGACCACGGCACCCTGGGCCAGCCCACGGGGGGCCAGGATGTAGCGCTTCTCGCCGTCCGCGTAGTGCAGAAGAGCGATACGCGCGGTGCGGTTGGGGTCGTACTCGATGTGAGCGACCTTCGCCGGCACGCCGTCCTTGTCGTGACGACGGAAGTCGATCACGCGGTAGGCGCGCTTGTGGCCACCACCCTGGTGGCGGACCGTCACGCGACCGGAGTTGTTACGGCCGCCCTTGCTGTGCAGGGGGCGGACCAGCGACTTCTCCGGCGTGGACCGCGTGACCTCGACGAAGTCGGCGACGCTGGAGCCACGACGGCCCGGCGTAGTCGGCTTGTACTTGCGGATTCCCATTTCTCAGTCCTCGTCCGATATTCGGACCAGGGCGCTCCGTTAGGAGGCCTGGCCGAAGATGTCGATACGGTCGCCCTCAACGAGGGTCACGATCGCGCGCTTGGTGTTCGCACGCTGGCCGAAGCCGGTGCGGGTCCGCTTGCGCTTGCCCTGACGGTTGATCGTGTTGACCCCGGAGACCTTGACCGAGAAGACCGCCTCGACGGCCTGCTTGATCTGGGTCTTGTTGGCACGCGGGTCGACGATGAACGTGTACTTGTTCTCGTCGAGCAGGGCGTACGACTTCTCCGAGACGACCGGACGAACGAGAACGTCACGGGGGTCCGTGTAGCTCTTGCTCAGCGGCGTGGGCTCGACAGCGATCTTGCCCTCGGTGGCGATGCGCTTCGCCTTAGCGACGCGCGCGGCCTTGGCGGCCTTGGCGGCCTTCGAGGCGATGCTCGGGTGACGCGTAGCCATCAGGCCTCGCTCCCTTCGGTGTCAGCGGCCTTGGGGCCAGACACGAAGGACTCGAAAGCGGCCTGGGTGAAGACCACGTCGTCCGAGACGAGAACGTCGTACGTGTTCAGCTGGCCCGGCTCCAGGATGTGGACCTGGGGCAGGTTGCGGGCGGAGAGCCACGCGGCCTCGTCGGAGCGCTCGGCGACCAGGAGCAGGTTCTTGCGCTCCGAGATCTTGCCGAGCAGCGACTTCGCGGCCTTCGTGGAGACCTCGCCCTCGACCACGCCGGAGACGACGTGGATGCGAGCGTTGCGGGCCCGGTCGGTGAGGGCGTGACGCAGAGCGGCAGCCTTCATCTTCTTCGGGGTCCGCTGCGAGTAGTCACGCGGCACGGGACCGTGCACGACGCCACCACCGGCGAACTGCGGGGCGCGGGTCGAACCCTGACGGGCGCGGCCGGTGCCCTTCTGGCGGTACGGCTTCTTGCCGCCACCACGGACTTCGCCACGGGTCTTGGTCTTGTGCGTGCCCTGACGGGCAGCGGCCAGCTGCGCGACGACGACCTGGTGAAGCAGCGGAACGCTGATCTTCTCTACGTCGAAGATCTCCGCGGGGAGCTCGACGGACCCGGCCTTGTCGCCCGCCGGCGAAAGGATGTCAACAGTGCTCATCGGTTACCTCAGGCCCCCTTGGCCGCAGTGCGGACCAGGACGAGGCCGCCGTTCGGACCGGGAACCGCGCCCTTGATGAGCAGCAGACCCTTCTCCGCGTCAACGGCGTGGACGGTCAGGTTCTGGGTGGTGACCCGCTCGTTGCCCATACGGCCCGCCATGCGGAGGCCCTTGAACACACGGCCGGGGGTGGCGCAGCCACCGATCGAGCCCGGCTTGCGGTGCACGCGGTGGGCACCGTGGGATGCCTTGCCACCGGCGAAGTTGTGACGCTTCATGACACCGGCGAAGCCCTTGCCCTTGCTCTTGCCGGTGACGTCGACCTTGACGCCGGCCTCGAAGGTCTCGGCGGTGATCTCCTGGCCGAGGGTGTACTCGCTGGCGTCAGCGGTACGGATCTCGACGAGGTGACGACGGGGGGTGACGTCGGCCTTGGCGAAGTGGCCCTTGAGGGGCTTGTTCACCTTGCGAGGGTCGATCTCGCCGAAGGCGATCTGGACCGACTCGTAGCCGTCGACGTCGTTCGTACGGACCTGGGTCACGACGTTCGGGCCGGCCTTGACGACGGTGACCGGAACAACACGGTTGTTCTCGTCCCACACCTGCGTCATGCCGAGCTTCTCGCCCAGGATGCCCTTGATCTGCTTAGCCATTCTCAGATCACCAGCCCTTAGAGCTTGATCTCGATGTCGACACCGGCCGGGAGGTCGAGTCGCATCAGAGAGTCAACGGTCTTGGGGGTCGGGTCGAGAATGTCGATCAGGCGCTTGTGCGTGCGCATCTCGAAGTGCTCGCGCGAGTCCTTGTACTTGTGCGGCGACTTGATGACGCAGTACACGTTCTTCTCGGTAGGCAGCGGCACCGGGCCCGCGACCGACGCACCAGTACGCGTCACCGTCTCGACGATCTTCTTCGCCGAGGAGTCGATGACCTCGTGGTCGTAGGCCTTGAGCCGGATGCGGATCTTCTGTCCCGCCATGGCTACTTAGTAGTCCTTTGTCTCGAAACGCTCTGGCTCCTGGGGGCCCTGTTTCACACTTCCTCCGACCCACGCGGTCGGGCGTGTCGCGGTGTCGCTGACAGAAATATCCGTACGGATTTCCCTGCTACAGGAACCGCGGCCCAGGGCCGCACAAACTCGGGGGAAGAAACCCACCAGGCGCCTGGTGGAGCTCCGCGCTGAGCTTCCCGGAAGATTCCCGTACGTCCGCCCCAGCGCTGCCGCAGGCGACAGATAAGGCGACGAGTACTGTGGGACTCGCTTCCGGTCCTCCCGGCGGGAGGCGCGCAGCATCGGCACTCAACCGAGCAACCCCGACAGTCTGCCATACGGGGCACCTCCGGGGCCAATCGAGCCGAAGAGAGTACCCGGTGTGTGACCGAGGTCAAACCGCCCCGGGCCGACGGCGCGCCCCGCACGCCGTCGTCGCCCTGGCACCGGCGGGCCCGAGGGCCTTCTGGGGTCGGTCTAGTACGGCTGTGCCAGGACGTGGGCGGCGCCCGGGATGCCGATCTTGAGGAGTTCGTCCTCCTCGGGGGTCGTCGGGGTGCCGGTCTCCTGGCGCAGCACCGCGCGAGACAGGGACTGCACCCACAGGGCGCGCGGGCGGCGCCGGGCCTCCCAGGCGGTGAGCGCCTCGGGCACGCCGGGCTCGGCGTCCAGCACCTCGGCGAGCACCAGCGCGTCCTCGACCGCCATGGCCGCGCCCTGCGCGAGGTGCGGGGTGGAGGCGTGCGCGGCGTCTCCGGCGAGGACGACGCGGCCCACGTGCCAGGGCTCCTCGACGGTCACCTGGGAGATCCGCGAGTACACGACCGCCGACGGGTCGGTGACGGCGGCGAGCGCGTCGGCGACCGGCCCGGTGTACATCCTGAGGCGCTCGGCGAGCTGCTCGTGGGCGCGCCGCGGGTCGGGCCGGAAGTCCTCCCGCTCGGCGAACACCGCGCCCAGGTACATGAGTTCCTCGGTGATCGGCGTGAGCAGCGCCTTCGCCTCCGGCCCGGCCGTGGCCATGACGACGCCGCGCACCTCGGGCGGGCGCGGCACGGTGACCCGCCAGTTGGCGAAGCCCGTGTACCCGGGCGTGTACGTGTCCCCGTAGAGCCGGGTGCGCAGCGGGGAGCCGATGCCGTCGAAGCCGACGACGAGGTCGTGGCGGGCGGTGCTGCCGTCGGAGAGGGTGACGTCGACGCCGGTGCCGTCGTCCTTCAGCTCGGTGATCGTCGTGCCGAGGCGGAGGTGCGCCCCGGCGGCGCGGGCCGCGTCGCCGAGGATCCGGGCGAGGGCGGGGCGCGGGATGCCGTTGACGGCGGGGGCGTCGGCCATGCGGGGCTGGGGTATCGCGGCGAGCGTGGTCCCGGCCGGGTCGGCGATGGTCAGGGTGTCCCACGGGAAGCCGGCCGCGAGGCACGCGTCGAGGACGCCGATCTCGCGCATGACGTGCAGGGCGTTGGTCGGCTGGATGATGCCGACGCCGAGCGCGTCGAGTTCCTCGCGCAGTTCCGCGACCTCGACGGTGTGGCCGCGGCGGGCCAGGGCCGTGGCGAGGGTGAGGCCGCCGATGCCGCCGCCGTGGATCAGGACGCGGAGGGCGGTCGCTGGTGCGGGTGCTGCCGTCATGCCGGGTGACTCCTGGGGTCAAGTGCCGTGACGCGGACGGGGACTGACGGTCGGTCGGGCCTCGCCGGCCTGTGACGCGGCATGTTAATCAGGCCCGCGGGGCGGCCTGCGGGCAACCCCCGCACGATCGGCACAGGTCCTCCACGCGGGGCCGCGTGATGGGATGGAGGCCCAGCTCAGAGCGCTCCGTCAGACCGTCAGAGGGGAACATCGTCGTGAGTCAGCCGGCCGGTCCGGGCCCGCACTTCGTGCCGCGCGCGTACATCAATCCGCGCTTCGAGGAAGACCTCCAGTTCAACGCCGTGAGCGGCCCCGCCCGCTACGCCGCGCGCACCGAGCGGCCCGTGCGGTACGGCGCCGTGGCCGACGGGCAGGGCACGGTCACGGGGTACGTGTGGGCGAACGACGAGGACGACGCGGCGGGCTGGATCGTGCGCCGGGACGCCGGTGAGAAGGCCGCCGGCGACGGGACCTGGGCGCTGCGGCTGCGCGATTCCAAGGCGGCGGGCCGCACCCCGGGCGAGGCCCTGCGCCGCCTGCTCGACGACGGAGCCACGCCCTCCGGGGCGCACGTGATCGGCAGCTCGATCGCCTGGGCACCGCACCTCGACGCCCTGTACGCGCTGGCGGACGTCCCGCGCGACCGGGTGCGGGACGCCACCGCCGGCGCCCTGTACGGGCTCGCCCTCGGCGACGCGATGGGCCGCCCGCTCTCCGCGCTCCCGCTGGACGGCATCCGGTCCGCGTACGGCGAGTGGACCGCGATGGAACTCCCCTGGCACGAGGGCGAGTCGGGGGCTCCGGGCAATCCCCGGCAGGCGGCGCTGCCGCGGGCCCGGGTGTCGGACCAGACCCAGTTGGCGCTCGCCGTCGCCGAGGCCCTCGCCGAGACCGCCGTCCGCCCGCCCCAGACGGAGGCCGAGGCCCGGCACAGCCTCACCACGCGCGGGGCGCTGCCCGCGCCGCCATGGGTGACGCCGGGCGCCGTCGCCGCCGCGCTGCGCACCCATCTCGTGCGCTGGCTCGCCTCGCCGGACAACGACCGCGATCCCGGCCGGACCACGGTCGACGCCTGCACGGCACTGCGCGACCCGGGCACGCCCTGGCAGGCGGCGACCGCCCTGGAGTCCAAGGGCTGCGGGGCCGTGGTGCGGGCGGCGGCCGTCGGTCTCGCCCCGTATCTGAGCGCCGAGCAGCGTTCGGGCATCGCGCAGGCGCAGGCCGCGCTCACGCACGGCCACCCGACGGCGCTCGCCGCGAGCGATCTGGCGGCGCACGCGACGTACCTCCTGGCCCACGGCTGCGAACCCGGCGCCCTCCTGGACCGGCTGCGCGCCCACGCGGTCGCGTCCCGCCGGACGTACCGGGCGGACTGGCTCGGCGACCTGGCCGGGCGCGCGGGGGCGGACAGCCCTGGCGGGTTCGCCGAGCGCGGGTGGGACGAGTGTCTCGTGGCGCTGGACGCGGTGGGCGCGGCGCTCGCTCCCGCGGACCGGGACCGGGAGCCCGCGCGGGCCGTCGGCGGTGCCTGGACCGCCGACACCGTCCTCGCCGGTGCGCTCTACGCCTTCCTCGTCACCGGCGCGCATCCCCGCCACACGATCCGCCGCGCCGCGCACACGTCCGGGGCCTCGGCGGCGACGGCCGCGCTGGCCGGGGCGTTCGCGGGGGCGGGGCGCGGGGCGGACCGCTGGCCGCGGGAGTGGACGGAGGCCATCGAGTACGGGGCGCGGGTGCGGGCGCTGAGCGGGGCCTGGGACCGTCGCTGAGAGGTGGCCGAGGGGCCGCGGCCCGGCGGGGGTTTCTCACGCACATGACACGCCGATGTCCGCAAGCCGTAACGATCCGCCCCGGCACGTACGGAACGACCGCCTCCCCGGGCACGATCCCCTCGCACCGCACACACCGACCACGGGGGTCCGACCATGCGCACCGACACGAACCGAACGAGCAGGAAGCTGTACGTCCTGGGGGCGGCCGTCGCCGCGGCCCTGGCCCTGACGGCCTGCGGCCCGGGCGACTCGGAGGGATCGGCCGACGGCCCGACGAGCGCGTCCCCCACGACCGCGCGGTCGACGCCCCCGTCGACCCCGGACTCGGACTCCCCGTCGGCGCCGGCCTCGTCCCCGGCCCCGTCCTCCCCCGACCCCACGATCTCCGGCGGCCCCGGCGACGCCGGGAACGGCGGCTGGGACCTCGCCGACCGTCAGACCCCGCCGACCGGTTCGGTCTGCGACCACGACGGCCAGGGCCCGTACGGCGCGATCGAGTCGGTCAGCGCGGGGGGCGAGAGCCCGACCATGCTCGGCCTCGTCCTGGGTTCCTACCAGTGCGACGCCGACGGCCCCACGTTCACGCCCAGCAGCGCGACCGGCGCCGCCACGGACGTACTGACCGACGACACGCATCTCAAGGTCGTCGTCGGCGGGCAGCTCGCGCGGGACCTGGGCACGAAGACCCCGGACGCGAACACGTTCGTCAAGCACCTCATGGACCTGCAGGACAAGAACGCGCTCGGCGGCCCGAAGGCCCCGCAGTTCTACTTCCGCACCGACGTGCCGTCGGACGACGTCAACGCGATGCCGGACGACAACAACCACCTGATCTACCTGTTCCAGATCGTCGACGGCGACTGACCAGCCGGGACGACCGAGAAGCCGGCGCCATCCGCACCACGCCCTCTCGACACTCTGCGTACGCAGCCGAACACTCCATGTGCATTTCGTGAAGATTCCGCAGGAGATGTGCGCGTTCGGCATATGCCATCCGTATTGACTCCGCGTCAATTACGTTCTGCGATGGCGCGACTACATATGTATGTACGAGAGGGCGTGGACCCGATGATCCCCGAGATGAGCAGGACCGGAGCGGGCCTGGAGGCGTTGACGAGCGGATCGATCACGCGGGGCGCGGAGCGGCGTCCTTGCGCGGTGCTGCTGCGGTACGACGCCGACGACCCGTTCGTGGTGTCCCTGACGGTGTCGCCCGGCTCCGCCGCGATCCCGAGGACGAGTGCGCGGTGGGAGATCTCCCGCGACCTGCTGGCAGCGGGGTTAGGCGGCGCGGTCGGCATCGGCGCCCTATCGGTTCTGCCCGGGCGGGATCCCGAGGGGCCGGCGCACGTGACGATCCGCGTGCAGGAGAAGGGGTGCGAGACCCTGATCCGGATCGGCCACGCGGCCCTGATGACGTACCTGGAGCGCAGCCACGCGCTCCAGCCCTTCGGCACCGAACCGACCGAGATGGCCCTCGACCGGGAACTCGCCCGCATCCTGGGCGACGGCCCCGTCTGACCGGCGGCGCATGACCGGCCGCGCATGACCGGCGGCGCCGCACGACCGGCCGGCGATGACCGGCGGGTCCGTGGGACGCGGCTCCGCTTCAGGACGACTCAGTCCCGGTCGATGTTCTCGTGCAGCACCTTGCCGTGGCCGGCGTCGATGTCGAACGTCGTCTTGACCCACGTCCCCGGGGTGACCACGTCCACCGCCCAGACCGTCGGCCCGCCGTCGGAGTCGTCGAGGCCGACCGACGTGACCGTGCCCTTCTTCCGGTCCGTGGCCGTCTCGGCCGCCTTCGTCGACGTGATCTCGGCCGCCGCGAGCTTGTCGGTGTTCTCCTTCTTGTCGCCCGCGTCCTGGTCGTCGTCCTTCTCGGACCGCGTGACCTTGCCGGTGACGGCGTCGATCCGCACGTCGGTGCTCGTGCCGTCCGACGCGACGACCTCCGCGTCCCACACCGGACGACCCTGGTCGTCGTCGCCGAGTTCGATCTCCAGGAGCTTGCCGCCGGAGACCTCCTTCTCGGCGGTCATGGCCGCCTTGTCCCAGTCGACCTTCGTCGCGGTGATCAGCTTCTTGCGCTCCTTCTGATCCTCGCTCAGCCGCGGCGAGGCGGACACGGAAGCGGTGGCAGCCACCTGCTCGGCCGCACGGTCCGCCTGCTTCGTACCCGACGAGGCGTCGCCTCCGTCGTCCGACGAACAGGCGCTCAGCAAGGACAGCGACGCGGCGACGGCGCACAGGACGCCGACGGCACGCCCTCGGGCGAGGCGGTCGCTCCGCTTCACGGGCGCGGAGTGCAGGGGCGCGGAGGGCAGGGGCGCAGAGTGCATGGCAGGCCTTTCGGGCTGGGCACCGGGGAACTCCGTCACTCCGGCGCTCGGGTCCACCCCCCACATCGAGACGTCCGCCCACCACCGTCGCGGCGGCCCCGTACGTGACGCACGGCGCGGACCCACCGATCCTCGCAGCCCGCCCCGCACGCGGCATCCCGGCGCCGGTTCGCTCATGTCCGCGCGCGCCGCCGCCCCGTCCGGGTGAACGGAACATGTACGCGCATGGAACCCACTCCCCCTGCCGAGCCTCTATCCAGGTGAACCAACCTGAACAGAGGCGCGCTCCACCGACACCGCCGCGCCGCCTCGCAGCGGATGGAGTGAGCGCCGGCATGCAGAAGAGACCTGCGATACCGCGGCCTTCGTGGCCCGAAATGCGCCCTATGTTCAGCCCCGGCCGCACGCCGCCCGCCCCCGGCGCCGCACCCGCACCCGCACCCGCACCCGCACCCACCCGGCGCCACCTCCTGCTCGGCGCCTCCGCCCTGGCCGCCACCACGGCCCTGGCCTCCTGCGCGCCGCGCGCAGCCGTGCCCCCGCCCCGCGCCTCCGTCCCCTCCCCCGCCTCCGGCCGCCCCGCCGCGGAGGCGGACCGCGCCCTGCTGCTCCAGGTCCTCGCCCACCCCGACGACGACCTGTACTTCATGAACCCGGACACCCAGCAGGCCCTGGCCGCCGGCACCCCGCTCGTCTGCGTGTACGTCACCGCCGGCGAAGCCGACGGCCGGAACAAGACGGCGACCGACCGCGACCCCGCCCCCGACAAGGCCGCCTACTCCGCCGCCCGTCACCAGGGCCTGCGCCAGTCCTACGCGACCCAGCTCGGCCTCCCCCTCTTCACGCCCTGGGACCAGCGCGTCCTGCGCCTGCCCAGCGGATTCCGCGCCGAGCTCGACGTCCTCGAACACCGGGGCCGCCGCGTCGAGCTCGTCCACCTCAACCTCGCCATGCACACCCCGGCCGGCCACATGGGCGCCCCGTCCCTCTGGCGCGACCCGGGCCTGCTCCTGCGCACCCTCGTCCCCGAGGGCTCCCCGCTGCGCGCCGTCCAGACGTACACCTACGACTCCGTCGTCACCGTCCTCACAGAACTGTTCCAGCGCTACCGGCCGACCGTCGTGCACACCCTCGACCCGGACCCCGACATCCAGGTCAGCGACCGGATCACCCGCCTGCGCGACAGCGAGCAGCCCGGCTACTCCGACCACGCCGACCACACCGCCGTCGCCTCCTTCAGCTGGGCCGCGCTGATCCGCTGGGCACGGACCGCGCCGGACGGCCCGCCCCCGTTCGTCGTCACCGCCTACCGCGGCTACTACAACCACCACTGGCCCAAGAACCTCCCGCCGCGCCTGGTCGACCAGAAGGCCGCCCACCTCGTCCCGTACGGCGCGGCCCCCGACTGGTCCTGCGGCAACCCGGCCGGCTGCGGGGACTACAACGTCGGCGGCGACCGCCCCCTGACCAACCGCAAAGGCTGGGTCCGCGCCACCCACCACCGCTACCCCGGCCCGCGTCTCACGCTCCTGAGCGGCCCAGACGGCCGCGCCACCGCGTACGGCGTCCTCGGCCTGCGCGCGGTCCGCTACGACGAGAAGCCGGGCGGCGGCTTCGCGGCCCCGGTCGACCTCGGCGGCGGCCCGCTCGCCCCGGCGCTCGGCAGCGCCACGCTCCCGGACGGCCGCCATCTGCTCCTGGGCCTGCGCCTCGCCGAGGTCGAGGGCCTGGGCGGCCCCGACGTGCGGGAGATCGTGGCCCTGGAGCCCGCCCGGCGCGGCGACGGCCGCGGCACCTGGACCGGCCTCGGCAACCCGGAGACCGACCCCGACCGGGGCCGGCGCATCGGCGTCCCGGTGGCCGTCACCGCCCGCGACGGCCGCGTCCACCTCTTCGTCCGCAACGCCGGCCAGGGCGTCAGCACCCGCGTCCGCGACACGTCCGGCACCTGGTCGCCCTGGAAGGACCTCGGCGGCGGCCCCGTCCAGGACGGCCTCACCGCGACCGTCGGCCCCGACGGCCGCGTCCACGTCTACGCGCCGGGCCGCGACACCGTCCACCACTGGACCCCGGACGGGCCCGCGCCGCTGCCGGGCCTGCCCACCCCCGCCGACGCAATAGCCGCGGCGGACGGCCGCCTCTACTAC
Organism: Streptomyces sp. NPDC025806; assembly: GCF_055558275.1. Taxonomy (NCBI): domain Bacteria; kingdom Bacillati; phylum Actinomycetota; class Actinomycetes; order Kitasatosporales; family Streptomycetaceae; genus Streptomyces; species Streptomyces sp. NPDC025806. The sequence continues at coordinate 26,079 of NZ_JBVHMU010000032.1, read as the reverse complement.
CGTCCGCCCGCCTCCGACCGGCTCCTCTCCCCCGGCGGCCCACCCGTCGACCTCCCCGGCTACGGCCCGGTGACCGCCACCGGCGACTACCTCCTCGGCCGCGCTACGGACGGCTCCGTACGGCTCCTGCGCCAGGGCCGTCGCATCCGCCCCACCGGCCTCCCGGTCACCCTGGACACCCCGTCCCTGACCGCCGACGCGCACGGCCCCACGCTCGCCGGCCTCTCCCTGGACGCCCGCCCCTGGCTGTGGCGTCCGGCCCAGGCGAAAGCGTGACCGTCAGGGCAAACCCTGCGACGAAATGGTGACGAAAACTGCGTTCCTTCGACTGATCCACGAGTGACATGCTCGTCTGAAGGTCCGTCACGGGGGCGGGCTGCAAGGGGGATTCGCATGTCGTTCGACGAGGAATGGGCCCAATTAAAGGCCGAGGCGCTGGAGCGCAGGTCGACGGGGATGCGGTTGAACCAACTGCCCGTCGACCCCGGCGGCTCCGGGCCTGCGGGCCCCGCGGCCGGCACCCTGGTCGCCAAGGCCGAGTCCATCAACGGCAATTCCAACCTGCTCATCGAGATCGCCGGCTACCTCCAGGAGGGCCGGCCCGACGCCGAGCTGACGACCATGGCCCGCGATCCCCGGACCCACGAGGACGTCGCCTCGCAGGTGATCCGCTTCGCGTCCTTCGGGGGCGACCAGTACCTCGACGCCGTCGCCCTGTTCACCGCGCTCTCCACCCGGCTCAGGACCGCGGGCAGCGACTTCACGAAGATCGAGGACGACACCGCCCGCCGGTTCCTGGAGCAGGTCCTCCAGGGCAGCTACCTCTCCCCGGAGGCGCGATGAGCACCGGCATCAGCCATCGCGAGGACGTCGAGTTCCTGGAGAACTGCAGCCCGCCGCTCGTGGAGCGCAACGCCGCGGAGTTCCGGCGGGTGCACGCCCTGCTCACCTCGGTCGACCCCTCCGCCGAGCGCGCCGAGAAGCACACCCAGTGGAAGAGCGAGGGCAGCACCCACTACGAGGGCCGGCTGCGGGAGGGCCGCCGGCTCCTCTCGGAGCTCGCCGACGGCTACGACAAGGCGGCCACCGCACTCAGCGACTACGCGACCGCGCTCGAGGTCGCCAAGTCGTTCTACTCCAGCGGCAGAAGCACCGAGCAGCAGCTCGCCACCCTCATCCACACCAAGGGCACGGCCGTCACCCGCGAGGCCCAGGAGGCCGAGCCGATGCGGCAGTGGGAGGACATGCGGGCCACCACCGGCGTCGGTGACTTCTTCATGGAACTCACCATGGACGTGGACGACATCAGGGACGAGGCCAACCGGCTGCACGACTCCGCGGGCGGCGACTTCCACCTGGCGAAGACCACCGAGAAGGACGCCCGCGATCTGTGCGTGCACCGGCTCAAGCAGGCCTACGACCTGCTCCCCGAGTTCCGCACCTTCGCCGACCGCACCGATCTCGCGTCCGCCGTCCCCGCGCTGCGCCGGGAGGCCGCCGAGGCGAGCAGCAATCCGATCACCCGTCTCCCGGGCAGCGGGCCCAAGCAGGACTACTACCCCGTCGCCGGCGACCGGCTCGTCTCGCCGACCCTGCGCGACATCCGCCTCCAGATCGCCGGTCTGCCCGCAGCCCGCGACAACTACTGGGACCCGCCCGGCAACGACCAGGAGCGCGCCGCGTGGCTCCACGCGAACCGCGACTACATCAACGCGGCGGCCCGCAACTCCGGGCTCCCTGCGGACATGGTCGCCGGCATCGCGTGGAAGGAGGTCGCGGGACAGCCCGGCATCCTCGACGACGTCACAGACACCATCCGCGAGCAGTTCGACTCGCCGATCAGCCCCCTCGCGCCCGAGAACCTGCCCGACCGCCTGGCCGGCGACCCGGACAACACCTCGTTCGGCCCCATCGCCATCCAGGTCCGGCGCGGCGCGGAGGTCCTCGGCTACGACCCGGAGCACCTCACCGACCAGCAGCGTGCCACCGTCGAGGAGTCCCTCCAGGACCCGGGGCAGAACATCTTCATCGCCTCCGAGTACCTGGCCCAGCTGAAGGCCGAGAGCGGCTTCGCCGACGTACCGCCCGAGGAGATGACCCCCGAGCAGAAGCAGGAGCTCGCCGCCCGCTACAACGGCGGCCCGTACTGGGAGTCCGAGAAGGCCCAGGGATACGGGAAGGACTTCGCCGAGAACCTCGACAACGCCAGGAGGGCCCTGCGCCCATGAGCCACCCCGTCCCGCAGCACCCGGACGACGCCGACCGCGGCTGTCTGCGCGTGGTGCTCGCCGTTCCGCTCGTGCTGCTGACCCTGCCGGCGGCGTACGCCTGCTGGCTGGCGCTGACCATCAGACCGGGCTACCTGGGCGACGAGGACGCCTACCGCGGCATCGAGACGGGCTGCCTCGCCGCGGTCTTCTTCGCGGGACTGGCCGCCCTCCTGTGGCTGCTGCCGCCGGTGCGCCGGGTCCTGCGCTGGCCCTGGATCGTGCCCGCCGCGCTGCTCCTGACGGTCGCCGCCGTGCGCTGGGTGACCGTCCCCCAGTAACCGGGCACGCAAAAGGGCCCGTACGACCTAAGTCGTACGGGCCCTTTCAGAGCTCGCAGGAGCTACCAGGCGTCAAGCCCAACAGGTAAGCGGAACTTACTTGTTGATCTTGGTGACCTGGCCGGCGCCGACGGTCCGGCCACCCTCACGGATGGCGAACTTGAGGCCCTCCTCCATGGCGACGGGCTGGATGAGCTCCACCTTCATCTCGGTGTTGTCACCCGGCATGACCATCTCGGTGCCCTCGGGGAGGGTCACGACGCCGGTCACGTCCGTCGTACGGAAGTAGAACTGCGGGCGGTAGTTGTTGAAGAACGGGGTGTGACGGCCACCCTCGTCCTTCGACAGGATGTAGGCCTGGGCCTCGAACTCGGTGTGCGGGGTGACCGAACCGGGCTTGATGATGACCTGGCCGCGCTCGACGTCCTCGCGCTTGATGCCACGGAGGAGCAGACCGACGTTCTCACCGGCCTGGCCCTCGTCGAGCAGCTTGCGGAACATCTCGATGCCGGTGACCGTGGTGGTGGTCTTCTCGGTCTTGATGCCGATGATGTCGACGGTCTCGTTGACCTTGAGGACACCACGCTCGATACGACCGGTGACGACGGTGCCACGACCGGTGATCGTGAAGACGTCCTCGATCGGCATCAGGAACGGCTTGTCGACGTCGCGCTCGGGCTCCGGGATCGACTCGTCGACGGCCTTCATCAGGTCGAGGACGGTCTGGCCCCACTCCTTGTCGCCCTCAAGGGCCTTCAGAGCGGAGACCTTGACGACCGGCAGGTCGTCGCCCGGGAACTCGTACTCGGAGAGGAGCTCACGGACCTCGAGCTCGACGAGCTCCAGGATCTCCTCGTCGTCCACCATGTCGGCCTTGTTCAGGGCGACGACGATGTACGGAACGCCGACCTGGCGGGCCAGGAGCACGTGCTCCTTGGTCTGCGGCATCGGGCCGTCGGTGGCGGCGACCACGAGGATGGCGCCGTCCATCTGCGCGGCACCCGTGATCATGTTCTTGATGTAGTCCGCGTGACCGGGGCAGTCGACGTGGGCGTAGTGACGCGCCTCGGTCTGGTACTCGACGTGCGCGATCGAGATCGTGATACCGCGCTGACGCTCCTCGGGAGCCTTGTCGATCTGGTCGAAGGCCGAGGCCTCGTTCAGGTCCGGGTACGCGTCGTGCAGCACCTTGGTAATGGCGGCCGTGAGGGTCGTCTTACCGTGGTCGATGTGACCGATGGTGCCGATGTTGACGTGCGGCTTAGTCCGCTCGAACTTCGCCTTCGCCACTGGGGTCCTCCTGGAGTGGTTCTGAACGCCTTGCTTCATCGGCGCCAGGTGATCTTTGCTGGAATGCCGGGCCCAGGGGCATCCACCCACGATTGCGGATGAATGCCCCGGCGGGCTCCGGTGTCAAGCCTACGGGGTGAACTCGGTTGAGTTACTCGCCCTTGGCCTTCGCGATGATCTCCTCGGCGACGTTCCGCGGAACCTCGGCGTAGGAGTCGAACTGCATCGAGTAGCTCGCGCGACCCGACGTCTTGCTGCGGAGGTCGCCGACGTAGCCGAACATCTCCGAAAGCGGCACGAGGCCCTTCACGACGCGAGCGCCGCTGCGCTCCTCCATGGCCTGGATCTGGCCACGGCGGGAGTTGATGTCGCCGATGACCTCACCCATGTAGTCCTCGGGCGTGGTGACCTCAACGGCCATCATCGGCTCGAGCAGCACGGGCTTGGCCTTGCGCGCGGCCTCCTTGAAGGCCTGCGAACCGGCGATCTTGAAGGCGAGCTCGGAGGAGTCGACCTCGTGGTAGGCACCGTCGAGAAGCGTGACGCGGACGCCCGTCATCTCGTAGCCGGCCAGGATGCCGAACTGCATGGCCTCCTGGGCACCCGCGTCCACCGACGGGATGTACTCCCGGGGGATGCGGCCACCGGTGACCTTGTTCACGAACTCGTACGAGGCGTCGCCACTGTCGATCGGCTCGATCGCGATCTGCACCTTGGCGAACTGACCCGTACCACCGGTCTGCTTCTTGTGGGTGTAGTCCACACGCTCGACGGCCTGACGGATCGTCTCGCGGTAAGCGACCTGCGGCTTGCCGACGTTGGCCTCGACCTTGAACTCACGGCGCATACGGTCGACCAGCACCTCGAGGTGCAGCTCGCCCATACCACCGATGATGGTCTGGCCGGTCTCCTCGTCCGAGTGGACCTGGAAGGAGGGGTCCTCCTCCGAGAGACGCTGGATGGCGACACCCAGCTTCTCCTGGTCACCCTTGGACTTGGGCTCGATGGCGACCTGAATGACCGGCGCCGGGAAGTCCATGGACTCCAGGATGACCGGGTTCTTGTCGTCGGACAGCGTCTCACCGGTCGTGGTCTGCTTGAGACCCATGACGGCGATGATGTCGCCCGCGCCCACCGACTCGATCTCCTCACGCTTGTTCGCGTGCATGCGGTAGATCTTGCCGATGCGCTCCTTCTTGCCCTTGACGGAGTTCAGCACGGCGGTGCCGGACTCCAGGCGGCCCGAGTAGACCCGGACGAAGGTGAGCTTGCCCAGGTGCGGGTCGCTCATGATCTTGAACGCGAGGGCGGCCAGCGGCTCGTCGTCCGACGGCTTGCGCTTGACGACGACCTCGGGGTCCTTGACGTCGTGGCCCTCGATGGCCTCGACGTCGAGCGGGGTCGGCAGGTAGCGCACGACGGCGTCGAGCAGGGGCTGAACACCCTTGTTCTTGAACGCGGTGCCACAGAACACGGGGGTGACGGTGGTGTCGCCGCCCTTGCCGGAGGCGATGGTGATGCGACGCACGGCGGCGTGCAGCTGCTCCACGGTGGGCTCGGTGCCCTCCAGGAACAGCTCCATCATCTCCTCGTCGTTCTCCGCGACGGCCTCGAGCAGCTTGCCGCGGTACTCCTCGGCAGCCTCGGTGTGCGTGGCGGGGATGTCGACGATGTCGTAGGCCTCGCCCTTGGCGGCCTCGGCCGACCAGACGAACGCCTTCATCGTGACGAGGTCGACGACACCCTGGAAGTCGGCCTCGGCACCGATGGGAAGCTGCATGACCAGCGGAGTCGCACCGAGGCGGTCGACGATCATGTCGACACAGCGGTGGAACTCGGCGCCGGTGCGGTCCAGCTTGTTGACGAAGCAGATGCGCGGCACGCCGTAACGGTCGGCCTGACGCCACACCGTCTCGGACTGCGGCTCAACGCCGGCGACACCGTCGAACACCGTCACGGCACCATCGAGAACACGCAGGGAGCGCTCCACCTCGACGGTGAAGTCGACGTGCCCAGGCGTGTCGATGATGTTGATCGTGTAGTCGTTGTCCTCGAGCGGCCAGTGGCAGGTGGTGGCAGCGGACGTGATCGTGATGCCACGCTCCTGCTCCTGCTCCATCCAGTCCATCGTGGCAGCGCCGTCGTGGACCTCACCGATCTTGTACGAGACGCCGGTGTAGAACAGGATCCGCTCGGTGGTGGTCGTCTTGCCCGCGTCGATGTGGGCCATGATGCCGATGTTGCGCACCTTGGCCAGGTCAAGCGAAGTGGTAGCCATAAGGCTTCAGTCTTCTCTCGGTCTCGATGTGGGTTGCGACTACCAGCGGTAGTGCGCGAAGGCCTTGTTGGACTCGGCCATCTTGTGCGTGTCCTCGCGCTTCTTCACGGCAGCACCGAGGCCGTTGGAGGCGTCGAGCAGCTCGTTCATCAGACGCTCGGTCATCGTCTTCTCGCGACGGGCGCGGGAGTAGCCGACGAGCCAGCGGAGCGCGAGGGTGTTGGCGCGGCCAGGCTTGACCTCGACCGGAACCTGGTAGGTCGCGCCACCGACACGGCGGGACTTGACCTCGAGGGTCGGCTTGATGTTCTCAAGCGCGCGCTTCAGCGTGATGACCGGGTCGTTGCCCGACTTCTCACGCAGGCCCTCCATGGCGCCGTACACGATGCGCTCGGCGGTGGAGCGCTTGCCGTTCAGCAGCACCTTGTTGATGAGGGAGGTCACCAGAGGAGAACCGTAGACCGGGTCGATGATGACCGGGCGCTTCGGGGCGGGGCCCTTACGAGGCATTCTTACTTCTCCTTCTTGGCGCCGTAGCGGCTGCGGGCCTGCTTGCGGTTCTTGACACCCTGGGTGTCAAGCGAACCGCGGATGATCTTGTAGCGAACACCAGGCAGGTCCTTCACACGGCCGCCGCGCACGAGCACGATGGAGTGCTCCTGCAGGTTGTGTCCCTCACCCGGAATGTAAGCAGTGACCTCGATACCGCTGGTCAGACGCACACGCGCGACCTTACGCAGGGCCGAGTTCGGCTTCTTCGGGGTGGTCGTGAACACACGCGTGCAGACACCACGACGCTGGGGCGAACCCTCGAGTGCGGGCGTCTTGTTCTTCTCGACCTTGTCCTGCCGGCCCTTCCGGACCAGCTGCTGGATCGTAGGCACTACTTCTCCGGTTTCTGTGTGCCGAGTAGTGAAGCTAACCTGGAACTTTGCCGACCCACGCGGTCGGGTGTGTCGAATACTGCAGACCCCCGCCGAAGAGCGGGAAGCGGCAGATTGCGGTGGCCATGATCAGAACGAAGCGGACTGATCCGGACTCGCCGTGCGGCTGAAGACACGCACACGAGCCCAGGCACACCCCAGGCACAAGGTCTGAGCGTACCTATCTCATCAGCTGCGGTCAAAACAAATACATCTCAGCCGGGACACGCCGGGCGCACATCACACCGTTCACCGGTGGTCTCAGGCGCCACCGGTCGTGGCCACGACCATGAGCAGGATGAACAGCGCCCACCCCGCGATCGACAGCCAGCCCAGCACGATCCCGGCGACCGCCATGCCGTCGCCCTGCTCCCCGCGCTCCCGGATCTCCCTGCGGGCCATGTGCCCGAGGATGACCGCCGGGATCCCGGACACGCCCATCGTGAAGAACGTCGCCACTCCGCAGGACATCGCGCCGATGGCCTTGCCGTTGGTCGGCGGCGGCAGATACGGGGCCGGCATGAAGGTCCGGGGCACGACCGGCACGGCCAGCTGCTGCTGCGGTACGGGCCCCTGCGGCAGGTCCGCGACCAGGACGCTCAGCTCGCCCACCGTACGCGCCTGATAGGCCCGCTCCACCCGCTTCTCGTACTCCGCCTGCGGCAGCCGGCCCTCGGCGAATCCGGCGCGCAGCACGTCCACCGCGCGCTCCCGATCGGCGTGCGCGGCCAGCATGGACGGCTGCCCCTGGTGCTGCGGCGGCCACGGCGCGGGCTGCCACGACGGATTCGACACGAGACCACTCCCCCGGAAACGGACACGCACGTCGTACGTGCCCTCAATCATGCGCCAACGCGCCGCAGGGCGGCCACCCCGGGTTCCTCCGTGGTGACCGCCCTGCGGTTCAAGCAGCTGCTCGCTTACTGGTTGTACGGACCGTAGTCGTAGTCCTCCAGCGGAACGGCCTGGCCGGAGCCGGTGCCGAACGGCGAGTAGTCGATGTCGTCGTAGCCGACGGCCGAGTACATCGCGGCCTTGGCCTCCTCGGTGGGCTCCACCCGGATGTTGCGGTAGCGGGACAGACCCGTACCGGCCGGGATGAGCTTACCGATGATGACGTTCTCCTTGAGGCCGATGAGGCTGTCGGACTTGGCGTTGATCGCCGCATCCGTCAGGACTCGGGTCGTCTCCTGGAAGGAGGCGGCCGACAGCCAGGACTCCGTCGCCAGCGAGGCCTTGGTGATACCCATCAGCTGCGGACGGCCGGAGGCGGGGTGACCGCCCTCGGTGACCACACGACGGTTCTCGGTCTCGAACTTCGAGCGCTCGACGAGCTCGCCCGGCAGCAGCTCCGCGTCGCCGGACTCGATGATCGTCACACGGCGCAGCATCTGCCGGATGATGATCTCGATGTGCTTGTCGTGGATCGACACACCCTGCGAGTTGTAGACCTTCTGGACCTCGCCGACCAGGTGGACCTGGACGGCACGCTGACCCAGGATGCGCAGCACGTCGTGCGGGTTGGTGGCACCCACGGTCAGCTTCTGGCCGACCTCGACGTGGTCGCCCTCGCCCACGAGCAGACGGGCACGCTTCGAGATCGGGAACGCCGTCTCGTCGCTGCCGTCGTCCGGGGTGACGACGAGCTTCTTGGTCTTCTCGGTCTCCTCGATGCGGACACGGCCCGCGGCCTCGGAGATCGGGGCGACACCCTTCGGCGTACGAGCCTCGAAGAGCTCGACGACACGGGGCAGACCCTGGGTGATGTCGTCACCGGCCACACCACCGGTGTGGAAGGTACGCATCGTCAGCTGGGTACCGGGCTCACCGATGGACTGGGCGGCGATGATGCCGACCGCCTCACCGATGTCGACCGTCTTGCCGGTGGCCAGCGAGCGGCCGTAGCAGAAGGCACAGGTACCGACGGCCGACTCACAGGTCAGGACCGAGCGGGTCTTGACCTCCTCGACGCCGTGCGCGACCAGCTGGTCGATGAGCACGTCACCGAGGTCGACGTTGGCCGGCGCGATGACCTTGCCGTCCACGACGATGTCCTCGGCCAGCATGCGGGCGTACACGCTGGTCTCGACGTCGTCCGCCTTGCGCAGGACGCCGTCGGCGCCCTTCTCGGCGATCCGCAGACGCAGACCGCGGTCGGTGCCACAGTCCTCCTCGCGGATGATGACGTCCTGCGAGACGTCGACCAGACGACGGGTGAGGTAACCCGAGTCGGCGGTACGGAGGGCGGTGTCGGCGAGACCCTTACGGGCACCGTGGGTCGAGATGAAGTACTCGAGCACGGACAGACCCTCGCGGAACGACGCCTTAATCGGACGGGGAATCGTCTCGTTCTTGGCGTTCGACACCAGACCACGCATACCGGCGATCTGACGCATCTGCATCATGTTTCCTCGGGCACCCGAGTCAACCATCATGAAGATGGGGTTCGTCTTCGGGAAGTTCGCGTTCATCGCCTCGGCAACCTCGTTGGTCGCCTTGGTCCAGATCGCGATGAGCTCCTGAGTGCGCTCTTCCTTCGTGATGAGACCGCGCTCGTACTGCTTCTGGACCTTCTCGTCCTGCGCCTCGTAACCCGCGACGATCTCCTTCTTCGCCTCGGGAACGACGACGTCGGAGATGGCCACGGTGACACCGGAACGGGTCGCCCAGAAGAAGCCGGCCGCCTTCAGGTTGTCGAGCGTCGCCGCCACGATGACCTTGGGGTAGCGCTCGGCCAGGTCGTTGACGATCTCGGAGAGCTGCTTCTTGCCCACCGAGTAGTCGACGAACGGGTAGTCCTCGGGCAGCAGCTCGTTGAAGAGCGCGCGGCCCAGGGTGGTGCGCAGCCGGAAGCTGTCGCCCGGCTGGTACTCGGGCTCACCCTCCTCGGCGGCCGGCGGCGTCCAGCCACGCGGCGGCATGGTGCCGACCGGGAAGCGGATGTCGACCGGCGACTGCAGCGCCAGCTCGCCGGCGTCGAACGCCATGATCGCCTCGGCGACGGAACCGAACGCGCGGCCCTCGCCCTTGGTGTCACGGAGCTCACCGTCGGTGGTGAGGAAGAACAGACCCAGGACCATGTCCTGCGTCGGCATCGTCACCGGACGGCCGTCGGCGGGCTTGAGGATGTTGTTCGAGGACAGCATCAGGATGCGGGCCTCGGCCTGCGCCTCCGCGGAGAGCGGCAGGTGGACGGCCATCTGGTCACCGTCGAAGTCCGCGTTGAACGCGGTGCAGACGAGCGGGTGGATCTGAATGGCCTTGCCCTCGACCAGCTGCGGCTCGAAGGCCTGGATGCCGAGGCGGTGCAGCGTGGGCGCACGGTTCAGCAGAACCGGGTGCTCCGCGATGACCTCTTCCAGGACGTCGTACACGACCGTGCGGCCGCGCTCGACCATGCGCTTGGCGCTCTTGATGTTCTGCGCGTGGTTCAGGTCGACCAGACGCTTCATCACGAACGGCTTGAAGAGCTCCAGCGCCATGGCCTTGGGCAGACCACACTGGTGCAGCTTCAGCTGCGGACCGACGACGATCACGGAACGCGCGGAGTAGTCCACACGCTTACCGAGAAGGTTCTGACGGAAACGACCCTGCTTGCCCTTGAGCATGTCGCTCAGGGACTTCAGCGGGCGGTTACCGGGACCGGTCACCGGGCGACCACGACGACCGTTGTCGAAGAGGGCGTCCACGGCCTCCTGGAGCATGCGCTTCTCGTTGTTCACGATGATCTCGGGGGCACCGAGGTCGAGAAGGCGCTTCAGGCGGTTGTTGCGGTTGATGACACGGCGGTACAGGTCGTTCAGGTCGGAGGTCGCGAAGCGGCCACCGTCCAGCTGCACCATCGGACGCAGGTCCGGCGGGATGACCGGCACGCAGTCCAGAACCATGCCCTTGGGGCTGTTCGCGGTCTGCAGGAACGCGGAGACGACCTTGAGGCGCTTGAGCGCACGGGTCTTCTTCTGGCCCTTGCCGGTGCGGATGATCTCGCGGAGGCGCTCGGCCTCCTCCTCGAGGTCGAAGGTCTCCAGGCGCTTCTGCAGCGCCGCGGCACCCATCGAACCGTCGAAGTACGTGCCGAAGCGGTCACGGAGCTCGCGGTAGAGCAGCTCGTCGCCCTCGAGGTCCTGGACCTTGAGGTTCTTGAACCGGTTCCACACCTCGTCGAGACGGTCGATCTCGCGCTGCGCACGGTCGCGCAGCTGCTTCATCTCACGCTCGGCACCCTCGCGCACCTTGCGGCGCACGTCGGCCTTGGCACCCTCGGCCTCGAGCTCGGCCAGGTCGGTCTCGAGCTTCTTGGCGCGGTTCTCCAGGTCGGAGTCGCGACGGTTCTCGATCTGCTGACGCTCGACCTGGACGTGCGCCTCGAGGGAGGGCAGGTCGCGGGTACGGCGCTCCTCGTCGACGTACGTGATCATGTACGCCGCGAAGTAGATGACCTTCTCGAGGTCCTTGGGAGCCAGGTCGAGCAGGTAGCCCAGCCGGCTCGGGACGCCCTTGAAGTACCAGATGTGCGTGACAGGGGCGGCGAGCTCGATGTGGCCCATCCGCTCACGGCGCACCTTGGCGCGCGTGACCTCGACGCCACAGCGCTCGCAGATGATGCCCTTGAAGCGGACGCGCTTGTACTTGCCGCAGTAGCACTCCCAGTCGCGGGTGGGACCGAAGATCTTCTCGCAGAAGAGCCCGTCCTTTTCCGGCTTGAGGGTGCGGTAGTTGATGGTCTCGGGCTTCTTGACCTCGCCGTGGCTCCACTGACGGATGTCGTCAGCGGTGGCCAGACCGATCCGGAGCTCATCGAAGAAGTTGACGTCGAGCACTATGCGTCAATCCCTCTCAAGGGTTGTAAGTCTGTGGTCTGAAACGGGGGTCTGGGGGCCGGCCGGGGGGCTCATGACGAGCCCCCCGGCCTGACTCCCGTCAGACCTCTTCGACGCTGCTCGGCTCGCGCCGCGACAGGTCGATGCCGAGCTCCTCCGCTGCGCGGAAGACGTCCTCGTCGGTGTCGCGCATCTCGATGGACATGCCGTCCGAGGACAGCACCTCCACGTTGAGGCACAGGGACTGCATTTCCTTGATGAGCACCTTGAAGGACTCGGGAATGCCGGGCTCAGGGATGTTCTCGCCCTTGACGATGGCCTCGTAGACCTTCACGCGGCCGGTGACGTCGTCGGACTTGATGGTCAGCAGCTCCTGGAGGGCGTAAGCGGCGCCGTACGCCTCCAGCGCCCACACCTCCATCTCACCGAAGCGCTGGCCACCGAACTGGGCCTTACCACCCAGCGGCTGCTGGGTGATCATCGAGTACGGACCGGTCGACCGGGCGTGCAGCTTGTCGTCGACCAGGTGGTGGAGCTTGAGGATGTACATGTACCCGATCGAGATCGGGTCCGGGAACGGCTCACCGGAGCGGCCGTCGAACAGCCTCGCCTTGCCGGACGGGAGGACCATGCGGTCGCCGTCGCGGTTCGGGATGGTGTGCTCGAGCAGACCGGCCAGCTCGTCCTCGCGGGCACCGTCGAAGACCGGGGTCGCGACGTTGGTACGCGGCTCGACCTTGTCGGCGCCGATCGCCTGGAGGCGCTGGGCCCACTCGTCGCCGAGGCCGGAGACGTCCCAGCCCTGGCTGGCGAGCCAGCCGAGGTGGATCTCCAGGACCTGTCCCGGGTTCATTCGGGACGGGACACCCAGCGGGTTGAGGATGATGTCGACCGGGGTGCCGTCCTCCAGGAACGGCATGTCCTCGATCGGGTTGATCTTCGAGATGACGCCCTTGTTGCCGTGACGGCCGGCGAGCTTGTCACCATCGGTGATCTTGCGCTTCTGCGCGACGTAGACACGAACCAGCTGGTTCACGCCCGGCGGCAGCTCGTCGCCCTCTTCGCGGTCGAAGACGCGGACGCCGATGACCTTGCCGATCTCACCGTGCGGCACCTTCAGCGAGGTGTCGCGCACCTCGCGCGCCTTCTCACCGAAGATCGCGCGGAGCAGGCGCTCCTCGGGGGTCAGCTCGGTCTCACCCTTGGGCGTGACCTTGCCGACGAGGATGTCGCCGGCGACGACCTCGGCACCGATACGGATGATGCCGCGCTCGTCGAGGTCGGCGAGGACCTCCTCGGAGACGTTCGGGATGTCCCGGGTGATCTCCTCGGGGCCGAGCTTGGTGTCACGGGCGTCGACCTCGTGCTCCTCGATGTGGATCGAGGAGAGGACGTCGTCCTGCACGAGGCGCTGCGACAGGATGATCGCGTCCTCGTAGTTGTGACCCTCCCAGGGCATGAACGCCACGAGCAGGTTCTTGCCGAGGGCCATCTCGCCCTCTTCGGTCGCGGGACCGTCGGCCAGCACCTGGCCGGTGATGATCCGCTGACCCTCGTCCACGACGACCTTCTGGTTCACAGAGGTGCCCTGGTTGGAGCGCGAGAACTTGTGCAGGCGGTACGTGGTGTACGTGCCGTCGTCGTTCGTGATGGTGATGTAGTCCGCGGAGACCTCCTGGACCACACCGTCCTTCTCGGCCTTGAGCACGTCACCGGCGTCGGTGGCGCAGCGGTACTCCATGCCGGTGCCGACGAGCGGCGCCTCGCTCTTGATGAGCGGAACGGCCTGACGCATCATGTTCGCGCCCATGAGGGCACGGTTGGCGTCGTCGTGCTCGAGGAACGGGATCATGGCGGTCGCGACCGACACCATCTGGCGCGGCGAGACGTCCATGTAGTCGACGTCCGTGCCCGGCACGTAGTCGACCTCGCCGCCACGACGGCGGACCAGCACGCGGTTCTCGACGAAGCGGAGCTCGTCGTTGAGCGGCGCGTTGGCCTGCGCGATGACGAAGCGGTCTTCCTCGTCGGCCGTCAGGTAGTCGACGTCGTCGGTGACGACACCCTCGACGACCTTGCGGTACGGCGTCTCGATGAAGCCGAACGGGTTGATCCGGCCGTACGAGGCGAGCGAACCGATCAGACCGATGTTCGGGCCTTCGGGCGTCTCGATCGGGCACATGCGGCCGTAGTGCGACGGGTGCACGTCTCGGACCTCGAAGCCGGCCCGCTCACGGGACAGACCACCCGGGCCGAGGGCGTTCAGACGACGCTTGTGCGTCAGCCCCGACAGCGGGTTGTTCTGGTCCATGAACTGGGACAGCTGGGAGGTGCCGAAGAACTCCTTGATCGACGCCACCACGGGGCGGATGTTGATCAGGGTCTGCGGCGTGATCGCCTCGACGTCCTGGGTCGTCATGCGCTCGCGCACGACGCGCTCCATACGGGCGAGACCCGTACGGACCTGGTTCTGGATCAGCTCACCGACGTTACGGATACGGCGGTTGCCGAAGTGGTCGATGTCGTCGGTCTCGACGATGATCTCGCGGCCCGACTCGCTGACCGTCTCGGTCTCACCGGCGTGCAGCTTCACCAGGTACTTGATCGTGGCGATGATGTCGTCGGTGGTGAGGACGCCGGCGTCCAGCGGCTCGTCGGCGCCGAGCTTCTTGTTCACCTTGTAGCGGCCGACCTTCGCGAGGTCGTAGCGCTTCGGGTTGAAGTAGAGGTTCTCGAGCAGCGTCTGCGCGGCCTCACGGGTCGGCGGCTCGCCCGGACGCAGCTTGCGGTAGATGTCGAGCAGCGCGTCGTCCTGGCCCTGGGTGTGGTCCTTCTCCAGGGTGGCGCGCATGGACTCGTACTGGCCGAACTCCTCGAGGATCTGCTCGGTCGTCCAACCGAGAGCCTTGAGCAGGACGGTGACGGACTGCTTGCGCTTGCGGTCGATGCGCACACCGACCATGTCGCGCTTGTCGATCTCCATCTCGAGCCAGGCACCACGCGAGGGGATGACCTTGGCCGAGAAGATGTCCTTGTCGGACGTCTTGTCGATGGAGGAGTCGAAGTAGACACCCGGCGAGCGGACGAGCTGCGAGACGACGACACGCTCGGTGCCGTTGATGACGAAGGTGCCCTTGTCCGTCATGAGCGGGAAGTCGCCCATGAAGACGGTCTGGGACTTGATCTCGCCCGTCTCGTTGTTCGTGAACTCGGCGGTGACGAAGAGCGGGGCGGCGAACGTGAAGTCGCGCTCCTTGCACTCGTCGATCGAGTTCTTCGGCGGCTCGAAGCGGTGGTCCCGGAACGTCAGGGACATCGACCCGGAGAAGTCCTCGATCGGGGAGATCTCCTCGAAGATCTCCTCGAGGCCGGACTTGGTGGGGACGTCCTGACCGGACTCCAGAGCCGCCTCGACCCGACTCTGCCAGGCGGTGTTGCCGAGCAGCCAGTCAAAGCTCTCGGTCTGCAGCGCGAGCAGGTTCGGAACCTCGAGGGGCTCCTTGATCTTTGCAAAGGAGATGCGCAGCGGGGCGGTGCTTGCGCCGTTGTTCGTATTCGCGGTCGAGGCGTTGCGCGAGGCGGCCAAGAGGGGGTCCTTCCGAGGGCTCGGACTCACTACGCGCGTACCGGTCCCAAGCCAGACAGAGAGACAGAACGCCCAGGTCAGGGCTGATTCGGTCCACTGTGCTCAAGCGAGGGCATGCCCCTGGTGACGGGCAGGGAGCAGCTAACAGGCAGCGCAAAGGGACAGTGTAGCCAGAAGGCCCACTGATGTCCAGTGCGGGTTTTTTGAGACCCTCGTTGTTCTCAACCGTTCACCGTCTGCCGCATGCCCTGCGCGCTGAGCGAGCGCACATCCTTACTGCCCTCTTCGTCGTCGATCCATGCCTCGGATACGGATCCTTGTGACGACGCGTCCTGAGAATTGCGCGCCGCGTGCGGTTCGTCAAGGCCCCCGCTCGGCCGAACCAGGGTGGCTCCAGGCACGACGAAGATCACCATACTCCGCGTGACCAGCAGTGCAAGGCACCCTCGACCCGCGTGCCAGACAACGCCGAAAGGCGACCACCCACCTGGGTGATCGCCTTTCGGTACGTCGGTGTTACACCCCGGAAGGGTGTTTCACCGATGAGGAGTCAGCAGACTCGCGAGGTCACTTGACCTCGACGGAGGCGCCGGCGCCCTTGAGGGCCTCGGCGGCCTTCTCAGCGGCGTCCTTCGCGACCTTCTCGAGGACCGGCTTCGGGGTGCCGTCGACGAGGTCCTTGGCCTCCTTGAGGCCCAGGGAGGTGAGCTCGCGCACGACCTTGATGACCTGGATCTTCTTCTCGCCGGCACCCGTGAGGATGACGTCGAACTCGTCCTGCTCCTCAGCGGCAGCGGCGTCGCCGCCACCCTGGGCCGGACCGGCGGCAACGGCGACGGCCGCGGCGGCGGTGACGTCGAACTTCTCCTCGAAGGCCTTCACGAACTCGGAGAGCTCGATGAGGGTCATCTCCTCGAACTGGGCGAGCAGGTCTTCCTGGCTGAGCTTCGCCATGATGGGCGATCCTTCCACTAAATCGGCTGGTGCCGGTTGTCCATGTAGGCGGGCGTACGGTCGGCCCGCTTCGACCGCTGCCTCAGGCAGCGATCAGAGTGCGAGCCGAATTACTCGGCACCGCCCTGCTCGGCCTGCTTGGCACGAAGCGCCTCCGCGGTGCGGACGAACTTCGAGGGCAGCGCCTGGAAGAGCTGAGCAGCCTGAGACTGCTTGCCCTTGAAGGCACCGGCCAGCTTGCTGAGCAGAACCTCGCGGGACTCGAGGTCCGCAAGCTTCTTGATCTCGTCGGCGGAGAGCGCCTTGCCGTCAAGGACACCGCCCTTGATGACGAGGTTCGGGTTCTCCTTGGCGAAGTCACGAAGACCCTTCGCCGACTCCACCGGGTCACCGGTGACGAAGGCGACCGCCGTCGGACCATTGAAGAGGTCGTCCAGCGAGTCGATCCCGGCCTGGTTGGCCGCGATCTTGGTCAGCGTGTTCTTCACCACGGCGTACTCGGAGTTCTCACCGAGCGAACGGCGCAGCTGCTTGAGCTGGGCCACGGTGAGACCCCGGTACTCGGTCAGCACGGCGGCGTTCGAGCTGCGGAACTTGTCCGTGAGCTCGGCTACCGCGGCAGCCTTGTCGGGCGTCGGCATAGAGCGTCGGCCTCCTTCCGGGTGATGAGGACCGCTCGCAAGGAGGCTGGGAAAACGAAACGCCCCGGCGCAGGCGCACGGGGCGTGAGCTCGACCAGAATCCTGAAGCGGAATCCGGGAGCACTTCCACAGTCACCTACGCGGGTCGTCCGCAGTTTCAGCGGATCCTTCGGCCACCGCGCCCTCTTGCGAGTGCACAGCGACGACCAGCGGTCTTTGGCTTCTGTGGGAGAGTACGCGACCAGGTCGGCTCGGGGCAAATCAGCCCTCGGCGAGGTCCCCGCCGAGGCCTCCACCGAGGCCCTTCAGCATCTCGAAGAGGTCCATCGTGTCCTTGGCCGGCGGCGCCTGTACGGCGACCTCGGTGCCGTAGTCGGTGTAGTTGGCCCGCACGTGCACCTTGCCCTGGGCCATGGTCATGCCGACGTCCATGCGCGCCGGGTAGCCGTCCTTGTTGACCCAGAGCTCGGTGTCGTAGCCCTTGAAGCCCGTCTGCTTCATGTTGGCGACAAGATCACCGCGCTCCTTCTCGGAGAGGAGCTTCGAGGACTTGTTGGCCTTGAGCATCTGCTCGAAGGTGAGCTTGCCCTTGTAGTGCCGGGTCTCCATGCCGTTGACCCGCTCGGCACCGAGGTCCTTCAGGTTCGGGGACTCCAGGAGCAGGGCGAGCTGCTGGGCCGGGTCCTGGTTCATGTTCTCCAGGCCGCCGGACATCTGCTTCTGCAGCCCCTTGTCGCCGGCGGCGTCGGCCGCGGCCTTCAGGTCCAGCTTCATCCAGCGCTTGCCGTCCATGTCGGCGGCCTGCTTGGCACCCATGTCCACGTACATGACGTCGTCGCGCATGATCATGCGCGACTTCTCGGGGCCGTCGGCGGACATCCCCGAGGCGTTCATGGTGATGTCCATCGCCGAGGGGTCCCAGCCCTGGACGCCGGACATCGTGAGCGTGCCCGACTCGGCGCCCATGCCCTTCATGGTCATGCTCATCTTGACCTTGGCCGACTTCGCGGCCTCGGTCTTCTTGAACGCGGCCGTCAGGGCCTGCGTCACCTGGGACTGCGAACTGGTGCCCGCGTCCGAGGCCGAACCGCTCTTCTCGGACCCCTCGTCGCAGGCCACGGCCCCGGCGCAGAGCAGCGCGGTGACAGCGGCGGCGCCGAGTGCGCGTCGTACGGCAACAGTCATCTCAATCCCACCCCTTGGAACACGTGTCTGAACCGAACCCGTGTATGTGCCGCACGATATCCGACGCCTCCGACAGCGCTCCGTGAATATCCGGTCCCGCGCTCCCCCGGCCGATCAGCCCTCGGCGCGCACGTCCGCGAGGTCCACGGTGTCGTGCCCGGGCGGTCGGTCGGCCCGCGCGGCGGCCCCGTAGTGCCGGTAGTGGACGGTGCTGCGGAAGTCGCCCGCGCGCTGGGTGCGCCGCACCAGCAGGTCCCGGGCGTCGATCCAGACGTCGACGCGCTGCTTCCCCGCGGTGCCCCGGTAGTGGGTGGTGCGGACGCCGCGCACGGTCTCCCGGCCCACCCGGTGGGTGTCTCCGGCCGCGGCGAGCGTCTTCAGGCAGTCGGCCGGGCCCAGGTCGCTCTGGGCGTCGTAGGGGTGCCGGATCCAGTGCCGGCCGTCCTGGAGCCGGGCGAACTTCTCACTCATACGGGTGTAGTACGCGTCCGGCAGGAAGCGTGTCTGGGACGGGTCGCCGCCCAACGCGCGCGTGGAGGCGGCCAGTTCGCCGCCGGTGACGCGGACCGTGAGGGTGCCTTCGACGCCGCCGGACCAGCGCAGGGCGCCGCTGCTGCGGGTGCGCAGCCGGTCACCGGTGTCCATCGTGGCCTCGATCCGGGCCGAACCCGCCGCGGCGACTTTCGCGCGGGCCGCCCGCAGGGCCTGCGGCACGCCCTGGCGGTCCCGTCCGTCGTGTCCTTCGTGCCCGGCGCCGCAGCCCGCGAGCAGTGCGCCCGCGGCGGCCAGCGCGACCGCCCGTCCGTGTCTCATCAGGGGCGACGCTAGCGCAGCGCCGGACCGGGCGGGCCGGAAAAGAGGAACGGGCCCCGCACCTCGGAAGGTGCGGGGCCCGTCGCCGACTTCAGCGAGTCTCCGGAGAGGCTCAGACCGCGGCCGGGTCCTCCTCGACGAGGAGGTTGCGGGTGCGGTTCGAGTCGACCGGGATGCCGGGGCCCACCGTGGTGCTGATGGCGGCCTTCTTGATGTAGCGACCCTTGGCGGCGGACGGCTTCAGGCGGAGGATCTCCTCCAGGGCCGCGCCGTAGTTCTCCACCAGCTTGGTGTCGTCGAAGGACACCTTGCCGATGATGAAGTGCAGGTTCGAGTGCTTGTCGACGCGGAACTCGATCTTGCCGCCCTTGATCTCGTTCACGGCCTTGGCCACGTCCGGGGTCACGGTGCCGGTCTTCGGGTTCGGCATCAGGCCACGCGGACCGAGCACGCGGCCGAGGCGGCCGACCTTGCCCATGAGGTCCGGGGTGGCGACGACGGCGTCGAACTCGTTCAGGCGGTTGCCCTTGGAGATCTCGTCGATGAGCTCGTCGGAGCCGACAATGTCGGCGCCAGCGGCTTCCGCGGCCGCAGCACGGTCACCGGTCGCGAAGACCAGGACCCGGGCGGTCTTGCCGGTGCCGTGCGGGAGGTTCACGGTGCCACGGACCATCTGGTCGGCCTTGCGCGGGTCAACGCCCAGGCGGAAGGCGACCTCGACGGTGCCGTCGAACTTCGTCGTGGAGGTCTCCTTGGCGAGACGGACGGCCTCGAGCGGGGCGTAGAGCTTGTCCCGGTCGATCTTGGCGTCCGCAGCGCGGAGAGACTTGCTGCGCTTGCTCACTACTGCTCCTGTGTGTTCTGAGGAGTCGTGGTCCGGGCCGAGCAGGCCCTGCCACGGATGTACCTACGAGGTGGGTGTCAGCCCTCGACCGTGATGCCCATGGAGCGGGCGGTGCCGGCGATGATCTTGGACGCGGCGTCCAGGTCATTGGCGTTGAGGTCGGGCATCTTGGTCGTGGCGATCTCGCGGACCTGCGCCTCAGTGATCTTGGCGACCTTGGTCTTGTGCGGCTCGCCGGAGCCCTTCTCGACACCAGCGGCCTTGAGGATCATCTTCGCGGCCGGCGGGGTCTTGGTGATGAAGGTGAAGGAGCGGTCTTCGTAGACCGTGATCTCCACCGGGATGACCCAACCGCGCTGCGACTCGGTCGCGGCGTTGTAGGCCTTGCAGAACTCCATGATGTTGACGCCGTGCTGGCCCAGCGCGGGGCCGACCGGCGGAGCCGGGTTGGCGGCACCGGCCTGGATCTGGAGCTTGATGAGCCCCGTGACCTTCTTCTTCTTGGGAGGCATAGCTCTCCGGGTCCTTTCAATCGGGTCCATGCCCACGAGACGGGACCAACCGGTCGCAGGCATACCGCACAACGATAACGGGTATAGATGCGCGGCTAAAAACCGAGCAGGTCAGGAGGGCTGAGAAAGCCCGCCTGACCTGGTCGGAAGCTCTTCCCGGAAGAACCTCAGTTCTTCTGGATCTGGTCGAAGCTGAGCTCGACCGGGGTCTCGCGGCCGAAGATCTCGACGAGACCCTTGACCTTCTTCGAGTCGGCGTTGATCTCGTTGATCGTGGCCTGCAGCGTGGCGAACGGGCCGTCGGTGACGGTGACCGAGTCGCCCACCTCGAAGTCCAGGACCTCGACGGTGACCTTGCGGGCCGGAGCCGGCTTGCCCTCGGCCTCGGCGGCCTCGCGGGCGGCCTTCTCCTCGGCCTCCGGGGCGAGCATCTTGACGATCTCGTCCAGGGTCAGCGGGTACGGGTCGTAGGCGTTGCCCACGAAGCCGGTGACGCCGGGAGTGTTGCGGACGACGCCCCAGGACTCGTTCGTCAGGTCCATACGGACGAGCACGTAGCCGGGCAGCTTGTTCTGCCGGACGTTCTTGCGCTCGCCGTTCTTGATCTGGACGATCTCTTCCTCGGGGACCTCGGCCTGGTAGATGAAGTCCTCGACGTTCAGCGAGACGGCACGCTGCTCCAGGTTCGCCTTCACGCGCTTCTCGTAGCCCGCGTAGGTGTGGATCACGTACCACTCGCCCGGGAGACCGCGGAGCTCGTCGCGGAGGGCGGCGATCGGGTCGACCGGCGCCTGCTCCTCCTCGGACTCCTCGGCCTCGTCCTCGACGGCGGTGTCCTCGTCGGCCTCGGCCTCGACGGTCTCGTCCTCGGCGGCCTCGTCGGCTTCCTCGACGACTTCGAGGGCGGCCTCTTCGGCGGGCTCGCCGGCGGCGATGTCGGCAGCTTCGGCCTGGTCCGGGTCCTCGGAGTCCGCCGCCTCGACGATGTCGAGCTGGTCCTCCACGGACTCCGCCGACTCGATGGCGTCGTTCAGGTTCGGGTCAGACACGGTGGCTGCTTCTTCCTGGATACATAGGGGTGGAACGCGCGAAAGGGGCGCCGGACACGGCGCCCTCCGCTTTCGGCTCAGCCGAAGATGTACTTGATGAGATGATTGAACCCATAGTCAATCACGGTGACCAGACCGATCATGATGACGACGAACACGATCACCACGGTGGTGTACGTCGAGAGCTGACTACGCGTCGGCCAGACGACCTTGCGGAGTTCCGCGACGATCTGGCGGTAGAAGAGCGCGAGGCGGCCGAAGGGGCCCTTCTTGCCGCGCTTGCCGCCCTTGCGGGCCTTCTTCTTGGACTCCGGCGCCTCGTCCTGGGCATCAGGCATGTCGATGGAGCCCACGGCGTCCGTCACTCGTCCTCACCTGATTCCGGGTCGTGGCCGTGCCGCGCCCGGTTGAGCCGCACGGCGGTGCATTGCAGTACGTACATGCGCACACATCCTGGCGATGGAGTGTGTAGCAGGGCCGGAGGGACTTGAACCCCCAACCGCTGGTTTTGGAGACCAGTGCTCTACCAATTGAGCTACGACCCTTTGCTTCCCCCAACGTACCGCATCCTCCCGACTGCACGGTGTGTGCCTGGAAAGCGCGGCCGGTGAAGGCCAACGAGCAGTGAGTGTACGTGTTCCGAGGGCCTCCGTCGAACGGATACGGACCAGAAGTGGATCTACACCTGATCGTCAGGTGATCGTCCGGTCCGTGAAACCCGTGTGCCGGGCGCCTTTCAGGTCTGGAACGATGGGTTTCATGAGCGCTGCTGCTACTCCTTCGTCCTCGCCCACCGAGCGCCGGGTCTCCGCCCGGATCGGCGCGATCTCCGAGTCCGCGACCCTCGCTGTCGACGCCAAGGCCAAGGCCCTCAAGGCCGCCGGGCGTCCGGTCATCGGCTTCGGCGCGGGTGAGCCCGACTTCCCCACCCCGGACTACATCGTCGAAGCGGCCGTCGAGGCCTGCAAGAACCCGAAGTACCACCGCTACACGCCGGCGGGCGGCCTGCCCGAGCTCAAGGCCGCGATCGCCGCGAAGACCCTGCGCGACTCCGGCTACGAGCCCGAGGCCGCCGAGATCCTGGTCACCAACGGCGGCAAGCAGGCCATCTACGAGGCCTTCGCCGCGATCCTCGACCCGGGGGACGAGGTCATCGTCCCGGCCCCGTACTGGACGACGTACCCGGAGTCGATCCGTCTCGCCGGGGGCGTCCCGGTCGAGGTCGTCGCCGACGAGACGACCGGCTACCGCGTGTCGGTGGAGCAGCTGGAGGCCGCCCGCACCGACAAGACCAAGGTCGTCCTCTTCGTGTCGCCGTCGAACCCGACGGGCGCGGTCTACAGCCGTGAGGACGCCGAGGCCATCGGCCGCTGGGCGCTCGAGCACGGCCTGTGGGTCATGACGGACGAGATCTACGAGCACCTGGTCTACGGGGACGCGGAGTTCACGTCCCTGCCCGCGCTCCTGCCCGAGCTGCGCGACAAGTGCATCGTGGTGAACGGCGTGGCCAAGACGTACGCGATGACCGGCTGGCGCGTGGGGTGGATCATCGGCCCGAAGGACGTGGTGAAGGCCGCGACGAACCTCCAGTCGCACGCCACCTCCAACGTGTCGAACGTGGCGCAGGCCGCCGCCATCGCAGCCGTCTCCGGCGACCTGACCGCCGTCGAGAAGATGCGCGAGGCCTTCGACCGGCGCCGCAAGACGATCGTGCGGATGCTCAACGAGATCGACGGCTTCGTCTGCCCGGAGCCCGAGGGCGCGTTCTACGCGTACCCGTCCGTGAAGGGGCTGCTGGGCAAGGAGATCCGCGGCAAGCGTCCGCAGACCTCGGTCGAGCTGGCCGCGCTCATCCTGGAGGAGGCCGAGGTCGCGGTGGTTCCGGGCGAGGCCTTCGGCACGCCGGGTTACCTGCGTCTGTCGTACGCGCTGGGCGACGAGGACCTCGTCGAGGGTGTCTCGCGCATCCAGAAGCTGCTGGCCGAGGCCCGCGACTGATCCGTGCGTCCACAAGGGCGGGCCGTCTCCTTCCGGAGGCGGCCCGCTTCTTCGTTCGTCCGGTTGTTTGTTCGCTGTCGGCCCCGAACGGGGAAAGGCGCTACCGGTACGACCGGTGTGTGCGGCAGGATCACTGGATGGAGCGTGTAGCACGTGATGTACGTCAGTTGCCGAAGGCCCATCTGCACCTGCACTTCACCGGGTCGATGCGGCCCACGACCCTGCTGGAGCTGGCCGACAAGTACGGCGTGCGGCTGCCCGACGCGCTGACCGGCGCGGAGCCGCCGAAGCTGCGGGCGACCGACGAGCGCGGCTGGTTCCGCTTCCAGCGTCTCTACGACGCGGCGCGTTCCTGTCTGCGGGAGCCCGAGGACATCCAGCGTCTGGTGCGCGAGGCCGCCGAGGAGGATCTGGCGGACGGCTCGGGCTGGCTGGAGATCCAGGTGGACCCGACCTCGTACGCGCCGCGGCTGGGCGGGCTCATCCCGGCCCTCGAGGTCATCCTGGACGCGGTCGACCGGGCCCAGCGGGACACCGGGCTCGGGATGCGCGTGCTGGTCGCGGCGAACCGGATGAAGCACCCGCTGGACGCCCGCACGCTGGCGCGCCTCGCGGTGCGGTACGCGGACCGGGGCATCGTCGGTTTCGGGCTCTCCAACGACGAGCGGCGCGGCATGGCGCGGGACTTCGACCGGGCCTTCCACATCGCGCGCGAGGGCGGGCTGCTGTCCGCGCCGCACGGGGGCGAGCTGACCGGCCCGTCGTCGGTGCGAGACTGCCTGGACGACCTGGACGCCACCCGGATCGGGCACGGGGTGCGGGCGGCCGAGGACCCGCGTCTGCTCAAGCGGCTCGCCGACCGCGGGGTGACCTGCGAGGTGTGCCCCGCGTCCAACGTGGCGCTCGGTGTCTACGAGAAGCCCGAGGACGTGCCGCTGCGACCGCTCTTCGAGGCCGGGGTGCCGATGGCGCTGGGCGCGGACGACCCGCTGCTGTTCGGCTCGCGGCTGGCCGCCCAGTACGAGATCGCGCGGCGCCACCACGACTTCTCGGACGCCGAACTGGCCGAGCTGGCGCGGCAGTCGGTGCGGGGCTCGGCGGCGCCGGAGGACGTGAGGCGGCGGCTCCTGGGCGGCATCGACGCCTGGCTGACCGGCTGAGCGTCCGGGCCGGGCGCTTCAGGGCTTCAGGGCTTCAGGGCTTCAGGGCGCGATCCCGCCGAGCAGGGTGCGCGCCAGGCCCGTGGCGAAGTCGTCCAGCGACTGCGGCGGCTTGCGGTCGGGCGACATGTCGTAGGCGAAGGCGCGCTGGGCGCAGGCGCCCAGGAGGAGCGAGGCGGCCGCGTAGGTGTCGGCTCCCGCGCCGACGCGTCCGGCGGCCTGCTCGGCGCGCAGATAGGCGTCGAGGCCCTGGATCGGCTTGTGCGGGCCTGAGCCGAGGCCGCGCAGGATGTCCTCGTGGCGGCGCTTGAGCTGCGGCTCGGCATACAGGGACGCGGCCATCGGGAACGTCTCCTCGTAGAAGAGGGCCGCTTCGCGCGCGATGTCGGTCAGGTTCTCCTCGACGGTGCGGTCGGGGTCGGCGACGCCCTCGGTGAGCCGGCTCAGGAGGGAGCCGAGCTTCGGGAGGCGTTCGTGGAGCACCGTGACGAAGAGCTCCTCCTTGTTGGCGAAGTACTTGTAGAGCGCGGCTTCGGAGCAGCCGGCGGCCTGGGCGATCGCCTTCGTGGTGGTGCGGGCGAGGCCGATGCTCAGCATGAGGTCGTGAGCGGCGTCGACGATGCGGACGCGGGCCGGCTTCTGGTCCATGCGGAGTCCAACCAGGCTTGACGGGTGAGTGAGTGCTCACCCACTCTAGTGGGTACGGGGGTGAGTGAACACTCACCCACCGACGTGACGCGCACTGGAGGCATCCCATGAAGCTCACGGTTTTCGGCGCGACGGGCGGCGTCGGACAGGAGATCGTCCGGCAGGCGCTCGCCGCCGGGCACGAGGTCACAGCGGTGGTGCGGGACCCGGCACGGTTCACCGTGACCGGTGACCGCCTGGAGGTCTTCCGCGCGGACCTGCGCGACCCCGAGGCGCTGCGCCCCGCGGTCGCCGGGCGGGACGCGGTGCTCTCCGGGCTCGGCGCCCGCAGGAAGGCGGACGCGGGGGTCGCGGCGCGGCTCACGCGCGCGGTGCTGGCGGCGATGGAGGCCGAGGGCACGCGGCGCCTGGTGGTCGTGAGCGCGGGACCGGTCGGCCCGCAGCCCGCGGACTCACCGCTCTCGGACCGGATCGCCATGAAGATCGTCAGCAGCGTCCTCAAGGACATCTACGTCGATCTGGCCGCCATGGAGGCGGAGCTGGCCGCCAGCGCGACCGACTGGACCTCGGTGCGCCCGCCCCGGCTCCAGGACAAGCCGGTCACCGGCGTCTACCGCACGGTCATCGGCGGCTTCCCGCGCTCGGGGCGCTTCCTGGGCCGGGCGGACGTGGCCCACGCGATGCTGGCGGCCGTCGACGACGAGGCGACCGTGAAGCAGGGCGTGGGCGTGGCGTACTAGGGCGTGTGTCGAAAGTCCCGTCGTCCGCCCGAAGGGCGGGCCCCGCGGTGTCCGGTGCGTGCGATCGCAAGGCGCCGGAGCGTCCTCATA
>NZ_JBVHMU010000031.1:0-52517 GCF_055558275.1 Streptomyces sp. NPDC025806 | reverse complement strand
ACGCTCCGGCGCCTTGCGATCGCACGCACCGGACACCGCGGGGCCCGCCCTTCGGGCGGACGACGGGACTTTCGACACACGCCCTAGCCCCGGCCCTTGAGCAGCGCGCAGACGAAGTTCTCCTGCACGGCCCGCAGCCGCTTCAGCAACTGCGGCTTCGAGCGCTGGTTGATCTGCGTGTTCACGGAGAAGGTCAGCGACCTGCGCCCGTCCGGCGTGGCCGCGATCAGCTGGGTGTAGCCCGCGGTGTTGCCGGTGTGCCCGAGCACGACCCCGCACCGGGTCGTGTACCGGAAGAGAGCGAGCCCGGCGTCGTTGCGCCCAGGCCCCGCGGGCTCGGACGCTCCACCGGGCACCCAGCGCCGCTGCTCCCGCACGACGTCACGTTCGGGGCCGTACAGCCGGCCCCCGGCGTACGCGCCGATGAACCGGCTCATGTCGGCGGGCGTGGAGACGATGCCGCCGGACGCCCACACCCCGGACATCCCGATCAGCTCGCTCACGTCCTCCGTCGGCTCGGGCGGGCTGACGTCGTACCCGTGCAGATACGGCTCCGGCATCCGGAACCCCTGCGGCAGGCTCGTCCGGTGCAGGCCGAGCGGCCCGTACACGATCTCGGCGAGCAGCCGCTCGTACGGGACGTGAGTGACCGCCTCCGCCATCAGCGCGACGGCGATGTTGTCCGAGTTGGAGTACTGGTAGCGGGAGCCGGGGCGGAAGCGCAGCGGCAGGTCGGCGGCGTAGTCCAGCAGCCGGCGGGAGTCGAAGCGGTGATGGGGGTCGGCCCGCAGGGTGTCCGCGAACGCCTGGGTCTGCGAGTAGTCGGGCAGGCCGCTGGTGTGGTTCAGCAACTGCCGCAACGTCACCTTCCCCCAGGCCCGGGGCAGCGCGGGCAGCCGCTCGCGCAGGGTGTCGTCGAGCTTCAGCAGGCGGTGCTCGACGAGATACAGGGCGACGGCCCCGCTGAACGCCTTCGCGGTGCTGGCGATCCGCATGGCGTCGTGGGCCCGTGGCGCGCGCCCGGTGTCCAGGTCCGCGACCCCGGCCCGTACGACCCGGCGCCGAGGCCCGTCGCCGAGCACGGCGATGATCCCGGGCGGCCCGCCCGGCGCCCGCACCAGCTCCTCCAGCTGCCGCCGCAGCGGATCGTGCGGATGCCCCTCACCCCGCCCGACGGCCTCGGCGGCCCCCGGAGCGAGCAGGGCGAGACAGGCGGCGACGACGGTGACGGCTCTGAGGGACCTGCGGGGGCGAGGGTGAGGGGGCATCGGCTCTCCTGGAAACGGCGTGCACGAGATGTGCCTCCCAGCGTCCCGGCCACCACCCCGAGAGGCAGCCCGCACTACTGCACCCGGCGCATCGGCATCCGCCCCGTCAGGGGCGCGGGGCCGTACCGTTCAGCGGCTTCGCCGCGGGGCGAGACCAGCTGCGGGCAGGATCAGCCCGATCAGGGGCGCGGGGAACTGCGCGACCAGCCACGAGCCGGCCCGCAGGTCCCCACCGCGATCAACCCCTACGGCGCCTAGGCCAGCCCAGCCTTCCGCAGGGCGTCGGCCATCGCCGAGTTCGACGGCGCCGGGGCGCCACCCTGACGGCCCTTGCCGCCGCCACCGGACCCACCGGACCCACGGCCACCCTGCCCCTGTCGGGACGACTGCCGAGGCGGTCGACGGTCCCCGCCGCGCTCACCGCGCCCCGAGCCACCGTTCCCACCCCCGCCGGAGGGATTCTCGTCGTCGAGCCGCAGGGTCAACGAGATCCGCTTGCGCGGCACGTCGATCTCGAGCACCTTGACCTTCACGATGTCCCCGGGCTTCACGACATCGCGCGGGTCCTTCACGAACGTCCGCGAGAGCGCCGACACGTGCGCGAGCCCGTCCTGGTGCACACCGATGTCGATGAACGCGCCGAACGCCGCGACGTTCGTCACGACACCCTCCAGGATCATCCCCGGCTCCAAGTCGGAGATCTTCTCGACGCCCTCCTTGAAGGTGGCCGTCTTGAAGGCGGGCCGCGGGTCGCGCCCGGGCTTCTCCAGCTCCTTCAGGATGTCCGTCACGGTCGGCAGACCGAACGTGTCGTCCACGAAGTCCGCCGCCCGCAGCGAGCGCAGCGTCCCCGTGTCGCCGATCAGCGAACCGACCGCGCCTCCGGTCGACTTGGCCATCCGCCGCACCACCGGGTACGCCTCGGGGTGCACGGACGACGCGTCCAGCGGGTCGTCCCCGCCCCGGATCCGCAGGAAGCCCGCACACTGCTCGTACGCCTTCGGGCCGAGGCGGGCGACGTCCTTGAGGCCCTTGCGGCTCGTGAACGGCCCGTTCGCGTCGCGGTGCGACACGATGTTCTCCGAGAGGCCGGCGCTGATGCCGGACACGCGCGCGAGGAGCGGGGCCGACGCCGTGTTCACGTCCACGCCCACACCGTTCACACAGTCCTCGACCACGGCGTCCAGCGAGCGCGAGAGCTTCACCTCGCTGAGGTCGTGCTGGTACTGGCCGACGCCGATCGACTTCGGGTCGATCTTCACGAGTTCGGCCAGCGGGTCCTGGAGCCGGCGCGCGATCGAGACCGCGCCGCGCAGCGACACGTCCATGTCCGGCAGCTCCTGCGAGGCGAACGCAGAAGCGGAGTACACCGAGGCGCCCGCCTCGCTCACCATCACCTTGGTGAGCTTCAACTCGGGGTGCTTGGTGATGAGTTCACCGGCGAGCTTGTCGGTCTCGCGGGACGCCGTCCCGTTGCCGATCGCGATCAGGTCGACCGCGTGCTCCTTCGACAGCTTCGCCAGCTTGGCGATCGCCTCGTCCCACCGGTTCGCCGGGACGTGCGGGTGGATGACGTCCGTCGCGACGACCTTGCCGGTCGCGTCGACGACGGCCACCTTGACGCCCGTACGGAAACCGGGGTCGAGGCCCAGCGTCGCGCGCGTGCCCGCCGGGGCGGCGAGCAGCAGGTCCCGCAGGTTCGCCGCGAAGACCTTGACGGCCTCGTCCTCGGCGGCCGTGCGCAGGCGCAGCCGCAGGTCGATCCCGAGGTGCACCAGGATGCGCGTGCGCCAGGCCCAACGGACCGTGTCCGCCAGCCACTTGTCGCCGGGCCGCCCCTGATTCCGGATCCCGAACCGGTCGGCGACGATCGGCTCGTACGAGGAGGGCGCCCCGTCGGCGGCCGGCTCCTCCGGCTCCAGGACGAGCTCGAGCACGTCCTCCTTCTCGCCGCGCAGCATCGCCAGGACGCGGTGCGAGGGAAGCTCCTTGAAGGGCTCCGCGAAGTCGAAGTAGTCGGCGAACTTGGCGCCCGCCTCCTCCTTGCCCGCCTTCACCTTGGCCGCGAGCCGGCCCCGCGTCCACATGCGCTCGCGCAGCTCGCCGATCAGGTCGGCGTCCTCGGAGAAGCGCTCGGTGAGGATCGCGCGGGCGCCGTCCAGCGCGGCCTGCGGATCGGCGACGCCCTTGTCCGCGTCGACGAACGCGGCCGCGGCGGCGAGCGGATCCACCGACGGGTCGCCCAGCAGGCCCTCCGCCAGCGGCTCCAGGCCGGCCTCGCGGGCGATCTGCGCCTTCGTGCGGCGCTTCGGCTTGAACGGGAGGTAGATGTCCTCCAGGCGCGCCTTGGTGTCGGCGGCACAGATCCGCGCCTCCAACTCCTCGGTCAGCTTGCCCTGCTCGCGCACGGAGTCGAGCACGGCGGTGCGGCGCTCCTCCAGCTCGCGCAGATACCGCAGCCGCTCCTCCAGGGTGCGCAGCTGGGCGTCGTCGAGGGACTCCGTCGCCTCCTTGCGGTAGCGGGCGATGAAGGGCACCGTCGAACCGCCGTCAAGGAGGTCGACGGCAGCCTTCACCTGCCGCTCCCGTACGCCGAGTTCCTCGGCAATCCTGCCTTCGATGGACCCAACAGTGGGTGTCGCCACGATCCCGTACCGCCTATGTCGACTGACGTTGCGCCGCAATTGTGGCAGGTGGCACCGTCAACGGAGGATCAGGGCGCGGCCCGGCCGGGTCGCACCGGGTGTCAGGCGGCCTTGCCGATGAGGTCGGCGGGGAACGCGCCGTTGCCCAGCGCCGTCCCGGTGAAGCCGGACGCCAGCGCGGTGAGGCGGGCGACGCCCTCGGCGCCGAGGTGCTCGTAGGGCGCGCGGTCGAGCTGGTCGGTGCGGGCCTCCAGGTCGGCGCGCAGGGCGGTGCCGGCCTCGGTGAGCGTGAGCTCCGGGTCGTCGGTCAGCAGGCCCCGCGCGCGCAGTCGGCCGGCCGCCGCGTCGAAGTCGTCGCGGCTCCACCCGCGCGTGAGGAGCAGCCACTTGGGGGCCATGCCCTTGCCGGTGGCGACGTGGCTCACGAGCGCCTCCAGCGGGTCGAGGCCGGCGCCGAGCAGAGCCGCCAGATGTCCGTCGCCGCGGTGCTCGCGCAGCAGCGTCGTCGCGTGCCAGTACGCCAGGTGCGGCGTGTCCGGCACCGGCAGGTCGGCGTGGGCCGCGTACAGGGGTCGGGCGTGCCGCGTGCAGGCCTCGGTGGCGCGCAGGGCCAGCTCGGCGGCCTCGGCCATCTCCGGGGAGGCGAGCGCGTCCGCGCCGAGCAGCCGGCGCAGGGTCGAGTCGACGGCCCGCTCGCGCGCGGCGAGGACGGTCTCGGGGGAGGCGACGCTCCAGACGGCGGGCAGGTGCCGGGCCACGAGCTCGTGGTTGAAGTTGTAGAAGGCGGCGGTCACGGCGCCGGGGCCGACGGCTCCCATGGCGGCGGAGCGTGCCGCGAAGTAGGTGGCCCCGCGGTCGGTGACGCCCACCGCGGCGAGCTCCTCGGCGAGGTCGGGCGAGAAGTAGTGCGTCGAGTGGAAGGGGTTCAGCACGTTGTGACAGCGGCGGGCGGCCCGCAGAGTCTCTTCGGAAGTCATGCCCGTACGTTACTGACCGGTCGGTACGTGAGGCCAGTGCGGGGCACGGAACGATGGCTGGAAAGGTGGGCTGCTCGTCATTGCGGCCGTGCCGGCCGCCCCCGAAGAATGACACGCATGCCGCCACGCCCACCGGCCTCGCCGACGCGCACCGTCCTGGTCACGCTCTACGACCAGGTCCAGAGCCTCGACGTCACCGGCCCCGTCGAAGTCTTCGCCGGGGCGGGGGCCGCGTACCGCGTGCGCACCGCGTCCCTCGACGGGGCGCCCGTGCGCACCTCCAGCGGTCTGACCCTCGTGCCCGACCGCGCGCTCGACGGCGCGCCCGTCCCGCACACCCTGCTCGTCCCCGGCGGCCACGGCACCCGGCACCCCGACCCGCGGCTCGTCGGCTGGCTGCGCGAGCACGCCCCGCGCGCCGAGCGGATCGTCTCGGTCTGCACCGGCGCCCTCCTGCTCGCCGAGGCGGGCCTGCTCGACGGCCGCCGCGCCACCACGCACTGGGCGTACTGCGCCCGGCTCGCCCGCGAGCACCCCCAGGTCGAGGTCGACCCGGACCCCATCTACGTACGCGACGGCAAGGTGGCGACCTCCGCCGGAGTCACCGCCGGCATCGACCTCGCGCTCGCCCTCGTCGAGGAGGACCACGGCCGGGACACGGCGCTCGCGATCGCCCGGGCGCTCGTCGTCTTCCTGCGCCGCCCCGGCAACCAGGCCCAGTTCAGCGCCCAGCTCGCCGCCCAGACGGCCCGCCGCGAACCGCTGCGCGAGGTGCAGCAGTGGGTGACCGAGCACCCGGAAGAGGACCTGTCCGTGGACGCCCTGGCCGCCCGCGCCCGCCTCTCCCCGCGCCACTTCGCGCGCGCCTTCCGCGCCGAGACCGGCCTGACCCCGGGCCGCTACGTGGACCGCGTCCGCGTCGAGCACGCCCGGCGCCTGCTGGAGGACACCGCGGCCGGTGTCGAGGAGGTCTCCCGGGCCAGCGGCTACGGCACGCCCGAGGCCATGCGCCGCGCCTTCCTCAAAGCCCTCGGCACCCCGCCCGCGGAGTACCGCCTGCGGTTCCGCGCGCACCCCTGAACCGAACTGTCCCACCGTCGAAAGGAAACCGATGCAGATCGCCATCGCCCTCTACGAGCGCTTCACCGCCCTGGACGCCGTCGGCCCGTACCAGACCCTCGGCGGCCTGCCCGGCGCCGACGTCGTGTTCGTCGCCGAGCGGACCGGGCCGGTCCGCGACGACTCGGGACGGCTCGCGCTCGTCGCCGACCAGACCTTCGGCGAGGTGCCGACCCCGGACATCGTCGTCGTGCCCGGCGGCCCGGTCGCGAGCGACCAGACGGAGAACGAGGCCCTGCTCGGCTGGCTGCGCGCCGCCGACGCGCACACCACCTGGACCACGTCCGTGTGCACCGGCTCCCTCGCGCTCGCCGCCGCCGGACTGATCGAGGGCCGCGAGGCCACCTCGCACTGGCTCGCCCTGGAGGAACTCGACAAGCTCGGCGCCCGCTCCACCGGCCGCCGGGTCGTCTTCGACGGCAAGTACGTCACCGCCGCGGGCGTCTCCTCCGGCATCGACATGGGCCTCGCCCTCGTGGGCCGGATCGCCGGCGACGAGGCCGCGCAGGCCGTCCAGCTCATGACCGAGTACGACCCGCAGCCGCCCTACGACGCGGGATCCCCGGAGAAGGCCCCGGCCCACCTCGTCGAGCGGTTCCGCAGCACGCGGGGCTGACCTCGCTTCTAGGGCGTGTGTCGAAAGTCCCGCCTGCCCCGCGGCGCCCGGCACGCACGCCCTAGGAGTTCACGGTCCACTCGAAGCGGGCCGGACGCCGCTCCAGGAACGCGGCGACGCCCTCGGCGGCGTCGCCGCTGCCCCGCGCCTGCTCCGCCCAGTACGGCTCCCGGTCGGCGCGGCCCGCCGCGAACTCCTTCGCCGCGGCCTGCGTCAGCTGGGAGCGCGAGGCCAGCACGCGCGTGAACTCGGCGACCCGCTTGTCGAGTTCCTCCTGCGGCCACACCTCGTCGACGAGCCCGGTCCGCAGCGCCCGCTCGGTGCCGATCAACTCGCCGGAGAACAGCAGGTACTTGGCGCCCGCCGGGCCCACCAGATCCGCGAGCCGCCGCGTGGAGGACGCCGGATAGACGATCCCCAGCTTGGCCGGCGTCACCCCGAACAGCGCGCCCTCGGCCGCGAACCGCAGATCGCAGGCCGCCGCCAACTGGCAGCCCCCGCCCACGCAGTACCCCCGCACCACGGCGAGCGTCGGCTTGGGGAACGCCGCGAGCGCGTCCTCCGCCGCCACCGCGAGCCCGGGCGCCGCGCCCTGACCCAGCGTGGAGATGTCGGCGCCCGCGCAGAACGTGTCACCGGCGCCGGTGAGCACCAGCGCGCGCACCGCCGGGTCGGCGGCCAGTTCCGCGAGCAGCGGGGGCAGCGCCGCCCACATCGCGTCGGTCATGGCGTTGCGCTTGGCCGGGTGATCGATGACGACGGTCGCGACACCGTCCGTGACCTCGTGCGTGAGCCGCTGTGCGGTCGGGGGAACCATGGCCGGATGCTATCCGCAGGCCGCGAACGTACGATCGAGGAGGGGTGCCGGGAGGAGGCGCCGATGGCCCGCAGCGACCATCACGACCGCGACCGTCACGACCGTCCGCACGCCGCGGACCCACCCGCCCGGGAGGCGGCGGGCGAACGCAAGAAGCTGCGCCGCGGCCTCGGCGCCATCGCCGTCCTGGGCGGCCTGCTCGTCCTCGCGGGCGTCGTCGGCCTCGCCTACACGGCCTTCGCCACGCTCACCTCGATGCTGCTCTTCGGCTGGCTGCTGCTCATCGGCGGCCTCGTCGGCCTGCTGCACGCGGTCCAGGCCCGTGGCACGAACTACTTCTGGCTCGGCTGTGTCGTCGCCGCTCTCGACCTGGCGGCCGGCGTCGTCGTGATCCGGCATCCGGAGGGCACGGCCGAGGCGCTCACCATGTTCGCCGCGCTGCTGTTCCTCACCGGTGGCGTCTTCCGCCTCGTCGGTGGTCTCGTCGTGCGCGGGCCGCAGTTCGGCTGGACCCTCGTGCAGGGCGCCTTCGGCATCCTGCTCGGCGTGCTGGTCCTCGGTAACTGGCCGGAGTCCAGCCGCTACGTCCTGGGCTGCTTCTTCTCGCTCGCCCTGCTCTTCGACGGGCTCGGCCTGCTGGCGACGGGTCTGGGCGGCCGGCGCATCGTCAGCCTCGTACAACAAGCTGAAGAGCCTCCGAAGGGCGAACAACCGGTGCAGGACCGGT
The DNA here is from genome assembly GCF_055558275.1 of Streptomyces sp. NPDC025806. NCBI lineage: Bacteria > Bacillati > Actinomycetota > Actinomycetes > Kitasatosporales > Streptomycetaceae > Streptomyces > Streptomyces sp. NPDC025806. The sequence goes on along the minus strand of NZ_JBVHMU010000031.1, from coordinate 44,348 downwards.
CGCAGACCTGACCGGGGCACTCGCCGATGGTCAAATTCCGTCGATAGTCGCCGACTTGTGGTCAGTCGAGGGGTACGGACCAGGGGATTCCCACACTCGAAGGGTGGTGACAATCGAGCGCAAGGGCGGCGACCGGACGATGAGCGACCAGGGGCGGGACTCCCGTCCAGGGCCTCAGGGCGGCGGGGCGGCGCCGCCCGGCCCGGCCCTGGAGGCCCCGCTGCCCTACGAGGGGATCTGGAGGTTCACCGCGCAGGCGGTCGACGCCTCGGTGCCGCAGGCCCGCCGCGCGGTCCGTGAACTCCTCGCCCGGCAGGGCGTGCCCGCCTCCGACGACCTGGTCCACGGACTCCTCGTGATCGTCTCGGAGCTCGTCACGAACGCGGTGCGGCACGCCGCTCTGCTCTCGCCGATGCTCGCCGTGGAGGTCGCGGTCGGCGCCGAGTGGGTGCGGGTCTCCGTCGAGGACGACCACCCGTACCGGCCCACCGCCCTGGAGGCCACCAGCGGCCAGACCGGCGGCAGGGGGCTGCTCCTCGTGCGCGAGATCACCGCCGAGGCGGGCGGCGTCTGCGACGTCGAGCACACCGCGAGCGGGGGCAAGGTCATCTGGGCCGCCCTGCCCCTCCAGCCGCCCGCGGCGTACTGAGCCGGGCTACCAGCCCGCCGACGGGCCCGTCAGCTCGCGCACCGCGGGCCGGGCCGCGTCGAGCACGGTCATGAACCACGCCGAGAACGGGTCGCGGGCGTGCCGCTCGGCCAGCTCGGCGGCGGTCACGAACGCGGTCGCCCCGACCTCCTCCGGATCCGGAGCGAGCGGCGCCTGCACGAGGCCGACGAACAGGTGGTTGAACTCCTGCTCCACCAGGCCCGACTCCGGGTCCGGGTGGTTGTAGCGCACCGTGCCGGCCTCCGCCATCAGCGACGGCGAGACGCCCAGCTCCTCGAAGGTGCGCCGGGCCGCCGCCGCGAACGGCGCCTCGCCCGGGTACGGGTGCCCGCAGCACGTGTTCGACCACACGCCGGGGGAGTGGTACTTGCCCAGCGCGCGCTGCTGCAGCAGCAGCCGGCCCTGCTCGTCGAAGAGGAACACGGAGAACGCGCGGTGCAGCTGACCCGGCGGCTGATGGGCCGCGAGCTTCTCCGCGGTGCCGATCGTCCTGCCGTCCTCGTCCACGAGTTCCAGCAAGATCGCTTCTCCGGTGCCGTTCGACGAACTGTGCGCCGCGGTGGCAGGTGTGATCGGCATACCCATCCTTCGCTTCGGTCCTCGAACCCCAAGTCTGCCGTACGGGACGAATAGTGCCCGCACACACAGACCCCCGCATGTCCCGCCCGGCCGTGACGGCCGGGCAGGACACCGCGTTCGGCGCGGATCAGACGCCGAACGCGGCCGGGTAGGTGATCGTGCCCCGCGGAATCGGAGCGGAATCGTCGCCACCGCCGGGGACGAGCGCCATCAGGGCCTCGTCCGGCACCTCGAAGGACACCCGGACACCGAACCCCGAAGCGGGGGTGAACCCGAAGCGCGGGTAGTAGTCCGGATGCCCGAGCACCACCACGAGCCGCTCACCGCGCGCCCGGGCCGCGTCGAGCACCGCCCGGACCACGGCCGCGCCGGCCCCGGAGCGCTGGTGCTCCGGCCGGACGGCCACCGGCGCCAGCGCGGCGGCCGGCGCCCCGCCCACCGTGCAGCGGGTGATCAGCGCGTACGCGGCGACAGACCCGTCCGGCGCCTCGGCGACGTACGAGAGCCCGTCCAGCCAGGCCGACGCGTCGGCGCGCAGCGCGTCCACGAGATCGGCCTCGGCCGGGGTGGGGAAGGCCGCCGCGTTGACGCCGTGCACGGCCTCCCGGTCCTCCGGAGTCTCCGGCCGGGTCGGCCACGCGTCGACGGGACGCAGCGTGTAGCCCGTGTACCCGTACTCGGCGCCGTGCTCGCGCCGCATCGCCAGTTCCGCCTGCGTGCCCGCGAGCGCCTCGGCCATCCCGGGGCGGGACGGATCGGCGGCGCCGGCCCGCGCGGCGAGCGGCTCGTAGTACGCGTCCCAGTCGGACTCGGGCTGGTGGCGCACGCCGAGCACCGCGTACCCGGCGGCCGTGCACGCCCGCAGGTTCTCCTCGGTCGTCCGCAGCTTGTAGTGCTCCTCCCAGAAGGCGCGTGCCTCGGGGGAGGGGGCGTCGGTGGTCCACTCGCACTCGGTGAGGGCGAGCGTGCCGCCCGGCGCGAGCAGGGGCCGCCACCGCGCGAGGGCGGTGTCGAAGCCGATGCTGTACGCCGAGCTCTCGGCCCAGATGAGATCGAACGAGCCCGCCGGGTACGGCAGGTCGCCCATGTCCGCGGCCACCGCGTGCACCCGGTCGGCGAGCCCGCGCGCGCGGGCGGCCACGCGCAGCTCGTCGAGGAACGGCTCGTGCAGGTCCACGGCGGTTACCTCGCCCCCAGTCGCCTCCGCGAGCAGGAGCGCGGAGCGGCCCGGACCGCAGCCCAGGTCGAGGATGCGCGGCCGTGCGGGCAGCGGGCCCGCGAAGGAGAGCAGCCGCAGGGTGGTGGCGTCGGAGCCGGGGCCCTGCCGGGGCAGCCCGTGGTGCAGGGCGAAGAAGGAGTCACGAACGGCGTTCGCGGTCTGTTCGTCGGTCGACATCGGTTCGGTCGACTTCTGGTCGTCGGTCAAGACGGAAACCTTTGTGAAGGGGCCCGGCCGACGGCGCGCGAGAGCGTAGAAATGGTCAGCCGGTGGCCCGGAGAGTGGGGATGTACCTGTCGCTGCGCACGGCAGCGGTCACCGCGACGACAGTCATCAACCCACCTCCTTCGAGAACGGCCGCCAAGCTACCACGCCCCCGAGGGGTCAGTGGCAGAGTTTCGCCTCGTGCTCGGCGTGCCCGGTGGGCTCCAGCTGGAACGTGCAGTGCTCCACGTCGAAGTGGTCGCCGAGGCAGCCCTGGAGCTCGTGCAGCATCTTCTCGTTCCCGATCGTGCTCAGCACGTCCTGGCTGACCACGACGTGCGCGGAGAGCACCGGCATGCCCGAGGTGATGGTCCAGGCGTGCAGGTCGTGCACGTCCTCGACGCCCGGCAGCGCGAGGACGTGGGCCCGCACCTCCGCCATGTCGACGCCCTTGGGCGCCGACTCCAGCAGCACGTTCAGCGTCTCGCGCAGCAGCTTCACCGTGCGCGGGACGATCATGAGGCCGATGACCAGCGAGGCGATCGGGTCCGCGGCCTGCCAGCCGGTCGTCAGGATGATCGCGGCCGAGATCAGCACCGCGAGCGAGCCCAGTGCGTCGGCGGCGACCTCCAGGAAGGCGCCCCGCACGTTCAGGCTCTCCTGCTGCCCCTTGACCAGCAGCGACAGCGAGATCATGTTCGCCACCAGACCGATGAGGCCGAACACGATGGTCAGGCCGCCCTCGGTGTCGGCCGGCTCGACGAACCGCTGGACCGCCTCGACCAGGACGTAGCCGCCGACGCCGAGCAGCAGCAGGCAGTTGGCGAGCGCGGCCAGGATCTCCGCGCGGGCGTACCCGAACGTGCGCTGCTCCGTCGCCGGGCGGTTCGCGAAGTGGATGGCCAGCAGGGCCATCGCGAGGCCCAGCGCGTCCGTGGCCATATGGGCCGCGTCCGCGACCAGGGCCAGCGAGTCGGCCACGATCCCGCCGACGATCTCGACCACCATCACGGTCAGCGTGATCCCGAGGGCGATCCGCAGCCGCCCCCGGTGCGCGGCCGCGGCCGTCCCCGTCGTCGGTCCGTGCCCGTGGTCGTGGCTGTGCCCGGCACCCATCGAAACCGCCCTCCGCTCGGCTCGCCGCGCCGCCCCGGAACGGGCCGGCGACCCCAGTCAACTACGGGGAGGGGGTATCCGCAAACATGGCGGTGAACACCGTTGTCATGTGCCCTGACCTGCGAAAATACTGAAGGGCATGTGTGCAGGTCAGGGCGTCGCGGCGATCACCGCAGGCAGGGCGCGACGGCCTCGGGGTGCCTGAGGCGCCAGCCGGCCCAGGCCGACTCGATCATGTCGCGGACCGAGCGCGAGGCCGTCCAGCCGAGCTCCTTCGCCGCCAGCTCGGTGGCGCCGACCGCGCGCGGCGCGTCCCCGGGGCGGCGCGGCTCGACGATCGCGGGCGCGGCGATACCGGTGACCTCCCCGATGATGTCGATCAGCTCACGCACCGAGGCGCCGTGCCCCGTACCGATGTTCACCGTGAGATCGCCGCTCACGTCCGGCCGGGCCAGCCGGCGCGCCGCCGCCAGGTGCGCCTCGGCGAGGTCCGCCACGTGCACGTAGTCCCGGATGCAGGTGCCGTCCGGCGTCGGGTAGTCGTCGCCGAAGATCCGCGGGGCCTCGCCCCGCGTGAGCCGGTCGAACACCATCGGGATCACGTTGAAGACCCCGGTGTCCGCGAGCGCAGGCTCGGCCGCGCCCGCCACGTTGAAATAGCGCAGGCACGTCGTCGCCATGCCGTGCGCGTGCCCGGACGCCCGCACCAGCCACTCGCCCGCGAGCTTCGTCTCGCCGTACGGGTTCACGGGCGCGCACGGCGTCGACTCGGGGATGACGCCCGTGTCCGGGTTGCCGTACACGGCGGCCGACGAGGAGAACACGAAGCGGCGCACGCCCGCGTCCGCGACCGTCTCCAGGAGCGTCGCGAGGCCGCCCAGGTTGTCCCGGTAGTACAGCTCGGGCCGCTCCACCGACTCACCGACCTGCTTGTGCGCGGCCAGGTGCACGACTCCGGTCACCGCGCGCTCGGCGCACACCCGGCGCACCAGCTCCGCGTCCAGGGCCGAGCCCCGGACCAGCGCGACGTCCGCCGGCAGTCGCTCGGGCACCCCCGACGTGACGTTGTCCACGACGACCACGCGCTCGCCGGCACCTGTCATCGCCCGCGCCACGTGTGCCCCGATGTATCCGGCTCCGCCGGTGATCAGCCATGTCATGACGCACCACCCTAAGCGGGACGCCGTAGGCCCAGGGTTTGTGGCCCGGGGCCTTGATCGACAATGATGACCGCGCGGCCCGGGGCCCGTCGTGCGACGGCGGCGCCCGCCCGGACCGCAGGGGACAGAGGCTTGTCGGGCCGTAAACGGGCGGTGAACGTCCGCTTCCCGTCATCCGATAGCCTCTGCCGACATGCCGCCCGGCCGACCCTGCTGTGCAGGGGTCCCAGGGCGCCCCCCTGATCGTGCGCGAGACCGGTGCGCCCGTGCGCCGGCACCGAGGAGTGAGTTCGTCTGTCGACCGCCATCGTCACCGGTCAGCCGGTGCCCGGCTCGTCCCTGGAGGGCGATCTGCGGGCCCTCGGCTTCGACGTACGGCTCGCCCCGGACCCCGCGGACGCCGCAGCGGCGCTCGCCGGCGTCCCGGGCGACCAGCGCGTCGCGGTCGTCGACGCGGGATTCGTGGGCCATGTCCACGCCCTGCGCCTCGGCCTCACCGACCCGCGCTTTCCCGCCTCCGCGATCCCCGGCGCCGTCACCGCGCAGGCCGCGGCCCGCCCGGCGCTCGAACGGGCCGCGAAGGAGACGGGCATCACGCCCGACGCCCTGGCGCACGGCATCGAGGCCGACGGCACCGACGTGCACCGGCCCGAGCTCGGCGAGCTCGTCGCCGCCGTGCCCGCCGATCCGCAGGCCCGCAACGAGGTCCGCCAGGCCGTCGCCGCCGTCGACGACGAGGCGATCCGGCTGCGCACCGCGGTCAAGGCCCGGGACGGCTTCTTCACCACGTACTGCATCAGCCCGTACTCCCGCTACATCGCGCGCTGGTGCGCCCGCCGCGGTCTGACCCCGAACCAGGTCACCACCGCGTCGCTGCTCACCGCCCTGATCGCGGCGGGCTGCGCGGCCACCGGCACCCGGCCCGGCTTCGTCGCCGCGGGCGTGCTCCTCCTCTTCTCCTTCGTCCTGGACTGCACCGACGGGCAGCTCGCCCGCTACTCCCTGCAGTACTCGACGATGGGAGCCTGGCTCGACGCCACGTTCGACCGGGCCAAGGAGTACGCCTACTACGCGGGCCTCGCCCTCGGCGCGGCCAACGCGTCCGGCGACGACGTGTGGGCCCTCGCGCTCGGTGCCATGGTCCTGCAGACCTGCCGGCACGTCGTCGACTTCTCCTTCAACGAGGCGAACCACGACGCCACCGCCAACACCAGCCCCACCGCCGCTCTCTCCGACAAGCTCGACAGCGTCGGCTGGACGGTCTGGGTGCGCCGGATGATCGTGCTGCCGATCGGCGAGCGCTGGGCGCTCATCGCCCTGTTCACCGCGCTCACCACCCCGCGCATCACCTTCTACATGCTGCTGATCGGCTGCGCGCTCGCCGCCTGCTACACCACCGCCGGCCGCGTCCTGCGCTCGCTGACCCGCCGGGCCCACCGCACCGACCGGGCCGCCGAGGCCCTCGCCGACCTCGCCGACTCCGGCCCGCTCGCCGAGTCCGTCGCCCGGATCGGGCGGAGCGCCGCCGCGCCCGTCGTCGCCGCGATCGGCGGCGTGGCGGTCGTCACGGTGAGCGCGCTCACGGACTTCGGCAGCGTCTGGCCCGTGGTCGCCGCGGCCGTGTACTGCGTCACGTCGGGCCTCGCCGTCGCCCGCCCCCTCAAGGGCGCCCTCGACTGGCTCGTCCCCCCGATTTTCCGGGCCTCCGAGTACCTCACGATCCTGGTCCTCGCGGCCCGCGCGGACGTGAACGGTGCCTTGCCCGCTGCTTTCGGACTGGTGGCGGCGGTCGCCTACCATCACTACGACACGGTGTACCGCATCCGCGGCGGCACCGGCGCGCCGCCCCGGTGGCTGGTCCGAACGATCGGCGGGCACGAAGGCCGGACCCTGGTGGTCGCCGTGCTGGCCGCGCTGCTCACCGCCACAGATTTCACCGTCGCGCTCACGGCCTGCGCCGTGCTCGTGGCACTCGTGGTGCTCGCCGAGAGCATCCGCTTCTGGGTCGCCTCCGCCCGCCGCGGGGCACCCGCCGTTCACGATGAAGGAGAACCCGCATGATCGGCCTCGTCCTGGCCGCCGGCGCCGGCAGCCGGCTCCGCCCCTACACCGAGACGCTCCCCAAGGCGCTGGTGCCCGTCGTGGGCGAGGGGACCGAGAACGAGCTCTCCGTCCTCGACCTCACGCTCAAGAACTTCGCCGAGATCGGCCTCACGGAGGTCGGCATCATCGTCGGCTACCGCAAGGAGGTCGTCTACGAGCGCCAGGCGGCGCTGGAGGCGAAGTACGGCCTGAAGCTGACGCTCATCGAGAACGACGTCGCCGAGAAGTGGAACAACGCCTACTCCCTGTGGTGCGGCCGTGACGCCATCAAGCACTCGGTGATCCTCGCCAACGGCGACACCGTGCACCCGGTCTCCGTCGAGAAGACCCTGCTCGCCGCCCGCGGCGACGGCAAGAAGATCATCCTCGCGCTCGACACGGTCAAGAACCTGGGCGACGAGGAGATGAAGGTCGTCGTGGACCCCGCCAAGGGCGTCCAGAAGATCACGAAGCTCATGGAGCCGGCCGAGGCCACGGGCGAGTACATCGGTGTGACCCTCATCGAGGGCGAGGCGGCCGACGAGCTCGCCGACGCCCTCAAGGCCACGTACGAGCGTGACCCGCAGCTGTACTACGAGGACGGCTACCAGGAGCTCGTGAACCGCGGCTTCAAGGTCGACGTCGCTCCGATCGGCGACGTCCCGTGGGTCGAGATCGACAACCACGAGGACCTCGCCAAGGCCCGGGAGATCGCGTGCCAGTACTGACGAGGCTCATTCCCTCGCCGGTCGTCGTCGACATCCGGCCGGGGGCGCTCAACGACCTCGCCGGTGTCCTCGCCGACCAGAGGATCTCGTCGTCCACGGGGCGCCTGGCCATCGCGATCAGCGGTGGCTCGGGCGCGGCCCTGCGCACCCGGCTGGCCCCGTCGCTGCCCAACGCCGACTGGTTCGAGGTCGACGGCGGCACGCTCGACGACGCCATCCAGCTCGCCGACGACGTGAAGAGGGCCGGCCGCTACGACGCGATCGTCGGGCTCGGCGGCGGCAAGATCATCGACTGCGGCAAGTTCGCCGCGGCCCGGGTCGGTCTGCCGCTGGTCGCCGTCGCGACGAACCTGTCGCACGACGGCCTGTGCTCGCCCGTGGCGACCCTCGACAACGACGCGGGCCGCGGCAGCTACGGCGTGCCCAACCCGATCGCCGTCGTGATCGACCTCGACATCATCCGCGAGGCCCCGGTCCGCTTCGTGCGCTCCGGCATCGGCGACGCCCTGTCCAACATCTCCGCGGTCGCGGACTGGGAGCTGGCCGCCCGCGAGCGCGGCGAGGACATAGACGGCCTCGCGGCCGCCATGGCCCGCCAGGCAGGCGAAGCCGTCCTGCGCCACCCCGGTGGCGTCGGCGACGACGGCTTCCTGCAGGTGCTCGCCGAGGGTCTGGTCCTGACCGGTATCGCCATGTCGATCTCCGGCGACTCGCGGCCGGCGTCCGGCGCCTGCCACGAGATCAACCACGCCTTCGACCTCCTCTTCCCCAAGCGCGCCGCCAGCCACGGCGAGCAGTGCGGCCTCGGCGCGGCCTTCGCGATGCACCTGCGCGGTGCCCGCGAGGAGTCCGCGTACATGGCCGAGGTGCTGCGCCGCCACGGCCTGCCCGTGCTGCCGGAGGAGATCGGGTTCACCGTGGACGAGTTCGTCAAGGTCGTGGAGTTCGCTCCGCAGACCCGGCCGGGCCGCTACACGATCCTCGAACACCTCGACCTGTCCACCGACCAGATCAGGGACGCCTACGCCGACTATGCAAAAACCATCGGTAGCTGAACTGCGCCCGGTCGTCCACCCGGCCGGGGTGAAGGACCGACGCAGCGGTGAGCACTGGATGGGCCGGCTCTACATGCGCGAGGTCTCGCTGCGTGTGGACCGCCACCTGGTGAACACCAAGGTCACGCCCAACCAGCTGACCTACCTGATGACGGTGTGCGGTGTCCTCGCCGCCCCGGCGCTGCTCGTCCCGGGCGTCTGGGGCGCCGTGCTCGGCGTCGTCGCGGTCCAGCTGTACCTGCTCCTTGACTGCGTCGACGGCGAGATCGCCCGCTGGCGCAAGCAGTATTCGCTCGCGGGCGTCTGGATGGACCGCGTCGGCGCGTACCTGACCGACGCGGCCGTCCTGGTCGGCTTCGGCCTGCGCGCCGCGGACCTGTGGGGGAGCGGCCGGATCGACTGGCTGTGGGCCTTCCTCGGCACGCTCGCCGCGCTCGGCGCCATCATGATCAAGGCCGAGACGGACCTCGTCGGCCTCGCCCGTGCGGCGAGCGGCAAGGAGCAGGTCAAGGAGTCCGCCTCCGAGATGCGCTCCTCCGGCATGGCGCTGGCCCGCAAGGCCGCCGCCGCGCTGAAGTTCCACCGCCTGATCCTGGGCATCGAGGCCACGCTGCTCATCCTGGTCCTCGCGATCGTGGACCAGATCCGGGGCGACCTGTTCTTCACCCGCCTCGGCGTGGCCGTCCTCGCGGGCATCGCCGTGCTGCAGACGCTGCTGCACCTCGTGTCCATCCTCGCTTCGAGCAGGCTCAAGTGAGCGCCGTACCGGCGCCGCTCAAGGTCGGCGCGGTCGTCATCACCATGGGCAACCGCCCGGCCGAGCTGCGCGCGCTGCTCGACTCGGTCGCCAAGCAGGAGGGCGACCCGGTCCAGGTCGTCGTCGTCGGCAACGGCTCCCCGGTCCCGGACGTCCCCGAGGGCGTACGGACCGTCGAGCTGCCCGAGAACCTGGGCATCCCCGGCGGCCGCAACGTCGGCATCGAGGCCTTCGGCCCGTCCGGCTCCGACGTCGACGTGCTGCTGTTCCTCGACGACGACGGCCTGCTGCCGCTGACCGACACCGCCCAGCTGTGCCGGGAGGCGTTCGCGGCCGACCCGGAGCTCGGCATCATCAGCTTCCGCATCGCGGACCCGGAGACCGGCGAGACCCAGCGCCGGCACGTGCCGCGGCTGCGGGCCGCCGACCCGATGCGCTCCTCGCGCGTGACGACCTTCCTCGGCGGGGCCAACGCCCTGCGGACCCGGGTCGTCGCCGAGGTCGGCGGACTGCCGGACGAGTTCTTCTACGCCCACGAGGAGACCGACCTCGCCTGGCGTGCCCTCGACGCGGGGTGGCTGATCGACTACCGCGCCGACATGGTGCTGCACCACCCGACCACGGCCCCGTCCCGGCACGCTGTCTACCACCGCATGGTGGCCCGCAACCGGGTCTGGCTCGCCCGCCGCAACCTGCCCGCGCCCCTGGTCCCCGTGTACCTCGGCGTGTGGCTGCTGCTCACGCTGGCCCGGCGTCCCTCCGGGCCCGCGCTGAAGGCCTGGCTCGGCGGCTTCAAGGAGGGCTGGACGACGCCCTGCGGCGCCCGGCGCCCCATGAAGTGGCGTACGGTGTGGCGCCTGACCCGACTGGGACGACCTCCTGTCATCTGACAAGCTCGAGTCTGAGAGCATCGGGCCGAACCCGGTCCCTGGCTCCCGCCCATGCCCCACCAGGCTGCGCTTTTGAAGACGAAAGTTTCCCCTTGTGAGTGAGACAACGCATGACGGCGGTGTCGCGGTGAGCGCGGCCCCGTCGCCCGACGACGGGCTCTCCCCTGCCGAGCTCGCCGCCAAGTACGGCTTGTCCGTGAGCGGGGCCCGCCCCGGTCTGAACGAGTACGTACGGCAGCTGTGGGGCCGGCGGCACTTCATCCTCGCCTTCTCGCAGGCGAAGCTGACCGCCCAGTACAGCCAGGCCAAGCTCGGCCAGGTCTGGCAGGTGGCGACCCCGCTGCTGAACGCCGCGGTCTACTTCTTCATCTTCGGACTGCTGCTCGGTGCCCGTAAGGGCATCCCGCACGACATCTACGTGCCCTTCCTGGTCACCGGTGTCTTCGTCTTCACCTTCACGCAGAGCTCGGTGATGGCGGGCGTGCGGGCGATCTCCGGCAACCTGGGCCTGGTGCGGGCGCTGCACTTCCCGCGGGCCTCGCTGCCGATCTCGTTCGCGCTGCAGCAGCTCCAGCAGCTGCTGTTCTCCATGATCGTGCTCGTGCTGATCATGCTGGGCTTCGGGATCCTCCCCGGCTGGTCCTGGCTCCTGGTGGTACCGGCGCTGGTCCTCCAGTTCGGCTTCAACACCGGCCTCGCGCTGATCTTCGCGCGGGCGGGCTCCAAGACGCCGGACCTGGCGCAGCTGATGCCGTTCGTGATGCGTACGTGGATGTACGCGTCGGGCGTCATGTTCAGCATCCCGGCGATGCTCGAGGGCAAGAAGGGCGTTCCGTCCTGGGTCGGCGACGTCCTCCAGTGGAACCCGGCCTCCATCTACATGGACCTGATCCGCTACGCGTTCATGCGGTCGGACGGCTACGGGTCCGCGTACCTGCCCCCGCACGTGTGGGCGTTCGCGGCGGGCTGGGCGGTCCTCTTCGGCGTCGTCGGCTTCGTCTACTTCTGGAAGGCAGAGGAGCGGTACGGCCGTGGCTGATCTCGAGAAGGAACAGGGCGCCCGCGTCCCCACGGTGATCGCGGACGAGCTGCACATCGTCTACCGCGTCAACGGCGCGAAGACCGGCAAGGGCAGCGCCACCGCGGCGCTGAGCCGCATCGTGAAGCGGGGCGAGGAGCGGGGCGTGCGCAAGGTGCACGCCGTGCGCGGTGTCTCCTTCACCGCCTACCGCGGCGAGGCGATCGGTCTGATCGGCTCCAACGGCTCGGGCAAGTCGACCCTGCTGCGCGCCATCGCGGGCCTCCTGCCGGCCGAGAAGGGCAAGGTCTACACCGACGGCCAGCCCTCGCTGCTCGGCGTGAACGCGGCGCTGATGAACGACCTCACCGGCGAGCGGAACGTGATCCTCGGCGGTCTCGCGATGGGCATGTCCCGCGAGCAGATCAAGGCCCGCTACCAGGAGATCGTCGACTTCTCGGGCATCAACGAGAAGGGCGACTTCATCACCCTGCCGATGCGGACCTACTCGTCCGGCATGGCGGCGCGCCTGCGCTTCTCCATCGCGGCGGCCAAGGACCACGACGTCCTCATGATCGACGAGGCCCTGGCCACGGGTGACCGCAAGTTCCAGAAGCGCTCCGAGGCCCGCATCCGCGAGCTGCGCAAGGAGGCCGGAACGGTCTTCCTGGTGAGCCACAACAACAAGTCCATCCGCGACACCTGCGACCGCGTCCTGTGGCTGGAGCGCGGCGAGCTGCGGATGGACGGACCGACGGACGAGGTCCTCAAGGAGTACGAGAAGTTCACCGGTAAGTGAAGCTTCTCAACCCTGTCGCCGTCGCACGCGTCATCACAGGCCCCACCGGTGTTCACCCGGTGGGGCCTGCGATATGTCTGTAGTCGCCAACTATGTGACGATCAAGGTCAAGGTCGGGTCAACTTCCCTGCCCCGGAGGAATCTTGACTCCGATCGGTGTGTTGTTGTGATGCGCGGAATGCCCCGTCGTGGCACGTCGCGTTGTACAACGTAAGCTGTACCGGTGCCGATTCGCGGCAAGTGGGGCGATAATACGCGGCACCCCGGACCGGAGGGGGAGAGCTCGCCGTGCGGGAGGCCGGGCGGCGTGTCCGAAATAGGATGTATTGGGTCCGCAGTGTAGAACGGGAGATGTGACGGCAATGGCTATGGAAACTGTCCAGCTCCACGAGGCTCTCGCCGTCCTCGCGGAAGCGGGCCGCGCCCGGTGACCGCATCCCCTCGCGTGCGCCCGGAAGCCGTGCAGGCCCCGCAGGACGCCACGCTCGCCAAGGCCGCCGACGAGAACTTTCCGGTGGCCCCCTTCTTCCTGCCCCGCGCCTGGCGCGACGACCTGATGGCCGTCTACGGCTTCGCGCGCCTGGTCGACGACATCGGCGACGGCGACCTCGACCCCGGTGGCGCCGACGCCCGGTACCTCGGCGTACCACCCGAAAAGGCGCACGACCCGCTGCCGCTGCTCGACGCCTTCGAGGCCGACCTCGCGCGCGTCTTCGACGGGACTCCGCGCCACCCCCTGCTGCGCGCCCTGCAGCCCACGGTCCGGCGCCGCTCCCTCACCCCCGAGCCCTTCCTCGGCCTCGTGCGGGCCAACCGCCAGGACCAGCTCGTCACCCGCTACGAGACCTGGGACGACCTGCTCGCCTACTGCGAGCTGTCCGCGAACCCGGTGGGCCGGCTCGTGCTCGCCATCACCGGCACCGCGACCCCCGAGCGCATCCGCAGGTCCGACGCCGTCTGCACCGGGCTGCAGATCGTCGAGCACCTCCAGGACATCGCCGAGGACCTCGGCCGCGACCGGATCTACCTGCCGGCCGAGGACATGCGACGGTTCCACGTCCAGGAAGCGGATCTCGCGGCGCCGAGCGCCGGCGCATCGGTGCGCGCCCTGGTCGCGTACGAGGCGGAACGCGCCCGCGAGCTGCTGAATGAAGGCACCCCCCTGGTGGGTAGCGTCCCCGGCAGGCTGAAGCTGCTGCTGGCCGGGTTCGTGGCCGGGGGGAAGGCGGCGGTGCACGCGATCACCGACGCCTCGTACGACGTCCTGCCCGGACCGCCCAGGCCCAATCGACTCCGCCTGCTGCGCGAGGCGGGAGCGACTCTGCGAGGAGAGGGGTGAGCAAGGCCGTGGAGTCTGACCAGCAGATGTCGGCACCGGTGCTCGCCGCATACAGCTACTGCGAGACCGTCACGGGCCGGCAGGCCCGCAACTTCGCCTACGGCATCCGACTGCTGCCGTCCGCGAAGCGCCGTGCCATGTCCGCCGTGTACGCGTTCTCGCGCCGCGTCGACGACATCGGCGACGGCACGCTGGCGCCCGACGTGAAGGCCCAGCGGCTCGACGAGACCCGGGCCCTGCTCGCCCGGGTCCGCGACGGCGAGGTCGCCGAGGACGACACCGACCCGGTGGCCGTCGCGCTCGCGCACGCCGCGCACCGCTTCCCGATCCCGCTCGGCGGGCTCGACGAGCTCATCGACGGCGTCGTCATGGACCTGAACGGACAGACGTACGAGACCTGGGACGACCTCAAGGTCTACTGCCGGTGCGTCGCCGGGGCCATCGGCCGGGTCTCGCTCGGCGTGTTCGGCACCGAACCCGGGGCGCGCGGAGCCGAGCGGGCGCCGGAGTACGCCGACACGCTCGGTCTCGCGCTCCAGCTCACCAACATCCTCCGGGACGTGCGCGAGGACGCCGCCGACGGGCGCACCTACCTGCCCGCCGACGACCTCGCCAAGTTCGGCTGCTCCGCCGGGTTCGACGGGCCCACCCCGCCGCCCGGCTCGGACTTCGCGGGCCTCGTCCACTTCGAGGTGCGGCGCGCCCGCGCCCTGTTCGCCGAGGGCTACCGGCTGCTGCCCATGCTCGACCGGCGTTCCGGCGCCTGCGTCGCCGCGATGGCGGGCATCTACCGCCGCCTGCTCGACCGCATCGAGCGCGATCCCGAGGGCGTGCTGCGCGGTCGCGTCTCCCTGCCCGGCCGGGAGAAGGCGTACGTCGCCGTGCGCGGTCTGTCCGGACTCGACGCGAGAACCGTCTCGCGCGCCGCACTGCGGGGGCGCGCCTGATGACCCAGCGACCCGGCACCCGTCCGGCCCCCGGCGCCGCCCGCAAGCGGCGCGCAACCCTCCACCGCGGCCCGGCGTCCCAGCAGACGACGGCCCGCCGCGAGGGCACCGCACCCGCCGCGACCGCCGAGGGGGAGGGCGCATGAGCGAGACGCAGAGGCGGAGCGCGGTCGTCGTCGGAGGCGGCCTCGCCGGAGTCACCGCCGCGCTGGCCCTCGCCGACGGCGGCATGGACGTCACGCTCCTCGAAGGGCGCCCCCGGCTCGGCGGGCTCGCCTTCTCCTTCAAGCGCGGCGACCTCACCGTCGACAACGGACAGCACGTGTACCTGCGCTGCTGCACCGCCTACCGCTGGTTCCTGGACCGCATCGACGCCACGGCGCTCGCACCGCTCCAGGACCGGCTCGACGTCCCCGTGCTCGACGCCGACCGGGGCCGGCTCGGCCGGCTGCGCCGCTCCGGGCTGCCCGTGCCGCTGCACCTGGCGAAGAGCCTGGCCACGTACCCGCACCTGTCCCTGGCCGAGCGGGCCAAGGTCGGCCGCGCCGCGCTCGCCCTCAAGGCCCTCGACCCGCTGGACCCGGCGCTCGACACCCAGGACTTCGGCTCCTGGCTCGCCGCGCACGGCCAGTCGCCGCGGGCCGTCGAGGCGCTCTGGGACCTCGTCGGCGTCGCGACCCTGAACGCGGTGGCGGGCCAGTCCTCGCTGGGGCTCGCCGCGATGGTCTTCAAGACCGGACTGCTGTCCGAGAACGGCGCCGCCGACATCGGCTGGGCGCGCGTCCCCCTCGGCGAACTCCACGACACCCTGGCCCGCAAGGCGCTCGACGCCGCCGGCGTGCGCATCGCCCTGCGCACCCGCGTCAGCTCCGTCTCCCGCACGCACGACGGACGTTGGGCGGTCGAGGTCCCCGAAGGTCCGGACGCCTCGGGCGAGGTCCTCACCGCCGACACCGTCGTGCTCGCCGTACCCCAGCGCGAGGCCCACGACCTGCTGCCGGGCGGCGCGCTCGACGCCCCGGAGCGACTGCTCGACATCGGCACCTCGCCGATCCTCAACCTGCACGTCGTCTACGGCCGCAAGGTGCTCAAGCAGCCCTTCTTCACCGCGCTCGGCTCGCCCGTGCAGTGGGTCTTCGACCGCACCGAGGCCTCCGGGCTGACCGAGGGCCAGTACCTGGCGATCTCGCAGTCCGCCGCCCAGGACGAGATCGACGAACCCGTCGCCGTGCTGCGCGAGCGCTACCTGCCCGAGCTGGAGCGGCTGCTGCCCGCCGCGCGCGGCGCCAAGATCCACGACTTCTTCGTGACCCGGGAGCGGACCGCCACGTTCGCGCCGACCCCCGGCGTCGGCGCGCTGCGGCCGTCGGCCCGCACCAAGGCCCCCGGCCTGTATCTGGCCGGCGCGTGGACCGCCACCGGGTGGCCCGCGACCATGGAAGGCGCGGTGCGCAGCGGTGTCAGTGCCGCCGACGCGGCCCTCGCCGCCCTCGACCGCCCCCGCGGCCATCTGTTCCGGGAGGCGGCGTGAGCATCGAACTTCCCACGGCGCAAGCGCCGACACCCGTACAACAAGGAGAGACTGTGCCACCTGTGCCCTCGGCCGAAGCGGCTGCCGACGCGGTGGACGTGACCGCGCTTCTGGAGCGCGGCCGAACGCTGGCCACGCCGGTGCTCAAGGCGGCCGTCGAGCGCCTCGCCCCGCCCATGGACACCGTCGCCGCCTACCACTTCGGGTGGATCGACGCCGCGGGCAACCCGTCCGACGGGGACGGCGGCAAGGCCGTGCGCCCCGCGCTCGCCGTGCTCTCCGCACAGGCCGCCGGAGCCGCCCCCGAGATCGGTGTCCCCGGCGCCGTCGCCGTGGAACTGGTCCACAACTTCTCGCTGCTGCACGACGACCTGATGGACGGCGACGAGCAGCGCCGCCACCGCGACACCGTGTGGAAGGTGCACGGCCCGGCCCAGGCGATCCTCGTCGGCGACGCCCTGTTCGCGCTGGCCAACGAGGTGCTCCTCGAGCTGGAGACCGTCGACGCGGGCCGCGCCACGCGCCGCCTCACCACCGCGAGCCGCGCCCTGATCGACGGCCAGGCGCAGGACATCAGCTACGAGCACCGCGAGCGCGTCACCGTCGAGGAGTGCCTGGAGATGGAGGGCAACAAGACGGGCGCCCTGCTCGCCTGCGCCTCCTCCATCGGCGCCGTCCTCGGCGGCGCCGACGACGCCACCGCCGACGCCCTGGAGAAGTACGGCTACCACCTGGGCCTCGCCTTCCAGGCCGTCGACGACCTGCTCGGCATCTGGGGCGACCCCGAGTCGACCGGCAAGCAGACCTGGAGCGACCTGCGTCAGCGCAAGAAGTCGCTGCCCGTCGTCGCCGCGCTCGGCGCCGGCGGTCCCGCCTCCGAGCGGCTCGGCGAGATCCTCGCCGCCGACGCCAAGAACGTCGACTTCGACACCTTCACCGAGGAGGACTTCGCCGCCCGCGCCGCCCTCATCGAGGAGGCCGGCGGACGCGAGTGGACCGCCGAGGAGGCCCGGCGCCAGCACGCCGTCGCCCTCGAAGCCCTGGACACGGTCCAGATGCCCGCCTCGGTGCGCGCGCAGTTCGCCGCGCTCGCCGACTTCGTCGTCGTACGGAAGAGATGATCGCCATCGGCTCCATATAGCTCGCAGTCGCCGGCCGGTGTTCCACCGGGGCATCGGCCGACGGTTACCCAGCATTCAGCTCCACTGCGTGAAGGGATAGCCATGACAGCGACGACCGACGGAAGCACCGGAGCACCCGCTCCCGAGGCGACCGCGGCCACCACCGCCCCCACGGGGGCGACGCCCGACGCGGCCGGGGCACGAGCCGCCGCCGGACGAGCCATACAGCGTGCCACCGAGTTCCTGCTCGCCCGGCAGGACGCGCGGGGCTGGTGGAAGGGCGACCTCGACACCAACGTGACGATGGACGCCGAGGACCTGCTGCTGCGCCAGTTCCTGGGCATTCGCGACCGGGCGACCACCGACGCGGCTGCCCTCTTCATCCGCGGCGAGCAGCGCGAGGACGGCGCCTGGGCCACCTTCTACGGCGGCCCCGGCGACCTGTCGGCCACCGTCGAGGCGTACGTGGCCCTGCGCCTCGCGGGCGACGAGCCGGACGCCCCGCACATGGCCCGAGCGTCCGCGTGGGTCCGCGAGCGCGGCGGCATCGCGGCCAGCCGCGTCTTCACCCGCATCTGGCTGGCCCTGTTCGGCTGGTGGAAGTGGGACGACCTGCCCGAACTCCCGCCCGAGCTCATCTACTTCCCGAAGTGGATGCCGCTCAACATCTACGACTTCGGCTGCTGGGCCCGGCAGACCATCGTGCCGCTCACCGTCGTGTCCGCCAAGCGTCCCGTGCGGCCCGCGCCCTTCCCGCTCGACGAACTGCACACCGACCCCCGGGATCCGAACCCGCGCAGACCCCTGGCGCCCGTGGCCAGTTGGGACGGCGCGTTCCAGCGGCTCGACCAGCTCATGCACGGCTACCGGAAGGTGGCCCTCAAGCCGCTGCGCAAGGCCGCGATGAACACGGCGGCCCGCTGGATCATCGAGCGCCAGGAGAACGACGGCTGCTGGGGCGGCATCCAGCCCCCGGCCGTCTACTCGGTCATCGCCCTGCACCTGCTCGGCTACGACCTCGACCACCCGGTGCTCAAGGCCGGCCTGGAGTCCCTGGACCGGTTCGCGGTGTGGCGCGAGGACGGGGCCCGGATGATCGAGGCCTGCCAGTCGCCGGTGTGGGACACGTGCCTGGCGACCATCGCGCTCGCCGACGCCGGACTGCCCGCCGACCATCCGGCGCTCGTCAAGGCCGCCGACTGGATGCTCGACGAGCAGATCGACCGGCCCGGCGACTGGTCCGTCCGCAGACCTCAACTGGAGCCCGGCGGCTGGGCGTTCGAGTTCCACAACGACAACTACCCCGACATCGACGACACCGCCGAGGTCGTCCTCGCCCTGCGCCGGGTGAACCATCCCGACCGGCCGCGCATGGAGCGGGCGATCGAGCGCGGCGTGCGCTGGAACCTGGGCATGCAGTCGAAGAACGGCGCGTGGGGCGCCTTCGACGTCGACAACACCAGCCCGTTCCCCAACCGGCTGCCGTTCTGCGACTTCGGCGAGGTCATCGACCCGCCGTCCGCCGACGTCACCGCGCACGTCGTCGAGATGCTCGCCGTCGAGGGCCGCGCCCAGGACCCGCGCACCCGCCGCGGCATCCAGTGGCTCCTGGCCGAACAGGAGGCGAACGGCGCCTGGTTCGGCCGCTGGGGCGTCAACTACGTCTACGGCACCGGGTCCGTGGTGCCCGCCCTCGTCGCCGCGGGACTGCCCACGGCGCATCCCGCGATCCGCCGCGCGGTCGCCTGGCTGGAATCCGTGCAGAACGACGACGGCGGCTGGGGCGAGGACCTGCGCTCGTACCGCTACGAGGACTGGAAGGGGCGCGGCGTCTCCACCGCCTCGCAGACCGGCTGGGCGCTCCTCGCGCTGCTCGCGGCCGGGGAGCGGGACTCCAGGGCCGTCGAGCGCGGTGTCGCCTTCCTCGCCGGCACCCAGACCGAGGACGGCACCTGGGACGAGCCGTACTTCACCGGCACCGGCTTCCCCTGGGACTTCTCCATCAACTACCACCTGTACCGGCACGTCTTCCCGCTGACCGCGCTGGGCCGGTACGTCCACGGCGAACCGTTCACCGACCGCACCGCGGCCCCGGCCGAGGGGAGCTGATGACCGAGCACCCGGCGGCCGGACGCCCGCCGGACACCGCGCCGCTGCTCATCGCCTGCGCGCTGGGCATCGAGCACCTCGCCCTGCGCACCGGCGGCGCCCGGATCCCGGCCACGGTCCTGCGCACCGGCATGGGCCCCCGGGCCGCCGAGCGCGCCACGAGCCGGGCCCTCGCGGACCCGGCCCTGCACGAGGCCGCCGTGCTCGCCACCGGCTTCTGCGCGGGCCTCGCCCCCGGGATGCACCCCGGTGACCTCGTCGTCGCCGAGCAGACCCGGGACCCGTACGGCAGTACGCCCTGTGTGGGCACCGAGCTGCTGGTGAAAGAGCTGGTCAGGGCCGTGCCCGGGCGGACCGTGCACACGGGGCCGCTGATCGGGTCCGACCATGTGGTGCGCGGCCCCGAGCGCGGAGATCTGCTGGCCACCGGCGCGATCGCCGTCGACATGGAGTCCGCGGCCACGCTGCGCACGGCCGCCGCGACCGGGCCCGCGGAGGGCCGCCCGGTTGCGGCCGTCCGGGTGGTCGTGGACTCTCCAGAACATGAACTCGTCCGGATCGGCACGCTTCGCGGTGGACTATCGGCTTTCCGTGTCCTTCGTGCCGTCCTTCCCGCTTTTTTCGAATGGCACCGTTCTTTGCTGCTCCCCCGGAGGTGAGCCAGATGGCCATGCCGCTTCGTCAGTCCATCAAGGTTGCGACGTATCTCGCTGAACAGAAGATCCGCAAGCGGGACAAGTTCCCGCTCATCGTCGAGCTGGAACCCCTCTTCGCGTGCAACCTCAAGTGCGAGGGCTGCGGCAAGATCCAGCACCCGGCCGGTGTGCTCAAGCAGCGCATGCCGGTCGCGCAGGCAGTCGGCGCGGTCCTGGAGTCGGGTGCGCCGATGGTCTCCATCGCCGGCGGCGAACCTCTGATGCACCCTCAGATCGACGAGATCGTGCGCCAGTTGGTGGCCAAGAAGAAGTACGTCTTCCTGTGCACCAATGCGATGCTGCTGCGCAAGAAGATGGACAAGTTCACGCCGTCGCCCTACTTCGCGTTCGCCGTGCACATCGACGGGCTCCGGGAGCGCCACGACGAGTCCGTGGCCAAGGAGGGGGTCTTCGACGAGGCCGTCGAGGCGATCAAGGAGGCCAAGCGGCGCGGCTTCCGGGTCACCACGAACTCGACCTTCTTCAACACGGACACCCCGCAGACCATCATCGAGGTGCTCAACTTCCTCAACGACGACCTCAAGGTCGACGAGATGATGATCTCGCCCGCCTACGCCTACGAGAAGGCTCCCGACCAGGAGCACTTCCTCGGCGTCGCACAGACCCGCGAACTGTTCAAGAAGGCCTTCGCGGGCGGCAACCGGCGCCGCTGGCGGCTCAACCACTCGCCCCTGTTCCTCGACTTCCTCGAGGGCAAGGTCGACTTCCCGTGCACCGCGTGGGCGATCCCGAACTACTCCCTGTTCGGCTGGCAGAAGCCCTGCTACCTGATGAGCGACGGCTACGTGCCCACGTACCGCGAGCTCATCGAGAAGACCGACTGGGACGCGTACGGGCGCGGCAAGGACCCGCGCTGCGCCAACTGCATGGCGCACTGCGGCTACGAGCCGACCGCGGTCCTCGCGACCATGGGCTCCCTGAAGGAGTCCCTGCGCGCGATGACCGAGACCGTCGCCGGGAACCGTGGGTGACGGCGCCGTGAGCACCGGAGAGCCCGTCTCACTGGGCCTCCCCGAGGTACCGGCCCGACCGGTCGCCGAGCGGCGCGCGAGCCGCCGGATCCAGGTCGGGGCGGTGGCCGTGGGAGGCGGCGCACCCGTGTCCGTGCAGTCGATGACGACGACCCGGACCTCGGACGTCGGGGCCACGCTGCAGCAGATCGCCGAACTGACCGCCGCCGGCTGTCAGATCGTGCGCGTGGCGTGCCCCACCCAGGACGACGCCGACGCGCTCGCGACCATCGCGCGCAAGTCGCAGATCCCCGTGATCGCGGACATCCACTTCCAGCCGAAGTACGTGTTCGCGGCGATCGACGCGGGATGTGCGGCGGTCCGCGTCAACCCCGGCAACATCAAGAAGTTCGACGACCAGGTCAAGCAGATCGCCCGCGCCGCCTCGGAGGCCGGCACGCCGATCCGTATCGGGGTGAACGCGGGGTCCCTGGACCGGCGGCTGCTCCAGAAGTACGGGAAGGCGACCCCGGAGGCGCTCGTCGAGTCGGCGCTGTGGGAGGCGTCCCTCTTCGAGGAGCACGGCTTCCGCGACATCAAGATCTCGGTGAAGCACAACGACCCGGTCGTCATGGTCAACGCCTACCGGCAGCTGGCAGCCGCCTGCGACTACCCGCTCCACCTCGGCGTCACCGAGGCGGGACCGGCGTTCCAGGGCACGATCAAGTCCGCCGTCGCCTTCGGCGCGCTGCTGAGCGAGGGCATCGGCGACACCATCCGGGTCTCGCTGAGCGCGCCGCCGGTCGAGGAGATCAAGGTCGGCAGCCAGATCCTGGAGTCGCTCGGGCTGCGCCCGCGCCGCCTGGAGATCGTCTCCTGCCCCTCCTGCGGACGCGCGCAGGTCGACGTGTACAAGCTCGCCGACGAGGTGACCGCCGGCCTCGACGGCATGGAGGTCCCCCTGCGGGTGGCCGTCATGGGCTGCGTCGTGAACGGACCGGGCGAGGCGCGCGAGGCGGACCTGGGTGTCGCGTCCGGCAACGGCAAGGGGCAGATCTTCGTCAAGGGCGAGGTCGTCCGGACGGTCCCCGAGTCGAAGATCGTCGAGACGCTCATCGACGAGGCGATGAAGATCGCCGAACAGATGGAGAAGGACGGCGTCGCGTCGGGCCCGCCCGACGTCACCGTGAGCTGAGGTCTTGAGTACGGACGGGAAGGGGGCTCGAGCGTGACGATTCTGGAGAACATCAGGGGACCGCGCGACCTGAAGGCGCTGAGCGAGGAGGAACTCGGCGAACTGGCCGCGGAGATCAGGGAGTTCCTGATCCACGCGGTCGCGAGAACCGGCGGCCATCTGGGACCCAATCTGGGCGTGGTGGAGCTGACCGTCGCCCTGCACCGGGTCTTCGAGTCGCCCGTCGACAAGCTCGTGTGGGACACCGGGCACCAGAGCTACGTCCACAAGATCCTGACGGGTCGCCAGGACTTCTCGAAGCTGCGCGGCAAGGGCGGCCTGTCCGGCTACCCGTCCCGCGAGGAGTCCGAGCACGACATCGTCGAGAACTCGCACGCCTCGACCGCGCTCGGCTGGGCCGACGGCCTCGCCAAGGCGCGGCAGGTGCAGGGCGAGCACGGGCATGTCGTCGCCGTGATCGGCGACGGCGCGCTGACCGGCGGCATGGCCTGGGAGGCGCTGAACAACATCGCCGCCGCCAAGGACCGCCCGCTGATCATCGTCGTCAACGACAACGAGCGCTCCTACGCGCCCACCATCGGCGGCCTCGCCAACCACCTCGCGACCCTGCGCACCACCGACTCGTACGAGAAGGTCCTCGCCTGGGGCAAGGACGTGCTGCTGCGCACGCCCGTCGTCGGGCACACCGTGTACGAGTCGCTGCACGGCGCGAAGAAGGGCTTCAAGGACGCGTTCGCGCCGCAGGGCATGTTCGAGGACCTGGGTCTGAAGTACGTGGGGCCGATCGACGGGCACGACGTGGGCGCCGTCGAGTCCGCGCTGCGCCGCGCGAAGCGCTTCCACGGCCCCGTCCTCGTGCACTGCCTCACCGAGAAGGGCCGCGGCTACGAGCCGGCGCTCGCCGACGAGGCCGACCGCTTCCACACCGTCGGCGTCATGGACCCGCTGACCTGCGAGCCGCTCACCCCGTCGGGCGGCCCGTCCTGGACCTCGGTGTTCGGCGACGAGATCGCCCGGATCGGCAAGGAGCGCGAGGACGTCGTCGCGATCACCGCGGCGATGCTGCACCCCGTCGGCCTGACCAAGTTCGCCGAGCAGTTCCCCGACCGGGTGTGGGACGTGGGCATCGCCGAGCAGCATGCCGCCGTGTCGGCCGCCGGGCTCGCCACGGGCGGGCTGCACCCCGTCGTCGCCGTCTACGCGACCTTCCTGAACCGGGCCTTCGACCAGGTCCTCATGGACGTGGCCCTGCACAAGTGCGGGGTGACGTTCGTGCTCGACCGGGCCGGCGTCACCGGCGTGGACGGTCCCTCGCACAACGGCATGTGGGACATGTCGATGCTCCAGGTCGTGCCCGGCCTGAGGATCGCCGCGCCGCGCGACGCCGACCAGTTGCGCGCCCAGCTGCGCGAGGCCGTAGCCGTGGACGACGCGCCGACCGTGCTGCGCTTCCCGAAGGAGTCCGTGGGCCCGTCGGTGCCCGCAGTCGACCGGATCGGCGGAATCGACGTCCTGAGCCGGGACACGCACGCGCGCGTGCTGCTCGTCTCCGTCGGCGTCATGGCGCCCGTCTGCCTCCAGACGGCGGACCTGCTCCGGGCCCGCGGCGTCGGCTGCACCGTCGTGGACCCGCGCTGGGTCAAGCCCGTCGACCCCGACCTCGCCCCGCTGGCCGCGGAGCACGACCTGGTCGCCGTCGTCGAGGACAACAGCCGCAGCGCGGGCGTCGGCGCGGCCGTCACGCTCGCGCTCGCCGACGCGGAGGTCGACGTGCCGGTGCGGCGCTTCGGCATCCCCGAGCAGTTCCTCGCCCACGCCAAACGTGCCGAGGTACTGGCCGACATCGGTCTGACCCCCGTCGAGATCGCGGGCCGGATCGGTACGAGTCTCGGCCTCACGGCCGGCAAGGAGAACGACGCATGAACAAGGAGTTCGACCTCGGCACGCTGCTCGCCGAGCGCGGCGCCGAACGGTACGAGCTGCACGCCAGGTACCTCAACCACCAGCTGCCGAAGATGCTCCACACCATCGGCTTCGACAAGGTCTACGAGCGGGCCGAGGGCGCGCACTTCTGGGACGCCGAGGGCCACGACTACCTGGACATGCTCGCCGGGTTCGGCGTCATGGGCCTCGGCCGGCACCACCCCGTGGTGCGCAAGGCGCTGCACGACGTGCTCGACGCCTCGCTCGCCGACCTCACCCGGTTCGACTGCCAGCCGCTGCCGGGTCTGCTCGCCGAGAAGCTGATCGCGCACAGCCCGCACCTGGACCGGGTGTTCTTCGGCAACAGCGGCACCGAGGCCGTGGAGACCGCCCTCAAGTTCGCCCGGTACGCGACCGGCAAGCCGCGCGTCCTGTACTGCGCGCACGCCTTCCACGGTCTGACGACGGGTTCCCTCTCGGTCAACGGGGAGGACGGCTTCCGCGACGGCTTCGCCCCGCTGCTGCCCGACACCGCCGTGCCGCTGGGCGATCTCGACGCCCTGGCCCGGGAGTTGAAGCGCGGGGACGTCGCCGCCCTCATCGTCGAGCCGATCCAGGGCAAGGGCGTGCACGAGGCGCCGCCCGGCTATCTGCGCGCCGCCCAGGAACTGCTGCACCAGCACAAGGCGCTGCTCATCGCCGACGAGGTGCAGACCGGCCTCGGCCGCACCGGCGACTTCTACGCGTACCAGCACGAGGACGGGGTCGAGCCGGACCTCGTGTGTGTCGCGAAGGCGCTGTCGGGCGGCTATGTGCCGGTCGGCGCGACGCTCGGCAAGGACTGGATCTTCAAGAAGGTCTACTCGTCCATGGACCGGGTGCTCGTCCACTCGGCGAGCTTCGGCTCCAACGCGCAGGCCATGGCCGCCGGGCTCGCCGTCCTGTCGGTCATGGAAAACGACCAGATCGTCGCGAACGCCCGCGCCATGGGCGACCTGCTCGCCTCCCGGCTCGGCGCGCTGACCGACCGCTACGAGCTGCTGAGCGACGTGCGCGGGCGCGGCCTGATGATCGGCATCGAGTTCGGCCGGCCCAAGTCCCTGAAGCTGCGCAGCCGCTGGACCATGCTGCAGGCCGCCCGCAAGGGCCTGTTCGCGCAGATGGTGGTGGTGCCGCTGCTCCAGAAGCACCGCATCCTCACCCAGGTCTCCGGCGACCATCTGGAGGTCATCAAGCTGATCCCGCCGCTGGTGATCGACGAGGCGGACGTCGAGCGCTTCGTCGAGGCGTTCACCGCCGTCATGGACGACGCGCACAGCGGGGGCGGGCTGATGTGGGACTTCAGCAAGACGCTCATCAAGCAGGCGGTCGCGAACCGGTGACCGCCGCAAGCGGCTGACCGGAAACCGCGGAGATTCTTGCCTCTGAGGCAAGTAATTTGCCGGGGAGGCAGGCTTCTGGCTGAATCGTCAGCATGAGCCCTGCCTCCCCGGAGGGTACTCCGGAACCGCCGGAGCTGCCCGCCGTCGCACCCCAGTTGCGCGCCCTGCGCCGCCGCGCCTCCCTCACCCTGGAGGCCGCCGCCCGCTCCGCCGGTCTGTCCCCGGCCCATCTGTCCCGTCTGGAGACCGGGCAGCGCCAGCCCTCGCTGCCGATGCTGCTCGGGCTCGCCCGGATCTACGGCACCACGGTCTCCGAACTGCTCGGCGAGACCCCGGCCGACCGCGACGCCGTCGTCCGGTCCGCCGCCATGGAGCCCACCGAGGCCGGCGGCTGGACCTACTTCCAGGCCGGTTCGCCCGGCCGCGCCATGCAGTCGCTGCGCGTCCACGTCCCGTACGGCACCCAGGGCGACATCGTGCGGGTGCACCCGGGGGAGGAGTGGCTGTACGTCCTGGAGGGGCGGCTCACCCTGCGCCTGGGCGACACCTCGTACCGGCTGGAGCCGGGCGACAGCGCCCACTTCGACTCGCTCACCCCGCACCGGATCGCCGCGGCGGACCGGTCCGGGGCCGAGCTGCTCTTCGTCCACACCCTGCTGCAGAGTCCGACCGCCGCCCTGTGCCTCGGCCCGGCGTCGGCTCCGATCCGAGAGGTCTGAGAGGCCCGACATGAGTGACGCGACCGAGCCCACCGACGCCCCGAAGCCCGCCGCCCGCAACATCGAGGACAAGATGCCGCGCGGCATCCTGGTGCGCGTTCTCCTCTACGTCTTCGCGGGACACGCCTTCGCCGCGTTCATCTACCTGCTCTTCACCCTGGGCGCGAACCGGTAGGCGCACCCGCGGCCGTCAGTCGAGCAGGCGCTCCCGCAGCCGGTCGCGGTCGGCCGCGGTGAGGCCGAGACCCTCCGCGAAGTAGCGCTCCGTGCCGCCCCAGTGCTGCTCGATGGTCTCGAAGGCCGCGCGCAGGTACTCGGCGCGGGCGTCGAACAGCGGGCTGAGCAGCTCCATGACCTCGGGGGAGTAGGCGTCCGGGGAGGTGGAGCTGCGGTGCAC
Source organism: Streptomyces sp. NPDC025806 (assembly GCF_055558275.1). NCBI lineage: Bacteria > Bacillati > Actinomycetota > Actinomycetes > Kitasatosporales > Streptomycetaceae > Streptomyces > Streptomyces sp. NPDC025806. Next base: position 17,742 of record NZ_JBVHMU010000031.1, on the reverse strand, counting down.
CTTGTAGCGGCGGTGCTTCGCGTTCGACTCCAGGTAGTCCGCCTCGATGGCCTCGCGCTCGACGCCGACCGCGAGCAGCGTCACGGCGATCGACAGTCCGGCGCGGTCCTTGCCCGCCGCGCAGTGCATCAGCGCGGGCACGCTGTCCTCGGCTACGGCGCGCAGCACGCGGCCGTGCTCGGCGGTGCGGTCGGTGATGATCGACCGGTACGAATTGATCATGCGGTCCGCGGCGCGGCCCCCGGAGAGCAGCGCGCGCAGCTGGTCCATGTCGCCGTCGCGGACCATCTTCCAGAACTCGGAGCCGTCCGCCGGGTCCGACAGTGGCAGGTTCACATTGCGCACGCCGGGCAGCGCGACGTCGGCGCCCTCCAGCTTCTGGTCCGCCGCGTTGCGGAAGTCGAAGATCGTGTGCAGGCCGAGCCCGGAGAGGAACGCCGCGTCCTCGGCCGTGGCGTGGGCGAGGTGACCGGAGCGGAAGAGCACGCCGGGGCGCACGCGCCGGCCGTCCACGGTGGGGAGGCCGCCCACGTCGCGGAAGTTGCGCACTCCGGTCAGCTCGGGCTCGGTGGACGGGGCGTGCTGCGTCACGGGTGCTCCTCCCGGTCGGGTCACCGGCGCTGCTCGCCGGCGGGCGCGCTCCCGACGATACGACATGGATTCAGAGGGCAACCATGTGTCCGTTTTGGCCTATTCATCATTAACTGTCCATAGATTTACGGACGTTGTCACCCGTCGCGTGAGCAGCGTCATATCCGTGACGGTCCGTGGTGGATCTTCCGGACGGCTTTCCCGGGAATTCCTTACGGTAAGGCGCCGGTAAAGCGGGCGAGGTAGACGCAGGGTGACACAGTAAAGGCGTGAACGATCAAGAAAAGGCAGGCCAGGGGGAATTCGGAACTTGTCGCTTCGTTTCTTGCTGCCCTACGGTCACGCTCATTCCGGTCGGAACGCCTAGTCCTGCCGCCGGCCGGATTCCTCACTACGACCCGTGACGGCAGGAGCGGGGGACCCACAGGCAAGAACGCCGCCCGGGAATTCCCCACAGCGGCTCGGGGTGAAGTCGTGTCCCTGTCAGGAATGGCGAGGGCGCGGCCGGACATCTCCCGTCCGAACCCGACAGCTCACCTCGCAGGCGACGGAGAGGAAATCCGCCATGCCCGCACAGGGTAAGCACCGCCGCCAGAAGTCCCACCGCCTCGGCCGCGCCGCCGCCGTCGTCACCGTCGGTGGCGCCGCGCTCGCGCTGCCGCTGATCGGCGCCACCGGTGCGCAGGCCGCCACCGCCCAGACCTACACGGTCAAGGCCGGCGACACGCTCTCCAAGATCGCCAAGGCGGAGAACGTCGAGGGCGGCTGGAAGAAGCTCTACGCGGACAACAAGTCCGTGATCGGCTCCGACGCCGGCCTGATCAAGCCCGGCGAGAAGCTCACCCTCGGCGGCGCCGCGAAGACCACGGCCACCCAGGCGAGCACCTCCACCGCCGCCTACGTGAAGCCGGTCGACGCGCCCGAGGGCACGCCGTACCACCAGAACGGCAGCATGTGGTCCAGCGGCTACCACACCGGCACCGACTTCGTCGTGCCCACCGGTACCCCGATCAAGGCCATCGCTGCGGGCACCGTCGTCTCCGCCGGCAACGGCGGCGCGTACGGCAACCAGGTCGTCATCCAGCACGCCGACGGCCACTACTCGCAGTACGCCCACCTGTCCCAGCTCGGCGTCTCGGCCGGCCAGGCCGTCTCCGCCGGCACGCAGATCGGCCTCTCCGGCGCGACCGGCAACGTGACCGGCCCGCACCTGCACTTCGAGATCCGCACCACCCCGGACTACGGCTCGGACGTCGACCCGGTCGCGTACCTGCGCGCGCACGGCGTCTCCATCTGACCCCACGCGTGATCCACACTCGGCGCCCGGATATTCCCCGGGCGCCGAGTGCTGTATCTCACCACTCGTCAACCCCTGGCTACGGTCGCGTAGGTCACAGGTCAGGGTGAAGGATGTGTGGTCGTGGCAAACGAATCGAGATCACTCAGCGGCGGCACGATTCGGTCCTATGTGGCGGTGGGGGACAGCTTCACCGAAGGCGTCGGGGACCCCGGACCCGACGGCAGCTTCGTGGGCTGGGCCGACCGGCTCGCCGTCCTCCTCGACGACCGGGTCCCCGAGGACACGTTCCAGTACGCGAACCTGGCCGTACGCGGCAAGCTCATCGACCAGATCGTCGAGCACCAGGTGCCGAAGGCCCTGGAGCTCGCCCCCGACCTGGTGAGCCTGGTCGCCGGCGGCAACGACATCATCCGCCCCGGCACCGACCCGGACGACGTGGCCGAGCGCTTCGAGAAGGCCGTGGCCCGGCTCTCCGAGGCCGCCGGGACCGTCCTCGTCGCCACGGGCTTCGACACCCGCGACGTCACGGTCCTCAAGCATCTGCGCGGCAAGATCGCCACGTACAACATGCACGTGCGCGCCATCGCCGACCGGTACGGCTGCCCGGTGCTCGACCTGTGGTCCCTGCGCTCCGTCCAGGACCGCCGGGCCTGGGACGACGACCGGCTGCACCTCTCGCCCGAGGGGCACACCCGGGTCGCCCTGCGCGCCGGACAGGTCCTCGGCGTGGACGTGCCCGCCGACCCGGAGCAGGCGTGGCCCCCACTGCCGCCGCGCGGCACCTTCGAGGTGCGGCGCGACGACATCCACTGGGCCCGCGAGTTCCTCGTGCCCTGGATCGGCCGCCGCCTGCGCGGCGAGTCCTCCGGCGACCGCGTGGAGGCCAAGGGCATCCTCGACCCGCACACCATCAAGGCCCACCTGGAGTCCGCCTCCTGAGTGACGATCCCGGCACCCGCGCCCGCGGGTGCCGGGATCCGCCTCTCAGGCTCAGGCGCGGGTCAACTCGGCCCGGTCGAGCCCCAGTTCACGGGCCAGCGCCTCGTCCGCCCACTCCTGCGTCCGGGCCCGGGACACCGCCGTGTCGTACGCCGTCATCTGCACGGCCAGACCGTCGAGCAGCGCCGTCACGCGCAGAGCCGACGCCATCGGGTCGGCGCACGTGAACTCGCCCGCCGCGACCCCCTCCGAGATCACCTCGGCCAGCGCGGCCTTCCAGCGGCGGTCCAGATCCCGGGTGACCTCCCGCAGCGCGTCCTCGCGCAGAGCCGCCGCCCAGCCCTCGATCCACAGCCGCCAGCCCTTGGCCTGCCCCGTCGGCCCGTACCAGCGCACCGCCGCCCGCAGCCGCTTGAGGGCGCTCGTGCGGCGGCCCAGCAGCTTGCGCAGATGCGCGAGGTCGCCCTCGGCGGCGTAGGTGAACGCCGCCGCGACGAGCTTCTCCTTCGTCGAGAAGTGGTACAGCACCAGCGCGTTGCTCACGCCGAGCGCCGAGGCCACGTCGGCGATGCGCACGGCGGCGACCCCGCGCGCCTCGATCTGCTCGATGGCGGCCCGCAGCAGCTCTTCGCGCCGCTCGGCCACGCTCAACCGGACTCTGGTCACCCGGTCACCCTAGTTGCCGTCGCGGCGAAGCGGCATCCGGGATCGCGTCGGGCCGGTGCGCGGGGCGGGGTCCGGCGCCACGTGCGCGGTCGCGTTCCCAACCGCTTCGTGCACGGCTCTTGACACCTTCTCGTGGCGCGCGCCACAGTCCACCTACCCGCTCTCTACTGACTGGCCATTCAGTCAATAGCCGGTCCCCGAGAAGCACCCGCGGTCTCCCCGGCCGCCCGCACCGCCGTCCCCGACCGAGCAGTCCTGTCGTCGCCAGGAGCCCTCAGTGACCCAAGCGCCGCCCGTTCCCACGCCCCCGCCCGCCCCGGACACCCCCGACCTCTCCGAGGGCTGGGGCGAGCAGCGTTCCCGGCTGCGCAAGGATCTGCGCCGCCTGGACGTGCTGTTCTTCCTCATCTGCACCCTCGTCGGACTCGACACGATCGGCTCCGTCGCCGCCCAGGGCCCGCAGGGCATCACCTGGATGGCGATCCTCGCCCTCGTGTTCTTCCTGCCCTACGGCCTGCTCGTCGCCGAACTCGGCTCGGCGTTCCCCGTGCAGGGCGGCCCCTACGTCTGGACCCGGCTGGCCTTCGGCCGGCTCGTCGCCGGCGTCAACCAGCTCCTGTACTGGATCTCCAACCCGGTCTGGGTGGGCGGCAGCCTGTGCATCATCGCCCTCACCACCTGGGAGGAGTTCTTCACCCCGCTGCCCGGCTTCTGGAAGTACGCGGCGGGCCTGATCTTCATCTGGGGCGGCGCCCTCGCCGTCGTGCAGTCCGTCCGCATCGGCAAGTGGGTGCCCATCGCGGGCGCCGTCGCCCGCATCGTGCTCCTCGGCTTCTTCCTCGTCTCCGTGGTGATCTTCGCCCTGGAGCACGGGGTGCACGCGCTGCCCGCGGGCGAGTTCGTCCCCACGTACGCCGGGTTCGTCGCGCTGGTCCCCGTCCTCATCTTCAACTACGTCGGCTTCGAACTGCCCAGCTCCGCCGCCGAGGAGATGAAGAACCCCCGCCGCGACATCCCGCTGTCGATCCTGCGCTCCGGCCTCGCCGCCGTGCTCCTCTACGGCGGCCCGATCCTCGGCATCCTGTTCGTCCTGCCCGGCAAGGAGATCGGCAGCCTCGGCGGCTTCATCGACGCCTGCAAGGCCGTCTTCACCGTCTACGGCGGCTCCATCGCGGCCGACGGCACCGTCACCCTCACCGGTCTCGGCTCCCTGTTCGGCGCGGTCGCCGCGGCCGGCCTCATCATCGGCCTGCTCACCTCCGGTGTCACCTGGGCCATGGGCGCCCACCGCGCCCAGGCCGTGGCCTGCGCGGACGGCGCCGGCCCCGCCTGGATCGGCCACATCTCCGAGAAGCACGGCACACCGGTACGGGTCAACATCCTGTCCGCCGTGCTCGCCTCGATCCTGTTCGTCGTCGCCCTGAACCTGACCGACGGGAACGGGGAGAAGTACTTCGCGGCCGGCCTGGGCCTGACGATCTGCACGACCTTCATCTCGTACGTCGTCATCTTCCCCAGCCTCGTCGTGCTGCGCCGCAAGTACCCGAACCAGCCCCGGCCCTACGCCGTACCGGGTGGCCGCCTGGGCACCTGGATCGTCGCCGCACTGGCCACCGGCCTGGTCGCCTTCACCGTGGTCGTGCTGATCTGGCCCGGCTTCGGCGTCGGCTGGTTCGGCACGGACGGCAACGCGGCCGACTCGCTGCCCGCGTCCTTCGCGGGCCAGCGCGCGGAGTACACCCTGAGCCAGGTCCTCCCGCTGCTCCTGTTCGTCGGCATCGGCCTCCTCTTCTACGCGTCGGGCCGCAAGGCGCGGGCGGCGCAGCGGGCCCGTGGGGTGTCGGACCGCGAGGACGTCCTGACCGGCGAGTGACGAGACGCGCCGCCCGCGTACAGAGGATCCCGCCCGGCTCCGGCCGTGCGGGATCCCTCGTGCGTCACGGGGCGTCTCGCCGGGTGGGGGCTGTGTCGGTGTGCGGCTTTGCCGCGGGGGGATGCTGCCGGTCGGGCGGTCGGCCGCCGCTCTCGTCGTGGCCGGCCGCGCTCCGCGGCTGAGCCGCTCACGACACAGCCCTACGCCCCTGGAATGCGGACCCTTCGGGTCGCATTCCCCGCGATGAAGGCCGAGCAGCGTCTGCTGCTCGGCCTGTTCGCCTCGTGTGGTGCGCCATCCGCCGCCGGGCGTGGCAGGCCGGGCTAGGGAGTGCCCCCATAAGGGGCGCGGGGCTGTGTCGATGTGAGGCTCCGGCGCGCGGGCGCGACCAGCTCCCACGGCGGACCACCCGGGGAGGACGCTCGGCGTCCACGGCGTCTACGGCGTCTACGGCGGTTCGCCGGCCGGGCCGGGGCACAGGGGAAAGGCCCCGCCGGGCCATGGCCGGGCGGGACCTTCATGCGCTGCGGTTCATCTCATCGCACCGGAGTGCTCCCCACGTCCAGGACGGCGTGCGCGTCCAGGGCCAGGGCGCCGCCCGGGTGCACCAGGAGCGGGTTGACCTCCAGTTCGGCCAGCTCCGGGTGGTCGGCCGCCGCCTGGGCAACGGCGCACACCGCCGCCGCTGCCGCCTCCAGGTGGACGCCGGGCGCGCCCCGCCACCCGGTCAGCAGCGGGGCCCGCCGCAGCCCGAGCAGCAGCTCACGCGCGCGTGCGGGCGTGAGCGGGGCCAGGGCCGAGGCCGTGTCGGCGTCGAGTTCGGCGGTGACACCGCCGGCGCCGACCACGACGACCGGGCCGAACGCCGCGTCCCGCCGCACCCCGACGATCAGCTCGTGCGCGTACGGCGGAGTGGCCATCGCCTCGACCGCGTACCGCGCCGCCCCCGTCGCCTCCCGCATCCGCGCGAACGCGCCCCGCAGCGCGGCCTCGTCGGCGAGGCCCAGGGCCACACCGCCCGCCTCCGTCTTGTGCGCGAGCCCCATCGCCTTGAGCACCAAGGGGTACCCCGTGCGCTCCGCGGCGCGCACGGCCGCGTCGGCGTCCTCCACGAAGGAGGCGACCGGGAACGACACCCCGTAGGAGGCGAGTAGTTCCCGCACGTGCTCGTAGCCGCCGTCGTCGAGCGGGTACGCGGCGGAGGCCGTGGGTGTGTCCTTCGGCGCGTCGGGGCCGCGCGCGGCCAGCAGGGCCGCGCCGGAAAGGGCGGTCACGGCCTGTTCGACGCGCTCGTAGACGGGCACGCCGCGCTCGCGCAGCACGGCGAGGGCCGCCGTGTCCCGGGCCATCGTGTGGACGATCAGGTCCCGGCCCGCCGAGGCCGCCGCGTCGGCCAGGGCGTGGGCGACCTCGCACTCGCGGGCGGCCTGCGCCGGGTTGGCCGACGCGTAGTCGCCGAAGTAGCCGGTCAGGACGACCGCATCGGCGTCACCACCACGCAGCAGGGCGTCCGCCACGCGCGCGTAGTTGCCCAGGTCGGCCTCGCCGGCACCGGCCAGGTCGACGGGATTGTCGCGGCCCGCGCCCGGCGGGAGCGCGTCGTCCAGGGCCGCGATCGTCTCCGCGGACAGGCCCGGCACTTCCAGGCCGGCGGCGGCGAACGCGTCGGCGGCCAGCGCGCCTTGGCCACCGCTGTCGCCGACGACCGCGACCCGGCGCGGCGGAACCGGACGCCCCGTAGCCGCCCCGCCCGTGCGGAGGGCACGCGCCATCAGATACACGGCTGTGTCGACGAGTTCGCCCGCCGACGACAGCAACAGGGCGCCCGCGTCCCGGCATATGGAGGCGACGGTCGCGTACGGGCTGACGAGGGCGCCGGTGTGCGAGGCCGCCGCACGTCCGGAGGCCGCACTGCGCCCCACGGTCAGGAGTAGCACCGGCTTTCCGGCCTCGTGCGCGGCGGAGAGCACGCGCGCGAGCCGCCGGCCGTCCCGGAAGTCCTCCACGTACGCGGCGATCGCGCGCGTGGGCGCGTGCCCGATCAGGGATTCCAGGGCGTCGGCCGCGTCGATGTCCCGCTGGTTGCCCAGCGACACGAAGCGGGAGAACCCCTGCCCCGCGCGCGCGAGCTGCCGGCCGATCTCCAGGGCGAGGTTCCCGCTCTGCGACACCAGGCCGAGCCCGCCCGAAGGGAAGTCGCCCCAGCTCAGCCGCAGCCGACTGGTCGTGTCGACGACGCCCATGCAGTTGGGGCCGAGCAGCCGGGCGCCGTGCGAGGTGATCAGCTCCGCGAGCGCCCGCTCCTCGGCGGCGCCCGCACCGCCCGACGTGATGACGGTGAAGCACCGGGCCCCGGCCGCGAGCCCCTCGGAGACGACGGACCGCACGTGCGGCGGCGGCACCGCCACGACCACGTGCTCCGGCGGCGCCGGCAGCGCCGCCAGATCGGGCAGGAACCGAGCGCCGTCCAACTGGCCGCCCCTGCGGTTGACCAGATGGACGGCGCGCCGGTCACGGCCGCTCAGCGCCCCGGAGGCCAGCCAGTAGCCCCACTTCTCCGGGTTGTCGGACGCGCCGACGACCGCGACCGAGGCCGGGTCGTACAGCGCGTCCAGATTCGCCGGCGCCGGGCCGGTCACCTGTACCACCCGAACCGCTCCGCGATGACGGGCAGCCGGTCGGCCACGATGGCGTGCGCGGCGGCGCGCGGCGTCGTGCCGTCGGCCTCCGCGCGGGCCAGCATCTGGTCGATGAGCGCCCGCATGGAGCGGCGGATGTACGCGAAGGCCTCGTCGGCGTCCGCGCCGATGTCACCGAACAGCGTCCACCACCACCAGGCGTTCGTCCCCGAGTTGACCACCACGTCCGGCAGCACGGTGATGCCGCGCCGCGCGAGCAGCTCCTCCGCGTCGGCCAGCACCGGCATGTTGGCCGCCTCGACGATCCAACGCGCGGTCACCCGCTCCTGGTTCCCGGCGTCGACCGCGTACGACACGGCGGCCGGCACCAGCACGTCCGCGTCGGCCGACAGCCAGGCGTCGCCGGGCAGTTCACGGTCCTCGGGGCGCAGCGCCGCGCGGTCCACGGTGCCGTACGCGTCCCGCGCGGCGAGCAGCGCCTCGACGTCGAGCCCCGCCTCGTTGACGATCGTGCCCTTGAGGTCCGCGACAGCCACGATCAGCAGCCCCGCGCGGGCCAGGAAGCGGGCCGTGGCGCCGCCCATCGTGCCGAAGCCCTGGAGCGAGACCCGGGTGCCCGCGTACGGCACCCCGGCCCGGTCGAGAGCCACCAGCACGGACTCGGCGACACCGCAGCCGCCCACCAGCTCGTCCAGGCCGATCCCGTCGACCTCGACGGCGAACGCGTCCGCGAGGCGCGCGCGGGCGCTCGCCTCGTCGTCGAGCAGCGGATACACGGCCTGGATCGACGAGACGAGCCCCGCCTCCTCCGCCGCCCGGTCCACCAGGTCCTGCGTCAGGCCGAGGTCCTCGCCGGTCGTCCAGAACGACTCGACGTACGGGCGCATCGCCCGCAGGTAGCGCACCAGAACGCCGTACGCCTCGGGGTCGCGCGGGTCGCAGTCGATACCGCCCTTGGCGCCGCCGAGCGGGATGTAGCGGCCCTGCGGGTTGTAGTGCAGCGCCTCCTTCATCGTCATGCCGCGCGCGAGGCCCGCGACCTCCTCCAGGGTGCAGCCCGCGCGCATGCGCAGGCCGCCGCTGGAGACACCGCGGACGAGACGGTCCACGACCAGGTGGCCGGTGCGGCCCGTGACGTGGTCGGTCCAGGTCAACTGGATCAGCGGGGGCGTGGGCGTGGTCATGCGGTCTCCTCGGGAACGGTGATGAGGGTGGGGCCCGGCACGGTCAGGGCGTGGTCCAGGAGGCGGGCCAGCTCTTCGGGGGAGCGGGCCGTGGCGCCGTGGCCTCCGTAGGCGCGGGCGAGCGCGGGCAGGTCCACGCGCGCGTGGTCGACGGCGAGCGCAGTGTCGCCGCGGGCGTTCATCTCGTCGCGGATCTCGCCGTAGCCCGCGTTGTCGAACACGACGACGGGCAGCGGCTGCCCCGACTGGGCCGCCGTGGCCAGCTCCTGGACGCTGAACTGCAGGCCGCCGTCGCCGCTGAGGGCCACGACCTGGCGCTCAGGGCGCGCGGTCTTGGCGCCGATCGCGGCGGGCAGGGCGTAGCCGAGGGTGCCGAACCCGGTCGGGTGGAGATAGCGGGCCCGCGCGCCGAGGCGCAGATGCGGCAGCGCCCCGTAGTAGCAGCACTGGGCGCTGTCGGAGGTCACGATCGCGTCCGGGGCGAGGACGGTGCCGATCGCGTCCAGGTAGGGGCGCCACAGGGCGTCACGCGCGCGGGTCTCGTCGTCGCGGGCCGTGCGCAGGGCGGCCGGGGTGTCGGCCGACTGCGCTTCGGCGGGGGTGCGCCGTGCGGGGCCTTCGAGCGCGTCCAACAGGCCGCTCAGGGCCACTTCCGCGTCGCCCACCAGGGGGACGTCCGCCGGATGGTCGCCGTACATCTGCGCCGGATCGACGTCGACCCGGATCAACGCGCCCTGCAGCGGCGGCAGTTCTGTCCACAGGTCGGCCTCGGCCAGCTCCGTGCCGACGGCCAGGACCACGTCGCGCGACGCCAGCCACTTCTGCACGGCGGGGCTGTGCAGCGAGACGCCGAGCGACAGCGGATGCCGTTCGTCGACGATCGCCTTGCCGTTCGCCGTCGTCGCCACCGGCGCGCCGAGCCGCTCCGCGAGGGCCAGGCACAGGTCGGCGGCTCCGCGCGCGCCGCCGCCCAGCACCAGCGCCGGACGCTCGGCCGACGCCAGGAGCGAGGCGGCCGACGCGAGCGCGGACGCGTCCGGGGCGGGCGGCGCCGCCGGGGGCGCCAGGAGCCGCGGCCCGGCGGGCTCCAGCGCGCCCAGCAGGTCCAGGGGCACCTCGATGTGCACGGGGCGCGGCCGGCCCGTGCGGAAGAGTGTGAACGCCCGCGCCACGGCCGCCCCGATCTCGGCCACCGACGTCACCCGGTGGCTGAACGCGGCGACCCCGCGCAGCGCGTCGGTCTGACTGCGCATCTCGTGCAGCAGGCCGGTGGCGCGGCTCGGATGGCGCAGCGGCATCCCCGGCGACACGACGAGCAGCGGCACGCTGTCCGAGTAGGCCTGGCCCACGGCCGCCGCGATGTTGAGCAGCGCGGGTCCCGTCGTGGTGATCGCGACGCCCGGGGTGCCCGTCACGCGCGCGTAGGCGTCCGCCGCGTAGCCCGCGCCCTGTTCGTGACGCGGGGCGACATGGGCGATCCCGTGGGCGGTCAGATGCCGGTAGATCTCCAGGTTGTGGGTGCCCGGGATGCCGAAGGCGTGCGTGACCCCGTGCGCGGCGAGGGCGCGGACGACCGCCTCGCCGCCGGTGAGGTGCTCTGGCCCGGCCGTCACAGCGACCTCGAGATGACCAGGCGCATGATGTCCGAGGTGCCTTCCTCGATCTCCTCCAGCTTGGCGTCGCGCATCCACTGCTCGACGGGGTACTCGCGCGAGTAGCCCCAGCCGCCCAGCGTCTGCACGGCCGCCCACGTGCAGTACGCGGCCGTCTCCGACGCGGTGAGCTTCGCCATGGCGGCCTCCGCCGTGGCGTCCAGACCGGCGTCGATCCGGCGGGCCGCGCGCCAGGTCATCAGACGCGACTGCTCGATGCGGGTGCGCATGTCGGCGAGGCGGAACGCGACCGCCTGGTGCTCGACGATCGGCTTGCCGAACTGCACGCGCGTGCGCGCATAGTCGCGCGCGTACTCATAGGCGGCCCGGGCCACACCGGTGGCCGCCGCGCCCAGCACGGTGCGCGAGATGTCGAAGGTACGCATCAGGCCGACGAAGCCCTCGCCCTCCGCGCCGAGCCGCTGCTCCTCGGGGACGAAGACGTCGGTCAGGAAGACCTCGCGGCACACGATCGCGCGCTGGCCCATCTTGCGCATCGGCTCGCCGAAGCCGATCCCGGGGGTGTCCTTGCGCAGCAGGAAGGCGCTCACCCCGCGCGAGCGCAGCGTGGGGTCGGTCTTCGCGAACACCACGTAGAAGTCGGCCTCGCCGGCGTTCGAGATCCACGCCTTCTGGCCGTTCAGCACATAGCCGCCCTCGGTGCGGGCGGCCGTCGTCGTGATGGACGCGGCGTCGGAGCCCGAGCCCGGCTCGGTCGTCGCCAGGGAGGTCATGGGGGTGTCCGGACCTGCCAGCGGCGTCAGCCAGGCCCGCTTCTGCTCCTCGGTGCCCAGCTCCAGGACCGGGTCGGCGAAGAAGCCGTTGGAGCAGAGCAGATTGCCGATGCCGAGGTCGCCGACGCACAGCTCCTCCTGGACGAGGCACTGCGTGAAGACGTCGGTGAAGCCGCCGCCCCCGTACTCCTCGGGAAGCATGAACCCGGTGATGCCGACCTTGGCGGCCTTGTGCCACAGGTCCCAGGGCGTCTCCACGTCCGCCTCGTCCACGGCCCGCGCGCGCGGGCGGATCTCCTCGGTCGCGAAGGTCCGGGCGAGATCGACCACGGCGAGTTGTTCGGGGCTGAGCGGGACCAGTTCGGTGGGGAGCTCCGACACGATGCCTCCAAGGGGACTGCCAAGCGGCTCTACTGAATCGTGAGTCAGTATCTGGAGCCTCGGAGAGCGCTGTCAATGGACCGGATACTGAATGATGGATCAGTTCGTGAGGGCGGGGCCGGAGCGGGTGCGGGGGTGGGGTCGGCAGGAACGCACGGGTGGGGCCGGAGCGGGCGCCGGGCCTACGGACGCAAGGGCCCCGGCGCGTTGTCGGCGGGGCCGCACATAATGGGAGCCTGATCGATCGTCGGGAGGCGCCGTGTCACGTTCGCTGAGTTCCGGACTGCGCTCGCTGCAGCCCGCATCCTTCGGTGCCGAGCCCGCCGGGGCCCGCCTGGACCGCATCCGCAGGTCGCCGAACTTCTCGGACGGCTCGTTCCGCAATCCGGAGGGCGCCCGGACCCGCCCCGAAGGCTCCATGGTCGAGTTCGCGAAGGTCTACTTCCGCAAGGAGGAGCGCCTGCGCCGCGCCCCCTCCGGCACCGTCCCGGTGCACGCCACGACCCTCGCCGACCTGTCCAAGCCGCCCACCACCGGGCTGCGGATCACCTGGATGGGGCACTCCAGCGCGCTCGCCGAGATCGACGGCGCGCGCGTGCTGTTCGACCCCGTCTGGGGCGAGCGCTGCTCCCCGTTCCCCTTCGCCGGGCCCAAGCGGCTGCACCCCGTGCCGCTGCCGCTTGCCGCGCTCGGCCCGGTCGACGTGGTAGTGATCTCGCACGACCACTACGACCACCTGGACATGCCGACCATCAAGGCGCTGGCCGACACCGACACCGTGTTCGCCGTGCCGCTCGGCGTCGGCGCGCACCTGGAGCACTGGGGTGTGCCCGCCGACCGGCTGCGCGAGCTGGACTGGCACGAGTCGACCGAGGTCGCGGGGGTGACCCTCACCGCGACGCCCGCCCGCCACTTCTGCGGTCGCGGCCTGCGCAACGCGCAGCACACCCTGTGGGCCTCCTGGGTCGCCGCGGGCCCCGACCACCGCGTCTACCACAGCGGGGACACCGGGTACTTCCGAGGCTTCCAGGACATCGGCGCCGAGCACGGCCCGTTCGACGTGACGATGATCCAGATCGGCGCATATTCCACGTGGTGGCCGGACATCCACATGACCCCCGAGGAGGGCCTGCGAGCCCACCTCGACCTCCAGGGCGGGCCGGTCTCCGGGCCCATGCTGCCGATCCACTGGGCGACGTTCAACCTGGCCCCGCACGCCTGGACCGAGCCCGGCGAGGGCACGGTCACGGCGGCCCGCCGCGCCGCGGCCCGCATCGCGCTCCCGCGCCCCGGCGAGCCCTTCGAGCCCGCGGCGCGGGCCCTGCCGACGGAGCAGTGGTGGCGCCCGGTGGCGACGATCCCGCAGGGCGGCTGGCCGGTCCCGCCGGCGGGACCGAAGACGGGCACGGACGATACGGAGGTGGCGGTGGCGGGGTACTGAGGCGAGGCCCGTCGCGAGCGGAATGCCCGCCGGGGGAGCAGGACGCGAGCGGATCGCGTCGCGGACGAGGGGCGCGCATGACGGACGACCACGTGACGATCAAGCTCACGGCTGACGAGGCACTGGTGCTGTCGCACTGGCTGGAGAAGCTCCAGATGACCGATCTCAGCCGGGTGGTCGACGACCCGGCGGTCTGGGCACCCATCCACCGGATCGCCGGCACGCTGGACAAGACCCTCCCCGCACTGTTCGCACCCGACTACGCCCAGCGACTCGAAGCCGCCCGCGCCCGACTCCGCCCGGAGGACTGACCGGACGGCTCCGTCTCCGGGCCGTTCCGTCGTCGCCCCGAGCGATCGGCCGAGTCGGCGCCACCTACGCCTCTCGGCGCTTTGCTGCAGCCCCTGAAGGGGGGCGTCGCGGATCTCCGCAGGGCGAGGTCCCATCGAGCGGGTCACTCGCCCGCACTCGACCCCTCCGCCCGCACCCCCCGTGGCGACGCGTTCCACCAGCGGCGTGCCGCGCGGGACAGGGCCGACTGTTCGGCGAAGCCCAGGAGGGCGGCGATCTGGCCGATCGGGAGGGTCGTGGTCAGGAGGAGGCGGCGGGCCGTGTGGCGGCGGACGTCGTCCAGCAGTGCGCCGAAGGTCGTGCCCTCCGCCTCCAGGTGCCGTTGGAGCGTGCGCGGGTGCAGGGCGAGGAGCGAGGCCACCGTGCGCGTCGACGCCGAGCCCGTGGCCAGGGACTCCTGGATGGCCGCTCGCACCCGCGCCGTCACCGTGTCCGTCACGCCCCGCGCCTGCTCGTCGAGGTAGGCGAGCGCGAGCCGGCGCAGGTTCTCGTTGACCCGGCCGATCGGGCGGTGAAGCAGCGTGCGCGGCAAGCGCAGCGCGGCGTACCCCTGGACCCGACCGATGTGCACCGGCGCCCCGAAGAACGCCTCGTGCGCGGAGAGCGGCGCGGCCGGGCGGTACGGCAGCTCCACCCCGCGCAGCCCGTACGGCCCGCCGCACAGGAAACCGATCGTGCGGTGCACGAAGCCGAGCCCGCAGTCCGTGCCCTGCACCGGCCCCGCCGAGGTCGCGGGCCCGTACAACAGCGCGCCCGTGCCGGGCTCGCCGGCCGGGTCGTCCCCGAGCGTGAGCGTCAGGGACCGGCTGTGCACGAAGAGGTAGCGGGACGTGCACTCCAGGGCGTCGCCGAGCGTCGGCGAGTGCTGCAGCGCCACCGCGAGCGAACCCAGCATCGAGAGGTCCTGCCGCGTCGCCATCCGCAGCCCCAGATCCGGGCAGCGCAGCTCGTACGCGGCGACCTCCAGTGCCGTCGCCACCGCCTGCTCCGGGATCAGCTCGTCGTCGCTGTCCAGGGCCGACACGTCGAGTCCGGCGGCCCGTGCGAACCGGGCCCCGTCACCGCCCAGCTCACCCACCGTCGACCGGAATCCACGCAGCGCCGCCGACCTGATGTACATCGGAGCCCCCTGTTCCCCGCCGGGCCGTGTCGCCCTCGGGTAAATCTATGTCGCCCTCGGGCAAGAAAAGGAGGCGCCCGCATCGGACACTGAGTGCCATGTCCCTCACACCGCTCTCCCCGGCCCAGGGCGCGGACGCCGCGCCGCAGGACACGTCCGCCGCCGCCCCGACCGAGCACGTGAACATCGTGATCGTGGGCGCGGGCCTGTCCGGCGTGGGCGCGGCCCACCGGATCCAGACGGCCCGCCCCGGTGCCACGTACACCGTGCTCGAAGCGCGTGAGGACCTCGGCGGCACCTGGGACCTGTTCCGCTATCCCGGCGTCCGCTCCGACTCCGACATGTACACCCTCGGCTACCCCTTCCGGCCCTGGCGCGACGGGAAGTCGCTCGCGGACGGCGCCTCGATCCTGCGCTACATCCGGGAGACCGCCGAAGCCTTCGGCATCGACCGGCGCATCCGCTACTCCAGCAGGGTCGTCGGCGCCGACTTCAGCACCGCGACCAGCCGCTGGACACTCACCGTCGAGAACCCCCGCGACGGCACCCGCACGACCCTGAGCTGCGACTTCCTCTACTCCTGCGGTGGCTACTACGACTACGAGCACCCGCACGCGCCCGTGTTCGAGGGCGCCGAGGACTTCCGCGGACAGGTCGTGCATCCGCAGTTCTGGCCCGAGGACCTCGACCACGGCGGCAAGCGGGTCGTCGTCGTGGGCTCCGGGGCCACGGCCGTCACCCTCGTGCCCTCCCTGCTCGAAGACACCACGGGGCGGCAGGACGGGCGCAGCGGCAAGGCCGCCGCCCACGTCACCATGCTCCAGCGCAGCCCCACCTGGATCGGATCCGTGCCGCAGCGCGACAAGCTCGCCGACCGCGCCCGCTCGGTGCTGCCCGAAGGCCTGGCCCACCGCGCCGTGCGCGCCAAGAACATCGCCTTCACCACGGCCTTCTACCAGTACTGCCGGCGCCGCCCCGAGTCCGCCCGCAAGATCCTCGGACGGCTCGCCACCAAGGGCGTCGGCGACGCCGGACTCGTCGCTGAGCACTTCACCCCGGCGTACGACCCCTGGGACCAGCGGCTGTGCGCCGTCCCGGACGGCGACCTCTTCAAGGCCGTACGCGCCGGCACCGCGCGCGTGGTCACCGACCACATCGACCGCTTCGTGCCCGAGGGCGTCCGGCTGCGCTCCGGCGAGGTGCTCCCCGCCGACATCGTGGTCACCGCCACGGGCCTGCGACTGCTGCCCTTCGGCGGTATCCGGCCACGCGTCGACGGGGAGGAGGCCGACCTCTCCGAACGCTTCATCTGGCAGGGCGCCATGATCAGCGGCATCCCCAACTTCGCCGTCTGCGTCGGCTACACGAACGCCTCCTGGACCCTGCGCGCCGACCTCACCCACCGCCTCGTCTGCAAGGTGCTGACCTGGATGGACCGCGAGGGCCACCCCGCCGTCGCACCCCGCCCCGACCGCGCGCTCACCCCGCGCCCCCTCCTCGATCTGGCCTCCGGCTACATCCAGCGCGCCGCCGGATCCTTCCCGCACCAGGGCGACCGCAGCCCGTGGCGGATGCGGCAGAACTACGTGCTCGACGCCCTCACCACGCTGCGCACCGACCTCGGCCGCAGCCTCAAGCCCGTCACGGCACCGGACACGGCCGACAGCGGCGCCGCCGACTGGCAGCCCGACCTGCTCGGCGAGGGCTACGCGCAGCGCGTCATCGACCTGGGCCCCGACCCCGACGGCGAGGGCGAGGCCCGCGCCGTCCTCGTCCGCCGTATCGTCCGCCCCGACGAGCCGGTCACCGGCGCCGTCCTCTACGTGCACGGCTTCTCCGACTACTTCTTCCAGACCGAGCTGGCCGACTTCTTCGCCGCGCGCGGACTCGCCTTCTACGGCCTGGACCTGCGCAAGTGCGGACGCGCCCGGCGCCCGGGCCAGACCGCCCACTACGTGTCCGACCTCGCCCTGTACGACGCCGAGCTGGACCAGGCCCTCGAACTGATCGCCGAAGAGCACCCGGACCTGCCCGTCGTGCTCGCCGCCCACTCCACCGGCGGCCTCGTGGCGCCGCTCTACCTGGACCGGCGCCGCCGCGCCGGGCGCCCGAGCGCGGTGAGCGGCCTGGTGCTCAACAGCCCCTGGTTCGACCTCCAGGGCAAGCCGTTCATGCGCGGGCCCCTCACCTGGGCCCTGCGCGCCCTCGCGCGCGTGCGCCCCTTCCAGGCGCTGAACCTCCCGGGCGGGGTCTACGGCCGCACCCTGCACACCAGCGGCACCGGCGAATGGGAGTACGACGTCGACCTCAAGCCGCTCGACGGATTCCCCGTCACCATCGGCTGGCTCAACGCCGTGCGCCGCGGACACGCCGCCCTGCACCAGGGGGTCGACGTCGGTGTCCCGTCCCTCGTCCTGCGCTCCGACAAGACGCACTACTCGCTGCGCTACAGCGAGCGCAGCGACCGGGCGGACACCGTCCTCGACGTCCGGCAGATCGCCCGCTGGACGGCGGCCGGCCTCGGCGGCGACACCTCCGACGTCCCCGTCACCGACGCCCGGCACGACGTCTTCCTCTCCCTGCCCGGCGTGCGCCGGAGCGCGTACGAACACCTCGACACCTGGCTGCGCCTGCACCATCACACCCCCACCACCGACTGACCCCTGACCCACCCCGCCCGCGCCCCGCCGTGCACCCTTGGGTTCTACTGAACGTCGCAACACCCGATCTTCGGGAACGCGATGAACTTGAGGAAGACGGCACCGGGCCGCCCCCTGGTCGAGGAGCGACGGAAGTTCCTTGAACTCGTTAGCCAGGGGGTGAGCATCAGAGAAGCTAGTCGGATCATCGGCATCAATCGCCGAACCGGCC
>NZ_JBVHMU010000030.1:0-53724 GCF_055558275.1 Streptomyces sp. NPDC025806 | reverse complement strand
GCGCGCGGTCTGCTCCGCAGACACGACGCGCCGCCGCTACGCGGCGGGGGCCCGCTCCGCGCGCCCCGTGAAGATCGCGGAGCGATCCTCACGGTCGGTCGCTCCGCGACCGATGCCGACCCCTCCGGGGTCGGGTCGACTCGGCCTGTGGAAGTCGGTGGTGACTGGAAGAGGAAAGCGTGGAAAATTCTGCGCCCCCGTGCGCACCCCTTCTGACCTGCGGAAACTATCAGCGTGTGAAGTGTGGAATTTGGTGCGCCCCTGCTCTGACCTGCGGAGATGGGCACGCGCGGAAAGCGTGGAAAATTCTGCGCCCCCTCTCCCGGGCCGCGCTGTCACGTCGAAAGCGTGGAGAATCCTGCGCCCCTTTTCCACAGGTTGAATTCGAACAGCTGTGGGGGCGCAGCGTTCTCCACGCTTTCGACGTGGGGCGGCTGAGTTGACGGGTCGTCAGGCGTGCGGCGTAGCGGCGTTGGTGACGGTTCGTGAGTTGGTGAGCCGGCTTGCGAGGCTACAGAAAAAACCTGTAGTCTTTGAGGTGTCGGGAGAACCTTCCCGCTGCGGCCGGCATCGCCGTGCGCCACGACTGAAAGGACCTCAGATCATGCGGACGTACACCCAGGGAGCCTTTGAGGTCATCGAGTCTGCGGACGGTCGCGCGCGCTTTACCCTGCTGTCGCTCGACCTTGAGGACGCTCCGAAGGGCGCGGCTAATGGGTACAAGAAGCGGCGCGCCGAGCTGGAATCCGCGATTGAGAAGCGGGACGCGCGAACCCCCAAGTGGCGTGCTGCGAAGCGGGTGTTGCCGACGATGCGGCTTCCCAAGAGCGCGGACGCACCCGGTTTCGAGGCGGACGGTTGCGGCATCGGCGACTGGGTGGAGTGGCAGGAGGGGGACACACGTGTCGTTGGGCAGGTGTGGTCCAGCGGGCCGCGCCCGGGAACCTTCTGGGTCACGACTGACCGCTCCGCCGAAACCGGGCGTGTGTTCTCCATGACCCGTCACCGGGTCTCCCGCCGGGGTGAGCCGCTGCGCTACGCGTACCACGTCGGAACGGCGACGGTGTCGAGTCTGGGGGCGGCGGGTGCCGACGTCGACATGTCGCAGCTTTCGGACACGCTCGGGGTCCGGCCCAAGTCTCCGGTGTCGTACGCCGATTACATCCCGCGCAAGGGCATGCAGCCGTACCGGCCGGTGTCGGTGCACGTCGGGAGCGTGGAGATCGGCGCATCGCGGACCTGGTTCCCCATGGTCATCGACGGCGTGTGCTTCGACGCGGAGGCCGCGGGCGACAACCGATGGACCGTCAAGCCGCTGGCCGGCGGCTGCGCCGCCTCGCACCCTGTGGACCGCGGCATGGTGACGTACACCGCGGTCGCCTCGCTCCGCGCGTTCGAGGAGCTCGCGGCGGGCACGGAGTACGGCGGCGTGCGCGGGTACACCGTGGCCCAGGTCGACGGGTACGGGCTGCGCTGCGCGGACTCTGGCGAGCACCGACTGCCGTGCAGCGAGCGGATGTTCCGCTACTCCAAGACCCAGGAGCGGGTCCTGTGCTCCATCCACCTTGCCCGGGTCCTGCGGAAGACGAGCGCTCTGGCCCAGGAGCGCGATGTCCAGGGTTCGACGGTGGAAGCGATCGGTAACGCTCAGACGGTGGTCGGCTCACGCAACAGCCTCGCCGCGCAGGCCCGGATTGCGGTCATCACGGGGGAGGTCGACGCCCTGGTGATCCAGGAGGCGGACGACGCCGGCCGGCAGGCAGACGATCAGGGTGCCGAGGGCGCCCGGACGGCGGAGCTTGCGGCGGAGCGCGCACAGGCCGCAGCCCAAGTCGCTGCGAACACCGGCGCGTTGGACGCAGACGAGGCATGGGCCGCGGTCGACATCGTCGAGCGCGCGGTAAAGGACATCGAGGACGTGCGCGCAGCGCTGCCGGTCACCAACAACGACTACCCGGAGCGCGTCGCGACGGCGCTCTCCCGTGCGCGGGAGGCTCTTGCAGGCGCCCGGCACGAGGCGGGCGAGCGGCAGAGCAACGTCGATGACGAACGGTGTGGCGTCGAGGGAGCGCAGGAGGCCGAGCGGGCCGCGCAGGATGCAGCGGCCGCGGTCGAAGCGGCGCGCTTCGCAGCAAGGGACCGCGGTCGCGCCGACAAGGCCGCGCTGGAGGCTGCCGCGGAGCAGGCGGTCGCCGTACGTGCCGTGGCGTACGCGCCGGATGTCGTCAGCGACCCCGGAGTGCAGGACGCGTGGGAGGGCGAAGGGGGCGCCGTGCCCGACGTCGAGACGCCGCAGGCTCGGGCAACACCCTGCCCGCGAGTCCCGCAGCCGGCCGACGTCGTCAGCGACCCTGTGGGACTGGAGACGTGGGAGGGGGAAGGCGGGTATGTCCTCGGTGTCACGGCGCCCAGCGGCTCGGAGCCCGAGTTCGTGCCCTGGTGGTCGACTCGTGCAGGCGTGGGAGCCTCCACGCGGGTTGTCGCGCCTGCTCGCGGCCGGACCGGGATTCCTCCGCGTCCGCCGGTGGCTCCCACGGTCGGGACGCCCGTCGCCGTTCCGGGGCGCGCTGCCCGAGTCTGGCCCCTGTTCCCGGTGCTCGCGTTCGTGCTCGCCGTGGTCCTGGTCATGACCGTGGGCGGGGTGAGCGGCGCTCTGCTGGGCGTATCGGTGTGGGTGTGGGGCTGCGCGTGGATGTCGAACGGCACCTGTCCGGAGCGGCGCGTACGCGGCCGGCTGCGGCGACCCACGCCCTGACACTACAGAAAAAATCGGCATTATCTCTCGGAAGGGGATCATGATGAACAGCACCAACACCCGCTACCGGTATGGCAAGACCGACGACAAGGGGCGCACCCCGGTCTACGTCGATGGCGCCACCGACCCGACCGGCCACGTCTGGAAGATGGGCCGCAGCGCACAGTCCTGGTGGGCGCAGGACGCGGGAGACTCCGGCGCCAGCAATCACGACCGGAAGTACCGCGCCGCGGAGCGGCTGGTGGCCATGGTCGACGTCCGTGCGTCCGCGGCCGCCGAGGTCGCGCGCAAGCGGGCCCGCAACCACCAGGCGCCTGCCGGTTGGCGGTTCGCTTCGTGGGACGAGATCGAGCGGGAGGGGTACCGGCAGGTGCGCCCGGTGCACCGCGCCCCGTTCGTCGACGGTGACCGTACCGAGCGCTACGCCGATGGATTCTCCGCCGAGCCTGTGACGCTCACGCGCATCTCCCGCCTGCATAACGGCTGCATCGTCATCAGCGGGCGAGAGTCGGGCGTGAGCGCGCCGTACGTGCTGCTGATGCTGCCCGCCCATGCCGTTCTCGGTGCGCTCGTACCCGAGCGAACGGCCCGCTTCGCCGGGCATGGCCCGTGCGACCGGTGCCGAAGCGAGGCGCCGCTGTACGTCACAGATGACGCGTCCGAGTGCGCGGCGTGCACTGCCGCTGCTCTCGCCTGCACCGTCGACGAACTGCCCGCGTCCCACGGGCCGGTGACGCCCGTGTTCTGGGCGATCGGCGACCGCGTACGGGCCGCCGCGCTACCCCGCGGCGACGGCCGCGCGGCGCGCGTCGTCGAGGTGGCAACGCACTTCGACGAACGGCGCCAGCGCGTCCATGCTCGCCCCGACGGGGAATGGGGTCGGCACTACGACGCCGAAGACCTGGTCGCCGCGCCCTGAGCTACGCCGTACGCGCCGGCGCCCCCGACGGAATCACCCGTCGGGAGCGCCGGCGCGTACGCACGAGGCTCTGACCAGCCACTTTCGGCATGCGGGGAGGAGTGGACCTAATCCCCCACTTCGCACAGTAGGGGCCAAAGAAGCAAATTGCAAGCATTTGTAGTGGTTTGATGGCGTGTCGAGTTGGTGTGCGCGCGTTGACATTACAGAAAAAATCTGTAGTGTCTGTGGGGCGGGGTCACCCACGGCCCCCGGCCCGGAGGACTTCATGACGAACGAGATCGCCCGCATCACGCGCATCGAGACCACCGTCGACCGCGCCGCTCAGGCCGACAACGAGGTGACCCTCCTTGCCCCGGCGGCGGCCGCCGCCCTCAACCTGCTGGCCGACGCCGTCAAGCGCGGCGGCGCCGACCACGACGTGGTCGTCCGCGCCCTGAAGGACGCGGACGTACACACCGCCTTCGCCGGCGTCCTCCAGGCCGCGAGCGACATCGTCATGGACCGCCAGGCGAACGAAGACCCGGACGGCTACGGCGACTTCGACGAGCGGCTGCACGCCGAGAACCTCTCGGCAGCCGCCGACAGCGTCCGCGACGCCTTCCGCTGGCTGTAGCACCCGCCCCAGCCCGCTGAAGGAACCCATCAGCCCCTGCTTCGAAGGAGTGGACCATGGCCCCCGCCATCGGCGACCGCATCATGCTCACCGACACCATCACCAGCCTCGGCAACACCCACCACGCGGGCGCTGAAGGTGTCATCAAGGAGATCCACGTCGGCGGCTACTACACGGCCCGCATGGCCGACGGCCGCGTCCAGTTCCCCGTCGATGGGGAATTCACCATCTTCACCCAGTCCCCCGTCACGATGACCTGCCCCCGGTGCAAGACTCCCGGCGCCGAACTCATCGGCCTGCCCATCCCCAACACCGACGACTCCGCCGACTGCGGCAGCTGCTCCTCCTGCGACCTCATCTGGGGCCTCGACCCCGGCGCCCACGGCTCCTGCACCCTCTGCGGCGGCTCCGGAGTTCGCTCCCTGGATGTCCACGACCGTCGCTTGTGCCCCTGCCACGAGAGCTACGACCCCGCCGAGTTCCAGATCATCCAGATCATCGGCAGCGACATCCACGACGGCGCCCCGCCCGCCTTCACCGGCGACCCGCACGAGGCGCTGCAGGCGTACGCCGCCTACTGGACCCCCGCCCCCACCCGCTGGCAGCGCATCACCCGCCGCCTGCGCTGCCTCCTCGGCGGCTGACTGCACCACCTCGGCCGGGGCGCGGGGGCCGCGGCGGGCCCGGGACTCCGGGGCCAGTCGGCGCACGTGCACATGCTGCGCGGCGCCGGCTTCCTGCACCCGGTGACCGACTCGTCCGGGACCGTACGGCTGTTGCCGACCGCTGGCCGCCGACGGGCACCGCGCCCTCACGCTCGCCCACCTCACACCCGAGGCCGTCCATGCTGACGACCGGACGGCGTACGAGCCCCGGCTCGCCGTCGCGCGCCGGGACCGCTCGGCGGCGCGCGGCGTGGTGGGCGCAGATGGAGGCCTGGGAGTGCGAGCGCCGGGACCGGCGGGCGGGGTTGGACCGCGAGCTCCATGAGCACGAGGAGGAGCGGCAGCAGCGCGCGGCCGCCCGGCAGGCCGCGGCCGCGCAGCGCGAGCGGGAACGCGCGGCGCGCGAGGAGGCAGCCTGGGCGGCGCACCGAGGATGTGAGCTGGCGGACCG
Source organism: Streptomyces sp. NPDC025806 (assembly GCF_055558275.1). NCBI lineage: Bacteria > Bacillati > Actinomycetota > Actinomycetes > Kitasatosporales > Streptomycetaceae > Streptomyces > Streptomyces sp. NPDC025806. The sequence continues at coordinate 48,318 of NZ_JBVHMU010000030.1, read as the reverse complement.
TGCGCCGCGGCCGCGTCCGCCACGAGTTCATGCACGACGGCATCTGGTACGTCACCCACCGCGCCACCCGGTACGTCGTCAGCGACGAACTCGGCGCCCTGTGGGTCATCGCCCCCGACAACTCCCGAATCGGCACCGTCACGCCCGACGCCGATGGTGCCCCGGACAAGCAGCAGCTGCAGACACTCCTTGAGGCAGCACCCGCGGCGGCCGCGCACGAACCGCCCGAGCCTGCGCGAGCCGACCAGGATGGGCAGCACCCCGAACACCAGCCGGACGAGGCAGCCCACCCCGCCGGCTCCACCCGGCGCCCACGGCCTCGTCCGAGCGCCGCAGACCGCACGCGACGAGCCCACCCCCGTACGCCGCATACCATCAATGGCCGCGCCGGAACGCTCGGCGCCCACCGACCCCGCGAAGGAGCCCAACCGCCATGGCCAGCCCGCAGAAACAGGACCTCTGGGTACTCGAAAGCGTCTGGGACCGGGCCAAGGTACTTGCCAAGGACGTGGACAACATGCCGCTCGGCACCGTCCTTGACGCGCTCCTTCGCGACTACGCGGCCGGCCTCATCCCGCTCGACACCCCGGAAGACGGCGACCGGGGGCCCGGCCGCGGCCGGAAGAACATCGGGATCACCCGCACCCACTGGGACGCTGCCAGCGAGCGCGGCCGAGCCCAAGGCCTGTCCGCCTCGCGCGTCTGCGAGCTGCTCCTGGCCGACTACGCCGAGGGCCGCATCGAACTGACCGTCACCGTCCGCGTGCTTAAGAAGCCCCGGACCACAGCCTCCTGACCCAGGACAACGCGCTGGTGCCCTCCACCTCTTCCGGGCGCAGGGCACCAGCACGTTGCGGGTCGGTGGCTCCGGAGCAGATCACTAGATGTGACGTGCCGGCAGCCGTGGGCTGGTACGCGGCACGTACCTCGCGAAGGCGGAACGGGAGTGCGCGATCCTCTGCCGCGGACAGCGGCACCGCAGGCATCGGGGCACGGAGCACCGACAAGCCCGTCCGCCTCTCAAAAACGACACCCTCGCACGACGCCGCTCGCATCCGTGGTGAGTGGCGTGTGACGCGATGTGACATCTGCGAATACCACCCCCGTACCGAGCCCTTTGCCCAGGTCAGGCCATGTGGCGTCACATGGGAAAGCGGTGATGCCACAAGGCCTTGTGACATCACCGCATCGGGAGGGAGAACGTATCGGGTGCGCTCACCACGGGCGTCGCGGCTGCACGAGCAGCCGGAGGACCTCATCGCGATCTTCGTTGTCCGACTGGTCGAGAATGCGGGCCGCTTCGTCCTCCACGATCACGACATCCCGTAGCGGGACACGCCCGCAAGCCGGAACGAGCGACCGGCCCTCAGCGTGCGCTTCAGCCATCGGGATGCTCCTCCAAGAGGGCTCGGCGGGAGGCAGAAGCAGCATCAAGGGGTCAGCGAGCGACGCTGGATGTGGGCACGGGGCGAGCCGTCCAGGAACGTGTACGGCACGGGGCGCCGGCGCCGGGTGTCGATGCACTGCTCGCCGGCGGCGGCGGGGCACACCGGGCAGGCGACGGCGAACGCGGCGCATTCGCGCCGGCGGTGCGCGTCCAGGGCCTGCTCGGGAGTGCGGAGCAGGAGTTGGTCGGTGCAGAACCGGGAGTGCAGCTCGGCGGCGTCCTGGACCGCCTTGCGCTGTCGCTTGCGGCAGGTCCACGAGCAGGAGCGGCAGCTGGCGACGTAGAAGGCGCGGCCGGAGCAGCGCGGGTCGCCGGGGCCGGTCTGACGGTGCCGGCCCTTTCCGGTGCGGGGGCAGCGGGTGCCGTCCTCGTGCTCGGCGGTCAGGCGCCACCGGCTCTTCAGGGCAGAGAGCGCAATCTCCGCGGCCGTGGGTCCGGAGTTGGGGAGGTGCGGGGCGGCGCCCTGGTGGGCGCGGGCCGCAGGGGAGAGTGTCGGTGTTGGCTCCGGACCGGGGTCGCGGTCGGCGCAGGTGGCCCAGCGGGCGAGGTGCGCGCCTATCGTGCCCGGGCAGTCGGCGCCGGCGGGCGCGCCGCACGACGGACAGGCGACCGCGAGGGTGGCCGTGTCCGTGGGCACTTCAATCTCGTCATGCATTCGAACCTCTTCCCCTCGCCCCTACTGCACCATAGTCAGCTGGCGACGTCCGGAGGCTGTGGTGAGTCGCTGCTCTTCACGGCAGTTCGGGCACAGCCCGTCTGCAGCCCTTCCCATGATGCGAGCCTGGCACTTACCGCAGCGTGGCTTCTCGAATCCCGTTCCCGGTGCTGCGAACGCGGAACGTGTGAACCGGTCGGACTTCTTCGGCAGTCGCACGCGCGCGTAGCGGTAAGGCCACTTGAGTGCCTCGGTGCCGCGGTGGGGGCGTTCGCGCAGCTTGGCGATGAGGAGGTCCTCCGGCCAGCCCCGGTGGATCAACGCGACCATCAAGTTGACGATCCAGCCGGCTTCCTTGTGGGTCGGGTCGAACCACTGCGTTTCGGCACGCAGTCGCTCAGTGAGCCGGTCCGTCATCACGGTGCCGTCGGCCGGGTAGGGCATGTGGTAAAGGCCCTGCTTCGTCTTCTCTGGCGCCAGGATGAACCGGTCCGCGCGGCGCGAGACGAGGGGCTTCTTGGTCGTCTCGCTGTAGCCGGTGACCTCGGCCACCGCGTCGAACGCAACGAGCCCGGCCTCGACGAGGCTGTGTCCGACCCGCTGCACGGTGTGCCCGGACCGCAGATGCATGCGCACCGTCCACTCGCTCATCTCCAGGCGGCCCGCGAGTTCCTTCACGCTGATCTGACCGATCCAGTCACCGCGGGAGATCTTGGCGAGCTCGCACAGGATGCACCGGCAGGTACGGCAGGACTGCGGGAGTGGAACACTGCCCGCCCACTGCAGCGGAATGATCGGGTCCTCGTCGCTCATGCTCTCGGGCAGCTCGGCGTCCAGTGCCTGCCCGGTCGGCACGCTGTCCTTGAGGAGTCCGTACGAGGTGAGGTGCACGGTGTGGACCTGCACGGTGCGGCGGCTCAAACCTGAGCGCTCCATCACCATCGCCGTGGTCGCCACGACGGTCGGCATCTCAGCGGCCAGATCGGTCCGCGCGTCGAACACGGCACGGCAGGTCTTACAGTCGTTTGGCGGGCACTCGCGGTGCTGCTTTGCCACGGTATGGGCCTTTCTGGCCTGCTGCCTGGTGGAGCAAGAGCGACAGCCCCGCTACACTCGACAGCAGACCTCACAACGGCGGTCACGCTTAGCCCCGATCCGGCCCAGGACGGCAATCCTGGGAGTCCCCGGCTCGGGGCTTTCGCGTATCTCAAAGTCTGCGGTGCATAGCTTACGCGTCTTCAGTCACGCACTGTGCACGGTGAGTTCAACGGGGCGAGCCGTCCCTGCGGAACGGGTCTTGCTCCAGAATTCGCCCGGTCACTCACCACTGGCCTTTCCATCAGGGGATCTTGCGTATCAAGAGGCTGTAACTCCTGGCCGCCGAACTCTTGCCATGGTGGTGGTGAGCGCGCGGTGAGTTCCATTCGCTCGCGGTCACGATGTCCGGCCCTCGTAGATCAGAGTGTTCAGCGGGCCAGGAGCGACAGTGAGGCTCACCCGCAGGGGGGCGTTGTCCGCGCCAAAAGTGACCCGCGTGTGCCGGATCACGGGGGTGCCCACATCGGGCGGCAGCTTCAGGCGTTCGGCCTCCGCAGGGGTCATCGGAGGCCACACCCGCAATTCGTCTCGCCAATGCGACGTGGGATGCCCGGCTGCGGCCAGGATGCGGTCGGCCTCGGCCAGCTCGAGCTCCTCGGCCTGCATCAGCTCGGTATCCAGGGCGATGCGGGCCGGGAACCACGTGTCGGCGAACTGGTACACCTCGTCGCCCACGCGTCGGGACTCGCTGCGGTGCACCGCGTACGAGCCGACCTCGATGCCGAGCCGCAGGGCAACCTCGGCAGGAGCTGGTACCACCGACACGTCTGGAGGGTTCACCTCGGGCTGGCCGGCCTGTCCAGCCGGCGCCTTCCAGTCGTCGACTGGGATCGAGGTGCCCTCACGCCCCGGTTCGGGAGCAGCCTGCAGATGCCATTCCACGGCCTGCATCTTGCGGACGAAGGTGCCCTTGCCCTGCCGGCCTTCAACCTGCCCGGAAGCCTTGAGCAGCCCGATCGCGCGGAACACGGTCTTCTCCGAGACGCCGTGCTCGCCAGCCAACACCGCAGTGGAGGGCAGCTGCTGACCCGGGGCCAGCTCGCCGGAATGGATCTGCTCGAGCAGGGCGGCCGCGACCTCGCGGACCTTCGGCGGCTCCTTCGTCTTCGGTGGCATGGCACGCAGAGTAGCTCAACTTCGAGTCCGAAGTCATGCCCCCGCGGGTTCGAAATTTCAGGTCGGGGCAACTTCAGGACTGAAGTGCCGCCAGGTAAGTGCCTGGTCAGGGTGGGCTGAGGTGGCGTGCCTGATGCTGATGGTCCATACGTCTATGGCACTTCGTGTCTGAAGTGCTTGACGGTGGCGCCTCTAGCTGGCTAGTCTCCTCGATGTCGCTACTTCAGACACGAAGTGGTCGGACATCGGCTGCAGTGCAGACCTCACCGACTTCGGTGGATCTACGCAGAACCGGCGGATCTTTGAGAACTCAACAGCGAGTCAACTGACGGCAGCAGTGCCGGGCGTCGGCCCGGTACGCGTCACGCCCCGGCACTGGAGAACACCCCCCGTGGGGTGCCACCCGCGGCGGCTGCCCTGCTCGGCGCCAGGCAGAGACATGGCGCCCCGGATCCGGCCCCCGACAGGGCCGGGTGGCTGCTGGCGCCTCCGCCCCTTCGGGGCCAAGCCCAGCACCCCGCCCCGGCGGGGTCCCAGTCGCCATGCGAAACCGTGTGGCGGCCGCGACCCAACCGAACGGAGACAGCGCCATGACGTACATCCCGACCGCGCCGGACCTGGAGTACGAGATCGCGCAGACGATCCGACTCCGCCGCCGGGAGAGCGACGAACAGGAGGCCAAGGGGCGCAGCTTCTACGGCGGCACGGACCGCGACGAGGCAGGCAGCTTCACTACCGTCGGCCAGTCCCGCGTCACCGTCCACGCGCTCGTCCAGTCCAACCAGCAGCGGGTCCCGGCCCCCGTATACGGGTGGGAGATCCGGCTGAAGGCCGGCGCCGAGGCGAAGTGCCACGGCCACGGCTGCATCAGCCCCACCTTCGAGAAGTGGCACAACGGGCACTTCCTGATCGGCGACGACGCCGACGCCACGGCGAAGGCCGCGATGCCGCCGGTGCAGGCGGTCCGCGCATGGGCCCAGAACCACGCCGAGAAGTGCCGCGCCGAGCCGTATCGCGGCTGACACCGACCCACCAGCAATCTCAACACCTGAGGGGAACACCAGATGTCGAGCACGTCGAACTGGCCGGACAAGACCGTCCCGAACTTCACCGACGCCGAGCTCGCGGAGGCGATCGAGCAGCACGAGTACAGCGCGGACCCGGTCACCCGGGAGATCGCGCAGGGCTGCGTGCGGGAGTGGGAGCACCGGCGCGGGATCACCAGCAGCACCTGACGTACCAGCAGCCGGGGTCGTCTCCGGCTCGCTCACGCGGACCGGCGACGGCCGTGGCTGCTCGTCCGAGTAGCTGAACGGCGACGGCCCCGGGGGCGCAACCCCGGGGCCGTCCAGTCAGAGGAACTGTGGAGGCTCCCTTGACTACGACGATCATGGCACGCCCCGGCGTTCGCGCAGTACGCGCCGCCGACCCCGAGTACCCGTGCGGCTGCGGGGGCTGGCACTCCGGCCCGTGCCCCACGCAGCAGATGCACCGCCTGGTGGCGGGCATGGTGTGGCACGCGGACGCCCGTGTCCCCGCCGGCCGCAGGGCGAAGCGGACGCTTCAGCAGATGATGCCCGGCTACGAGCGGCAGCCCGTGCTCGTCCTGCACCGGCCCACGATGGCTGGTGACCGGTGCGCGGTGTGCGAGCGCTGGAACTGCGACCCGGCCAACTGCCCGCCCGCTTCGAACTCGACCTCGGCGCCCGCGCCGGTCGCCTCGGGCGGCTGGCAGTGCGACACCTGCGGCGGAACGTTCGGCGCGGTCCCCGGCCCCGCGCCCCGCGCCTGGACGTGCAGCGCCTGCCGCGCGCTCAGCTGATGCACCACGTCATACACGCGGCCCGTGCAGCCCAGCACCGCGCTGCACGGGCCGCGCGCAACAGCGGCGCCGCCCATCCGCATACTCGGCTGCTCCTCGCGATCGCTTCTCTCGCGGCGACCGCCGCCTGGGAGGTCGGCCACCGCGTCACCGACCTCCACACCACAGCCGACCACCAGCACCGTTCATGATCCTCTTGCGCCCTGTCCCCCACGTCGCCTGTCCGGCGGAGCCCGGCCTGCGCCGACGAGGACCCGCCCTGTTCTTCCCCGACGGCGAAACGGCCCGGACCTGCTGGACAAGGCCATGTGTTGGTGCCCGCTGGCCGGCTTCCCCTCCCCAGAGATCCGCCCCTTCCCTGCTGGGCCCGGCACCCCACCCCCCGTACCGGGCCCAACCCCCTACGCACGCACAGCACGAGAGGTACCCGCTGATGGCAACTCCCCCGGAAGTCCAGCACCCGACCCCCGACAAACCCCGCCGCACGCTCACCAAGGGACAGACGAAGATCCTCATCGGCGCTGCTGTGCCGATGGTCGGCATCGGCGGCATCGGTGCCTGGGGCACCGCGACCAACATGATGGCGAACTTCCCCGACACGGGAACGGCCTTCGGTGTCGTCGCCGCCGGCGAAGGCGTGACCTTCGTCCTGTCACTCGTCTATGTCGGTCTGATCCTGCTGGGCCAGGCCTCGCCCACTGCCGTACGCGTCGGCCTGTGGGTCCTGCCCGCGGTGGCCGCAGCCGTCGGAGCGGTCGTCGCCAAGAACACGACCGACTCAGTCGTCTACGCCGTCACGCCGATGGCGATGTGCATGTCCGCCGAGGGCCTGGGTCTGCTCGCCCGCCGGATCGTGGTCTACGCGACCGGCGAGGACAAGGAGGCCGAGCGTCGCAACGCCGCGACGATGCAGAAGCTGCAGTACCAGTGGCACGTCTCGCAGAACCACCCCGACGAGAAGCAGCGCAAGAAGGCCGAACTCAAGGCATGGGACCTTCTGGAGAAGGTCGGCGCGGGCGACGTGACGCTCGGCACGGGCCTCGTGACGGTTCAGCGTGAGCGTATGACGCAGGGCGCCGACGCCGCGCTCGCGATGATGGTCGGCGCGCCCACCGTGACGACCCCGGCTGCCGGCACGGTCACCACGCCCGCGCTCGCGGAGCCCGTCACACTCGCCCTGCCCGCCGGCGGCGACGGGCAGGGCGCCGATGAAGAGTCCGTCACACCCGTCACGGTCCCCGAAAACGACGAGACCGGCACCGGCACGCAGGTCAGCGACGGTGACGACGCGACGGACGACAACGCCGAACTCGCGCGTCACGCCCAGCGGCTCTACGCCAGGGTCGCCGAGATCGCCGTCAAGACCGGCGTCGAGTCCCCCCTCCCCGGCCAGCAGCTGACCGATGAGCAGATCGCGGTCGTGCTGCGAGCCCTGCGCAGCCTCGAGCACCCGCCGCCGTCGTACCGGCAGGCCGGAATCGAGTTCCGGCAGGCCGGGTTCAAGGGCGCCGAGGACAAGACGCGCCCCATCTGGAGGCGCCTGCAGACCGAAGCCGAAGCAGAAGCCGAGCAGGACGACCAGGCCGCCATCTGAGGAGTCCGGCACCACCAGTGGAGCCCAGCCCCGCCGACCGAAGCGGGGCTGGGCCCTGCTGCGACTGCCGGAACAAAAGCAGTCGAACCACCCGTGCAGACCCGATGAGTGAACGGGCGAGCAGACCGGCGAGCAGCCCCAGGCTGCAGACCCGCGCGCCGACCCCGCAGAGCAGACCCGGCGAGCACGGAACACAGTCCCGAAACGCTGTCGACGACGAGAGGTTGGAGCCCTTTTCGTGGGCGGATCCAAGCACTGGACGAACGAGATCAAAAGGGCCGATGCGCGGTCCCCGAAGGAGGGCGCGACCAAGCGCCTGGACCGACTGCGCAGCGAGCTGCGAAAGCTCGATCCGGCCGTCGCGAACCGGGCCTGGAACGAGGTCCGCATCTCCCTGCAGCAGATCACCGACCGCTACTCACGGTGATCGTTCACCCGTGAATTCACCCCGCCGGCAAGTGAACTTGACACGCCCCTACACGCGTACGTACGCGCACGAGGGCCAACGTTCACTCCCGGCGGTCACCACCCGTGAAGGGACAACCATGGACGTTCTGTTAGCCGCGATCATGCTGGCGTGGGCCGCGGGCGCTCAGAGCGAGCAGGCCAAGCTCAACGTGGGGCCCGCCGAACGTGCCGCCCTGCGCGAGCAGGCGCGCCACGAGAGGGCCGTGCAGAAGATCGCCGAGAAGCACGGGTTGGCGCCCGGGGAGGTGAACCTCCCCGGGACGTTCAAGGGCGGCTACCGCTCCCCCGCCGCCCGCATCAGCGACCTGTTCCGCAACCGCAGGAAAGTCGCGGAGGACGACGCCGGCCGACGGGCGGTCGAGGACTACCGCGAACGCGAGGTGAAGGCCGGCCGACCGGACCCGGCACCGCTCGTCACCCCGGACCCCCATCACGTCGTCGTGGCGAGGCCGCCCGCGACCATCCCGCCGCCTCCGGCCTACCCGCCGACCGTCGGCGCCCCTTCGAAGCCCTCTACGGGCCCTGAGAGCCCCTCCAAGGCAAAGGATGGAACCAGTGACCCAACAGCCCCGGAAAAGCCCGCAGACGGTGCTGCAGGAGCTGTCCCAGCGCCCCGAAGCGACGCGGCAACGGCCAAGCCGGCCGCTGCCGGGGCGCCCGACACTGCGACGGCTCCCGTGACGGCCGGCAAGCCCGTCACGCCCGCACCCGCCTCCGTCACGCCCGCTGCGACGACGGATGCGACGGCCGGTGCGACGGCGGGCGCCCCCGGTGCGACGGGGGCGGCCGGTGGTGCGACGACTCCCCCTCCCGAAGGGACGGGCCGAGCGGCGGCGGAAGTGACCTATGCGTCGGTCGTCGAGGAGAGCGACGAACTGAACCTCATGTGTGACGACGACCTCGCCGTCTACGTGAAGGTCCAGGACGTCTGCGGGCGGGAGGCGTCCAAGGGCGACGAGATCGTCGGACTGATCCGGGAGGCCGGATTCGGCGAGAGGATCGTCGCGTGGATGGTCACGTGCAAGGAGAAGTACGGCACGCTCCACGCGCAGCTTGAGGAACTGCGCGGCCTGACGATGGCGCAGAGCGAATCAGTCTGGACCGCCAAGAACCACCTGCTGTCCGGGCAGGGCGTCTACGCCGGCATCGCCAAGGACATGGAGTCCGTCGCCAGCCGCGAGTCGTACATCTCCGACCGGGTCGACGCCGAGGACCTGGCCGCGCACACCGAGACCTTCGAGATCAGGAGCGCGTCGTGAGCCTCAAGGAAACCGCGAAGGCCACCATCACCTACGTCGGCCTCCTGGCGAAGTGCGCCGCCTACGGCGTCCGAGCGCGCAGGATCTCGCACCAGGTAGGAAAGCTCCGCGCCCGCCACGATGAGCGCGCCGACTCGGCCCGATACCTCTCGGACGCCATGACGGTGCTCGACGTAGACCAGCCGACCACCCAGGCCTACATGGAGGTCGCGCGCCTCTCCTACGCGTGCGGCGGCACGGTCGCCTCGATCCTGTCGACTGCGGATGAACTGTCCGCCGCCGCCCAGGGCATGGAGGCCGACACCCGTGCCATGCACGGACGGATGGCCGACGCCAACCGCACGAACCCCGTGCAGATGGCCCAGCCGGTCTTCATCGAACGCAACTGAGGCGAGCGACCGGCCGTCGCCGGTCGCAGGCACAGCACACGCGAAAGGGCGGGGCCATGCGACGGCCCCGCCCTTTCCTTCACCCGGATACTGGAGAAAGCCGGATGTCGACCACGACCGTATCGAAGAAGGAAACCCCCGAGACCGAGGACGCTGCAGAGCCCACGTTCCTGCAGGCCATGATGGCGCAGATCAACAACCCCGGCCTTTACCTCGGCTCCGGTCTCGGCGCCGCGTCCGGTCTGCTGTCCGGCGAGCCGCTCCTGCTCACCGCCGCCGGTGCGTCCACGGCCGCACTCGGCTGGTCCGCTCTCGGCCTCAAGCCCGGCCCCTGGCGCTTCCTGCCCGGACAGGGCGAGCCCTGGGAGTGGATGTGCCGCGCCAGCCGCCGCGGCTACCGCCGCACTGTCCGGCGCATGCGCCGCCGCCTGGAGCAGGACCATGACTTCGCCCCCGTCGTCGGCACCGACCAACTCCTCGTCCCGACCGCCGCGATCGGCCACGGCTGGTACGAGCACGAGAACCGGGGCGAGCTCGTCCGCGGTGCGACCGCCGGCGCCCGCCGCGCCCGCTGCAACCTGCTGCGCGCCGCGTGGACCAAGGTGCTGCCCGACTGGAAGAACGGCTGGTGGCGCGTGTACAGCCCGGCCGAGATGGCCCTGCGTGCAGGTCCGCTCGCCGCCATCCCCGCAACCGGGTTCACCGACATGCCCTGGTGGGCCCACACCGCCGTGGTCTCCCTCGGCGCGAGCTGGGGCGCCTGGGTGTGGGACCGCCCCGACCCCGCCGCACCCGGCGACGAGCAGACGCACGGCATCGACTGGTACCTGGCCCGCTGGCAGGAGTGGATCGCCGCCGAACGCGGCGAACTGCCCTTCTCCAAGCTCCTGGACGTCCAGATCGACGGCGACACCCTCACCGCGATCGTCGTCTCGACGACGGCCAAGAGCGCCCTCGCCGTCGGCCAGGACGCGGTCTCTATCGCCTTCGAGGTCCCACCGCGCAACGTGAACCTCTACCGGCCCGACGACCTGCCCGCCAACCGCGCCAAGCTCACCGTGCGGCTGCGCGTCCTGACCGAGGCCGAGCTGGACATGGACAACCTCCCCGCGGTCTGGAAGGAGTTCAGCCCCTGGTCCGGCTCCGAGCTCTACGACGTGGAGCAGAACGAGAACGGCCGCACGTTCAAGCTGCTGATGCCGCGCCGCGGCTCCTCCGTCGCCGACGTCCAGCCCCGCGCCATCGCCCAAGCCCTCGACCTGCCCGGCGAGGACGCCGTCGCCCGGCTGCACCTGCGGATGCTCGACGCCCGCCGCATCGAGGTCAACGAGATGACCCGCAACCCCCTGCAGGAAGGAGTCCCCCTCGACCTCGACGCCCTGGTCATGGACGATCACGGCTACGTGATCATCGGCCGGGACGTGTTCGGCGAGCCCACCAAGTGGCGCCTGCTGAAGTTCGACCCCACCCGCCGCGGCCTGTCCGGAGCCGCCTCCGCCTCGGCCGTGCACTCCTTCGGCTCCGGCATCACCGGCGCCGGAAAGACCAGCCTCGAGGAGGACCTGCAGCTCTCCCAGCGCATCAACGGGTTCGTATCCTGGCTCGCCGACGGCAAGGGCGGCGCCGGCTACGCGCCCTGGTTCAACGAACTCGACTGGCTCGTCAAGTCGAGCTTCGGCGCGATGATCATGGCCCAGAACTCCAACAACGTCAGCGACTACCGCTTCAGCGAGCAGCAGAAGATGCAGTGGCTCGACGCCGAAGGGTTCATCGAGAACGGCCGCAGCTTCTTCGTCCCCGGCGAGCCGTTCCGCCCCGTCTCGATCACGTACGACGAGTTCAACGAGATGGTCCTCAAGAACCCGCAGGCAGCGCACGTCAAGCCACTGCTGCGCGGCGTGTCATCCACCGGCCGCCTGTCCCGCGCCGCAGGCATGTCGGCCCGGATCTGGGTCCAGATCCCCAACCTCGACTCGATCGGCCAGGACAGCAACGCCAACGCCATCAGGGACATGCTCCAGTCCGGCAACATCGCCCTGTTCCGCACCGCGCGCAGCGACGTCGACATCATGAGCCTCGGCTCGCGCACCCCCGAGTTCCGCCTGGAGCCGATCCCCGAACGGTTCCCCGACGGCTCGGACACCGCCGGCACCTTCTACGCCGCCGACGGATCCGCGCAGTACACGCAGTCCCGCGCGATGTTCCACACCAACCCGGCCCGCCTCTCGCGTGCCTACGACCGACACGGTCTCACCCAGGCCGAGGCCGACGCGGCCGCCGCCGCCAGCCCGGCCGGCGTCGCCTACCTCGCCCGCGAGGACTACCGGCACATGGACGCAGGCGAAGAGGAGGAGTTCCTGCGGGACCTGATCAAGAAGGAAGAAGCCTCGCGCAGCAAGAACCGCACGGTCATCGACACCGCCGCCCCGGCACCGGCCGCAGCGGTCAGCCTCGCCGCCGAGGAGCCCGACCAGGACGAAGGCGAGGACGACGAACTCGACAACCTCGTCCCCCCGTCCCGCTCACAGCTCGTCTGGCATGCAGTCGAGTCCGGCGCCCGCCGCAACGGCGAGATCGCCAAGAAGACCGAACTGAAGCCGACCAACGTCGCCGGCGCCACCAAGTCCCTCGCCCGCCGCGGCAAGTTGGCGCAGATCGACCGCGACTGGCACACCGTCGCACCGCTCGACGAGCCCGAGCCTGCCAACGCCTGACCAGCCACAACACCCCCTGGGAGAAACCGTCATGACCGTCACCACCACCGCCGTTTTCCTGATCATCGCCGCCGGGCTCGGCACCTGGATGTGGAGGGATGCCTCCTTCACCAAGAAGGAGTTCATCGCCGTGAGCCTGTTCTGGGTCGCGTTCGCCGCGACCCCGTGGGGCTCCGACCTCATGAGCATGTTGCAGGGTCTGCTCGGTACCGGCGCCGAGACCGCCTCGCAGACCGTGAACACCGTCTCTGGACGCTGAGCAGCTCCCCCACACCCACAGCACGACCCGAGGGCCGCCCCGCACGGGCGGCCCTCTCCGCTGACACCACCACACGGGGAGCACCGCAATGGACACAGAGCAGACCGAGGCGAAGCGCCTCATCGACACAGTCCTCGGGGACGAGGACGTCCCCGTCGAGCAGCCCGGCGTACGCCCTGACATCGCCGAACTACTCGCCCAGTACCGACCGACCTCGTACCGCGACGACTCCCCGGCAACGCCGACTGGGGCGCAGCCCGTTCCGCAGCACGACCCGTCGATCTGGGGGCACGCCCCGAAATGGGCCCTGGGGATCGCACTTGCCGCACCCACTGCCGGAGCCGGAGCTGTCGGCGTCGGCTACGGCGCAAGCCTCGTCTTCGACAGTGTCACCACCGAGGGAGTTGTCATGGTCGGCGTGATCGTGGGTGGGTCCGTCTCGTTCGTTGGCGCCCTGGCCGTCCTCGTCAAGCGCCTCGGGAAGGCCCTGCGGGAGGCACCGCAGCCCGTCGAGAACCACTTCCACGGCGAGGTCTACGTACGGCAGACCTCCACGCAGATCACAGCCAGCGGCCTCGCCCGGCAGCGAAACGAGATCGGACCATGAGCAGCCGCCGACCGCCCCGCCCGCTGACGGTCTGGCGGCTGCCTGATCCACCCGCCTCCGCCGTACGCGGGCCGGGTGGTGACGGGGAGCCGGACAGCCCGGCCGGATGGAGAGCAGACCATGACCCTCAGCACCGAGTCCTTTCCGACGGACAAGAACCTGGACGCGGCCGGCGCCGCCGTCACCACAGAGATCGGTCGCACGGACAACAAGGCGTCGCTGTTACTGGCCTTCGACGGCGCGGTCCTCGCCGGCCTCGCCAGCCTCGCCGACAAGAACCTGCCGCTGTCCGCCCAGCTCGTCGGCGTCGCCGCCGGCCTCGTGCTCGCGGCCGCCGCAGTGCTGCTGCTCCTGGTCGTGCGGCCACACCTCGGCCACATCCCGACGCCCGGCAGCTTCCCGCACTGGGCGTGCCTGGACGCGGACGCCATCCGGTCCTCCATGGACACCGACACCCGCAGCGCCCAGATCAAGATCCAGTCGACCCTCGCCGTCGCCAAATTCCGGCGCCTGGCCCGCGCGGTCGACACGATCCTCGCCGCGCTCGCGCTGCTCCTGGCGGCCGCCGTCCTCGCGGTCACCGGATGAGCACCTGGCCGTACGCGCACGCCCTGGCCCTCATCACCGTGACGCCCACCGGCACCACCCGGAACACCCACCGCACCGACACCGACAAGGAGTAGGCCGTGGCCCTCACCCACTTCTTCTCCCGCCGTCCCGAGCCCGTCGAAGCGCCAGCCCCCGAGCCGTGGCCCGAGAGCGGCGAGACCTGGAAGCCCGAAGGCGTCTCCGTCGTCGAGCGGTACTACAACCTCGCCAACGCCGTCGTCCTCGTCCACCACAGCGCCGGGTCCCACCTGGTGTCCTGCCTCGGCTGCCACTACAAGGCGACCCAGCGCAAGGCGCACAACAGCAGCATGCTCAGCCTGGAGCAGGCGGCCGAACTCGCCAACGCGCACGCAGCCGGCTGCCGGGCGCTACCCCGCGATCTCCCCGCCCGCCCCGACGACCAGGACGCCCGCGAGCTGCTGCACACCCTCGTACGCGGCATGCGCAGGAGGGGCGAGCGCATGCACCTGTACCTGTTCCACCTCGACACCCAGCGCCTGGTCCTCCAGCGCACCAACGACTGGATCGTGGATGAGCTGAAGCGCCTCGCCGAAGACGAACCCGAGGTCCTGAAGGTCTCGGTCAACGAGTGGGGCACGGACTTCTGCCTGCAGCATCTCCCCGAGAGGTGACTGGCCGACTGGCCCTCCCCCCGGGGGTCACCATGTCCCTCGCCCGCGCTCCCTGATGGAAGCCGCCGCCGCCCGCTTCGGCTGTCGCCGCGCCTACGGCAGCACCGCGCAGGTCGACGCGCTGCTCACCGAGCAGACCGAGACCACGTACTCCGAGGCCGCCGACCACGCGGCGCTCGCCACCGCCAAGAACGACGACGTCCTCGCCATGCAGCCCGGCGTCCTGGACGTCCGCGGCCGCATCCTCGCCGACGTCTTCTACCTCGAGGGCGTCCTTGCCGGCGCGCGCAACCGCGGCCTGCCGAGCGAGGCCATCGAGCGCCTGGAGGTTGTTGTCGACCACGGCCACGAGCTGACCGTGCTGCTCGCCGACACCGTCCGCTCCACCGCCGCCCACGCGAGCAGCGGCAACTGAGACGCCCGGGGCGGCCGCAGGCGTTCGGCCCGGCCGCCCCGGAGCCACCCCTTCCCCCACCAGAGCCCATCCGACAGAAGAAGGAGCCCAACATCATGAACCGAGCTATTCGCCGCACCACCCTCACCATCGCCGCCGCCGCGACCGAAGGCCTGGACATGGTCACCGTCGTGATCGGCGGCGCCATCGGCGCCTGGGCGGGCTACACCTACTCGCCCGACACCTGGTCCGGCGACTGGCGCCTCGCGTTCGCCGGCGGCGTCGCGATCGTGGCCGCTGTCGCCGTCAACTCCCTGGCCGAGCCGTTCCTGACCCCGCTGCGCCGCCTGCTCACCAAGGCCCACAGCACCCACCGTCCGCGGGCCGGCAGCCACACCGCCCCCAGCGCCCCGACCACCCTGGACGAGGGCCTCGCCCAGGTCGCCGCCGCCACCGAGGACGACGCCGCCGCCCGCGCCGCCTCGGCCGCCTGGCGCATCGACAAGAGCAACAACCTCCTGCAGGACGAGGCCCGCTGGCGCGGCTACGAGGACGGCGAAGCGTCCTACTACCTCGCCCCCAGCGTCTGGCTCCACTACCGCAGCACGAAGAACACCTACGGCAACACCGAGCCGCACTTCACGCTCCTGACCGCCGACCGCGACCAGCCGCTTCCGATCACCACCATGCACGAGATCCTGCACCAGCTCGCGGCCCGCGCGGACGGCATCCCCGCATCCAGCACGGCTCCCGCCCACGACCGTGCCCAGGACGCCGACTTCGCCAGCATCCACGCCCCTGCCTGACGGGCCGTCCGTTCCGCCCGGCCCTCACAAGCCGGGGCGGTGCGGTCACCAATCAGCCCCGCCCCCGAGCCGGAAGGCCCAGCCACCACGCCGACGTTTCCACTGAAAACGCTGGCACCCGTGCTCGCGCGTGCGGTCACGTACATCCATCCCGGAGCTTTGGCGTCGTGACCGATCCTCAAGATCGGTCAAACACCAGGTCAGACACCCCATGACCGATTCTGTCCGAGGCGGATATCCGGGCCGTGGTGACCGATTCCGATGGCCCGCCAGTGGCCGACCCTTGCCCCCCTCCCGCCGTGACCGGTGATGATGAGCGAACGTCGGAACGTCCCAAGGCGCACTCACCACGGAGCACTCACCACAGGCTTCCCTCCCACTCACCATGCCCTGAGGCCGATCAACAATCTGGCTCTCCCTCTGCCAGGCCTCGGCGGTGGGCATCTCAAGGAGCCGGTGTGCATGCCTTATAGGGCGCTAGCCGTTGTGCACGACGACGTCCTATATGTCGTACTATGAGGATCGCGCGAGGTGACGGAGAGCGGCGCCGATGGGTGCACGCACCAGGTGCTGCACGAGTGCAGGGCCAGCAGAGTGAAAGGCGCCGAACATGAGCGCGGCGATGATGACGAGCTATTCAGCACCCGTACTTTCACTAATCACATAAAACTCCCTTTTCGGTGGGATGTGGTGAAAGTGCCTCAGCAGCGCGTGCAGCTCGAAGTCGTCGACCTCGGTCCGGTGAAAGCCGCGCTGCGCCGCAGGATGCAGCTCATGGCCGAGCACATGATGCGGCGCAAGGTCTTCGTGCTCATCAACGGAAAGGGCGGCGTCGGCAAGTCGAGCTTGGCCGCCGCCCTCGCGGTCGCCCTGTCCAAGCTCGGGCTGCGCGTGCTCCTCATGGAGATGGACGAGCAGGGGAACAACTGCGAGGACCTGGGCATCACCGGGACCGAGCTAGACGACGACGGCTGCGCTCAGGTCGCCGCCATCCTCGACGGAAAGCCTCTCGTGCCGACCGGCGAAGCGCGGCCGAACCTGGCTGTCATCCCCGGTGGAAGCGCCCTCGAAGAGATCGTCGAAGAGCTGTACTGCCAACGCCGCGCGGCCCGTCACAGCACCGACGCGGAAGAGCAGCTGGCCTGGATGGGCATGTACGCTGCCGCGCTCGACCCACTCCGCGACATCTTCGACGTCATCATCCTCGACGTCGCCCCCGGATCCGAGCCGCTCCAACTGCAGGCGCTCGTCGCCGGTGACCTGACGTTCATCCCGTCCAAGTCCGATCCCTCCAGCCGCAAGGGGTTGCGTACCGTTGCCCGGCGCTTCGGCACTGCCCGGCGCCTTAACCCCCTGCTCCGCCTCCTGGGCGTGGTCGTCTTCGCCACCAACTCCAGCGCCACGAAGGTCCAGGCCGCGATCAAGCGGCATCTCAGCGAGGACCTCAACGGCGCCGCCAGGGTCTTCGCGCAGACCATCCGTCATGTCGAGTCGGCGGCAGTGGCCTGCCGGACCCGCGGCAAGGTTCCCCAGGAGATGGCGACCGATCCCGACCTCGACAACGCGCAGCGAGCGTCTATGCGCGCCCTCGCCGGCGACTACCAGTCCGTCGCCATGGAGGCGCTCCAGGCGAAGCAGGAACTTGACAATCTCGACCTTCAGGAGCGTGCCACGTGAGCCGGCGTACGACAAAGACTGAATCCGAAGCGCCGAAGGAGAAGCGCGGAGGGCTCCCGGACGACTCTGATCTCAACGCCTTCGCCCTGCCCGACTCGGCGGTCGCGGCCTTCACAGCGCCACAGGAAAGACTCTCTGCTGCCGCGGTTCCTTCGGCACCATCGATGCCGACCGGTCAGGACCCCGACGGCCACGCTGCCGTCACCCTTCCGGCCCAGGACGGCACTGCACCGGTACACCGTGCAACAGCCCCGCAGGTTCAGGCGAGCATCGAGGCGGCCCCCGCGCACGAGCCCGTCGATTCGCTCCCGAACGGGGAGAGCAGCCGCCTCACCCAGGCCGCGGTCGCCATGGTCACCGACGACGTGCGGCAGCGCTTCGCCCGCTACCAGCGGATGCTTCTCCAGGAGTCGGGCAGCGAGCCGACGAACGCCGTGGTGATCCGCCGGGCATTCCTTCGCGTACGGCGCGACGGCCGCTTCACGGAACTGCGTGAGCAGGAACAGCGGCGTCGGCAGCCCGCGACCCCGGACGACGAGGTGGAGGGGGATGACCTCTTCGGGGACGTGCTCGGCCGCAAGGTGGAGCGGGGCCGCTCGGCCGACCGGTTCCAGCTGACGTTCCGGCCGTCGCGTCGCGAGCTCGCCGTCTACACCGCGTGGAAGACCACGTACGGGTTCAGGGACCGGAGTCAACTGCTCAACGCGTGCCTCGACTACTTCCTGCCTCCGCTACCCGAGGCGCCGGCCCGGAGCCGGCGGGGGAGCGGAAGGTAGGTCTCCGCCCCCGACGCTGGGCGGGCGGTGTGGGACATCGTGATCTGCGGTGGTCGACGGACACGGAGTCTCGGAGCGGGGCTCGTCTGCGGTCTACTGCTTGATACGCGCGGACTGATGGGATCCGAGGAGGGAAACGCGGTGCCCGTCCTCGTAGGGCGGGCAGCACCCACCCGGCACAGCGTTTCCAGTGGAAACGCTAGTCTCGGGGCGTACATGCCGACGTCGCCCTGGAGCAGTCAATGAGCCAAGCCCTTCCGCGGCCTGGACGGAACAGCACAAAGCCCGTCCCGACGAAGCCCGATGCTCGAACCGTCCTCTACACGGACAACACCCGCAACGGCGACGTCTTCGACCTTGCTCTCAGCAGCTTGTGCCCAAACCCCTTCAACCGTCGGGAGATGAAGGGGATCCCCGAGCTCGCCGAGACGATCAGGCAGGTCGGGCTCCTCCAGAACATCGCGCACATTCGGGCCGCGGTCTGGCTCAAGCACTTCCCAGAGACCCGAGATGCCATCACGGCCGAGAACGTAATCCTCTTCGGCGAGCACCGCTGGCGCGCGTTCCAAATGCTGGAGAAGGAGACCATCCCCAGCGTTCTGCGGGACGACAAGGTCGAAGAGGCCAAGCTCGTCACCCTGATCGAGAACCTTCGCCGAGCACAGCTCAGCGTCTTGGAAGAGGCCGAACACTACAAGGAGTTGCAGGAGAGCGGCCTCTCCTACGAGCAGATCGCGGCCAAGGTCGGCGAAACGGCGAAGGGCGCCTTGTCCAAGGGGACGGTGTGGAAGCGCGTCCAGCTGCTGAAGCTGGTGCCGGAAGTCCGCAGCGAACTCCATTCGGGGAAGCTGGCCGTGAGCGCCGCAGAGAAGCTCCTCACCCTTGCCGTCGAGGAGCAAAGCGAGGGGCTCAAGCTCATCCTGGGCGGCATGCACGCGGCCACAGCGCGTGCCACGCTTCTCGCCCGCAGGTCGAACACCGACCAGCCCGAAGCCGACAGCCCGCCACCCACCACGGATGAGGCCAGTACTAGGACGGATGTCGTTTCCAGTGGAAACGACTCCGAGCTGGCTCGTGCCGACTCGTCCAATGACAACACCACCAGCCCCGAGACGGCGGCAGCACCGAAGGCCCCCGTTTCCACTGGAAACGGATCTGCCACTCCTCCCCGTCCACGGCGGAATTCAGCACCGCCCGCGGCCGATGAGTTCGAGCAGGACCGTGCGCGTGCCGCGGCAAGCCGGGACGCTGCATGCCAGGCGCTCGTCGCCACACTGGACCCGGATGCACCCGAGTCCCACGAGATGCTCCTGCGCGCCCTGACCACAGCGTCCTTCCTCCCGCCTCAACAAGGCCCCGCCCAGCAACTGGCGTTGACCTGGCTCAAGCGAGTCGGCCGACAGCACCTGGACGAGGAGCGGGCGAGCACCTACTTCAACAGCGTCCTGGCGTCGGACAACGAAGAGCTACGGCGCCTCGCAGCCTTCGCGTGCGCGCTGGCGGCGAGCGAACTGCGAACCTCCTCGCGACGCCAGTCCTGGGGAGCCGGCGAGATCAGCCACGTGACGTTCCTCCAGGAGTACGCCGAGTACACGCCGGAGACAGCGTGGGAGAAGAAGGAGCTCGGGCTCCTTGCGGCAGGAGCCAACTGATGAGTACACCCTCCTCAACCATCGACCCCCGCTTCCGCCCCCAAGGGCGAAACTGGCCGCTCCTGTTCGCCTTCATCATCGCCTGCGGCGGCTCCACCAAGACCACCTCGTCCACGTCGCTGGCAGTCACCGCCGCGCTGCGTGGCTATCGCTCTACGTACGTGGACCTGGACGCCAACATGTCCGGCACCCGCGTCCTGGGATACACCGAAGAGGATCTGGAAGGCCGCAAGACGGTCATCGACCTCATCAGCGGCAAGGCCACCTTCGACGAGGTCGTCCTTCCAGCCCGCTACTGGATCGGAACCGACGACAACGGCAAGAACCTGTACCAGGAGATTCCCAATCTCCGTCTCCTTCCCGGCGACCCGGCGTTGGCGGGCACGGACACGCTGATCGCGTTGGACCCTGACCGCAACGACTGGTTCATGGAGGTGCTGCACTCGTACGCCGGAGACGACGAGGTGTGGTGGATCGACTTCCCGGCCTCCTACGGGAAGATGGTCTACTCCGTGGTCCGCATGCTCGATCAGGACGACAAGGTCGTTCCTTCCGTCCGCGCCGATCCCAAGGACGTCAACCTTCTGCCGGCGCTCCTGAAGGAACTTCAGAACGTCCGGGACAAGAACCGCAACAAGCGGGCGGTGCCGGGGCGGCCAGAACTCAGTCATCTGCTGCTCACTGGCACGCCGACGCCGTCCTATGACGAGGCGCCGGCTCGTCGCGCGGTCGCGGTCGCCCAGGCGAAATACGCCGACTACCTCATGCCGTTCGTTCGGTACTCCCGGGATGCCAAGAAGCTGTACGAGGACACCTGTCCACTGCCGATCTTGTTCCCCAAGTCCCACCCGGCGGAGGACTACCGGAAGGTCGCTACATATTTGGGATTCGTCGAGCGAACTGACTGATGTAGCCGTTTCCATTGGAAACGCTTCTATGGGCCCCGGGGCCAGACATCGTCTGGCCCCGGGGCTGTCCTGTCTCAGCGAACCGACCACAGACGTCTGGAGAACGCTGCAAGCCGCCTTGGACCTCCCTTCGCTCCCACCGAGATCGGAACGGCACAACCGACCACGGAGGTCACCCGGGCTGCGATCCGTACTCACCGAATCACTGGTGTCTGACCGTGACCAGAGACCGCTACTGGTGGTGAGCTGCGTGGTGAGAGGGGTTGGCAGGCTTTCAGCAGCCTCGCGGCCGGGCTGAACACGGCCTTCATCAACGAGGCCGCGGCCGACGCGTCGGCCGCACGACGCGGAGCTCGCCGTACCAGCGGGCGAGGCGGCCCGCTGGTCGAGCCCCTCCCGGCACCAGGCGATACCCGCTCCCACGAAAGGGGGCCCGGTGCGGAGCCCACATCCACCGTCCTCACCACATCAAGTCCTGGCTCAGGACAGCACCGTCGCTGACAGAATCACGTCGTGGCTGATCTCGGTCCTGCCACACACTGCGATCGGCATCCAACTCCTGTGCCTCGTACTCCTGGCGGCGTTCCTCGGGGTATACGGCATCGGCGTCCGCCAAGCCGCGGCGGCGAAGGACGGCAAGAGCAAGAAGCCGCGCACCGGATGGGACGGCGTCCTGGACGCGACAGGTGAAGGCCTCACAGTGGTGGTCCGGGCCGCAGTCGGCGGAGTCGGGAGGTACGTCACCGGCAAGCCGCTGCGTGGCCCTGCCGCAGATGATGACCTCGCAGGGAGCGAGCCGGCCACGGCAGCGACGAAGGGGCTGCCAAGCGGCTGCCTTGGGTACCTGCCGGTGCTCTGGACGCGAGGGTCCGACGTGACGCGTGCGGTCGTGCGCATCGGAATCGTCCTGGCCGCGATCGTCGCGTGGCGTGGTCCTTCACCACAGCTCGTTGCGCTCACCGGCGTCGGATTGGCTGCGGTCGGGGTGTGGTTCATGGTGGAGCGGTGGCGAGGGGTGGGCGGAGCCTCGGACGCGCAGACATATGGGCCGAACCTGTGGGCCGGGCTGGTACAGGTGCTGCGACTCTCGGAGGAGGAGCAGAGTCGCGGACAGGAGTTCTGGCTGCGACTCCCTGACGATGTGACGGAAGCGCGGGCCCGGACCGTCGTCCGACTCCCACTGGGGTGGCTCGGCTCGGACCGTGAACGCCAGGCGCTCGCGCATCTCGTCAATACGCGGCTGCCGGGGGAGTGGGAGGCCGCCTACGACCAGAAGGGCCCGAAGCCGGCCGTGACGTTCACGCTGAAGCCGCCGCTCGAGCCGGAGCCCGAACTGCCGACGCTGGTGAAGTGGATTCCCTCGCCCGACCCTGCGCGCTGCCATCTGGGACGAGTCCACCAGGGAGAGCGCTACGTCGACACGGACACCGAGACGCCGCACTGGGGCATCTCCGGCGGCACCGGCGACGGGAAGACGACCGTCTTGACCATCCCGGTCGTGCATGGCCGTCAGCACGGTGCGCTCATTGACTGCATCACCATGAAGGCCGCGGCGTTCGCGCACATCGAGGGGGGCGACGGGATTCGCGTCCACAAGACCGGCCGCCAGGCCGTCTCCGCGCTCGCCGAGTTCTACGTGTCGATGAAGGCCGCCGAGGCACTGAAGGGCACCCCTGAAGGCGACACGCTCCCCGAACGAATGCTGGTCATCGACGAGTTCGCGAGCTTCGTGAAGTCGGCCAAGATCTGGTGGAAGCATGGCCTCAAGGGGAAGGGCATGCCTCCGTTCGAGGCCTGGTTCCACATGATCCTCATGCAGGGACGTAGCGGCCGCCACAAGATCGTTATCGGGGCTCACACCTTCAGCCGGGACATCTTCACCGACACCGAGACCCGCGACCTGGTCGGCACCAAGGGGATCGTCGGGCCCGCCTCGACACCGAAGTGGTCGGTGACCTACGGAGTGGACGTCCCGCGCCTGCCCTACCAGTACGAGGTGAAGGGCCGGGGAGTGATCGGCGTGACGGGCTCCCACGCCATCGAAGAGATCCAGTACGCCTACATCTCCCCGGAGGAGGCGGACACCTATCTCAGCCAGTGCACCCCGGCCCCGTCGTGGCACGGCGCTGGGCAGATGGCTCCGTGGATCACGAAGGAAGCTCTGGAGGAGGCTCGCCAGGAGCTGGCCATCGACGAGTTCCTGCCGGGGGGAGCCTTCATGCGAGGCGTGCAGCTGGCGACGAACCGTCCGGTCCTGCTCGCCAAGCAGAACGGCCCGAAGGGAGCCTTTGCCGGCGCTGCGCCGGCGCCGGGCAGCGATGTGGAGGAGCAGCACACGGAGCAGGTTGATGTGTGCGAGGAGTCCCGACTCCCCGTCTTCAGCCTCAAGGAGGCCTGCGATACAGGGCTTCTGCCGGTGTCCTACGACGCGGCCCGGCAGCGGCTGACGCGCGCCCGCAAGGCAGGGATCGAACTACCTGAGGGAGTCAGCGTCGAGGGCACCGTGCACTACACGGCCAAGGAGCTGGCTCAGTGGTGGACGCTGGTGACTTCGGTCCGTTCACTCCACGGTGTGCCCAGCGCGTGATGCCCGACGGGGTTGTGCGCGCCAGCAGCATGGCGGCGGTGCGCACGAACCGGACAACCCGGGTGGCCTGCGGAGCAGGTGAGGCCCGATCGGGGCCGTGTCGCCCCAGGCCGCTCCTGTACGTGACACTGTGTTCTCTTGCCAACTACTGATGACGGAGGGGCGGCCGTGACTGCGGCGAACAGACCCAAGGCACTGATCCTGACAAGGACGCACCGCGTTCTGATCGGGGTGGTGATCACCGGGGCCGTCCTCATCGCGGGCATCGGGTTCGCGGGGTCGTATGCGGCCGTCCGCGAACTCGCCGTCGAGAAGGGGTTCGGGAACTTTGCTTACGTCTTCCCGATCGGCATCGACGCGGGCATCTGTGTGCTGCTCGCGCTGGACCTGCTGCTGACCTGGATCCGGATCCCGTTCCCGCTGCTGCGGCAGACGGCCTGGCTGCTGACCGCGGCCACGATCGCGTTCAACGGTGCGGCCGCCTGGCCCGACCCGCTTGGCGTCGGCATGCACGCTGTCATTCCGATCCTGTTCGTGGTGGCCGTCGAGGCCGCGCGCCACGCCATCGGACGGATCGCGGACATCACCGCCGACAGGCACATGGAGGGCGTGCGCGTCACTCGGTGGCTGCTCTCCCCATTGCCCACGTTCCTGCTGTGGCGGCGTATGAAGCTCTGGGAAATCCGCTCGTACGAGACGGTGATCAAGCTGGAGCAGGAGCGGCTCGTCTACCAGGCCCGGCTGCACTCCCGGTTCGGCCGCGGATGGAGGCGCAAGGCACCGGTCGAATCGCTGATGCCGCTGCGGCTGGCCCGCTACGGCGTGCCCCTGGAGGAGACTGCGCCGGCCGGACTGGAAGCCGCCGGTATTGAGCCGCCCCCTCTGCCGTCCCGCGCGCCGCAGACTGCGGCCGAGCTCGAGGCACGCCCCGTCCCTGCTCTGGTCCCGGCGCAGGTCGCCGATGAGTCGGTCGAAGTAGCCGCCGACGACTCGAGCCAGTGGTTTGCTCCCCAGCACGCGGAGGTGGAGTACCACGGCGGATATGACCCGCAGAGCCTCGACGACGAGCTCCGGGGCGAGGAACTGCTGCAGGCGACCGCAGGGGAGCCGGAGGAGTTTCACGGACCGTGGACGACGGAGGAGCTGACCGAGCCCGTCGCGGTCGCCGGTCCGGCAGAGCGTCAGGAGATGACCGAGCCGGTCACCGGTCACGTGCAGTCGGCGCCCAGCACGTCGGGCGGTGACCGGTCATCGGTCACCGAGTCGGCACCCGTGAGTGAACCGCTCTTCGCCGCCCCAGCCCCCATCCCGGCGCAGGCCCATGCAGACCACGACGGCGTACCCGCGACAGGGACTGTGGGGATGCCTCCGGTGGCGGCGGAGCAGCCCGCAGGCTGGGAGGCGGGCGTCACGGTTGCGGACACCGGCGAGGCGACGGCACGAGCGCCGCAGCTGCAGGGGCAGGAGGACGAGCACCGTCAGCAGTTGATGACCATCATCGGCTGGATGGAGGAGCTCGAGTCCCGGGACAAGAAGCTGTCCGGCGCGGAAGTCAGCCGGCGCATGGACGTATCGACGAGCACCGGTCAGCGTCGGTTCAGGGAGGCGAAGGCGCTTCGGGAGGAGCTGCAGAAGACAGCCGGACGCTCTCATCTTCGGTCAGTCAGAAGCTGACCGACACAAGGCACATGGGCCCGATGACCGCTCCGGTCATCGGGCCTTCGTCGTTTCCATAGGCCCCTGGCCGGCCGGACTCATGGGCGTGACCGATCCTGCGATGGGCCGTGCGTGACCGGTTCCTAGGGCGTGACCGGTGACCGATTTCCTGGAATCGGTCACCGGTCACGACCGATCTCTGCGGACCGGTCACGGCTCCGTGCGACCGATTTCGGCGCGGATCCCACTTGCTGCGTGACCGGTCCCGAAGCGACGCGCGCGTCGTTCCGCAGCTCGTGCATCCGACGCACGGGCGGTCCGGGATATGTCGCTCGGCGTGCTCCCGGGCTCTGCGCCCGTACGCGCTCAAGAGGGTCCGTACTGCGGTGGTGAGTGGCGTCGAACGGCGACTCACCACAGCTCAGGGCACTCACCACGGCACTCACCACTGGACTCACCACGGCGTCAGGCTCCGCTCACCACGCAGGAGTTATGGGCTCGTGACGGCCCCGGGGCACTGGTGGACAGCGGCGTGGTGAGAGGGGCGGCGAAATCTAGGGCTACCAGCACCACCCCTCAAGGAGCCGTCGATGCCCCTCCGTTCTCGACAGCGTGACCGATCCGGATCGGTCACCGACAAGCCCGCCGCGCCGCCCCCGGTGCGCACACTGCCCGTACGGCGGGCCGCTCTCGTCCGCGCCGCGGTGTGGGTCGCGGTCGCCGCCGGACCGCTCGCCCTGATCTCCAGCTGCACCCGCTCCGAGCTCGCGGCCACGGCCCAGCAATCGGTCACCCCGGTCAGGAAATCGGTCACGGCGGAATCGGTCACGCCCGGCGGCTACGCCGAGCTCGTCCTCAGTCTGTGGCTCGCCGCGGGCACCCCGGACAGCCCGGCCGCTCGCGAACTGGCCGCGATCGCCCCCACGGTGCCGGCCCCCCAATGGGACGCGAAGCAGGCTCCCGCCGTCGACCGGCTCGCCGCGGTACGCACCGTGCGCCAGCGCGCCAGCGTCTGGTCGGTCACGGTCGCCGCGCAGTTCGCCGCGCCCACCCGGTCCGTGACCGATGACGGCAAGACGGTCACCGGTCGCGGGGGAGTGGTGCGCTACTTCGCCGTGCCCGTTCTGGCGAAGGACGCCGGCCAGACGCCGGGCGCGGGGAAGGCGTTCACCGTCGCCGCCGCGCCGATGGAGGTCGCCGCGCCCGCCGTCCAGGCCGCCCCCGACTCGCCGTATGAGCGCACCGTGGCCGACGACTCGCCGCTGGCGACCACCACGCAGGAGTTCCTGACCGCCTACCTCGGCGCCGCCGAGGGCGCCGACCGCTACCTCGCCCCCGGCGTCCAGCTGCCCGCCCTCGCCGCGCCGTCGCCCTACGCCTCGCTCCAGGTCGACCAGCTGCGCAGCGTGCAGGACACCGACGGTCGCCCCGCCTCCGGCCCGAGCACCGTCCAGGTACAGGCCGCGATCACTGCGACGGACACCAGCGGCGCTCAGTGGCCGCTGTCGTACGCGCTCACCCTGCACGCCCGCGACGGCCGTTGGGAGGTCACCGCCCTCGACTCCGGCCTGAGCACCACCGAGCCCGGCGCGAGCGGCACGGCCAACTCCGCGTCCGCGCCCGACACGACCCTCACGACTGGCCACGCCGTGCAGGCCCTGGCCGCCACGACCCCCAAGGAGCTCGCCCGATGAACACCCTGACTACCGTCCAATCGGTCGTCCTGGCCGGCGAGTTCAAGCAGGTCGGCGATCACCTGCTCAGCATCGGCAACAGCTGGGCCGACGGGGCACTCAAGCTGTCCCTCGCGATCATCGTGGTCACCACCATCGTCAAGAAGTTCTCCGTGAAGGCCGGCATCGGCGCCCTGATCGGGCTGGTCATCTGCAACGGCATCTACTCCGGCCGCGCCGACCTGTCGGACTTCTTCACCAACGAGATCACCAACATCAAGGGCGCCGGACAGGTCCATGCACCGCTCGTGCCCGGCCCGCGCACCGACGCGACCGCGACCCCGGCTGGCGAGGCGGGCACGGCATGAGCACCGCGACCAGCGCCCCCGCGCGCGTCGGCCGGACGTACACCAAGGCCCGCCGCTACCCCTCCGTCATCGGCAAGATCGGCGACTGGGTGCTGTGGCTGGGCCCGTACACCTACGCCCAGCTGATCATCGCGGTCGGGGGCGTCTTCCTTCTGATCAAGACGTTCGCCCTGTGGTCTTGGATGGGCCCGGTCCCGCCGGTCGCGCTCGGCTTCGCCATCTGGCTGGCCCGCGCCTCTCGTATCGGCGGCCGCTCCCCGCTGTATGTGGCTGCGGGCTGGCTGCAGTTCACCCTGCAGCCGAGCACCGGCCGGATCGGCGGACGCACCGCGCGTGCTCCGCGCACCAGTGAGTTGGGGGGCTCCTTCCTCATCTCCACCAGTTCCATCGACACGACGAACGCGCCGTCGGTGCCGTATTGCCGGACTGGGCGGCGCCGCGGCGCACCCACGGGGGGTCGGCGGCGAACTGCCCCCGCAGTCGTCCGGCCCACCGGTCCGCGCCCGGCCCCCACCCCCTTGCAGCAGATGCTGCGCGAGCGCCAGGAGGCGTCCTGATGAAGTTGGCCATCCGTCACATCGTCGACAACCTGGTGTGGTCCACCTCGGGTGACGTATGGGCGATCTGGGCCCTGCCCGCAGAGGGGTCGCGCTACATGAGCGACCGCACCCGCGACGACCTGCACGCCCGGATCACCGAACTCGTCCGCTCCCTGCCGGGCGCCGCCCGCCTGTACGGGCTGTGCGCCCGCCAGGACCCCGGCGAGGTCATCGCCCGCACTGTGCAGGGGGTCGACTACAAGCGCCGCCCGTACTGGGCCGAGGTCGCGGACGCACAGCTGCGGCTGCTCGCGGGAGAGGACCTGCGCTCCCCGGTGGAGATGCACCGGCGCACCCTGTGGCTGGCCGTCCCGCTCGACAAGAGCGGCATGCTGGCCGAGGTGAGCGCCGCGTTCACTGTCGCGTGGGCGGAGTTGGCCCGCACTCTGGGGCTGCCCCCGGCCCCCGTGCCCGCGCGCGAGGTCGCAGACCTGCAGCAGCGCGCCCGCCAGTTGGCCGCCGAGCTCGGCGGCGGACTGCACCTGCGCCCCGCGCTTCCGGCCGAGATCGTGTGGATGCACCAGCACGCCCTCGCCCGCGGCCTGGACGAGCCGCTGCTCGCCGAGGCAGAGCGCTCGGATGGCCGGGCCAGCCACCTCGTCGGTGGCGTCCTGCGCGCTCCCTCGCACGCTGACCTCGGTCACGTCTGCCTCCTCGAGGGCGGCACCGACGACGCCACATCCGCGACGCCGTCCGCGGCTTCCTCGGTGCGCGGCTGGGGGAAGAAGGCCCCCAGCGGCAAGAAGCTCGAGATGGGGCGCCGCTGGCTCCAGGTCGACACCGAGGCCGGCACCTCGTATCAGGCTCACCTCGCTCTCGCCGAGCAGCCGCGGAAGTTCCTGTCCAAGGGGGCCGACTTCTTCGCCGGCCTGGAGCACATGCCGTTCCCCGTCGACTGGGTCGTGGACCTGAAGGTGGTGGAGGCCGAGAAGGTCGTCGACGACGTCAAGCGGAAGAAGCGTGACCTCGTCGACCAGGCCGAGCAATACGCCGCCCAGGCCGCCACCGGCCTTCCCGACGATCTGCACGACGCGGCCGAAGACCTCGGCGATCTCGGCACCCGCGCCTCGCGCACCAGCGTCGAGGTCGAAGTCCAGGCCGTCACCGTGATGTCGGTGTGGGCCGACACTGCCGCCGGGTGCGATCGCCGGGCCGGGGCCCTCAAGGCGAAACTGCGCGGTCACTCCTACCGGCTGGAGCGGCCCGTCGGCGAGCAGGCCGAACTGTTCGCGCTCGGCCTGCCCGCTACCCCCGCGCCGCCCAAGATCCGCCAGTACGCCCAGCATCAGCTCGGCGAGGACTGGGCGATGCACGGCGCGATCAGCGGGCACACCTTCGGCGACCCGACCGGCGCCATGATCGGCTTCTCCCAGGACCATGGCACCGTCTCCCCGGTCCTCCTCGACATCGCCAACGCCCCGAACCTCAACGCCAGTGCGTCGTTCGGGATCGCGGGCGACCTCGGCGGCGGCAAGAGTGTCCTCCTCAAGGAGATCTCCTCCGCGATCGTCGACCGCGGCGGCCGTGTGATCGCGATCGACCGCACCAAGCGTCGCGAATGGGCACGCTTCGCTCGCAGCGCCGCCGCCGGCCGCTGCCAGATTGTGGACGCGGCCAAGGCCGAACTCTCCCTCGACCCACTGCGCGTGTTCGCCGACCCGGCTGTCGGCGCCCGCTACGCCCTCAGCTACCTCACCGTGCAGCTCAACATCGGCCCGATGACCGAGTACGGCGCCCTGCTCAAGAAGGCGGTCGCCCAGGCCGCGGCCGCCGAACAGCCGTGCATGGCCGAGGTGCTCACCGCCCTGGACGAGATCGCGGGCGGCGAGGGCGTTCGGGCCCAGAACGCGGAACGGCTCGTCGAGTGGCTGCGCGTCGCCGCCGACGAGCCGCTCGCGGCCGCCGTCTTCGATCCGGCGCTGCCCCCGCTCGACCTGACCTCCGGTACCGCGGCGGACGACTTCGTCGTCATCACCACCGCCGGACTCACGCTGCCGCCACGCGAAGCCGCCACCCAGCCCGAACTGCTCGCCAACCAGCCGATCGAGGCGCTGATCGGCCGCGCGATGCTCTATCTGATCGCCGCGATCGCCCGCGAAGTCGCCTTCACCGACCCCCGCTTCACGCTCCTGCCGCTCGACGAGGCGTACTGGCTGACCTCCTCCGCCGAGGGCCAGGCCCTTGTCGACGAAGTCGTCTACGACGGCCGCAAGCACGGCGCCGGCGTCGGACTCGGCTGCCACGACGTCCGCGAACTCGGCACGAGCACGACCGCCGGCTTGCTCGCCTACCGGTTTGTTAGCCGGACCACCGACCCGGAACTCGCCGCCCGCGCCCTGGAATGGCTCGGCCTGCCCGGCACCGACGAGGAGCTCCTGGCGACCGTCATGGGCCTGTCCCCGTTCGGCAAGCAGGAGCGGGCCGGCGAGATCCTCGCCCGCGACCCCCGCCTGGCGATCGGCCGCTTCAAGGTGCTGGTGCCCGCCGTCGAACGGCTCCTCGACCAGATCTTCACCAACCCCGAAGGCCCCGAACCAACGCCCGGGCCGGACCGCGATGCCCCTCCCGCCGTCGAACAGGGCCTGACCACCGCCGCGCTCTGAGCCCCGGGCTATACGCCACTGCATACACACGATCGCCCACTCACCACGACCACTGGCTTCCAGAGTTATGGCCTTGTCACCGCCCTCAGCCGCAGATGGCGAGCGGCGTGGTGAGTGGACGGGCGAACAGTGAGATCACACCCCGTTCCCGCTGATCAGGCCTCAGGAGACCCCGTATGCCCGCCCTTGTTTCCCACTCTGTCCCGACCGGCGGGCCCCGTCACCTCTCCCCGGCCCGCCCATACTTCCCGGAGGCTGCGATGCGCGAGACCGACACCTTCCGCCCCCACCGCATCCGCCGCGCGGCCGCCACCGCAGCCCTGCTGATCGCGCTGGCCGGCGCCCTGACCGTCGTCCTCGCCACGCCCGGCCTGCCGGACGCCTGGTGGCCGCAGACCGGCAATGCCTTCGCCACCGACTCGACGACACCCAGGCCCGAGCACACCGCGCGCACCCTGCCCGCCACCTCGACCACGAGCGCCGCAGACACGAGCGGCACCGAGGGCTCCGGCAGCGACCCGTGCGACCTCATCGTCGGCCCGGCCCACGCGTACTGCGAGCGCGGCGGTACCACCCCCCACTCCGCCGCCGCCCACCCGGCCCGGATCGGCCTTTTGCTGGCCGCGCCGGCCCTCGCCGGAGTCGTCGCTCTGCTGCGCCGGAACAGGAGGACCCGATGATGTTGACGCGCCTGTACGCCAGCCAGCGCACCGCCCGCCTGACCACCCTCGCCGTCCTGGTCCTGCTCATCCTCACCGCCACCGCCGCCCCCTCGTTCGCCGCGGACGGAGAGGAGGACGGCGGACTGCTCGGCCCGTTCCACGTGCAGGGACCCGAAGGCGTCACCATCGACCGCTACGAACTCACCGGCCACGCCGGGGACGGCGGCATGACCGACCCCATCTCCGCCGCCATGAACGACGGCCTGGAATTCCTCATGACCGGCACCTTCGCGCTCGCCCGGAACCTCGTCGGCTTCTCCGCCTGGCTCGTGGACTGGGCCTACCGATTCCCGGTCATCGACAAGCTCGCCGGCCCGGCCCAGGACCTGTCCAACGCCTACCGCGACAGCGTCGTCGGCCCGCTCGGCATCGCCCCGCTCTTCCTCACCTGGACCTTCGTGTTCGGCCTCATCCTGATCATGCGGGGACGCGTGGCACGGGGCATCGGGGAAATCTTCCTCACCCTGCTCATCGCCGCACTCGCCGCCACCTCCCTGGTCCGGCCCGACATGCTGCTCGGCCACGACGGACCCGTTCAGCAGACCCAGCGCGCCGCCCTCGAGGCCGCCACCCTCACCACCGACGGCGGCGACACCCACAAGGCCAACGACCCGTGCGACCTGATCACCGGACCCGCCCAGGCCGCCTGCCGCGCCCAGCCCACCACCCCCAGCACGTCCGGCGACAGCGCCGCGCGCAAGCAGCGTGATGCCCAGTGCGACGCCGTGGCAGGCCCCGCACACGACACCTGCGTCAGCGGACGCCGCGCCCCGGTCGCCGCCGACGTATCCGGGCCGATCACCCGCACCCTGACCCAGGTCCTCGTCGTGCAGCCGTACATGCTCCTCGAATACGGGCGGATCATCGACAAGGACGACCCCCTCTACAAGGTCCACAAGAAGCTCATCGACCCCCCGAAGATCAAGAACGACCCGTGCGACAAGATCGCAGGGCCCGGGAAGGCGTACTGCCAGCGAGGCGATGATGCCGACGGAGCTGTCGAAAAGTTCAAGAAGGCCGGGGACGACGGCAAATCGGTCGCCGCCTACATGGAGAAGGCCACCTGGGACCGCGTGATCGGCGCCCTCCTGGTCCTGGTCGCCGCCGCCATCATCGCGCTCGTCGTCATCTCCCTGGCGATGGCCCTGATCCTCGCGCAGGTCGGCTACGTCATCTGCGCCGTCGTCGCCGTCGTCGTGTTCGCCTGGGCGATGCTGCCCGGCCCCAACCGCGGGGTGCTGTGGAAATGGGTCGGCTACAACGCCGCAGCCTGCCTCGTACTGTTCATCATCTCCGTGTTCATCCCGTTCTTCGGGCTGACCGCCCGCGTCCTGCTCGCCGAAGGCGACGGCCCGCTCGTCGAGCGGCTGTTCCTCCTCGACGGCCTCGCCCTCATGGCCCTAGCCGGCCACCGCATCCTGCTGCGCCGCGGCAAGAGCGTCGCCGACCTCATCCCGCAACGGATGCGCTACGCGAAGATCGGCGGATCCCACACCATGGGCGACAACGCCGCCTCCACCGCGGCCGCGTTCTCCTCCCTCGGCCACCAGGGCGCCCTGCGCGGCGGCTCACTGTCCCTGGGAGCCTCGCCCAGCCACTCCGCCCTGCTCGGTAGGCATGCGCAACTCACCTCCCAGATGCGCGCGTTGGGTGACCCGGACGGCTTGCTCGGCCACCCCGCCGCGATGCTCGCCGAGGCGCGGGCCGGATCCGCCCGCGGCCTGGCCCCGATCGCGCTCGGCCTGCGCACCGCCCACACCGCGCTGATCGGCCCCAAGCGCACGCCGCGGCCCGTCACGCCTCACGGGCCGGACGGCCGGCCCCTGCCCACCGTCATCGACGGACGCACCGGACAGATCATCAGCGACAGCAGCGACCAGAACTACCTGCCCATCGGCGCCCGGCTCGAGGAACAGCTGAAGCGAACCCGCGGCGGCCGCGTCATGGTCGGCGCCGGCAAGCTGGCCTACTACTCCACCATCGGCCTGCCCGCCACCTGGACCCGGGCCCGCCGCGCCACCAGCACCCTCAGCAGCGATCTCAGCCAGGAGTTCGGGCGCCAGCGCGCCCACTACAGCCGCGTCGGCGACCAGTTCAACGCGGACACCCGCGCCGGCCTGGAAGACCTGACCACCCCCATCCGCCGGGGCTACCAGTCGGTGGCAGACCCGATCAACAATGCCAGCCGTCTGCGGAACTGGCGCGAGACCTGGCACGACGAGAACGGTGACCCCGTCTACTTCGGCGGCCTCACCGACAACGGGCATGTCCGCGACGAGGTCTGGACCCAGCGCTTCCCGTGGGAACCGGACCCGACCGACTCCCGCTGGGACTACCCGTGAGGAAACTCGGATGCGCCTTCACCGCGCTACTGATGGTCCTCGTCGCCATCCCCCTCGCCTTCGCCCTGTCCACACAACGCTCAGACGCCTCCGCCACTCAGCCCGCAACCGTCGGCAAGGTGGCCGGCATCCCCGAGCGCATGCTGCTCGCCTACCAGAACGCAGCCGCCCAGCTTCCTGCCGAGCAGCCCAAATGCAAAGGACTGACCTGGGCCGTCCTCGCGGGAATCGCCAAGATCGAGTCGAACCACGCAGGCGGCCGCAAGATCGCCGACAACGGCGACATCACCCCGCACATCCTCGGCCCGCTCCTCGACGGGAGCGGCGTCGGGGGCAACACGACTGTCTTTCCTGACGGCAACAACCGCGCGGAAGGACCCTTTCAGTTCATGCCACTGACCTGGAAAGGCAGCGGCCGGGACGGCAACGGCGACGGGAAGAAGGACCCGCACAACGCCGACGACGCCGCCCTCGGCGCCGCGGTCTACCTGTGCGGCAACGGCCGCGACCTCACCAAGCGCTCCCAGCTCCACTCAGCGATCTACCAGTACAACCACTCGTGGGCGTACGTCGACGACGTGGAGTCCAACATCGACCGCTACAGCCAGCTCGGCGACGGCACCATCCGCATCGGACAAGGCGCCACCGGCAAGGCCCGCATCGCCATCAACGCCGCCCTCGCAGAGATCGGCACTCCCTACTCCTGGGGCGGCGGATCAGCCAGCGGTCCGACGAAGGGCACCTGCTGCTCACCCAGCGGCAAATCGGGCGCCCACATCACCGGATACGACTGCTCCGGCCTCACCGGCTACGCCTTCGCCCAGGCCGGCATCACACTGCCCCGTACAGCGGCCGCCCAGTCCACGCACGGTACGAGAATCCCCGCCGACCGGGGCGTCGGCGCTCTCTCGCCCGGCGACCTGATCTTCTTCGCGCTCGCCCCCGGCAACGACAGCACCATCTATCACGTCGGCATCTACCTCGGAGACGGGAAAATGGTCAACGCCGCCCGCCCAGGCACCAAAGTGAGAACCGAACCAGTTTGGGACCACGGATTCGCCGGGGGAGCCCGGCTGACATGACGGCCCGCACCCCGCACGGCAGGGGACAATCCGCCGCGCTGCCGCTCGTCGCCGCCCTCGCATGCACCGTCATCGGGGCACTACTGCTATGGCCCGGACCGCACATGGCGCGCTCGGCACCTTCCTCCGCCCCGACGCCAAAGCCCGTCTCCACGGGATCCGCCACGTCGAGCGTCCCGTCCCAGGCAGCATTGCCCGCAGAGCCGGAGAGGCATGCGCGCACCTCTCCGGCTTCGAGCGACCTGCCTCCTACTGACGTACCCGTCGCTGGGGACGGCCCGGGCGGAGATCACGCTGTACAGCGGATGCTCGACCGCGCCTTCCCCAAGGACATGCCAGCCGCAAAGGAGAAAGAGCTCGTCGCCCTCGCCTCCCGCATCTGGACGGCTGAGGTGACAGGCCGGGGGAGGGACGCCTGGCCCGACTACTTCACCGGGCCGCCGCCACATGCCGTGTACCGCGAGGTCCGCATCCAGGCCGGCATCGCGCGCGCAACTACGGACGGGCGCGTCCGGGTGCATCTCGTGTGGGCCGGCACCGACCCTGCTGGCAACGCCGAGGACGGCCGTGCCGCGCGGATTCTCCTCAAGCGCCACAACACCCGTTGGCAGCCTGTCCGTTGAGTGTCGTGTGTAAGGGAACACGTCGACAACCTAAAGAAGCAGCCCCTCCGTCTGTGATTTCGGCCGCGAATGGAATGTCATCTCTTCGAGTGAGCCCGCCGACTGAAACCGCCTCTGGAACGGGAGCGTCCGCATCAATGAAGCCCCCATCTGTCCAGTTGACCGGAATTGATGGCATAGCGTCCCGGCGAGCTGGCAGACCGGGCTGGGATGTTGACCGATTCTTGCGTAGCGTACGCATGTGCACGGCAACCTCATCGGCCACGCTCGCCGCAACCGCACCACTGCGCAGAGCGAGGCACTGCAGGTCACTGGCACGACACCGACGACCAACGGGGAGGCGCTCGGATGCGCACGGGACGAACGCACCGAAGGACACTTCGCAGCCGAAACCGGCTAGTCGGCATGGTAGTTGTTGCGAGCTGCGTATTCGGCGCAACGGCCTGCAGTTCGGGTTCGAAGTCGGACGAGTCTAAGCCGCGGAGTACACCGGCGAAGACCGAAAGGGCAGTCCAACC
Source organism: Streptomyces sp. NPDC025806 (assembly GCF_055558275.1). Lineage (NCBI taxonomy): Bacteria > Bacillati > Actinomycetota > Actinomycetes > Kitasatosporales > Streptomycetaceae > Streptomyces > Streptomyces sp. NPDC025806. The sequence continues at coordinate 12,663 of NZ_JBVHMU010000030.1, read as the reverse complement.
TTCAAAGTCTGCTGACCCGCAGGCGGCCGAGAAGGCAGCGGTTATGGATGTCTACGACGCCATGACCCGAGAACAGGCCAAGGCCTACCAGAAGGCCGAGGAGAAGGGCACGGACCTCCAGAAGTACGCCACGCTCGATGCGCTAGGGAAGATCCGAATCGATCTGGTGCACATGAAGGAGTCAGGCACAGTAGTCCGAGGCGCCGTGCAACATGACGCAAAGGTCACGTCGCTCGACTTGAAGGCGAAGACTCCGAAGGCGACCCTCAGCGACTGCGTCGACCTGTCGAAGTACGAGACGTACGACCTGAAGGCGAAGAAGGTCATCCCTCTGCCCAGCGAGCAACCGCTGCGCTACGTAGCGACCGCCAAGGCCGAGCGTTGGGACGGCCGGTGGATGGTGACCGACATCGACCCGCAAGGTGGGCCGACATGCTGAGGCGCGGAGCCGCTGTCCTTACAGCCCTATTCCTGGGTGGGCTAGCTGCCCCTGCCGCGCACGCAGACGGCGCAGAAGGTGAAGTGGGCGGATCTCACTGCAGGGGCGCGACGTTGTACGTGAAGGTATGCGCTAAGGACACCTCGCGTGCGCCCGGGCGCAGAGGAAGCGTGGCGAGCGACAGTAAAAGCTCCTCCGCTGGGTCCTCCAAGTCTGACTGCACGTACACCAAGATGGTTCCTCAGCCGCCTGCCGAGAACCTTGCGATGCAGGACGGCAAGAAGAAGGGCGGCAAGGGAGCCGCGTACCAGGTGATGTGCCCCGCGACTGGTCGGATCGGCGTGGTGTGGATCCCTGATGGAGCGAACCCCGCTGGTCCGGCCATCGATCCAGAGGTGGTCGCTCGCCGTGCTGTCGACTCCATGAAGCTCGTCGGCCCGAAGATCGCCAGTCCGCGTCCGGGCGGCGAGTACACCGTGGGCGTGCCGATGTGGCTGTGGGTCGATCAGGGGCCGACGACGTTCGGGCCGAACACGGCGAGCGCGACGGCCGGCGGCGTGACCGTGACGGCCACGGCGAAGGTCACGTCGATCAAGTGGGACATGGGCGATGGCGCCAGGGCCGAGTCCTGTGACGGCCCCGGGACCGACTACAACGCTTATGTCGAAAAGCACCCGTCGGCGGCGAAGGACCTGCAGGAGTCCCCGGACTGCGGCCACTTCTTCCGCGCGTCCTCCAGCGACGAGCCTGACGGCAAGTTCCGCGGGACGGCGACGGCGACGTGGAAGGTCGACTGGCAGGTGACCGGTGGCGGTGGAGAGACGGGGCAGCTGACGGAGATCCGGGAGAGCGACTTCACGGTGAACGTCGGCGAGATGAAGGTCCTCGACTAAAGATGTGGAAGGCAAACCAGTGGCACTGAAGGGCTCAGCGCAGATTCCCGCCCCGCCGGCACCGCCCGGGGGCGACGCCATCGTGCGTCCACAGGTGGGGATCTCCGATCCGTTGCCACCGCGCCGACGCAGCCGATCCGCCATGGCCGCGGGCCTCGGCTGCGTGTTGACCGCAGCGTTGGGCATCGGCTGGCTGTTCAACACCGCGACCGACCGCACGGACGTCCTCGCGCTCGCCCGCGATGTACCAGTTGGGCAGGCGATCACGAACGAGGACCTGAAGGTGGTGGCTCTACCGCCTGACGCAGGCCTGAAGCTCTACGCCGCCGCAGGCCGCAAGGACGTCGTGGGGCGCCGTGCCGCCGTGCACCTGGTGCCCGGATCGCTGCTGTCACAAGGCCAGCTGTCGAACGGCAACGACCTTCGCCAGGGTGAGGAACTCGTGGCGGTCGAGGTGAAGCCGGGTGCCGCCCCGATCAGCGCGATGGAGAGTGGCGACACCGTACGCATTGTGACGCCGGGCGAGGACACCGCCGGGGGCGGGACGTCTGATAAGCCGGCGGGCCTCGATACGACGGGGCGGATCTGGAAGATCGGCAAGCCGGACACGTCAGGGAACACGGTCGTGCAGATCGCGGTCGGCCAGGACGTCAGCGGCACCGTCGCAGCTCAGGCCACTAGCGGCGACATCGCGCTCGCGCTCTCGAAGAAGGGCTGAGTGCGGTGGGAGTGATCGTATTGACGTCCGCGCACAGCGCAGGGACGACCGTCTCGTCGCTTGCGCTGTCGCAGGCCAGTCCGCATGTGTCGCTGTTGGTGGAGGCAGATGCGTCGCAGGGCAGCATCCGACACGGCTATGCCCAGGGCCGGTGGGGTCACGAGGTAGGCCTGTGGCACCTGGCCGAGGCGGGTCTGTATGACCAGCTGGCCGATGTGTTCGAGGCGCACATGCGGCCGCTGGACCAGCAGGGCAACCGGTGGGTCATGCCCGGTCTGACCGACCCTATGCAGGCGGCCGCGCTCGAAGGGACGTGGGAGCCGCTGGCGGGCCTGCTGGAGTCGATGCACCACAAGGCCCACTACGACGTGTTCGTGGACGCCGGCCGCGTTGTGGTGGAGCCCGGCCGTATTCACCCCACGCTGTACCCGGCTCCGTTGCTGCATCGGGCCGACCTGGTGCTGCTGGTCGTACGCAACACCGTGACCTCGGTAGCGCAGTCCGTGCCGGTGGCGCGTGCGCTGCGTGAGGAACTGGACCGCTCGGGCACCGGGGCGGACGCCCTGTGCACGGTGATGATCGCGGAGGAGGGCAGGGGGCGCGGGATGACGTCGAGCGCGATCGCCCAACACCTGCAGTCGCCCGTGGTGGCCATACTGCCCTTCGACCCAGTCACCGCCCGGTTGTTCACCTACGGGCCGGACCGGTCGGTCAAGGCCGGCAAGCTGGAACTGCTCCAGCAGGCACGCAAGGCATGTGAGGCGATCCAAGCCGAGGTGAACACCCGTCGTACGCGCCTGCAGATGCAGCCCGCGCCGGTGACGTCTCCGGTCGTGGCGAGCATGCTGCAGCGGGTTGCCGCCAACCGTCTGCAAGCCCCCGTGACGCAGCAGGGGGCCGGGCATGCCTGACCACACTCAGCCCCCGGTGAACGGGGCCGGAGCCGTGCCGCGCCTGTCCGACCTGCTGCGGCAGTCACCGGCAGCGCAGGCGCCCGGCGGCGCTGGTGGGCCGAGCCTTCCGGCCGGCCGCTCTGTACCGCGGGCAGTCACCGTGCAAAGCGGATCCTCGCCGTCCGGCGTCGATCAGCCCGCAGCTGTGGGGGGCGCGCTGCCGACCGACGCGGCGACCCTCGCGGGGCTGCGCGACAAGATCGCCGACGCCATCGCCGACGCGGACGAGCAAGAGCCGATGCCGTCGGAGGAAGCGCGCCGTGAGCGTGCCCGCGACGTGGTGGCCCGGCATGTGTCGCGGTGGGCGATGCAGGAAGCGGCCAGGCGCACACCGCTGACCCCGTCGGAGATCGAGCGGGTCAGTCAGGACGTCTTCGACCTGATCTTCTCGGCCGGTCCGCTGCAGCGCTGGCTGGACGACGAGGACGTGGAGAACATCCGTGTCGACACGGAGCGGGTTCTCGTGCGCTACCGGTCCAAGCCGACGCAGGAGTTCGCCCCGATCGCCGATAGCGCCGCCGCGCTGGAAGAGCTCATCAATCAGCTCGCGAAGAACTCCGGGCACAAGGAGCGGCGCCTGTCGCCAAGCACGCCCATGGTGTCCTTCCGGCTGCGGGACGGCTCTCGCGCCGAGGCCGGCTCGCTGGCCGCGCGGCCGTACCTGATTGTGAGGCGGCACGGTACCCGCCGCTCCACGATGGAGCAGTTCGTCGAGTGGGGCACGGTCAGCCCGGCGCTGGCTGCGCTGTTGTACGCGTTCGTTCTCGCGGGCAAGAACCTGCTCATTGTGGGGAACGTGGACGCGGGTAAGACCTCGCTGCTGCGGATTCTGGCGAAGATGGTGCCGGCGGACGAGTGGCTGACGGTGCTGGAGTCCGACAAGGAGCTCTACCTCGACGAGGACTACGTCCACGGCGTCACCCCGCACGCCCTGTCCCTCGAGGCCCGCTCTTCCAATGGGGAGACCGACGACAGTGGCCGGGAGATTGGCCGCATCACGGTCGCGGACATGTTCGCGCACTCCATGCGCACCTCCGGTGACCGTGTCATTGTCGGCGAGGTCCGCGGTGATGAGGCGGCCGCGATGCTGGACGCGATGAGTGCGGGCGGCCGCGGCTCGATGTGCACCATGCACGCGGACGAGCCGTCCCTCATCGTTCCCCGTCTGGTGAGCCTGTGCCCCGGCCGGAACCGTGAGGACATCCACGAGGTCATCTCCACGGCCGTCCACTTCATCGTGTTCGTCCGCAAGATCGACCAGCGGCAGATCGGCGGCAAGGTCCACCGGTTCATCTCCCACATCGTGGAGATCCGCCCGGGTGAGGACGGCAAGCCATCGTGGAACTACGTGTTCCAGCCCACGGACACCGATCCGCGCGCCACCTTCCACCGCCCGCCGGTCTGCATCGGTGACCTGGAGAACGTGGGCTTCAACACCGACTGGTTCCAGCCCCAACACGTCGGCTGGCCCCGGCCGTTGGACCTGATCCGCCGCTCCGCTCCGGGGAGGGCCGCCTGATGGCCACCGCCCAGTGGACCCTGCTCGCTGCCATGCTGGGCGCGCTGCTCGCCGTCGGCCTGCTGCTGACGGTGCGCGGCGCGCGCGGTGTGGTCGTGCGGCCCGAGCAGCCGCCGTCGCGTACCGCGCAGGCCATCGAACGGATGCGAACCTCGCTGCCCGAGAAGTGGGCCGCCCGCTACCGGTGGATCGTCATGGCGGCCGCAGCCGCGACGATCACCGGATGGATCGTGTTCCTGCGCCCCGTCCACGGACTGCTGGCCGGCGCGATCGTGCTCGGCCTGCCCTGGATCTGGAACCCGGCGGGCAGCGGCGAGCGGCAGATGCAGCGCCTGGAGGCACTCGCCGAGTGGCTGCAGCAACTCGCCGGCATGCACAAGGCATCGGCGACGCTGGAGAGCGCGATCGACACCTCCGCCTCCCGCGCCCCCGAGGTGATCCGCGACCAGGTCCGCACGCTCGCGGCCCGCCTGCGCATGGGCATGGATCCCGCCTACGCATACCGCCAGTTCGCCGACACCTTCGCAGACGGCGCAGTCGACAACCTCGTGCTTGCCTTCCTCACCCACACACAGACTCCCGGCCGCGGTTTCAGCCACGCCCTGCAGACCATGTCGACCTTCCTGCTGGACGAAGCCACGACAGCGCGGGAGATCGACGCAAAGCGCAACACCTCCCGGGTCGCCACCCGGTGGACCTCGCTCGGCGCGCTCGCCCTGGCCACCTGGGTACTGACCAACCCGTCGTGGAGCGGCGTCTACCGCACCGTGGCCGGCCAGATGACCCTGATCATCTTCGCCGGCCTGTTCACGGTCGCCCTGTGGTGGCTGCGCCGGATGGCCAGCGACCGGCCCGACCCGCGGCTGTTGAACGCTCTGCCCGGCCGCACCCAGAGCTCCGACGCCGTGAGCGGCGTGGCCGCCGACCAGCCCGCGAGGGGGATGCTGTGATCTCACCTGTTGCCATGGGCCTGGGCGGCCTGCTCGGTGGGGGAGTGTTCCTCCTGGTCCGGGCCGCCATGCCCTCCCGCCCGGACCCGGACGCCGTCCTGGGCCGACTCGATGCCACCGGCCCATACACGCCTCGGCCTCTCACCCGCACCGGGACGAAGGACAGCAGCCGGCAGCTGGTGGAGCGCACGGGGACTCTCGTCCTGGCCCGCTACGGGCACCGGGTCACGGTGCCCCGCCAGGACCTCGCCCTCTTGGACAAGACGCCTGCGCAGTTCGTCGGCGACCGGGTCCTGGGCACCATCGCCGCGTTCTTCATGCTGCCGGCCCTCAGCGTGCTGCTCCTGCTCGCCGGCGTTCGGCTGCCTGTCGTTCCGCCGCTGCTGGTGTCCCTGTTCCTGGCGGCCGTGATCTGGCTCAACGCCGCCCACGACCTGCGCACCAAGGCCCAGGCACGGCGCCGGGAATTCCGCTACGCCGTGGCCTCACTCCTGGAACGCGCCCGGCTGGAGCGCGGCGGCAACATCGGCGTGGAGGACGCACTGATCCGCACCGTCCAGGTCGGCGACCACTGGGTACTCACCCGGCTGCGCGCCACGCTTAACCGGGCCGACCTGGCGGGCGTGAACCTGGCCGTCGCCCTCAACGAACTCGGCGATGAGCTGGGCATCCCGGAACTGTCCGCACCCGCCGGCACGTTTTCGCTCGGCACTGCGGGTGGGCAGATCCGTGACGTGCTCGACACCCAGGCCAAGGCGATGCGTACGAAGTGGCGCACCGACAAACTCGCCGCCGCGTCCGGAGCCATCGAGAAACTCCCGCTGCCCAGCACTCTCATTTTCGCCGTGATTCTCGCCATGATCGGCTACCCCGCACTGCACGCCTTCAGCATCCAGGGCTGACCACCCGGCACCCCCACACCCCTTACAGATCAGAGGAGTTCGACATGAAGCTCATCGCCCGACTCAACCGGCGCCTGACCGGTGCCTGGCACTCGAGGCGGTACCTCGTGCACGGCGACGCAGGGATGGGCACGCTCGAGGCGCTCGGGCTCGCTGGCATCGTCCTTCTGGGCGTCGGCCTGTTCGCCGCCGCCTACAACGGCGTCCTCGGCGACCTCATCGACAACTTCAAGTCGGCCGTGGGTAACTGACCATGCACCGGCTCAGACACCTGCTGAAGCGGCAGGGCCTGCAGGGAGACTCCGGCAGTGCCACGCTGGAGTTCGCCGCGCTCGCCCCCATGCTGTTTCTCCTGCTGTGTCTGGGCCTGCAGCTGGGCATCTGGTTCCTCGGCGCCAACGCCGCGCAGACCGCGGCCCGCAAGGGAGCCGAGACCGGATCGTCGTACCAGTCCAGCCCCGGCGCAGGCGCCGACCGCGCCGAGGACTGGCTGGCGCGCGTGGGCATCATGCGCAACGTCCGCGTCTCCACGACCGGGTCCACCGGCGACCGGGTACGCGTCACGGTCGACACGCAGGTCATGAGCATCGTCCCGTTCTGGGACATCCACATCCGCCGCAGCGCTGAGGACGTCGTCGAGAAATGACCAACCTTCCTCGCGCGGCCAACCGAACGCTCCTGGACCGGGTGCGCCGCGCCGTCGCAGGCCGTGTCCCCTCGGGGGACCGCGGGTCGGCCACGCTGGAGGCCCTCGCGTGCCTCGTTGTGGTGCTGCCCCTGCTCGGCCTGTTCGTCGCCTACGGACTGGCAGGTATGGGCGACAACACCGCCTCGAACGCTGCCGCGGCCGCCGCCCGCGCCGCCACCCGCGCCGACTCGCCCGAGGCTGCCCGCGCAGCCGCGCAAGAGGCCGCCAGCTCCTCACTGGACGCATCGGGCAGAACGTGCTCGGCCAGCAGTGTCAAGGTCGACACCACCCACTTTCCCACCGCAGTGGGACAGCAGGGCGCGGTGACGGTAGCGGTCAGCTGCACCGTCGACGTCTCGCAGCTCTCGGTCCCCGGGCTCCCCGGTGCCAAGACGCTCAAGTCGTCCCGGACCAGCTACGTCGACCGGTTCACCGAGAAGGAGGGCACCCGATGAGGCACCGCCGGCCGCGCCGCGGGCACGACCTCGTGCACCGCGCCCGCACCGACGACCGCGGCTCTGTCACGATCTACTTCCTCGGCTTCAGCGTCGTCCTGCTGGCGATGCTCGCCGCTCTCGTCGACTGCAGCGGCATGATCAACGCCTCCGCCGACACCGAAGACCTCGCCGCCGAAGCCGCCCGCGCCGCCGGCCAGCAGATCCGCCCCGGCCAGGCGATCAACGGACGCGGGACCGCCGCCGACCCCGAACAAGCCGCCCGTGCCGCCCGCCAGTTCCTGCACCAGGCCGGAGCCACCGGCACCGTCGAGGTGTCTGACAACGGCCAGAAGATCAACGTGACGGTGAAGGACACCTACCACCCCCTCCTGCTCGGCGCATTCGGCTACGGCGACGTCGACGTCACCGGCCGAGCCACCGGCACCCTCGTGCGCTCCACCCCCGAAGGATGAACATGCCGCCTCTTCGCTCCCACTCGCCGCTGCCTGTGCGGCTGCTGCGGGCCACCGGCAGCCTCATCGCCCTCACCCTCCTGATCGCGGGCATCCCCACGCTGCTCCTGGTGGTCGGCACCCTGCCCGACCAGATGCCCACCGGCAGTCAGATCGGCAACGCGCTCACCTCCTCAGACGACTCCTTCACCCACCTGTTCACCGCCCTGACACTGGTGGCCTGGGCAGCGTGGGCGTGGTTCACCGTCTCGGTCCTCATCGAGGCCTTCTACCTGCTGCGCCACCGCGCCCCGCGCCGCGTGCGCGGCTTCGCCGCCCCCCAGCGCCTGGCAGCCTTCCTCCTGGGCGGCCTGCTGGTCCTTCCTGCCGGAACCGCCGTGGCCGCCTCCGCACCCGCGAGCGCCGCGTCCACTGGGCATGTTCCGCAGCAGATCAGCGCCCCGCAGCACGTCGAAGCCGCGCCCGCCGCACAACAAGGCGCCGGCCGGCAGGTGTACGTCGTCGGCGGGGACGCCGAGACCGTGTGGGGCATCGCGAGCCAGGTCCTGGGCGACGGCCAGCGCTCCACCGAACTGCGCGCCCTCAACCCGGACCTGCCCACCAGCACCATCCTGCCGATCGGGACGCGCCTGGTCCTGCCCGTCGACGCCTCCTACGCGAGCACCTCGACGCCACGCGGAGCCACGGCGACGGTGGCGGCCGCGGAGACCACCAGGACAGCATCGGCCGGGACCAACGACGGCCAGAAGGGCGACCCTGAGACCTACACGGTCCGTCCCGCCGACACCGTCAACAGCATCGCCCAGGAAGAGCTCGGCGACTCCGCCCGCGGAGGCGAGATCTTCGAGCTGAACAAGGGATCCGACCAGCCCTACGGTCACAAGTTCACCGACCCCGACCTGATCTATCCGGGGCAGAAGCTGATCCTGCCCGCGCAAAACCCAGACGCCGCACCCTCGGCCACACCTGAGAAGGAACGTCCGGGCGAAGACGACCGCGCGCATACACCCGACACCTCGAAGCAGCCCCCCGCCGCCGGAGGCCAGGAAGGCCAGGACTCCGGCGCCCCGGCAGGCGGCCCCAGTTCCGCCAAGCCGACACCCTCCCAGGAGAAGAGCGAGCCGAGCGCTGCGCCCTCCACGAGGGCGCCCGAGAAGCCTGAGCCGTCATCGAAGCCGGAGTCGACCGCACCCACACGACAGGCTCCGTCCGAGCCTTCGGCGAAGCCTCAGACCCCGGCACCCGCGCAGACCACCCCTGAGGCCTCCGCAGCCGAACCACAGAGCTCGTCCAGCCCGGTGGCATCAACAGCGGGCCAGATCACTGGGGTCGGTTTGTTGCTGGCCGGCGGCCTGCTCGCCACCCTGGGCCTGAAGCGGCTGCTGCAGCGTCGCCGTCGCAAGCCGGGGGAGACGATCGCCATGCCCGCCGAGCCGGCCCCCATCGAGCAGTCCCTGGAGGCGAACAGCGAGCCGGGCAGCGTCCAACTCCTCGACCAGGCCCTGCGCACCCTGAGCCACCACGCTCAGACACAGGGCGTGCCGCTTCCCGCCGTACGCGGCGCGCGCGTCACCGCCCGCACCGTGGAACTCCTCCTCGCACCCCGCAGCGACGACTCCACCGAAGCGCTGCCGCCCTTCACCCAGCACACACCGACGCGGTGGGTCCTCGACGGCCAGCAGCAGCTCCTCGGCGAAGACGAGGCCCTGGAGATCCCGGCGCCCTACCCCGGGCTGACCACGCTCGGCGAGGACACAGACGGCAGTCACGTCCTCCTCAACCTCACCACGGCCCGAGTCCTGCTCCTGGACGGCGACGACGACGCCGTACGAGCCACCGCGCGCGTCATCGCCCTGGAAGCCGCCACCAGCGCATGGTGCGACCGCGCCGAGATCCTCACTATCGGCCTGGGCAACGAACTCCCGGTCCTCCTGCCCCAGGGCCGGATGCGCGCCGTTCCCCACCTGCGCGCGGCCCAAAGTGATCTGGGCTCCATGCTGCTGGAACACCACCAGATGCCGGATGACGCCCTCGAGCCACTTCCCTGGATGCTGATCTGCGCCATCAGCGCAGACGCGGATGCGGCCCGGATACTCGAACAGGCGCTCATCACCGCCGGTGACTTCCCCGTCGCGGCCGTCCTTCCCGCCCGGCAAGCCCGCACTGTCTTCCCCGACGCCCCCGTGCTGCCCGTCGGCACCAGCGCACCTGCCCGCTTCGACCTCCTGGACAGCGAACTCGTCGCCACCGCCATGAGCGACCAGGACTACCGCGAGCTCGTCACCGCCCTGCGCGGCGCGGAAGAACCGGCACGGCCCGCCGAAGGCCCCTGGCAGCAGGTCCCCCCGGTCACCATCACCCAGACCCCTCTGGTCACCGGCACCGGCACCGACTCCGTCGCGGAGGCCAGCCCAACAACCATCCCGCTCGCCTTCACCGCCGCCAACACCACCACGACCACGCAGACGACCCCCCCTCTGCGCGTGATGCCCCGCCCCGAGGCGGCCGCCGAGCCCACCGACGACGCTGAGGAGCGCGGCGCACAGCCGACAGAGAACGCGGCCCCGCACCCGTCCGAATCGACCCCTCCTCCCGCTGAACAGGCGCCGGCCGACAACGCGGACGAGCAGGCCACAGCACACGACTTGAACGCCCCGACGATCAGCGTGCTCGGCCCCATCACCGTGACCGGAGTCGAGGCCTCGGGGCACGGCTACCGCATCGCCCTGCTCGCCTCCGTGCTCTACTTCCGGCCCGGGATCTCCGCCGACGCGCTGTGCGACGCCATGGACCCGCGCAGTCCATGGTCCTCCCGTACGCTGCAGTCACGCATTTCCGAACTGCGTAACCGTCTCGGCAGAGACCCCGAAGGCAAGCCGTACCTGCCGCCGAGCAAAGCGGGTACCTACCGGCTCGCTGCAGGCGTGCGCTGCGACTGGACCCGCTTCGAGCAGCTGGCCGAGCGTGGCTTGAGGCCCGGCTCGACCGCCAGCCTCCCCGACTTGCAGGCCGCCCTGGACATGGTCCGCGGCCAGCCCTTCGGTGGCGCAGACCTGACCTGGGCAGCTGCCCGCACCCAGGAGATGCTGACCCGCATCACCGACGTCGCACACTCCCTGGCGACCTGGTACCGCACCGCCCCGCACCCGGACTTCGACGCTGCCCGAGCCGCCGTCAAGAAGGGCCTAGACATAGACGACAGCGCTGAAGTCCTGTACCAGGACTGGATGTTGATCGAGGACGCCGTCGGCAATCGGAACGGTGTCACGGCCGCGTACGACACGCTCGCCGAGGTGAACCGACGCCTCAAGATCGGAACCGAGGCGGAGACGGAGATCCTTTACGACAAACTCATGCGCCGGAGCGCCTGATCTATGCGGCGTAGGTGAGGATGACCGTGCGCGGCACCCCGGCATCTCGGAGGGCCCGCGCCCGATGGTTGCCGTTGGTGAAGGTGTCATCGACCCCAGGCCGACAGAAGATCGCTTTTGTCGGGTCGATGAGTGTTCTGAGTGCGGCCAGAGGCTCCTCGCCCGTGCCCATCGCAGCAGCCTGCTCCAGCACATACGAGCACGTGTTCTCCATGGGCACGCGGTGGGAGCGGGCTTGTTCAACGAGATGGACCGCGAGCTCGCATACCGACATCCAGTCCTGCGCGTGGTACCAACAGCAGGAGTGGCGTCCGAAGTGGCGGGCCAAGCTCTCTGGCGCAGATCGTTGCGGCATGCAGAATTCGGTCCGGAACGGTCGGTCATCAGGCAGTGCGGCGACTTCGATGACTTGGAACTCCAGGGAAGGAGCCGTTTCCTCGGCGACCGGCGTGCACGTGCCGCGATTCCCATCTGGGCGCATCCCGATGAGGCGTACGAGATCGGATTCGGGAACCGAAACCCAGCCGGGATCGGCAAGGCGGAAGCGGCCCTGGACCTCGAACGTGACGTATTCGAAGGCGGGCTTTGAACCGTCTCCCAGAAGGTTCTGGATCCACAATGGTGGTTCCGGCTCCTGTGGACAGCAGCGCTCCCAAACGCGGGCGGCGTATGTCTCGGCCCGGTTCGTCAAACTCGCGCCCTCGCCGCGCACTTGGGTTGCCAGGGCGACTGGTCGTAGCCCGCTTTCGGTGAACAGTTGTAGCCGGAACGTGTGCTGGTAGCCGTTGTCGACGGCGCCGACGAATTGGTGGTCGTCCACCGTGCGAGTCCGGAGTCCGGAGTACGCCAACATGGCCGGTCGCATCAGGCTCTCCTCCCGCTTGCAGCGTACGGACCGTCGTAATCAAAAAGGCCCTACCCAGCACGGTAGTTCACTGCGATCTACGCGTGGTCGAGATGGTGAGGGGGCCGCCGGGCGGCCCCCTCACCATCTGCTGCAGCTACAGCTTTCCGGCGCTCACGTTGGTGATGAACGCGGACCAGGCGGATGAGGGAACCGAGGTCATGCCGAGGGATGTGTCCTTGGAGTCCCGCACGGCGACCCAGCCGGAAGCGGTGTGCGCGACCTCGACGCAGTCTCCCTGCGACCCGCTATAGGACGACTTGCGCCACGTGAGTGTCGACGGGGCCGGAGTGGGCGTGCTCATGCTTGTTCCTTCAGCTTAGGGCTGTCCCGTAAATGATCTTCAGGAAGCGGGGTCTGGTTCAGGCTCGTCGGGCGCTCTGCCTGTCAGTTGCGCTGCCTCACGCCCGTGCAGG
>NZ_JBVHMU010000029.1:0-62066 GCF_055558275.1 Streptomyces sp. NPDC025806 | reverse complement strand
ACCAACCCCGCCGTCCTCGCCTTCCTCCGCGAACACGGCGACGACCTCGTCCTGTGCGTCCACAACTTCTCCCGCTTCGCCCAACCCACCGAGCTGGAGCTGCGGGAGTTCGAGGGGCGCGAGCCGGTCGAACTCGTCGGCGGGGTCCGCTTCCCCGCCATCGGCGAACTCCCCTACCTGCTGACCCTGGCCGGACACGGCTTCTACTGGTTCCGCCTGTGCGAGAGCGTGCCGCCGCGCCTGCCGGCGGAACCCGGGATCCGCCTGTGAAAGGACATCGCTCATGCTGATCACCGCACCGCACACCCGTCCCGGCCCGCCGCACCTCGCGTCCGTGGCCGGGCTGCTGGAGGGGTGGCTGCCCGAGCAGCGCTGGTTCGCGGGCAAGGGGCTGCCGATCACCGACCTGTCGGTGGTGTCGCTGACCGAGCTGTACCCGGGCTGCCTGCACCTCCTGGTGCGGGCCACACACGCGGGCGCGCACAGCGGCTGCTACCAGATCCTGCTCGGCGTGTCGGAGGGCCTGCCCGGCCGCCTGCGGCACGCCGTCATCGGCCGCCCCGCCGTCGGCCCGCTCCGTGGACTCACCGTGTACGACGCCCTGCACGACCCCCGGGCGACGGGGACGCTGCTGGAACGGCTGCGGGTGCCGGGCGCGGCGGGCCCGCTGCGCTTCGAGCGCGACGGCCGCACCGACGTACCGGCGGGTCTGCGCCCCCGCCTCTTGGACGGGGAGCAGTCCAACACCTCGCTGGTGTACGGCGACGCGTTCATCCTCAAGCTGTTCCGCCGCGTCCAGTACGGCGTCCATCCCGACCTGGAGGTCCCCTCCGCGCTGTCCCGGGACGGCTGCGCCCGGGTCCCGGCGCCCGTCGCCTGGTTCTGGACCACCGAGCCGCGCCGCGCGACGCTCGGCGTGCTCCAGCCGTTCCTGCGCGGGGCGACCGACGGCTGGAGTCTGGCGCTCGACTCCCCCACCGGCGAGGACCTCGCCGAGACCGCGTACGAACTGGGGCGGGCCACCGCCGAAGTACACCTGGCGCTGGCGCGCGCCTTCCCGCCCGACGAGCCGCGCCCGGACGACGATCGTGACCGTGACGGCGCCGACGGGCTCGCGGCGGCGATGTCCGCGCGGCTGGACGCGACGGCGCGTCAGGTGCCGGAGCTGGCGCGGCACGTGCCCCGGCTGCGGGCCGTCTACGCCGCCGCCGCGGGGCACCGCTCGCACCCGGCGGACCAGCGGATCCACGGCGATCTGCACCTCGGGCAGGTCCTGCTCGACGGGCGCCGGTGGCGGATCATCGACTTCGAGGGCGAGCCGTCCCGCCCGCTCGCGGAACGCCGGCGCGTGCAGTCCCCCGCCCGGGACGTCGCGGGGATGCTCCGCTCCTTCGACTACGCCGCGCACGCGCGGGGGCCGGGTCACACCGAGTGGGCCCGGCGCTGCCGGGACGCCTACCTGGCGGGATACGCCCGGGAGGCGCCGTGGGACCCGCGCGAGCACACCGCGCTCGTCCGCGCCCACGAGACGGACCGCGCCGTGTACGAGGTGCTGTACGAGGCCAGACACCGCCCGGACTGGCTGCCCGTTCCGATGGCCGCGATAGCGCGCCTCGCGGAGGAGTCCCGATCGTGACGCTCACCGAGCAGTTGCCGATGCCGACCGCGCCGCCGCTCGACGCCGACACCCGCAAGCGCCTGCTGGCGGGAGGCCATCACGACCCGCACGCGGTGCTCGGCGCGCACCCGGCCCCGGGCGGCGGCGTGGTCGTCCGCGTCCTGCGCCCCTACGCGCAGGCGGTGGCCCTCCTCGTGGAGGAGCGGGCCGTGGAGCTGGCGGACGAGGGGGACGGGCTGTTCTCCGTCCTGCTGCCGCTCGCCGAGGTCCCCGCGTACCGGCTGCGGATCACGTACGACGGCCGGGACACGGAGACCGAGGACCCCTACCGGTTCCTGCCGGCGCTCGGCGAGCTCGATCTGCATCTGATCGCCGAGGGCCGGCACGAGGAGCTGTGGACGGCGCTCGGCGCCCACCCGATGACCCATCAGGGCGTTGCCGGCACCCGCTTCACCGTGTGGGCGCCGAACGCGCAAGGCGTGCGCGTGTGCGGGGAGTTCTGCCACTGGGACGGTTCCGCCCACCCGATGCGTTCGCTCGGCTCGTCCGGGGTCTGGGAGCTGTTCGTGCCCGGCATCGGCGAGGGCGCGCTCTACAAGTTCGACATCACCCGGCCCGACGGCACGCACACCGTGCGCGCGGACCCGATGGCCCGCCGGGCGGAGGTGCCGCCCGCGACCGCCTCCGTGGTCACGCGCTCGGCGCACGTCTGGACCGACGACGCGTGGATGTCCCGCCGCGCGGAGCACCCCGCGCACCGGTCGCCGATGTCGGTGTACGAGGTCCATCTGCCGTCCTGGCGGCCCGGCCTGGGCTATCGCGAGCTCGCCGCGGAACTCACCGCGTACGTGAGCGACATGGGGTTCACGCACGTGGAGTTCATGCCGGTCGCCGAGCATCCCTTCGGCGGTTCCTGGGGCTACCAGGTCACCGGCTTCTACGCCCCGACCTCGCGTCTCGGCACCCCCGACGACCTCCGGCACCTGATCGACACGCTGCACCGGGCGGGCATCGGCGTGATCATGGACTGGGTGCCGGCCCACTTCCCGAAGGACGACTGGGCGCTGGCCGAGTTCGACGGCCGCCCGCTCTACGAGCCCGGGGACCGGCGGCGCGCCGAGCACCCCGACTGGGGCACGCTCACCTTCGACTACGGCCGCACGGAAGTACGCAACTTCCTGGTGGCGAACGCGAGTTACTGGTTCGAGGAGTTCCACGTCGACGGGCTGCGCGTGGACGCCGTCGCCTCGATGCTCTATCTCGACTACTCCCGCGAGGAGGGCGGCTGGACGCCGAACGAGCACGGCGGACGGGAGAACCTCGACGCGGTGGCGTTCCTCCAGGAGATGAACGCGACCGTCTACCGGCGCTACCCGGGCATCGTGACGCTCGCCGAGGAGTCGACCGCGTGGGAGGGCGTCACGCGGGCCACGCACCACAGCGGCTCGGGCGGCTTCGGCGGGCTCGGTTTCGGACTGAAGTGGAACATGGGCTGGATGCACGACTCGCTGGAGTACATCGGGCACGAGCCGGTGCACCGCCAGTACCACCACGGCGAGTTGACCTTCTCCATGATCTACGCCTACAGCGAGAACTATCTGCTGCCGATCTCGCACGACGAGGTCGTCCACGGCAAGCGGTCCCTCGTCTCGAAGATGCCCGGCGACTGGTGGCAGCAGCGCGCGAACCATCGCGCCTACCTGGCCTACATGTGGGCCCACCCGGGCAAGCAACTCCTCTTCATGGGCCAGGAGTTCGCGCAGGGCGCCGAGTGGTCGCAGGAGCACGGCCCGGACTGGTGGCTGCTCGACCCGGCGTACGGCGCGGAGCGGGACCACCGGGGCGTGCGCGACCTCGTACGGGATCTGAATCTGGGGTACCGCGCGACACCCGCCCTGTGGGAGCAGGACACGGTTCCCGCGGGGTTCCAGTGGGTCGAGGCGGACGCGGCGCAGGACAACGTGCTGGCCTTCCTGCGCTTCGGGGCCGACGGGAGGCCAATGCTCGCGGTGAGCAACTTCTCCCCCGTGGTCCGGCACGGGTACCCGGTCGGGGTGCCCGACACGGCGGGTTCGTGGCGGGAGGTGCTCAACACCGACGCGGCCCGGTACGGCGGCGGCGACGTCGGCAATCCCGGACCGCTGAGGGCGCCCCCCGACCCGGTCGGGGTGTTCCCGGCCCGACTGCGCCTGACCCTTCCGCCACTGGCCACGCTGTGGCTGTGCCCGGAGTGACGGGGCGCGCCGGTGGGTACCCGGACGCCCGCACGCAGGCCGCCGACCCGAGGAGGAGCCGTGCACGAGCGACGGTCACCGGCACCGGATCCCGAGAAGTCGGATGCTCCCCGCGAGCCCACGCCGCGGGACCTGCCGGACCAGCAGGCCGGCCCGGGCGGTCCGGAGGAGGACCCCTGGGAGCCCGACGACGACACGACCGGTGAGGAGGAGCGGGCCGGGCCCGATCCCGAGCTCCCCGACACGGACGAGGCCGGGACGGGGCGCCGGGGCGCGCCGCACACGGCGAGCCCCCACCCGGAGCATCCCGTGCCGGACGAGCCGGCCGACTGACCGGCGGGCCCGGACGCACGCGGAAGGGGAGCGGAAGGGAGACGACAGGAAAAGGCGGCCTCCTGACGCGGAGGCCGCCTCTCGATCCTCTCTGGGGTGATCCGCTCCGGGGTCGCGCCTCAGATCCGGCCGAGGCCGCCACTACCGAAGGAGCCGCTCGCACCCGGCGTCCACTTCTTGGGGTGCTGGTCCTTGCTCCGCCTGGTGCGGGCCGGATGGAGCTGGTACGGCATGAGGCGTTCGCTCTCGTCGTGGGCCAGCGGCATCTCGTCCGGCTCACGCACCTCCCGCTCCTCGTGCACCGGCCAGTCCTTCGGCAGCGTCGGCTGCTCGTCGGGCCGAGGCCGCCTCGACTCCCGCTCGACCACTCTCTTCCCGAACTTGAACGCCACGATCAGGAACCCGGCGATGAACAGGCCTCCGACGAAGGCCCCGACAGCGGAGAGCACGGTATTCGCTGCAGCCAATTCGAAGAATGTCTCGTTCATACCCTTTTAGTACCCCCGAACGGACCATTTGTCACCGCAAACGGACGCCGTCTTCCTGCGAGGGGGCCCTGTCTTCCTCATGCTCCGCGTCGCGCCGCGCCAGCACGCCGAGGAGGTCCGAGACGGTCAGGCCCGCCTCGGCCGGATGGCGCAGGATCGTGCCGTCCGAGACGCGGTAGGTGTTCGAGCGACCACGCCGCGTATGAGTGAGATAGCCGTCCTTCTCCAGGTCCGAGAGGATCTTCTGGACCGCCCGCTCGGTGAGCCGACAGTGCGCCGCGATGTCCCGGATGCGGAGGGTCGGCTCGGCCGCGATCGCGGACAGCACGCGAGCGTGGTTGGTGAGGAAGGTCCAACCTGTGTGCGGTTCCGGTGCTGCAGTCATGTTCGCCAGGTTAGGCCGTTTGATTCCGGCATTCAAAAGGACGAATTACAATTCCGGTATCGCTTGACGTACATACGGCTCCGGGGGACGCTGGAGACACGGCAGAAGACGGACCGACCTCTCCCTGGAGTGACCGGCATGTCCGCACCCGCATCCCTGCTGGGCGTCGAGACGAGGCACCGGGGCGACCGCACGCTCGTGGCGCTCTCCGGCCCTCTCGGTGCCGGCACCGAGCAGGCCCTCCTCGACAACCTCACGCAGTTCCTGCGCAGCTCCGGTACGGGCCTCGACCTGGACCTGAGCCAGGTCGACCACTGCGACTGCGCGGGGCTGAACGTCCTGCTCAGCACCCGCCGCCGCGCCCTGGACGAGGGGAAGAGCATCGTCCTGCACGCCTCCAGCCCCGCCGTGCGCGGCGTCCTCGTGGACACCGACACGCTGCCCCTGTTCACCGGGGCCGGCGGCGCCGCCCGGCTCACCGCCTCCGCGGTGGGCGCGGACGACGAGGACGTGCGGGCCGAGATCGATCAGCTCCGGCAGGCCATGCAGACCCGGCCCGTCATCGACCTGGCCCGCGGCACGCTGATGGCCTCCTTCCGCCTCACCCCGGAGGACGCCTGGACCGTCCTCGTCTCCGTCTCGCAGCACACGAACACGAAGCTGCGGCAAGTCGCCCACAACCTCGTGCACGCGGTCACGGGCGACGGCCTCCCCGACGACATGCGCCGACAGCTCGCCGTGGCCGTCGCCGAGGTCCGCCGGGCCCCCGCCTCGTCGTCCGGCTCGACGGCCGATTGACCGCCCGCCGACCCGGGAACCCGGCTGCCCATGCCCCCTGACATCGACCACTCCCAGGCCCCCGTACTCGAAGCGCTGGCGGAGCACCGGCGGCTGCACCGGCTCGGCTTCACCCCACCCGGCCACAAACAGGCCCGGGGCGCGGATCCCGCGGTGCGGGCGGTGCTCGGCGACGCGGTGTTCCAGGGTGACGTCCTCGCCTCCGGCGGCCTCGACGACCGGCGCACCCGCGGACGCGTGCTGGAGCGCGCCGAAGAGCTGATGGCCGACGCCGTGCACGCCGCGCACACGTTCTTCTCCACCTGCGGCAGCTCGCTCTCGGTGAAGGCGGCGATGCTCGCCGTCGCGGGCCCGCACGAGGAGCTCCTGATCGGGCGCGACGCGCACAAGTCGGTGGTGTCGGGGCTGATCCTCTCCGGGATCCGGCCGGTGTGGGTCGAGCCGCGCTGGGACGCGGAGCGGCATCTCGCCCACCCGCCGGGCGCCGAGGACTTCGAAGAGGCCTTCCGCGCCCATCCCGGCGCGAAGGGCGCGCTGGTCACCAGCCCGACGCCGTACGGGAGCTGCGCCGATCTGCGCGGCGTCGCGGAGGTCTGCCATCGCCGCTCCCGGCCGCTGATCGTGGACGAGGCCTGGGGCGCGCACCTGCCGTTCCACTCCCGGCTGCCGTCCTGGGCGATGGACGCCGGCGCCGACATCTGCGTCACGAGCATCCACAAGAGGGGCAGCGGTCTGGAGCAGGGCTCGGTCTTCCACCTGCGGGGCGAGCTGATCGATCCCGCCGTCCTGAGTTCCCGGGCCGATCTGCTCGGCACCACCAGCCCGTCCGTGCTCATCTACGCGGGCCTGGACGGATGGCGCCGGCAGATGGCGCTGCACGGCGCGGAGCTGATGGGGCGCGCGCTCGACCTGGCCGGCGACGTGCGGACCGCGATCGAGAAGATCGACGGGCTGCACGTGAACGACCGGGCGGACTTCTGCGGTCCGTCTCTCGCCGACGACTTCGACCCGCTGCCCGTCGTCATCGACGTCACCGGCCTCGGCACCACGGGGTACGCGGTGGCCGACCGGCTGCGCACGCACCACGCGGTCGACGCCCATCTGGCGGACCACCGCCGGATCAGCACCCAGCTCACCCACGGCGACGACCGCGACACGGCCGACGCGCTCCTGGAGGCGCTGGAGACCGTGGCCCGGTGCGGCGCGGAGCTGCGTCCCGCGCCGCGCGTCGACGTGCCCGCACCGGCGGAGCTCCGCCTCGAACAGGTCCAGTTGCCGCGCGACGCCTACTTCGGGCCCTTCGAGGACGTGCCGCTCGCGCGGGCAGCGGGGCGCGTCGCGGCCGAGATGCTGACGCCGTACCCGCCCGGGATCCCGGCGGTGCTCCCCGGGGAGCGGCTCGACGGGCCCGTGCTGCGGTACCTGCGGACCGGGCTCGCGGCGGGCATGCACCTGCCGGACGCGGCGGACCCCGGCCTCGCCACCGTACGCGTGACCCGTGCGGAGGGCGAGAACTCGCCTCTACCCGGTGACAGTTGACGTACTCCGGGCCGGGGGCCGGTGAAGTGCGGCACGCAGGTGTGTGATCCACGGTCATGGGTACCCGGCGCCGCGACCGGACCTTCGACCCCGACGCCCGCCCCCTCGATCGACGGCACGGCGGAAGATTGCGAGGCACGCCATGACCCACCTGATCAGCGACGTGATGACGGAGGGCGTGATCGCGGTCCGGCCCGACACGCCCCTGACCCAGGCAGCACAGTTGATGCGCGACGAGGACATCGGCACGGTCATGGTCACCGACGGCGGACGCCTCCTCGGGCTGATCACCGACCGGGACATCGCCCTGCGCGCGGCGGCCGACGGCGCGGACCCCCGCGTGGTCGAGGTCGCCGAGCTGTGCACGACGGAGCCCGTGTGCGTGAGCCCCGAGGAGGAGACGGCCCGCGCGGTCACCCTGATGCGACAGCACGCCGTCCGGCGGCTGCCCGTGACGAGCGGAGGCCGGCCCGTCGGCATGGTCAGCCTCGGCGACCTGGCCGAGGCACACGACCCCGAGTCGGCGCTCGGCGAGATCAGCAAGGCCTCCCCCACGCCCGACCAGGGCTCCACCCCGCACTGAGCGTCGCCGTCCCGACCGTGAGGAGCGACCGATGACCGACCCCAAGCAGGAGCAGCGCGACGCGGCACGCGCCGAGGACCCCGCCGCCGGGCCGCT
This sequence comes from Streptomyces sp. NPDC025806, assembly GCF_055558275.1. Taxonomy (NCBI): domain Bacteria; kingdom Bacillati; phylum Actinomycetota; class Actinomycetes; order Kitasatosporales; family Streptomycetaceae; genus Streptomyces; species Streptomyces sp. NPDC025806. Next base: position 53,992 of record NZ_JBVHMU010000029.1, on the reverse strand, counting down.
CACCACCGACCAGGGTGTGGTGGTCGACCACACCGACGACGCGCTGTCCGCGGGCGACCGCGGACCGACGCTGATGGAGGACTTCCACTTCCGCGAGAAGCTCACCCGGTTCGACCACGAACGGATCCCCGAGCGCGTGGTGCACGCGCGCGGGGCCGGCGCGTACGGCTGGTTCGAACCGTACGCGTCCTGCGCGGAGTTCACCCGCGCCGCGTTCCTCCAGGACCCCGGCGTGCGGACCCCGGTGTTCGTCCGCTTCTCGACCGTGCAGGGCCCGCGCGGCTCCGCCGACACGGTGCGCGACGTACGCGGGTTCGCGACCAAGTTCTATACGTCAGAAGGCAATTACGACCTGGTGGGGAACAACTTCCCGGTCTTCTTCATCCAGGACGGCATCAAGTTCCCCGACTTCGTGCACGCGGTGAAGCCCGAGCCGGACACCGACATCCCGACCGGGGCCTCGGCACACGACACCCTCTGGGACTTCGTGTCGCTGCAGCCGGAGACGCTGCACGCGATCATGTGGCTGATGTCGGACCGCGCGATCCCGCGCAGCTACCGGATGATGCAGGGCTTCGGCGTGCACACGTTCCGGTTCGTGGACGCGGACGGGCACGGCACGTTCGTGAAGTTCCCCTGGACGCCGAAGCTGGGCGCGCACTCCCTGGTGTGGGACGAGGCGCAGGAGTGCCAGGGACGCGACCCGGACTTCAACCGGCGTGACCTGTGGGACAGCATCGCGGCCGGTGAGTACCCGGAGTGGGAGCTGGGCGTCCAGCTGATCCCGGAGGAGGACGAGTTCGCGTTCGACTTCGATCTTCTGGACGCGACGAAGGTCGTGCCGGAGGAGCAGGTGCCGGTCCGGCCGATCGGCCGGATGGTCCTGGACCGCAACCCGGACAACTTCTTCGCGGAGACGGAACAGGTCGCCTTCCACACCGCCAATGTGGTGCCCGGCATCGACTTCACGAACGACCCGCTGCTCCAGGCCCGCAACTTCTCCTACCTGGACACGCAGTTGATCCGGCTCGGCGGGCCCAACTTCGCGCAGATCCCGGTCAACCGGCCGGTGGCGCCGGTGCGCACGAACCAGCGCGACGGCTACCACCAGGACGCGCTGCACACCGGCACGAACTACGCGCCGAACTCGCTGGGCGGCGGCTGCCCGGCGATCGCGGGCGCCGGCGGCTCCGCGTACACCCACTACGCGGAACGGGTCGACGGCGCGAAGATCCGCCGCCGCAGCCCCAGTTTCCAGGACCACTACAGCCAGCCCGCGCTGTTCTGGAACAGCATGGCGGACTGGGAGAAGGAGCACATCGTCCAGGCGTTCCGCTTCGAGCTCGGCAAGGTCGGCGCGCGAACGGTCCGTATGCGTGCCGTGGACGAACTCTCGCACGTGGACCGCGAGTTGGCGTGCGAGGTGGCCCGCGGCATCGGCGTGCCGGAACCGCAGGGCGGCGCCGGGCCCGACCGGTACAAGGCCTCGTCGCCCGCGCTGAGCCTGGAGGCGCTGCGCGGTGACGGCTCCGTACGCACCCGGCAGATCGCGGTGCTGGTGGCCGACGGCGTGGACGCCGCCCAGGTGGAGTCCGTGCGCGAGGCGCTCACCGCGGCCGGTGCGGTCGTGGAGGCGATCGCGCCGGCGGACGGCACGGTCGAGGCGTCCGACGGGGAGCTGTTCCCGGTCGACCGGGCGCTGCCCACCGTCGCGTCCGTGCTCTACGACGCCGTCCTCGTGCCGGGCGGCCCGGTCGGCACGCCGGAACTGGCGGGCGATCCGGACGTGGTGCGCTTCGTGCGCGACGCCTACCGGCACGGCAAGCCGGTGGGGGCGCTCGGCTCCGGGGTCGGTGTGCTGGGGCGGGTGGTGCCCGACGAGGTGCGCCGCACCAGCCAGTCCGGGCAGGTGGTCGCGGACCGCGGGGTCGTGACGGACGCGACGCCCGGGGCGGCCCGGCCGGAGTTCCTGCGCGCGTTCGTCGGCGCCGTGGCCGCCCACCGGCACCCGGCGCGGCCGGAGGTGCGGGCATGACCGGCATCCACAGGTCCCCCACCCTCCTCGGCGCCTTCCCGACTCCCCTCCGACCGAATGCGTGATACGTCGTGTCCGAACCCCTCACCCACGTGTCGGTGCACCCGCACCGGACCGCCACCCTCCTCCATGACGCGGTGCTGCTCCGGGACGGGCTGCATCCGCTGCCCCTGGGCCTCGAACTGCACTACACCTCGCTGGACCCCTTCGCCGTCCGCGTCACGCTGGAGGTGGAGGGCGCGCAGGTCCGCTGGTTCCTGTCGCGGGAGACGCTGCTGCTCGCCCGCGACCGGCGTGCCGGGGTCGGCGAGGTGGCCGCCTGGCCGGTGCCGGGCGACGCCGGCGCACCGGCCGCGCTGCGCATCCGGCTCGGCCCGGCCGACGGCTGCGCCGTCGTGGAGACCGAGCGCGACGTGGTGGCCGAGTGGCTGGACGTCACCACGCGGCTCGTGCCGCCGGGCGAGGAGTCCGCGCACCTCGACTGGGACGGCTTTCTGACCGGCCTGTCCGGCGACGCGTGACGCGCCTCCCCCGCCCGCCCGCCGCCGGATGGAAGAGTTCACCCACCCGTACAAGGAGCGCGACATGCCTGTTGCCCGGTACTGCCTGGTCGCCGTGGACTGTCCCGACCCCGCCGCACTCGCCGGCTTCTACGCCGCGCTGCTCGGCGGCGAGGTCCGGCAGGACGGCGAGGACTGGTACGACCTGTACGCCCCCGGCGACCACCGCATCGCCTTCCAGCGCGCCCCGGGCCACCGTCCGCCCGAGTGGCCCCGCGCCGACGACAACTCCCAGCAGCTGCATCTGGATCTGAAGGTCGACGACATGGCGGACGCCGAGGCGCAGGTCCTGGCCCTGGGCGGCATGCCGCTGGATCTGGACGACGAGGACGGCAAGCGCGGCTTCCGGGTGTACGCGGATCCGGCCGGGCACCCGTTCTGCCTGGTCCGCGCCTGAGCCGCCGATGTACGGACCCCTGCGCGCCGGCGCGGAGTTCCTGGCCTGGTGGGCGGTGCTCGACGCGCTGTGGCTGGTGCTGGTGAGCACCGTCGACGTGCTGGAGCTGACCGTGGGCGTGTGCTGCGCCGCGGCGGGCGCCCTGGCCGCGACGGCGGCGCGGCGCGCGGCGCGCGAGGAGCCCCGGTGAACGCGTGGGCCGCGTGCGGCGCCGCCCTCCTGGCCTTCGGCATGCTGCCGGTGATCTGGCGCGTCTCGGTCGGCCCACTGGCCGGCCGGCTGCTGGCCCAGAACGCGGGGAGCACGGTCGTCGCCCTGGCGTTCCTGCTGCTCGCGCAGGGCTACGGGCGGCCTTCGTACGTGGATCTGTCGCTGGTCCTGAGCCTGCTCGGACCGGTCGGCACGCTGGTGTGCGTGCGGCTGCTGGACGACGACCTGACGGACGGGTCGCCGCGCGGGAGCACGGCCGTGACCGTGATGTGCGTCGCCGCCGCGGTGGCGGTGACGGCCGCCGTGGGCGCGGCCACACCGCCCGGCCGGGCGCTGGTGAAAGCGCTTCTGATCGGTGTGCTGGTGGCGGTCGGCAATGTCGTCGCGACGCGCGCCCTGTCGGTGGGCGTGGTGCGGGAGCCTGGCGCGGAGCGGGAAGGCGGTGGGGCGCGGTGAACGGCGACGAGGTGCCGATCGCGGTGTGTCTCGTCCTGGTCGCGGTGTCGGCGACGGTGGCGGTCGCGGTGCGGGAGCCGGCCCGGCAGGCACTGGTCCTGTCCGTGCTCGGTCTCGCGCTGGCCGCGCTGTTCACGGTGCTCCAGGCGCCGGACGTGGCGCTGTCCCAACTGGCCGTGGGCTCCGCGCTGACCCCGCTGCTGATCCTGCTGTCGGTGCGCAAGGTCCGCCGCCGGGGACGCCGCACGGACGGGGACGAGGAGGCACGCCGGTGAGCCACGCGCTGCGGCGGTGGATCCTCGCGCTCGGCCTCGCGGGCCTGGCCGCGCTGTTCCTCGCCGCGTTCCTGGACCTCCCGGACTTCGGCCTCGGCGCGCATCCGTACGGCGACCGGTCGGTCGCGGAGTCCCTCCACCGCCACACGGCGAACGTCGTGTCGGCGGTCAACTTCGACCAGCGGTCCTTCGACACCCTGGGCGAGGAGTCGATCCTGTTCACCGCCGTGCTCGGCACGGTCGTCCTGCTGCGCCAGACCCGCGACGAGGACCGGCTGCCGCCCCGGCCCGCGCGGGTCGACCCCTGGGTGCGGCGCTACGCGCTGGCGCTGCTGCCGGTGGCGCTGGTGTCGGGCCTGTACGTCGTCGCCCACGGGCAGCTGAGCCCGGGCGGCGGCTTCCAGGGCGGCGTCATCGTGGCGACCGCCGTGCATCTGCTCTACATCGGCGTGGACTACCGGGCGCTCGAACGGGTCCGGCCCGTGGGCCCGTACGAGGTGGGGGACGCGGTCGGTGAGGCGGCCTATCTGCTGCTCGGCGTGGCCGGTCTCGTCGCCGGGTCCTCCTTCCTGGCGAACACGCTGCCGTCCGGCACGTTCAACACGCTCGCCTCGGGTGGCACGGTGCCGCTGCTGAACGCGGCGGTCGGCATCGAGGTGGCCAGCGCCGTCGTCGTGCTGGTGAGCCGCTTCCTCGACCAGGCGGTGGAGATCACCGACGCCGACGGGGCCGGGGAGGAAGCCGCCCGATGATGCACGTCCTGCCCTATCTGGTGTCCGGCTGGATCTTCCTCGTCGGCTGCTACGGCCTCGCGACCAGCCGCCACCTCGTGCACGCCGTCGGCTGTCTCGCGGTGTGCCAGGCCGCCACGTACGTGCTGCTGCTCGCCGTCGGCTACCGCGAGGGCGGCACCGCGCCGGTCCACTCCGACCTGCGTCCGCGCTCCCGGCCGCTCGTCGACCCGGTGGTCCAGGCGCTCGCCCTCACCGACGTCGTCGTCGGCGCCACCGTCACCGCGCTGCTCCTCGCGCTCGCCATCCAGGTCGCCAAGCACCACGGGACCGCCGACCCGGACGAGCTGTCGGAGCTGCGCGGATGAACCATCTGCTGCCGCTGGTCGTGGCGGGGCCGCTGCTCGGCGCCGCGTTCCTCGTCGCGTTCGGCCGGCTGCTGCCGCGGATCGCCACGGACGCGGTGGCCGCCGTCGTGGCGGCCGGTACGACGGCGCTGTGCGTCCTGCTCCTGACCCGGTCCTCGCCCGCCGCGACGGAGTGGGTCGGCGGCTGGGAGCCGGTGGCGGGGCGGAGCGTGGGCATCGTCCTGGTCGGCGACGCGCCCGGCACCGGACTCGCCACGCTCGTCTGTCTGCTGACGGTGGCGGTGCTGGTCTACTCGTGGCGTTACTTCGAGGAGGTCCCGCACAAGAACCCCGGGGCGTTCCCCGCGCTCGTGCTGCTGTTCCAGGCGGGCATGTGCGGATTCGCGCTGACCGGCGACCTGTTCGACGCGTTCGTCTTCTTCGAGCTGATGGGCGTCGCCGCGTACGCGCTGACCGGCTACCGGGTGGAGGAGTCCAAGGCCGTCCAGGGCGCCCTCACCTTCGGCGTCCTCAACTCCCTGGGCGCGTACGCGACGCTGATGGGCATCGGGCTGCTGTACGCGCGCACCGGCGAACTGGGCATGCGCCGGATCGGAGCGCGCCTGGACGGCCAGGGGCCGGCGGACGCGCTGGTCGTGACCGCGTTCGTGCTGGTGGCGACCGGGCTGCTGGTGAAGGCGGCGGCCGTCCCGTTCCATTTCTGGCTGCCCGACGCGCACGCGGTGGCGCCGAGCCCGGTCTGCATGCTGCTGTCCGGGGTCATGGTCGAGCTGGGTGTGTACGGGGTGTGGCGGGTGCACACGTTCGTGTTCGCGGGCCCGGGCGGGGTGCCGTCCGCCGATGTGGGTCTGTGTCTGGTCGTGCTGGGCGCGGTGACCGCCGTGCTGGGCGCGGTGCTGTGCTGGCAGCAGCACCACCTCAAGCGGCTGCTCGCGTACTCGACGATCGCGCACACCGGGCTGTTCCTCGTCGGGGTCGGGCTGCTGCGCCCCGAGTCGACCGCCGGGGTCGCCCTGTACATCGTCGGCCACGCGGGCGCCAAGGCCGCTCTGTTCGCCTGCACGGGGATCCTGCTCGACCGGTACGGCAGTGTCGACGAGCACGAGCTGTTCGGCCGGGCGACCGGGCTGCGGCTGATCGGCGTGCTCTACACGGTCTCGGCCCTGGCGCTCGCGGGGCTGCCGCCGTTCGGCACGGCGCTCGGCAAGGGCACGGTCGAGGAGGCCTCGGGGTTCGCGGGAACGGTGCTGTTCACGGTGGTCTCCGCGCTCACGGGCGCGGCCGTGCTACGGGTCGCGGCGCGTGTCTTCCGGGGCCTGGGGCCGCGCCCGCGCCGGGCGTCGGAGCAGGAGACGAAGGGCGGTGACGAGGAGCCCGAGACCCGCGGCAGGCTGTCGCGGGTGCCGCTGCCGATGGTGGCGGTGCCCGTGGCGCTGCTGGCCGGGTCGCTCGCCGTGGGGGTCGTGCCGGGGCTCGGCGAGCGGGCCGGTGCCGGGTTCGGCGGTCCGCCGGAGCTCGCCCCGCACTGGACGCTCGCCTCGGTGCTGACCGGCCTGCTGTCGGTGGCGTGCGCGGCCGGCTGCGCCGTACTGGCCCTGCGCCGGGACACGCCTCAGGAGCCGTACGCGTGGACGGAGCCGCTGCGCCGGCTGCACTCGGGGCACATCGGCGACTACGTGGCGTGGTTCGTGCTCGGCGTCGCTCTCCTCGGCGCGCTGGCGTTCTCCGGCTCCCTGCTCTGAGCGGGGCCGCGCGCGGTCGGTGCGCAGCGGTGCCTTTGCGTGACGTGAGGGTGGGTACCGGCGGATCCCAGCGAGGGTGTCCGATCCGACGACCCGAAGACGGTGTCCGTATGCACGCATCTCAGGCCGCTCCGGCCGACCTCGAAGGCCTCGAGTCCGCGTTGCGCGAGGCGGTCGCGGGCGAGGTCCGCTTCGACGCGGGCAGTCGCGGCGCGTACGCGACGGACGGCTCGAACTACCGCCAGGTGCCGATCGGGGTCGTCGTGCCGCGTTCTGTGGAGGACGGGGCGCGGGCGGTCGGGGTGTGCGCGCGGTTCGGGGCTCCCGTGCTCTCGCGCGGCGGCGGCACCAGCCTGGCGGGGCAGGCCACGAACGCGGCGGTGGTCCTCGACTGGACCAAGTACTGCGACGCGCTGGTCTCGGTCGAGCCGGCGGCCCGTACGTGTGTGGTGGAGCCCGGGATCGTCCTGGACGCGCTGAATGGGCGGCTCGCGGAGCACGGGCTGCGGTTCGGCCCCGAGCCCGCCACGCACAGTCACTGCACGCTCGGCGGGATGATCGGGAACAACTCGTGCGGCGCGACGGCACAGGCCTACGGCAAGACCGCGGACAACGTGCGCCGCCTGGAGGTCCTGACCACGGACGGCACCCGCATGTGGGTGGGCCCCGTCAGCCGGTCCGAGCGCGCCGAGATCGCCGCCGGGGGCGGGCGCCGGTCGGAGATCCACGCGGGGCTCGAACGGCTCCGGGACACGTATCTGGCGGACATCCGCCGCTCCTACCCCGACATCCCGCGCCGGGTGTCGGGCTACAACCTCGACGCGCTGCTGCCCGAGAACGGCTTCGACGTGGCGAAGGCCCTGGTCGGCAGCGAGGGCACGCTCGTGACGGTGCTGCGCGCCGAGCTGGACCTGGTCCCCGTGCCGCCCTGCCAGTCGCTGCTCGTGCTCGGCTACGAGGACATCTGCCGCGCCGCCGACGAGGTGCCCGAGCTGCTGCGGCACTGCGCCCCCGCCCAACTGGAGGCGCTCGACGGCCGCATGGCCGAGCTGATGCGTGAGGAGGGCGCCCACCTCGACGCGCTCGACGCCCTCCCGGCGGGCGACAGCTGGCTGATGCTGCAGTTCGCCGGTGACACCCGCGAGGAGGTCGACGAGCAGGCGTACGCGCTGCTGCGGGATCTGGGCCGCGGCGAGGACGACGACACCGTCGCGTTCTCGGACGAGCCGGAGCGCGAGCACCGCATGCTGAAGGCGCGGGAGGCCGGGCTCGGGGTGACGGCCCGCCCGCCGGACGACCGGGAGACCTGGGAGGGCTGGGAGGACTCGGCGGTGCCGCCGGACCGGCTCGGCGCCTATCTCCGTGATCTGAAGGGCCTGTTCGCCGAGTTCGGCTACGACCACCCGTCGCTGTACGGGCACTTCGGGCACGGCTGTGTGCACACCAGGATCCCGTTCGACCTGCGCGGCGCGGGGGGATCGCGGACTTCCGCCGGTTCCTGGAGCGCGCCGCCGACCTCGTCGTGTCGTACGGCGGTTCGCTGTCCGGTGAGCACGAGGACGGGCAGGCGCGGGGCGAGCTGCTGACGCGGATGTTCGGGGAGCGGATCGTCGCCGCGTTCGGCGAGCTCAAGGCGCTGTTCGATCCGGACGGGCTGATGAACCCGGGCAAGGTCGTCGACCCGCGGCCGGTCGACGGACAGCTCCGCCTGGGGCCCGCGTGGCACCCCGCGGACCCGGAGACCCGCTTCGCGTACCCCGACGACGAGCACTCCTTCGGGCGGGCCGTCCTGCGCTGTGTCGGCATCGGCAACTGCCGCGGCGCGCACGGCGGCGTGATGTGTCCCTCGTACCGTGCGACGAAGGAGGAGGAGCACTCCACGCGCGGCCGGGCCCGGCTCCTCTTCGAGATGCTGGACGGGCACGCGGACTCGGCGATCACGGACGGCTGGCGGTCGACGGAGGTCCGTGACGCGCTGGATCTGTGCCTGTCCTGCAAGGGCTGCCGGTCGGACTGCCCGACCGGCGTCGACATGGCCACGTACAAGGCGGAGTTCCTGTCCCACCACTACGCGGGGCGGCTGCGTCCGATGGCGCACTACTCGCTGGGCTGGCTCCCGGTGTGGGCGCGTCTGGCCCGGCTGTCGCCGCCGCTGGTCAACGCGGCGCTGCACGCCCCCGGTCTCGCCCGGGCCGGCAAGCGCCTCGCCGGAGTCGACACCGCCCGGCCCGCGCCGGTCTTCGCGCGGCGGACGTTCACGCAGACGTGGCGGGAGCGGGGCGGACCGGCGCCGGACCCGGCCGATCCGCGCACGGTGGTGCTGTGGCCCGACACGTTCACCGACTCCTTCCATCCGGCGATCGCGCACGCGGCCGTCCGGGTCCTGGCGGACGCGGGCTTCCGGGTCGCGGTGCCCGAGCGGCCCGTGTGCTGCGGACTGACCTGGATCTCGACCGGTCAACTGGGCGTGGTGCAACGGGTGTTGCGGCACGCGGTCGACGTCCTGCGCCCCTACGTCGAGGCGGGCACCCCGGTCGTCGGCCTGGAGCCGTCGTGCGCGGCCGTGTTCCGGTCCGACGCCCCCGAACTGCTGCCCGACGACGAGGGCGTGCGGCGCCTGGCGGGCCGGTTCCGTACGTTCGCCGAGCAGTTGACGGAGCACGCCCCGGGCTGGCTGCCGCCCGCCCTGAACCGGCGGGCCACCGTGCAGACGCACTGCCACCAGCACGCGGTCCTGGGCGACGACGCGGACCGCGAACTGATGCGCCGCGCCCATCTTCTGGCCGACGTGCTCGACGAGGGCTGCTGCGGGCTCGCCGGGAACTTCGGCTTCGAACGCGGCCATCACGAGGTGTCCGCGGCGGTCGCGGAGCAGGGCGTGCTGCCCGCCGTCCGCGCCGCCTCCCCCGGCAGCCTGCTGCTCGCCGACGGGTTGAGCGCGCGATCCCGCTCCAGTCCGCGTACTGCGGCGCCAAGCACGCCGTCAACGGCTTCACGTCCGCCGTGCGCACCGAACTCCTCCACCACCACAGCCAGGTGCGGGTCACGGTCGTGCAGTTGCCGGCGGTGAACACGCCGCAGTTCTCCTGGGTACGGTCCCGGCTGCGCGGCCACCCGAGCCCGGTCCCGCCGATCCACCAGCCGGAGGTGGCGGCCCGCGCGGTCGTGTACGCCGCCGACCACCCCGGCCGCAAGCAGTACCTCGTGGGCGCCGCCACCTGGGCCACGATCTGGGCGAACCGCCTCGCCCCGGCGGCCCTGGACCGCTACCTGGCCCGCACGGCCTTCGACACCCAGCAGACGGACGCCCGCCCGGAATCACCCCCCGGCGGCAACCTCTTCCCCCCCCCCCCCCCCCCGCGACGACCTTCCCGGCACGGACCCGGGCGCCCACGGCGTCTTCGACGCGTCCTCCCACCCCCACTCCTGGCACGCCGCCCTGAGCCGGCACCGCGGCGCGGCGACGGCGGCTGCGACGGCAGCAGCGGGGGCGGCGGCTCTCGCGGTCCGATCCCTCAGACGCTGAGCGGCACCGGGTGGATCTCGTCGGCCTTGTGACCGGCGCGTTCGTGGATGCGCTGGACCGCTTCGGCCGAGGGGGCCTCGGAGAGGCAGTACACGGTGCCGGACTTCGGGTCCGCCCACGCCTTCTCGAAGTGAACGCCTTCCTCCTTCTCGATGGCGAGGTCGGCCTGGTGCGCCTGCATCAGCTGGTCGGCAGTGATGTCCTTCATCCCGTGGTGGACGTCCATGAACTGGGACATGGCGTCGACCTCCTTCCGCCGTACGGGGTCGGACGTGCGGAGCCGCCGAAGCGCGCGGCGGCTCCGCTTCCGCTGTCTCCATCCTGCGCCCATCGGCCCGAGCGGTCGACCGGACGGGGCAGGCCCGGCTCAGACCAGCGCGTTCTTGTAGAAGATGCTGGAGCGCCGGTCGCCCTCGTAGCCGGTGGCGAAGCCGATGAACAGGCGGGCCTCGCCGGCGTCGGTGCGGTAGACCGCGAGGCCCTCGGGCTCGCGGAAGTGGAGCGTGGAGCCGGCCTTGGTGAGGACGGGGCCCTGCGTCACGGTGCCGGTGTTGATGTCGATACTGGTGACGTACGTGTTGCCGTCCCCGGTGGGGGTGCCGTCGCCCGGGTACGCGTCACCGGTCAGGAAGTACATGGACGAGCCGTAGAGGGCGTACCCCTGCGCGGTTCCGGCGATGGTCGGCTGCTTGAAGTCGACGAGCGGCGTGCCGAAGGTCCGGTTCTGGAACGCGGAGAGCGGGTACACGGCGACGCGCTTGCCCTCGCTGGTGTGGTAGCGGACGATCATGCGCTGGTAGACGGGGTCGACGGAGCAGGTGTACTCGCTCGCCCCGGAGATCGGCTGGAACGCGGCGGAGGCGGCGGGCGATCCGAGCGTGGTGTTCGGGGTGTAGCGGATGGGTGCGAGCGCGGTGCCGTACCCGTTGGTGTTCGTGGCGCACTCGATCCACAGCTCCGTGCCGGAGCCGTCCGGCAGCGCGGCGAAGGCGACGCCGTGGCCGAACCCGTCGAGGTGCATGTACGAGAGGTAGTTCCCGTCGAAGTCCATCTTGTTGATGCAGAGGTCACCGGCGGACTCGGAGCTGCCGTCGCGCTTGGTCGCCACGTACAGGAACTTGTTCACCCAGTCGAAGGCGAAGCTCTGCTGGACGCGCGGCCCGTGCGTGTCCTTGTCCCGGAACAGGTCGTACGAGGGCTGCGTGAGGTCGAACCGCTGGGTGGTGGCCACGGCGGCGGACGCGCTCGGCGCACCCGCCCCGAGCCCGAGCGCGGCGAGCGAGGCCGCGGCACCGGTGCGTATGAGGCCGCGGCGGGTGAGGGGGAGGCCGGCGGTGCGGTTCATGAGCGACTCCATGGACGCGTGTGGAGGGAAGGGGCACGTGATGCTATCGGTGTTCGAGGGCGGCGCGGTCGGGCGCATCCCCGCCCGGCCCGTGGGGAGTTGGGCCCCGCGCGAGGTCCGCGACTGCCCCACCCGCAACCCACGGGTTGCACTACGCGCTTTCTTGTGCAACCTTGGGGTTGCAGGTTGAACTCGTTCGCGACCACGCCACGGAGGACACCATGAGCGACACCACCTACACCGCAGCCGAACTCGACGCCCTGGACCGGATCGCCCGGCAGATCGACATCGACGCCCCCGCGGACCGGGTCTGGGAGCTGATCGCGCGGCCCGGCTGGTACATCAACGACGGCGACGTCGAGGCCGAGCCCGACCTCACCCACGAGGCGGACGGCGTGGCGGTGGTCCGCCACCCGAAGCTCGGCGAGTTCCGCTTCCGCACCGTCGAGCTCGACAAGCCGCGCTACGCGGCGTTCCGCTGGATCGGCACCCCGTACCGCGACGAGGCGAAGCCGTCCACCCTGGTCGAGTTCTGGATCGACGAGCGCGACGGCGGCGGCGTGACGCTGCGGGTCGTCGAGAGCGGGTTCAGCGGCCTCGCCGAGGACCCGGCCGCGTGGCTCAAGGAACGCGAGGGCAACGACAAGGGCTGGCACGTGGAGCTGGAGGCCGCCAAGGCCTTCGTCGAGGCCCCTCGGGCGGCCCGGCCGTGACCGCTCCCCCGCCCAGGACGCTCCCCGGCCTGTGCGCGGCCCTCGGCGACCCGATGCGCTGGGAGATCCTCACCCGGCTCGGGGAGGGCCCGATGTCGGCGTCCGCGCTGGCCAGGGAGCTGCCGGTGAGCCGGCAGGCGATCGGCAAGCACCTGGACGTGCTGCGCGAGGTCGGCCTCGTCGAGTCGGAACAGCGGGGCCGCGAGGTCCTCCACCTCGCGGTCGGCGCCCGACTCGGCGCCCTGGCCCGCGAACTGGACCGCATCGGCCGTTCCTGGGAGACCCGCCTGCTCCGCATCAAGGACCTGGCGGAACGCCCCTCCCCGGCCCCTGACGCGTAGCGGCCTCGCCCTGACGTTCCGTCAAGGTCAGCGCAGGAGCGCGTAGACGGCCTCTTCACGGGGCCGGTCAGGACTCGTCGCCGGCAGAAGGGGAGACCGTGTCTCCTCACGCAGGCCAGAAGGGTCAGCGGGTGCGCACCCGTACGGGGACCGAGGGAAACCAGGCACCTTCCCCGATGCCTGCCTACACTCGGCTCATGGCCAGGACCGATCGCGCCAGCCGGATCATCGCGGCGCCGCAGGCAGCCGTCTACGACGCCCTCCTCCACAAGGAAGCCCTGGAGACGTGGCTGCCGCCGGACGGCATGCGGGGGCGCGTCGAGCGGTGGGACCCGCGCCCCGGCGGCGGCTTCCGCATGGTGCTCACGTACCTCGACCCCACCGACAGCCCGGGCAAGTCCTCGGCCGCCGAGGACGTCGTCGACGTGGGCTTCAGCGAGCTGGTGCGGCCCCGGCGGGTGACCCAGCAGGCGGTGTTCGAGGCCGACGACCCCGCCTACGCGGGCACGATGACCATGACCTGGGACCTCGTCCCGCTGCGGGCCGGAACCGAGGTGACGGTCACCGCGACGGACGTGCCCGCGGGCATCGACCAGGCGGTCCACGAGGCGGGCATCGCCTCGTCGCTGGCCAACCTGGCGTCCTACGTCGAGGCGCAGCCGTAAGCGGAGGACCGGGCGGTCACGCGCGCGGCGTTCCTCCGACGGCCCGCAGCACGAAGGGCAGGAAGCGGTCGGCCTCGGCGCGCGCCGAGGCGGCGTCCACCCGCTCCGGCGGATCCGGGGTCAGCAGGAACCTGCACATCACGGGGCCGACGACGATCTCGCCGAGCACGTCCGGGTCCTCGACCGGCGGGATCTCCCCCCGGTCCACGGCGCACCGCACGACCTCGGCCACCCGCCGGTACACGGGCTCCAGGAAGGCGACGGTGAGGGCTCCGGCCAGCACGGGACTGCACGCCGCCTCGCCCACCAGGGCCCGCATCAGCCGGCCGCTCTCGCCGGTCATGACGGCGGCCTTGTCCCGGAGCACCACGCGCAGGTCGCCTTCGAGGCTGCCGGTGCCCGGCGGCTCGCAGGGACCCTCGGTGACCGTGGCGGCCGCGGCAACGACGAGGTCCGCCTTGGAGGACCAGCGCCGGTAGAGGGTCGCGGTGGACACCCCCGCGCGGGAGGCCACGGCGGCCGTGGTCAGGCCGCCGTACCCGCTCTCGGCGAGCACCGCCAGCGTGGCCTCCAGCAGCGCGCGGTCCCGGGCCGTGTCGCGGGGCCGCCCCCGGCGCGGCGCGTTGGTGCGGGTCATCTCCGCACCGTAACAGGAAAACGAAACGAAACGCTTTCGTTTTGTTTATGCTCGGCCGTATGACCGCTTCCACGATCCGGACCACATCCGCCCCGACGGACGAGGGCGCGGCAGCGACCGTCGCCCGTCTGCGTGCGGCCTTCGCCGACGGCCGCACCAAGCCCCTGGAGTGGCGCAAGGAGCAACTGCGCGCGCTGCGCCGCCTGTTGGTCGAGCAGGAGGACGCCTTCGTCACCGCGCTCCGCGCCGATCTCGGCAAGAGCGCCACGGAGGCGTACACGACCGAGATCGGGTTCACGCTCAACGAGATCGACCACACCCTGCGTCATCTCGACCGCTGGCTGCGCCCCCGGCGGGTCTCCGTGCCGCTGGCGCTGCGCCCGGCCCAGGCCCGCACGGTGCGCGAGCCGCTCGGCACGGTGCTGGTCATCGCTCCGTGGAACTATCCGCTGCAACTGGCCCTCGCCCCGCTGGTCGGCGCGATCGCCGCGGGCAACAGCGTGGTCGTCAAGCCGAGCGAGCTCGCCCCGGCGACCTCCGCGGCGCTCGCCCACTGGCTCCCCCGCGCGCTCGACCCGCAGGCCGTGGCCGTCGTCGAGGGCGGTGTCCCGGAGACCACCGAGCTGCTCGAGGAGCGCTTCGACCACATCTTCTACACGGGCAACGGCACGGTCGGCCGCATCGTCATGACCGCCGCGGCCCGTCATCTCACCCCGGTCACCCTGGAGTTGGGCGGCAAGAGCCCGGCGATCGTCGAGCCGGGCACGGACCTGGCCACGGCCGCCCGCCGCATCGCGTGGGGCAAGTTCATGAACGCGGGGCAGACCTGCGTGGCCCCCGACTACCTCCTCGCGATCGGCGAGGCCGCCACGGAGATCGAGCCGCATCTGACGGCCGCGATCCGTGAGATGTACGGGGCCGACCCCGCGCGGAGCGCCGACTACGGCCGGGTCGTGAACGAGCGCCACCTCGACCGCCTCACGGAGCTCCTCGGCAGCGGCCGGATCGTCACCGGCGGCGCCCACGACCGCGCGGAGCGCTACCTCGCCCCGACGGTCCTCGCCGACGTGGACCCGGACGCGCCGGTGATGCGCGAGGAGATCTTCGGCCCGGTGCTGCCGATCCTGCGCGTCCCGGACCTGGACGCCGCGATCGCGTTCGTCAACGCGCGCGACAAGCCGCTGGCCCTGTACGCCTTCACGGACTCCGCCGTCACCAAGCGCCGCCTCACGACGGAGACCTCCTCGGGCGCCCTGTCCTTCGGCGCCCCGAACGCCCATCTCGCCGTGCCCGGCCTGCCGTTCGGCGGTGTCGGCGAGAGCGGCATCGGCGGCTACCACGGCGAGCACAGCATCGACACGTTCAGCCACACCAAGCCGGTGCTCGACAAGCCGCTCCTCGGCGACCCCCTGCGGCTGGCCTACCCGCCGTTCAACCGCGTCAAGTCCGGCCTCCTGCGCCGCTTCCTCTGACCGCGCCCGGGCGGGGGCGACCGCCGTCAGCCGGCCTGCGGCCAGGGCCAGCCCAGCTGGAGGAACAGGCCGAGCCGGTCGCTCACCGCCCGGATCTCCGTGACCCTTCCCCCGGTCACGGTGAAGATCCAGATCGCCTCGTTCTCGAAGGCGCGGCCGGTCGGCTCCGGCATCCGCGCGTGCACACCGCCGTGGACGCCGCGCTGGGTGACCCGGGCGACCACCCGGTCGCCCTCGCCGATCAGTTCGTCCACCTGGACGGTCAGCGGGTCGAACGCGGCCAGTTGCTGCCGCAGGCCCTCGAAGGCCGCCCCCGGCTCGTCGGCCTCCCCGTGAATGATCTTGTTGTGGTCCACGACGTCGTCCGCCAGGAACCGCGGCAGGTCCTCCGGCCGGCGTGCGCTGACGGCCTCGAAGAAGCCCGCGACCACCTTCTTGTTGTCCTCCACCACGTCAACTCCCCCAGTTCGGTCGTGATTCGGCGCGAGCCTACTCAGGGGCCGTCGTGCGGCGTCCCAGTTTTCGATCAAGCGGTCGTCAGCATCCGGTCAAGCCGGGCACGGGCTCAGCGGTCGAGCAGCATCGGGAACGTGCCCACCGCGTCCAGCGCCATCGACAACTCCGCGACGATCTTCGGGTCGTCGAGGGAGCCGCGCAGGAACTCTTCGAGGCGGTGCATCCGGTAGCGGACCGTGTTCTGGTGGCAGTACAGGGCGCGGCCCGCCTCCGCCGCCGAGCCGTGCGCCTCCAGCCAGGCGCGGGCGGTCGCCAGCAGGGTCGTGCGGTCCTCCTCGGGCAGGGAGAGGACGCCGCCGAGGACGCGGCGGACCGCACGCTGCGTGGACTCCAGGTTGTTCATGACGAGTTCGGTGAACGGGGTGTCCTCCAACTGGCGCACCGCCGGCGCTCCGGCCGGCAGGGACTCCGCCGCGACCTGCGCGTACCGCAGGGCCCGGTTCGTCTGGTCGAGCCGGTCGTAGACGGGGCTGATCCCGACCGGGCTGGTCGCGACCGCCCGTACGGCATCAAGGGCCTGGTCGACCGGCAGGCGCGGCGGACAGGACAGGACGCCGGTCTCGGAGCCGCGCAGGGCCCGCCAGGCGGAGCCGATGCCCAGCAGGCCCAGGCGGTGGTCGAGGCCCGGCAGCGGCGGTTCCCCGGAGCTGAGTCCCGCCGCGGTGACGACGAGGAAGGTGCCCTGGAACGGGATGTCGAGCATCCGCGCGATCTCCCACACGGTGTCCGTGCTGAGCGAGGGCCCGTCGATCAGCTCGCCGACCAGCGCGGAGCGGCGCCGGTCGGTCTCCACCATGCGCTCGGCGCAGGCCTGCCGGTAGGCGTCGGTCAGGGCGGAGGAGTAGACGTCGGCCAGTCCCCAGATGTGCGAGGCCGCGTCGAGCAGCGCGTCCGGCGCGTCACCGCCCGTCTGCCGTGCCTCGCCGAGGAGTTGGTCCCACAGGTACTGGAAGCCGAGCCGGTACGCGCGCAGCACCTCGGGCAGCGGGGCGTTCTGCTGGGCCCGCCTGCGTCCGGTCGAGGTCGGCCCGTCCAGGTCGACGCCGGACGAGGCGGGGTCCGTGAGGTGCCGCAGGATGGAGCCGACGTTGAGCCGCATCGAGGCATGCAGGTCCTCGGGACCGACGACCGCCGCGCGGTAGAACTCGATGTTCTCGTAGGTCGTACGGGACATCGCGGCGGCCAGGTCGTCGATCCTGCCCTCCAGGGCCGTGGCCAACTCGGCGACGAGGACGCGGGAATCTGTGGTGTGCACCACGTGAGACTAGACGAGACGACTCGCCGGCGCGGGCGGCTCGCTCACCCGGTCAGGGGTGCACGAGGATCTTCACGTGGGCGTCACGGCCCGCGCCGAGCAGACTCTCGTAGCCGTCCTCGACCGCCCGTTCCAGCGGGACGCGTGAGGTGATGAAGGGGGCCGCGTCGATCGCGCCGCGGGCCATCGCGGCGATGACGGACGGGAAGTCCGTGCCCGCGTAGCCGATGCTCGACGTGTACGAGGTCTCCGTCATCATGAACCGCGCCGGAGTGATCTCCGCCGGCTGCTCCCACATCGCCAGGTTGACCAGGGTGCCGCGCTTGCGGAGCGCGCCGAGCGCCGTGTCGAGGGTGACTTGGAGGCCGGAGGCGTCGAAGGCCGCGTCCACGCCCAGCCCGTCCGTGAGCTCCCGTACGCGGGTGAGGACGTCGTCCTTCGTCGGGTCGAGCACGACCCCGGCGCCCAGGCGCTCCGCCAACTCCTTGCGGGACGCGCTGAGTTCACTGACCGCGACGAGGCGGGCGCCGGTGGCGTTCAGCGCGGACAGCAGGCCCAGGCCGATCGGTCCGGCGCCGACGACGAGCGCGGCGGCGCCGGGCGGGAGGGCGGCGCGGCGGACGGCGTGCCAGGCGACGGCGAGGGGCTCCACGAGGGCGCCGAGGTCGGTGCCGACGCCGTCGGGCAGCCGGTGCAGCATGCGGGGCGGCAGCACTACGTACTCGGACAGGCCGCCGCCCCATCCGTTGATGCCGACGAATCCGCACTGCTGACACAGGTTGTAGTCGCCGTGCCGGCAGTACGCGCAGGTGTCGTCGTGGATCTCCGGCTCGACGCACACGGCGTCGCCGACGGAGAGTCCGGTCACGCCCTCGCCGATCTCGGTGACGTGGCCGGCGAACTCGTGGCCCATCACGGCGGGGGCCCGTTCGCCGGTCAGCGGGTGCGGGTGGTCGAGGCCGAACGCGGCCGGTCCCGCCTGGTAGAGGTGGAGGTCGGAGCCGCAGATCCCGCACCAGTCGACCTTGATCTTGACGGTGCCGGGCCGCGGTTCGGGCTCGGGAATGTCCTCCAGGCGGAGGTCCTTCGGTCCGTGCAGGCGCAGTGCGCGCATGGTCGCCGGGTCCTTTCCGGTCAGGGGACGGTGATCTCGCGGACGGGGTCGCTGCCGTCCCAACCGGTCGCGGCCGCCCGGATCGCGTCGAAGAATCCGCCCCACTGCGCGGTCTCGATGACCTCGACTACGGTGCCGCCGTGCTCCTCGGTGGGCAGATAGGCGAAGCGGCTGCCCGGGCCCGAGTCTCCGTGGTGGTAGGGCTCGACGTCGGCCTCGGCGAAGCGGGCGAGGAACGCGTCGTAGGTGTCGTCGCCCTCCCCCGTGACGAAGTGCCCGACGTGGTGCAGTCCTTCGCCGCGCTCCTCGATGAACTCGCGGTAGGCACTGGGAGCTTCCGGGTTGAGCTGCTGGATGAGCTCGATCTGCACGTCGCCCGCCTGGGCGATGCCGACGGCGATCCGGGCGTCGGTGGGCTCGCCCAGGTAGAAGGTCCGGCCGACGGCGGCCTCGGGGAAGTAGAAGAAGGGGCCGACGCCGAGGTTCGTCGTCCAGTGCCGCATGGCGGCCTCGACGTCCTTCACGACATAGCCGAGCTGGTCTATCGATCCGATCGAGGGGGGCACCTGTCCTCCTGAGCGAGGGTGCGGAGACGGAGGGGGAGAGCACCGGACCGGGTGCGCTCCGATGACGGGGCCGCTGCCGGTGGTTCGCGGACCGGCAGCCCAGTAGGTTGCCTATGTATATGGAAGATATATCGGGGAGGCAAGACCCTTGGCGAGGATCGAACTGACGGCGACGGCCTGGACCGCCCTGGGTTTCATCGCGGTGCGCCCGCGCTCCGGCTACGAGATCAAGCAGGCCTGCGCCGAAACCGTGGACGCCTTCTGGGGTGTGAGCTACGCCCAGCTGTATCCGCAGCTCAAGCGCCTCCAGGAGGAAGGGCTCATCACCGGGCGGGAGTCCACGGGCGGCCGTCGGCAGGTGATCTGGCAGGTGACCGAGCCGGGCCGGCGAGCCCTGGACGCGTGGCTGATGGAGCCGCCCGCGGCGCCGCAACTGCGCGACGAGGCGCTGCTGAAGCTGCTCTTCGTGCAGTCGCTCAGCCCGGCGCACGCCCTGCCGCTGATCCGCGCCAAGCGCCGGGAGTTCGAGGGCTGGATCGCGCAGTTCACGCCCGAGGAGACGGAGGACACGCGGGGACCGGGCGATCTGCTCCACTCGTACGCGCTGACCATGGCCCGGGCGGGCCTGGCCTGGTGCGACACGGCGGAGGAGTCGCTGGCCGGGGCGCCCGGGAACCCGTAGCCGTCCCCCGGAGCCCCCACGATCTCCCACTGAGCGGGAAGACGGGCTTGTTGGCCCCCGGCCCTCGGATGGAACGTTCAGGGACTCCCGCAGGGCCAGGGAGAGGGCGCGTCACCGGCATCGCCGGCACGGATCGGACCGGGTCCACGCCCCGCCGCCCGAGCGCACGCCCGAAGACCCCCTCTTGCGGCGCGCGCCTCGGCCACAGCTCGGTTTCAGTGAAGGGAACAGTCACAGTGGACTGGGATCACGAGTACGACGTAGTGGTGGTCGGTTCCGGTGGAGGCGGCCTGACCGCCGCGATCACCGCGCAACTGCACGGCATGTCCGCCCTGGTGGTGGAGAAGACCGACCGGTACGGCGGCTCGACCGCACTGTCCGGCGGCGGTCTGTGGATACCCGACAACCTGTATCTCCAGCAGGCGGGTGAGGTCGACACGTTCGACAACGCCATGGACTACCTGGACGCCACCGTGGGCGACCAGGTCAGCCGGGAGCGCAAGGCGGCCTATCTGACGCGGGGCCCGCAGATGCTGCGCTTCCTGCACGAGCGCACGGACTGGGTGCGGTTCAGGTACGTGCCCGGGTACGCGGACTACTATCCCGAGCGCAAGGGCGGCAAGCCGCGCGGCCGGACCATCGAGCCGGAGACGCTGGACCTGCGCAAGCTCGGCCCGGAGCGGGAGAAACTGCGCACCAACGAGCTGCCCACGTACGGCCTGACCATCACGCAGTACGACTTCCGGTTCCTGAACATGGCGGCCCGCACGTGGAAGGGCCGCAGGACGGCGGTCAGGATGGCGGCGGCCGCCGCCAAGAACCTCCTCGCGGGCAAGAAGATGGCGGCGCTCGGCACGGCGCTCATCGGCCGGCTGCGGCTCGCGCTCGCCGCGTCCGGCGGCGGCCTGTGGCTCGACTCGCCGTTCCGTGAGCTGGTGCTGGAGGACGGCAAGGTCGTCGGCCTGCGCGTCGAGAGGAACGGCCGCACGGTGACCGTGCGGGCGCGGCGCGGTGTCCTGTTCGCCGCCGGTGGTTTCTCGCACAGCCAGGAGCTGCGGGAGAAGTACCTGCCCCGGCCCACATCCGCGGACTGGACGCACTCCTCGCCCGGCCAGGTCGGCGAGGTGCTCACGGCGGGCATCGAGGCGGGCGCCGCGCTCGCCCTGATGGACAAGGTGTGGGGCGCGCCGTCCACGCCGGTCCCGGGCGGCGGGCTCTTCTTCCTGGTCGCCGACCGCGCGATCCCCGGCATGGTGATCGTGAACGGCGACGGTGAGCGGTTCGTCAACGAGGCCGCCCCGTACCACGAGTTCGTGGACCGCATGTACGCGAGCCCGAGTGCGCCGGAGAACTCGTGGATCATCCTCGACTCGGTCGCCCGCAAGCGCTACCCGTTCCTCGGCCTGGTGCCCGGGCAGAAGTTCCCGAAGGCGTTCGAGGAGGAGGGTATCCTCAGGACGGCCCACTCGGTCCGCGAGCTGGCCGGAAAGATCGGTGTCCCGGCCGACCGCCTGGAGGCGACCCTCAAGCGCTTCAACTCCCTCGCGGAGCAGGGCCGTGACGCCGACTTCGGCCGCGGCTACAGCACGTACGACCGCTACTACGGCGACCCGACGCTGCCGAACCCGAACCTGCACCCGCTCACCGAGGGCCCGTACTACGCCCTGCCGGTGAAGCCCGGCGACCTCGGCACCAAGGGCGGACTGCTCACGGACGAGCACGCGCGGGTGCTGCGCGAGGACGGCACACCGATCGAGGGCCTGTACGCCACCGGCAACTGCTCGGCGGCCGTCATGGGCGACACCTACCCTGGCCCCGGCTCCACCATCGGCCCCTCCATGACCTTCGGCTACGTTGCCGCGACCCACATGAAGGACGCCTCATGAGCTCGTTCCACACGATCAGGACCGGCGCGATGCCGGACCGCTTCGCCCGCGGCTGGCACTGCCTGGGCCTGGCGGACAGCTTCAAGGACGGCAAGCCGCACCAGATCGAGGCCTTCGGCACCAAGCTCGTCGTGTTCCAGGGCGAGAGCGGCGAGCTGCACGTCCTCAACGCCTACTGCCCGCACATGGGCGGCGACCTGAGCCAGGGCAGCGTCAAGGGGGACGCGGTCGCCTGCCCGTTCCACGACTGGCGCTGGTCGGGCGACGGCAGGTGCGCCGCGATCCCCTACGCGCGGCGCGTACCGCGGGCGGCGAAGACCCGGAGCTGGGCCACGCTGGAGGAGAACAAGCAGCTGTTCGTCTGGCACGACCCGCAGGGCAATCCGCCGATCCCCGAGCAGGCGATCCCGAGGATCGAGGGCGCGTTCACCGACGAGTGGAGCCGGTGGACCTGGAACCAGATCCTCATCGAGGGCTCGCACCCGCGCGAGATCGTCGACAACAACTCGGACATGGCGCACTTCTTCTACGTGCACTACTCCTTCCCCACGTACTTCAAGAACGTCCTCGACGGGCACACGGCGGCCCAGCAGATGAACTTCGAGTACCGCCAGGACTACGACCTCGGCATGGTCCCGCCGGGCACCGAACCCGCGGTGAACCGCTCCGAGGCCGCGTACTACGGCCCGTCCTACATGATCGACTACCTGTGGAGCCCGGTCGGCGGCGGCCAGGAGCTGGAGGCGGTCCTGATCAACAGTCACTACCCGGTCCGCCAGGACGCGTTCATGCTGCAGTTCGGCGTGATCGTGAAGAAGCTGCCCGGCATGGACAACGAGGCGGCGAACGCGGCGGCCCGGCAGTTCGGCGCCGGTGTCGAGATCGGCTTCCGCCAGGACGCGGAGATCTGGCAGAACAAGACCCGTGTCGACAACCCCCTCCTCACCGAGGAGGACGGCCCGATCTACCAACTCCGCCGCTGGTACCAGCAGTTCTACGTCGACGTGGAGGACATCACCCCGGAGATGACCAACCGCTTCGAGTTCGAACTGGACACCAGCCGCGCCGACAAGGTCTGGCGCGAGGAGGTGGCGGAGAACCTGGCGGCGGGCCGCACGGTCTCCCACACGAGCACCATCTCCTCCTGACCCGCAGGGTCCCTCATGGCCGCCTCGGTACGGTGGCGGCCATGAGGACCGTGCGCGTGGTTCACACCGTCGGCGCACCCGCGACGCTGTCCGCCGTACGCGTGCCGCCGGCGGACTGGATCAAAGCCTCGGCCACCCGTTCCGCGTCGGCGTCCGCGAGGTCGGCCGGGTACTCCGGGAGCAGGTCGTCCCAGACGGGGAGCCAGGAGCCGTACATCTGGGTCTGGCCCTCGGGACGGGCGAAGAACCAGATGTGCAGGTGGGCGCCTCCGTCGCCGATGCGGTAGATGTGGGCCCGGGAGATGTGCGGCAGGGCCTGCACGTGGCGGACGATGTGGGCGTTCAACACCCCCAGTTCGGCGGCGAGTTCATCGGGCAGGTCGGCCATGTCGTAGTGGTCGCGCGGGTGCAGCATGAGGACCAGCGGAACGCCGACCTTCTTGACGCGGGTCAGCCGCCAGCGCTCGTTGAACCAGATCCCCTCGTCTCGACGGCCGCACGACCCGCACTCCGCCGGGTCCTCGCCGTGCCGCGGCGGCTCCGGCACGACCGGCGGGCGCAGGGGTGTGACGCGCAGGCCCTCCTGCTCGAAGGGGCTGATCTCCCAACCGGTCATCCGGGCCAGGGGGAGGCGGTGCGCGTCGTCCGTGGCGGCGAGCGCGTGCTCGTGGAACTCGTCAGGTGTCATGGCCATGCGCCGAAGATTAGTTCAGGCGGTCGAACGTCGTTTCGCCCTGCCGTCGCCCTGCCCGTTGAGCGGGATCAACGTGTCGAGGTGGGCGCCCTTGACCCAGGCGCCCAACAGGTCGCGGTGCAGGGCGACGACGTCCTGACGCGAGGCGAGGCCCTGCGCGGCCTTCGTGAACGTACGGCAGGTGGTGACGAACAGGGCGACGTCCGCGCCGTGTTCGGGGCGGGCGGTGCCGACGAACTTCTGCATGTCCTGGGAGGACACGCTGCGTTCGGGTGCGTACTTCTTGCACTGGACGACGAGCTTGCGCCCGTCGGGGAGCCGCCCGACGACATCGGCGCCCAGGTCACCGCTCTTGCCGCTGACGACGACCTTCGTACAGCCGTCCCGGCGGCACAGCTCGGCGACGTACTGCTCGAACTCCTGCCAGGACAACGCGTCGACCTCCGCCATCGACCGCTCCCTGGCCTTCTCCGCCTCTTCCTGGCGCCAGATCCGGTCCTGCCCGACCGCGTTCCGGTGGGCCCGCCACAGCACCCAGCCGGCTCCGCCCGCCAGGACGGCCCCGGCCAGGACCGCCACCACGGGCCACACCGCGTCCCAGTTCACCGCCAGCCACACGGCGGCGATCAGGGCTGTCCCGGCCCCCAGGGTCCGCAGCGTGCGGCGCGTCCCCTTCGGTAACCGGCCGCGCCCTCGACGTGCTGCCATCACCGCACCACTCCCCACTCCGCCGCACCGCACTCCGCCCCGTGCACCGCAGTGTGAAAGGCCTGTCCGGACCCCGCAAGAGTGCCTTCCGCGCCGCGTCCGCGCACCGCCGCCATCCCAGTGAAACTCCGGGTGGCCCCCCGCACAGTCGGCCGCCCTTATGGCTCGATCGAGGAGTATGCGGGCAGCGGGAGCCCCTCGGAGGCCGGGCCTCCCGAGTCGACCTGTGGAGCTGTGATGAGGCGTATGCGCCTGGCCGTCGTGGGCACGGCCGCGTTCCTGACGATCGCCGCGATGAGCGGCTGTTCCGACGACAACGGAGGCGGCGGATCCTCGTACGCGTCCCCGTCGGCGTCCACGAGCAAGAGCCCGAGCAGCGCTCCGGCCGGCGCCACGGCCGAGGTGAAGACGGCGAAGGCCGGCGACCTCGGCACCGTTCTCGTCGACGGCAAGGGCCGCACCCTGTACCTGTTCGAGGCCGACAAGTCGACGTCCTCCACCTGCAACGGCGGCTGCGCGACGGCCTGGCCGCCGCTGCTGACGGAGGGCAAGGCGTCGGTGGGCGGCTCGGCGCAGGACAAGCTGCTCGGCACGACGAAGCGGGACGACGGCAAGACCCAGGTCACCTACCACGGGCACCCGGTCTACGGGTACGCGGGCGACACGAAGCCGGGTGACACCAACGGCCAGGGGCTCAACCAGTTCGGTGCGAAGTGGTACGTGCTCGACGCCGACGGCAACAAGGTCGACAAGGACTGACCGGTGGCCACCACGACTCCGGCCCGGGCGGTCGCGGTCGCGCTCGGCGCCGCGCTGCCCGTGGCCGTCGGGGTGGCGATCTGGCTGACCGGCCGGCACCACTCCCCCGAGTACACGACGAGCCTGTTCGGCGCCCACGGCGCCGACGCGGTCACGCTCAAGGCCCGCCTGGGCTCGGCCCTGTTCGGCCTGGCGATCGTCCAGGTCCTGCTGGCGCTGTGGATGTACGGCCGCTCCCGGCCGGGCCGCGTCCGCCTCGCACACCGCGCCGTCGGCTGGCTGGCCTTCCTCCTGTCGGTGCCGATCGCCTTCCACTGCGTGCGCACCTACGGTGTGGAGACATCGAGCACCCGCGTCTTCCTGCACTCGGTCGCGGGCTGCGCGCTGTACGGGGCCTTCGTCGCGAAGGTGCTGGTGGTGCGTAGCCGGCGGCTGCCGGGCTGGACCCTGCCGGTGGCGGGCGGCGCGCTGTTCGCCGCGATCGGGCTGCTCTGGTACTCGGCCGCGCTGTGGGCCCTCAACGGGTTCACCGTGCCGGGCCTGTAGCGGCAGCGGGCTACGCTCGCCGCATGCGAAGCAGCGATGGTCCTGGCCCCCTGCCGGGCGGCGCCGCACGATGGGACCGCGTCGCGGTCGAGGTCACGAACGGGCGTTACTGGCCGGACAGTTCCATGGCCTCGCACGCCAACTGCCGCTAGCCGCCCGGGAAGTGGAAGGGGAGCGACCCTTTCGGCGCGCGCCCCGCCTACGGCGAGCACCTGGTTGAGGCCGGTGACGTGGTGGCCCTGCGGGCCGTCGGAGACGCCCTAGGCTCGGCGCCATGAGCGACGCCCGACCCACCACCGCCCTCCCCTCCGAGGTCCTGCGCTATGTCACCGAGGTCGCGGCCGTGCTCTCCGGCACGTGCCGCGATCTCGTCGGCGTGTACGTGCATGGTTCGGCCGTGCTGGGCGGGTTCCGGGCCGCGCGCAGTGACGTGGACGTGCTGGCCGTCGTCGCCGCACCGTCCGGCGAGGCCGAACAGCGCACCCTCGGCGAGGCGTTGGCGGACACGTCGGTGCGATGCCCGGGAACGGGGCTCGAGTTGAGCGTCATCACATCGGCCACGGCTGCGGACCTGGGTTCCTGCCCGTTCGAGGTCCATGTCCGGGCGAGCGCGGAGGAACGCGTCGTCGTACCGGGGGCCGCCCACGCCGGGGACCCCGATCTCGTCCTGCACTGCGCCGTGTGCCGCGAGCACTCCTACGCCGTCTGCGGCCCTCCGGCGTCCGAGGTGTTCGGTCCGGTGCCCGCCGCGCGCGTCGTGGCCGCGATGCTGGACGAGCTGCGGTGGGGGCTCGATCAGGCCGATCCGACGTATGCGGTGCTCAATGCGTGCCGCGCGCTCCGTTTCGCCGAGGGCGGCGGGCTGTGCTCGAAGGTCGACGGCGGACGCTGGTACCTGTCCCGGTACGGGAGGCACTCGACGGTTGCCGCGGCCCTCTCGCATCAGCTCGGGTCCGGGCCCCGACCTGCGACGGCCGAGGCCACGGCGTTCGTGGAGCGCGCCTCCCGGCGGCTCACCCCGTGACCTCCGTCGCCGGCTCCCGCCCGCCGGGGGCCTTCCGGCGGGCGGGAGTACGGGGCCCGGTCCTAGACCCGTGCGGTTGCTTCCTCCGCCTGCCTGCGCAGCAGCTTCTTGTCCGGCTTGCCGGCGTCGGTCAGCGGGAGCGCCGGCAGGAAGGTGATGTGCGCCGGTTCGTACATCGCGCCGCGCTCCTGCCGCACCGCCGCCCGCAGCTCCTCCGCCGTCACGCCGGAGCCCGGCACCGGGACGACCGCGGCGTGCACCCGTTCCATGCGGTCGGCGTCGCGCACCCCGTACACGGCGCTCTGCCGCACCTTCGGGTGCGTGTTGACGAGGTCCTCCAGCTCGGTGGTGTACACGTGGCCGCCGACGACCACGATCATGTCCTTGAGCCGGTCGACGACCGTGATGTAGCCGTCCGCGTCCAGGAACCCGATGTCCCCGGTGTGCAGCCAGCCGTCGCGCAGCACCTCGGCGGTCAGCCCGGGCTGCTTCCAGTAGCCCGTCATCACGCCCTCGGAGCGGACGCAGATCTCGCCGAGCTCACCGGCGGGCAGGCCCCGCCCGTCGGGGGCGCGGACGGCGATGTCCACGCCGGGCAGCACCTGGCCGGCGGACCGCAGCCGTTCGGGCCGCTCCGGGTCGTGGTCGTCGGCGGTGAGCACACTGATCCCGCCCGCCTCGTTCTGCCCGTAGAACTGCACGAGCACGGGCCCGAGACGGCGTACGGCGTCCGCGATGCGCGCGGGTGAGGCCTGACAGCCGCCGTAGGTCAGGCCACGCAGGCTGCTCAGGTCACGGCGCGCGGAGTCCGGGTGATCGAGCAGCTCGTAGAGGAGCGGCGGCAGCAGGAACAGCCGGGTGACGCGTTCGCGCTCGATGGTGGCGAGCACCTCGCCCGCGTCGAAGTCGTCGTGCAGCACGACGGTGCCGCCGCAGCGGATCACCATGTCCGCCAGCAGGCCCGCGGCGTGCGCGAGGGTGGTGCAGGCGAGCTGTCGGGGCGCCGGTTCCTCGGGGCGCACTGCGGTCGTCATGCGGTTCATCCGGGCGACCTGCTCGAAGGTGGTGACGATGCCCTTGGGGTGGCCGGTGGTGCCGCCGGTGTGCCGGATGGTGCAGATGTCGTCGGGCCGGGCCCGCGAGACGAACGGCTCGGTCGGCTGTCCGGCGGCAAGTGCCGTCAGATCCGGCCCCGTTGCGCCCCCGCTCTCGCCGAGGACGAACACGTGCGGTACGGGCACGCGGTCCGTGATCTCGGCCGCGCGGTCGGCGTGGCGCGGGTCCACCAGCAGGACCCGCGTCTCGACGTCCTGGACGATCGTCGCCTGCACGTCGGCGGACAGCTTGTTGTAGAGGTGGTTGACGCGGCAGCCCAGGAGGTTGGCCGCGTACCGGGCCGCTATGGCCTCGGGCAGATTGCCGCTGAGCAGGGTGACGGTCGTGGCCCGCTCGACACCGGCGGCGGCCAGTGCGTGGGCCATTCCATGTACCAGCGCATTGAATTGACGGGACGTCATGCGGTGCTCGCCGTGGACCAGCAGTTCGCGGTCCGGGGCGTCCCGGAGGGCGTCGAGGCTTTCCTCGACGAAAGTACGGAAGGGTGGGGGGTCTTGGGGGGTGGTGCGCGTGGGGGTGACTACGGCTGCGGATGCCTCGGCGGGCATGTGCGTTCCTCCTGAACCCACGGGCGCCCTCGTCCCTGGGTGCGCCCGTGGTGGTGCGTGATCGGTCACGGAGGTCCGGGGCCGCCGGCGCGTGCCGGCGCACCCGGAGGGGGTGGGGCCCACCCCGGGCACATTTGGTTGCCCCAGACAACCAATCTCAGGCTAACCTGCCGCCCCGTCAGTTCGCGCCTCAGATCAAGCCATATACGCCCGCTTGACTCCTTCTTTTCCTTGATCACATACGCATTTGACCATCGGACCCTTGCCGGGCGGCGGGTTCGCTCATCGAGTCGTCGATCAGGCGGATGCCGTCCGGGGTGGTCGTCGGGCTGACGATCACGAGCCGGGTGCAGGGGCGGCCCCGGTGGCCGGTCGGAGTGACGAAGGCCTGTTGCGCGTCGAGCAGGGCGCGGCTCCAGCGCGCTTAGTCGTCGCGCCCCTTGGCCGCCCTCGACGCGGGTCTCGGGGACCTCGCCCCGGACGGTCCGCCGACCGGCCGTGCCCGGCTCGCCGGATGCGCGACGCGTCCGGTCCGGCACGTGATCCCGGCCGTCAGCGCGCTGCGCGAGCACCATCCCGGCCGTCGCCTACCGCCAGGTGGCGATGGAGCTCGCGGTGCCGGCCGGGGACGAGCGGCCGGCGGCGGAGATCATCGCTCCCCGACGCACTGGATCGGCAACTCCCGGTCGGACGACGACGACCGACTCGTCCACCACGTGACGGCGGCGCACAGTTTCAGGCCTCGCGTCCAACACCATGCGGACCGCCCCGGCCGTGCGGCGTGGCCGACGCGCGCCGCCGTGATCGCGGCCGTCGCCGAGGCCGGACGGGATTCCACCGGCACCGCGCGCCGACACGCGTGCGGGGGTACAGGGCCACGACGGGCCCGTACCCCCGCACCTCTCACCTCCGTGCCGGATCCCGTACCGCTCAGTCGAAGACGAGTGGGCCGGGCGCCTGCGCGGAGGTCGCCGTACAGGTCGCCGTGATGCCGAAGACGACCACCTTCAGGGACGTCGCCGCCAGGCTGTCGCCGGAGGCGACGGTCCCGGTGAGCGGGCCGGTCGACACGGGGCTGCCGGCCGGGATCGCGGGGTTGGAGTGGCCGGTGAACTGGACCGCGCCCGTGCCGTGGTTGGTGAGGGTGAGGGTGGAGTTCACAGAGCCCGCGCCGACATTGATCGGAGCGGTGATGGCGGAGGTCGAGACCTCGATGGTCGCGGCGGTGCCGTTCTGCGACGCGGTGAGGGTGGCACTGCCGGAGCCCCAGGTGCCGCAGTCGAAGGAGATCGTGGCGGTCTGCGGCGCGACGGCGCCGGCCGCGGGAGCCAGTGCCAGTACGCCGGCGGCGAGGCCGGCGCCGAGCGCCGCGGTCAGCCCGGCTCGCCGGGAAACGGAGAAGGAGGTACGGGGGTTTCGTCGCATGGGGGTGCCCTGTGCCCTTCGTGTGGGGGGGGGGGAGGTCGCACCGGTGGCCTGACGGTCTGTCAGCCGTGGTGAGTGGGCCCATTGAGGCACGCCCCTCTGGAGACGACAAGGCACAGCCCCGCCCCATTTGGCATGCACCGTTCAAATCGCGCCTTGGTCATCCCCTCGGCCCGGGCGACCCGACCGCCGTGACGGACGCAGGTTTTGCTCACCGCCTGACAAATCGAGCACGGCACACAGGTCCGATCTCTGTGGCACGGTGAGCGGAATCGTGCGACATCAGGGCGTGCGACGGCACAGCAGAGCGACCCATTGGCACCGGCACGGGCGTCGGGGCCCGGCACCGTGTGAGGTACCCCCGGGCAGGGTAGGCGCGGGCACGTCAAGTGTCCCTCCGGCCCCAGGAGTTCCCGTGCCGCTGCCCGCGCTCAACCGCACCACGACCACCGTCGGCGTCGCCGCCCTCGCCCTCCTCGGCGGGATCGTCATCGGCGGCACCGGCGCGGTGAGCGCGAGTCCCCCGGCCGAACCGAAGGTGCAGGACACGTTCGACTCCCTCGGCGCCGACGTGCGTGCCGCGAAGCTCCCGTCGGGCCGCACCGCGCACTACACCGACTCGGGCCCCGCCGACGGCACCCCGGTCCTCTGCATCGGCGGCACCGGGACCAGCGCCCGCGCCGTCCACATGACCGATTTCCTGCGCACGACCCGGCAGAACCTGGGCCTGCGCATGATCACGGTCGAGCGCAACGGTTTCGGCGACACCGCCTACGACCCGGAGCTCGGCCGCGCCGACTACGCCGAGGACGTGCTCCAGGTCCTCGACCGGCTCGGCGTACGGGAGTTCAAGGTGATCGCGATATCCGGCGGCGGCCCGTACGCCGCCGAGATCGCGGCCCGCGCCCCGGAGCGGGTGAGCGCCCTGCACCTGGCGGCAGCGCTCCCGCCCTTCGGCCCGAAGCCCGCGTACTGCGGCCTGTCCGACGAGCAGCTCTCGGCGGCGGTGAAGGACCAGATCAGGGACCCGCGGGTGTGGTGGGCGTTCCCCGCCGACAGCCCGGTCCGGCCGATCCCCGGCTTCGCCGACACGGCGTACGAGGAAGGGGCGCGGACCTACAACCAGCGCGGCCAGCAGGCGGATCCGGCGCCGCAGGTGCACGAGCAGCGGCTGTACTGCGAGCGCCCGGGCCCGGACGTGTCGAAGCTGACGGCGCCCGTGTTCCTGTACCACGGCGACAAGGACACCACCGTCCCCGCGAGCACCCTGGCCACCTGGCGCGAGCAGTTCGCGCCCGACCAGGTGCGGACCCGTACGTACGCGGACTCCGGGCACGACGTCCAGTACCGGCACTGCGACCAGATCCTCGTCGACCTGGCGGGCCGGGCCGACCGGACGGTGGTCTGCCGGGACGCGCACACGCGGGCGCTGCCGGCCCGGGAGGCGGACGCGCTGGTCGCCAAGGGGCGGGCCACGCTGGGCAGTTGCGCCTGGAACGGCTGAGCCGACCGCCCGCGGGCGGTGGCCGTACACGGGGATGTGCCCGAGCGCGTCCGATGTCCCGACCGGCGGGCAGCCCGGACCCGGTCACGCCGATGAGTGTTTCGACCACCCCTGTCCGTGCGGCATACCGGCATCACCGGTGATCGGCGTCCGGGCCCGGCTCCAACGCGGGGGCTGTGACGCCCAGGTGGGAGCGGCACTGCGGGCGCGGCGCCTCGGCCAGGCGCGGGCGCACCGTCCGGGGGCGGACGAAGACCGCCGCCAGCACGGCGCTCAGGGCGAACAGGGCGGCGCATCCGTACGCGGCACGGTGGAAGGAGGTGTTCACGGCCTCGGGCCGGGTGTACGCCTCGCCGGACAGGCCGACGGCGAGCGGCAGTGCGGCGACGACGAGCAGCTGCGCGACGCGGGCGGCCGTGTTGTTGACGCCGCTGGCGAGCCCGGCGCGCTCGGGTTCCACGGAGGCCAGGACGGTCGCCGTCAGCGGCGCCACGAACGTGGCCATGCCGAGGCCGAGCACACCGACCGCGGGCAGCACGTCGGCCGCGTACGAGGAGCCGGGGTGGATCCGCAGCATGAGCAGGACGCCGGCCGCGGCCACGAGCGGGCCGGTCACGAGCGGCACCGTCGGTCCGATGCGGCGGGCCAGGTCACCGGAGCGGGCGGACAGGAGCAGCATCAGGACGGTGATCGGCAGGGTGGCCACGCCGGCCTCCAGCGCGTCGTAGCCGAGGGCCACCTGGAGCTGGACGGGCAGCAGGAAGAGGATGCCGCCGATGCCCGCGTAGAGGCCGAGGGTCATGCCGTTGGTGGCGCTGAAGAGGCGGGAGCGGAACAGGGACGGCGGCAGCATCGGCGCGGCCCTGCGCCGCTCGACGAGGACGAAGGCGACCCCGGCCGCGACGCCGAACACCGCGGCGAGCGCGGTCCCGCCGGCCGGGACGCCGCCGGACGCGCCGATCAGGGCGTAGCTGACACCGGCGAGGCAGAGCGCGGCGAGCACCGCTCCGAGCTGGTCGAACGGGGTGCCGGCCGCGTCCGGGTCGCGGCTCTCGGGCACGTGGCGCAGCGCGATGGCGAGGACGACCGCGGCGATCGGCACATTGATGAGGAAGATCCAGCGCCAGCCGGGTCCGTCGATGAGCCAGCCGCCGAGGAAGGGCCCCAGCGCGCCGGCGACCCCGGTCAGGCCCGACCACGCGCCGACCGCCCGCGCCTGGTCGTCGGGGTGGAACACGGCGCGTACGAGGGCCAGCGAGCCCGGTGTGAGCAGGGCGCCGCCGACGCCCTGCAGGGCCCGTGCCGCGATGAGCGTCCCCTCGTCGGGGGCGAGTCCGCACAGCGCGGAGGCGACGGCGAACCAGGCGACGCCGAGGACGAGGGTGCGCCGCCGGCCGATCCGGTCGCCGAGCGCGCCGCCCCACAGGAGCAGCGCGGACAGGGTCAGCATGTACGCGTTGACGACCCACTGGAGCACCGAGATCGAGGCGTCGAGGTCGCGGCCCATCTTGGGCAGTGCGACGTTCACCACGGTTCCGTCGAGCATGGCCATACCGGAGGCGAGCACGACGCACGCGAGGATCCAGCGCCCGCGCGCCGAGGACAGCCTGATATCCATGCCCGTCATTCTGCTCCGGACGGCTGTGGTGCGCCGGGCGGCGGCAGCCGGGGTCCGCAATGTCGTGGGCTGCCGATCAATTTCTGTACGTGCGTGAACAGGGCACCATATGTTCGGCGCCGGAGTCCCGGGTGTAACACGCCGGCAATTGCGCGGCGCTGAAAGGGAGAAACGGCCAAGCGTCAGATGGGATTTCTTGTGAACGGCACCGGCCACCCCACACCCGGATACCAGTCGTACGAGCGGCCCCCGGAGCCCGACCGCTCGGAGAGCAGGGCGCGCACCGCACGCAGGACGGCCCTCACGATCTCCACGATCGCCGACGTCGCCGCCGGATTCCTGGGTCTGTGGATCGTCCTGTATCTCCTGGAGGCCAACGGGGCGAACCCGTTCGTGTCGTTCGTGCACTCCGCGGCCGGCTGGCTCTCCGGGTGGGCACAGGACATTTTCACGATGGACACAGAATTCCTGCGGATCATTCTCAATTACGGCCTTCCGGCGTTGATCTATTTGGCGATCGGCCATGGGATCGCCGCTCGGATCAATCGCGCCTGACGGTTCGGCGAATGCGGCCTCACGGTGAATCGACGGGGTACGGCAGCGGAAGGAGCGATCAGGTGACACGTACGCACGGCGCCGGAAACGATCTCGCGCCCATTTATGAAGAACTCGTGCGCGAGCGGGGTGACGTCGTGGCCGAGGTTCAGCAGGCCGCGGCCCACACGCGCCACCAGGAGGCGGTCCTGCTCCCCGGACCGGCCCCGGCGGGTCCGCCCGCGCACCCGGCACTGGGGCCGCAGGGAAGCGGACAGTAGACCGAGGGGCTCACAGCGCATCGTTTCTGCGTCCCGCTCGTTGCACAGGACACCGCGGGTCCGGGGACGCGCACTCCCCCTCGGGCCCGCACCTCACAGCCACCGTTGTCTGCACCGTAGGTCACACCGTTACGCCGGTGTGCAGGTGCGTTCCGACGGGTGCGGGACCGGCCCCCCTCCTTCCGGTCCCGCACCCGCCTTGCTGCCCCCGAGGACACACCCGTATCTGTACGCACCACGGCGGCGATCAACCTCGCCCGCGCGTGGGCACAGGCGTGCGCCCCTTCCCCCGTACGGGTCAGGCCAGGTCCTCGGCGAGGCCCACGATGATGCCCTCGGGACCGCGCACGTAGGCGAGCAGGAAGGTGTCCTCGAAGCGCTCGATCGTGCCGACGAGTTCGGCGCCGTGGGGGCGCAGGCGGGCGACGGTGTCGTGGAGGTCGTCGACGGCGAACATGATCCGGCGCAGGCCCAGCGTGTTCGACGGGGCGGCCTGCGGTTCCGGTACGACCGGGGCGGGGCGGTGGAACTTGGCCAGTTCGACGCGCCCCGGGGCGCCGGGGACGCGCAGCATGGCGACGTCCTGGCGCACGTCGTCGACGCCGATGACGCGCTCGGCCCAGCGCCCTTCCAGCGGGAACCGGCCGTCCAGTTCCATGCCGAGTTCGACGAAGAACGCGATGACGGCGTCGAGGTCCTCGACGACGATCAGGACGTTGTCCATCCGCCGGATGCTCATGCGGGGTCTCCTTCGGCCTGGGGTTGTTCCGGCAGGTGCCGGGGCGGCACCTCCAGCGGCGTCTCCCCCGCGGCCAGATGGTCCAGGACCTCGGCGAGTTCGTCGCAGGCGCTCTGCACCGAGCGGCGGGTCGCGATCTGCTCGGTGACGAGCGCGGAGAGCAGCAGGGCGGTCAGGGCGGTGGCGCCGTTGAACGCCTGCAGCTTCACCATGATCTCGACCTTCGAGAGATGGAGGAAGGCCCCCTTGCCCGTGTTCGCGGCGTACGTGGACAGGACGGAGGAGAACAGGGCGCAGAGCGTACTGCCGGCCAGCTGGAAGCGGATGGCCGCCCAGATCAGCAGCGGGAAGACGAGGAAGAGCAGGCTCGTCCCGCCGAGCGCGCAGAGCGGCACGATGACGACCGTGGCCACGGCCAGGCAGACCGCCTCCAGCCAGCGGCGGTCCCACCGGGGGCGGCCGACGCCCACGAGGAGGAGCAGCAGCGGGGTGACGAGGAGGACGCCCATCGCGTCGCCGACCCACCAGGACAGCCAGACGGCCCAGAACTCGCCCCGGTCCAGGTCTCCGTTGACGGCCTGGAGGCCGACGCCGATCGTCGCGCTGATCAGCATGGCGCCGAGCCCGCCCAGGAAGACCAGGGCGAGCCCGTCGCGCAGCCGTGAGATGTCGAGCCGGAAGCCGATTCTGCGCAGCAGGAAATACGCGCACAGGGGGGCGAGGGTGTTGCCCGCGACGTTGACGAGCGTGGTCATGTGCGGGGTGACGATGGAGGCGATGACGAGGAAGGAGCCGAGGGCGATCCCCGGCCAGACGTGGACGCCGAACACGAGCAGGGCCGCGACGGCGACGCCGGTCGGGGGCCAGATGGGGGTGACGACGACGCCCTCGACGACGACCTGGCTCAGCAGCCCGATGCGGCCGGCCACGTAGTAGCAGGCGGCCACGACCAGGAGCTTGAGGGCCGCCTCCACGGGCGGCAGCAGTCGCCGAGTCACCACCACAGCAGTCATCAGACACCGGGCGGGCCGGATCGGCCAGACGAAGGCGTCTGGCCGGGTCCGCGCGAGGACCCGCCGGGTGTGGGCGTCAGGTTCGGCGCCGGGTACCAGGGGACGCCGACGTCGTGGCCGATGACGAGCACGGCGGCGTCGTCCTCGTGCCCGACCGTGTCGGCCAGTTTCATCACCCCGCCGACGAGCGCGTCGATGCCGAGGCTCGCCCCCGCGGTGATCTCGGCGAGCCGTCTGACCTGGCCGAGGCCGTCGTCGATGTGCAGGGAGGGCCCCTCGACGACGCCGTCCGTGAGCAGGACCAGGACGCCGCCGACGGTCAGCCGGTGGCAGGCCACGGGGTACTCCGCGCCGCTCATCACCCCCAGCGGCGGCCCGACCTCTCCGTCGTCGATGCCGGACCGGCCGTCGGCGGTGGCCCAGATGTGTGGAATGTGTCCGGCCCGCGCGCACTCCAGGATCCCGGTGGCGGGGTCCAGGCGCAGGAACGTGCAGGTGGCGAAGAGGTCGGCCTTGAGGGAGATCAGCAGCTCGTTCGTGCGGCCGAGCAGCTGGCCGGGGTCCTCGGTGACCGAGGCCAGGGCGCGCAGGGCCACCCGGACCTGGCCCATGAAGGCGGCGGCCTGCGTGTTGTGGCCCTGGACGTCGCCGATGGAGATGCCGATGCGTCCGTCGGACATGGGGAAGGCGTCGTACCAGTCCCCGCCGACGTTGAGCCCGTGGTTGGCGGGCATGTAGCCCACGGCGATCCGTACGCCGGGCGGGCGGGGCAGGTCGCGGGGCAGCATGCCGTGCTGCAGGGCCACCGCCAGCTCGACCCGGGAGCGCTGCATCTCTGCCAGCTCCCGGGCCCGGGCGGTCAGCGCGCCGAGCCGCTGAAGCAGCTCGTCACCGCCGTCGGCGGACCCACTGCGGAACATCGCTCACTCCGGTCCCACGAGATCCCCTCGCACCAGCCCACTCTGGGGGGTTTCCCTTGTGCGGCATCCTGAACGGCCGAATCCTGAACAGTCGCATCACCTCGGACGACATGAATCGCCCCCTTACTCTGCCCAAGGTCGGGGTCCACCGCACCTTGTCGGGACCCGGGGCCCGCCGCCGGGCCGATCCCCGGGGGGGCGTCAGGCGCTGAGCACTCCCGCACCGAGCAGAGCGAACAGCGCGAGGCCGATCACGATCCGGTAGGCGACGAAGGCGTTGAAGGAGTGCCGGGCCACGAACTTCAGGAGCCAGGCGATCGAGGCGTAGGCGACCACGAAGGAGACGGCCGTGCCGACCACGATGGGCGCGGCGCCCGCCCCGCTGCCCACCGCGTCCTTCAGCTCGTACAGGCCGGCGCCGGTCAGGGCGGGGATGCCCAGGAAGAAGGACAGGCGGGTCGCGGCGACCCGGTCGAGGTCGAGCAGGAGCGCGGTGGACATGGTCGCCCCGGAACGCGAGAACCCCGGGAAGAGCAGGGCGAGGATCTGCGAGCAGCCCACGAGCATCGCGTCCTTGAACGAGGTGTCGTCCTCGCCGCGCTTGTGGCGGCCCATCTGATCGGCCACCCACATCACGGCCGACCCGGCGATGAGCGAACCCGCGACCACCCACAGCGAGGCGAGCGGGCCCTCGATGAGCGGCTTCGCGGCCAGGCCGACGACGACGATCGGGATCGTGGCGCAGATGACCCACCAGGCGAACTTGTAGTCGTGGTGGTAGCGCTCCTCCTTGTCGCGCAGGCCGCGGCCCCACGCGGTGACGATCCGCACGATGTCCTTGAAGAAGTAGACGAGCACGGCGGCGATCGCGCCGACCTGGATGACCGCGGTGAAGCCGACCACGGCCGGGTCGTTCACCGGGATGTCCATGAGTCCCTCGGCGATCTTGAGATGGCCGGTGGACGATACGGGCAGGAACTCGGTGACGCCCTCGACGACACCGAGGATCACCGACTGTCCGAGGCTGATGGCACTCATCTGTTTTCCGTCGTCCGTTTCTGCTCGGGCACATGGCACACTGAGGCACACCAGCTTCTACACCGGTGTCGAACTTCTACACGACTGTAGAAGGTGAAGGAAGGAACACCAAACCCCATGGGCTCCCAGCTGCCGGACAGCGGCCCGAAGCGGCCCAACGGCGCGCGCGAGGCCGAGATCCTCGCCCTGCTGCAGGAGGCCGGCGCCGCCCTGACACCGGGCGACGTCACCGAGCGCCTAGGCGGCGAGCTGACGTACAGCAGCGTCGTGACGATCCTCACCCGCATGCACGCCAAGGAGCTGCTGACCCGCAGCCGGCGCGGCCGGGCGTACGCGTACGCTCCGGTGACGGACGACGCCGGGTTCGCCGCACGCCGGATGCACACGGTGCTGGCCGAGCGACCCGACCGGCAGACCGTCCTCGCCCGATTCGCGGACGACCTCTCCAGCTCCGACGCCGAGCTGCTGCGACAGCTGCTCGACCAGGCCCCGTAGGGACACGCCGCCCGATGCACATCGCCGTCTACCTGCCACTGCTGCTGCCCCTGCTGGCGCCGCTGTTCGGCCGGCCGCTCGCCGAGCGGTGCGAGCCGCGCCTCGCCACCTGGCTGCTCACGGCGACCTCGCTGGTCCTCGGCGCGGCGAGCACCCTCTCGCTGGGCGCACTGGCCGTCGCCGGGCTGATCCGGCTGCCCTTCCTGGCCGGACTCGGGCACTGGTCGGCCGGTGCCGCGCAGCGCGACGACCCGATCGAGCTGTCCGTCTCGCTGGCCGCCGGACTCCTCCTCGGCGGCGCCGTCGTCATGGCCGTCCGCATGCTGTGGCGCCGGGCCCGCACCCTCGCCGCCGCGGCCGTGGAGGCCGCCTGCATGCCGGCCCGCGACGGTGTGGTCGTGATCGAGGACGACGCGCCGGACGCGTTCGCGCTCCCCGGGATGCCAGGGCGGGTCGTCGTCTCCACGGGCATGCTCGACACCCTCGACCGGACCGAGCACGGCATCCTGCTCGCGCACGAGCGGGCCCACCTGGCCGGACATCACTACGCGTTCGTGGCCCTGGCCCAGCTCGGCGCCGCCGCCAACCCGCTCCTGCGCCCGCTCGCCCGGTCCGTGACCTACACGATCGAGCGCTGGGCCGACGAGCGCGCCGTCGCCGCGACCGGCGACCGCGGCCGGGTCGCGCGCGCCGTCGGCAAGGCGGCGCTCGCCGCCCGGCCCGCCGCACGCCGCCCCCTGGGCGCCGCGCTCGGCATCCTCGGCCTCGCCCGCCGCACCGGGCTCGCCGCCGCCGGCCCCGTACCGCGCCGCGTCGCCGCGCTCCTCGCCCCGCCGCTCGGCCGCCACCCGCTGCTCGCCGCGGCGACCGCCGCCGTCCTGGCCGCCGCGACCCTGTCCAGCGCGGAGGCGGCCCACGACCTGCACCGCCTCCTGGAGGCCGTCGGCGCCTCGTAGCCGACCGCTGGGCCCCGCCGCTCACCGCACCTCCCCTCGCCGCACCTCACCGCACCCCGCCGCGAAACATACCCCCGGGGGTACCTGTGCTACGGTTTTTATATACCCCGGGGGGTAATGAGCGAAAGGGAATGAACCGTGTTCTTCATCGACACCATCGAGCTCGAAGGGCTCGGGAACCGGCACTACCTGGCGGGCGGGACGCGGACCGCGGTGGCCGTGGACCCGCCGCGCGACTTCGACCAGGTCCTCGCCGCGGCGGCGCGGCGCGGAGTGCGGATCACCCACGTCGTGGAGACCCATATCCACAACGACTACGTGACCGGCGGCCTGGAGCTCGCCCGCGTGACGGGAGCCGCCCACCTGGTGCCGGCCGGGGCGCACGTGTCCTTCGCCCGGGTGCCGGTGGCGGACGGCGACACGGTCACGATCGACGCCGGACTCGACCTGCGCGCCGTCGCCACCCCCGGCCACACCCCGCACCACACCGCCTACGTGCTCCAGGAGGGGGGCACGCCCGTGGCCGCGTTCACCGGCGGCTCCCTCCTGATCGGCACGGTGGGCCGCCCCGACCTGGTCGAGCCCCGGCTGACCGAGGAGCTGGCCCGCGCCCAGCACGCGTCCGCGCACCGCCTCGCGGCCGAACTGCCGGACGAGACCTCGGTGCTGCCCACGCACGGCTTCGGCAGCTTCTGCTCCTCCGCGCAGGCCGAGGGCGACGCCACCACGATCGGCCACGAGAAGGGCGCCAACACGGCGCTCACCACCGACGTCGACACCTTCGTCGCCGCACTCCTCGACGGGCTCGACGACATCCCCGCCTACTACGCGCACATGGGCCCGGCCAACGCGAGCGGCCCGGCCCCGCTCGACCTGACACCCCCGGCCGTCGCGGACGCCGACGAGATCGCCGCCCGGCTCGCGGCCGGCGAGTGGGTCGTGGACCTGCGCAACCGGGTCGCGTTCGCCGAGGGCCACGTCGCGGGCACCTTCAACTTCGAGGCGGACGGCAAGATCGCCACCTATCTGGCCTGGATGATCCCGTGGGGCAAGCCGGTGACGCTGCTCGCCGAGTCCCCCGCCCAGCTCGCCGACGCGCAGCGGGAGCTGGTCCGGGTCGGCATCGACCGCCCGGCGGCCGCCGCGATCGGCGCCCCCGAGGACTGGGCCGCCGGCGGCGGGCTCGCCCCCTTCCCGCGCTCCACGTTCGCCGGACTCGCCGAGCGCGGCACGGACGAGGTCGTCGTGCTCGACGTGCGCCGCGCGTCCGAGCGAGCGGCCGGACACCTCGCGGGCTCGGTGCACATCCCGGTGCACGAACTGCACGGACGGCTCGGCGAGGTCCCGGCCGACACCGTGTGGGTGCACTGCGCCGGCGGCATGCGGGCGGGCATGGCCGCGTCGCTCCTCGACGCCGCGGGCCTCGACGTCGTGGCCGTCGACGACGGGTTCGACTCGGCCGCCGAGGCCGGCCTGCCCGTCGTCGCGGCCTGAGCACCGCGATCCCCGCTTCCACCCGCTTCCA
Source organism: Streptomyces sp. NPDC025806 (assembly GCF_055558275.1). NCBI lineage: Bacteria > Bacillati > Actinomycetota > Actinomycetes > Kitasatosporales > Streptomycetaceae > Streptomyces > Streptomyces sp. NPDC025806. The sequence continues at coordinate 13,909 of NZ_JBVHMU010000029.1, read as the reverse complement.
CCCTCTTCACCCCGAAATCCCTTCGAGAGGCTGCGAGATGCTGTCCCCCTTCCCTGACCGTGCGCACCGCGTCACCGTCGAAGCGGCGCACCGATGTACCGCCGGCGCCGACGCCCCGGCCGTCCTCCTCGATGTACGCGAACAGGAGGAGTGGGACGCGGGGCACGTGCCCTGGGCCGTCCTCGCACCGCTGTCCGCGCTGGCGTCGGGAGCCGCACTGCCCGCCGCCGCGGCGGGCCGGCCGCTCGTGGTGATCTGCCGCAGCGGCCGGCGTTCGCGGCACGCCGTCGAGCTGCTGCGCGAGCGGGGAGCGGAAGCCGTCGACGTCGTGGGCGGGATGCAGGACTGGGCCGGTGCGGGACACCCCGTCGTCGGCGCGCGCGGGAGCGACGGTTTTCCGGCATGACCGCACTCCTCCTCGCCCTCCTCGCGGGGGCGGTCGTCGGCCTGGCCCTCGGCGGGCTCGGCGGGGGCGGCAGCGTCCTCGCGGTGCCCGCTTTGATCTACGCGCTCGGCCTCTCCCCCACGGCGGCGATCACCACCAGCCTCGTCATCGTCACCGTCACCTCGATCACGGCCCTGGCCGGGCACGCCCGCGACGGGAACGTCGCCTGGCGCACCGGCTTCCTCTTCGCCGCGGCGGGCATCGTCCCGGCGATGCTCGCGGGCGCGGTCGCGGGCCGCGTGCCACAGACCGCGCTGACCCTGGCGTTCGCCGTGATCGCGGCCCTCGCCGCGGTACGGATGCTGCGCCCGGCCGAGGCCGGAACTCCCGGCCCGGTCCACCCGGGCAAGGCCGGGGCGGCCGGTTCCGGGCTCGGCGCGGTCACCGGATTCCTGGGGGTCGGCGGCGGGTTCCTCGCCGTGCCCGTCCTGGTGGGCGTGCTGAGCCTGCCCATGCGGCGGGCCGTCGGCACCAGCCTGCTGGTCATCACGGTCAACTCCCTGGCCGCGCTCGGCGCCCGCGCCGGCAGCGGCACCCATCTGGACCTCGCCGTCATCGCCCCGTTCACGGCGGCGGCGATCCTCGGCGCGTGGGACGGCAAGCGGCTGTCCCGGAAGCTCAAGGGACGCACCCTGCAACGCGTCTTCGCCTACGTCCTGTTGGCGGTGGCGGCCCTCATGGCCGCCGATGCCGTGCTCTGACGGCGCTCCGCCCCGCGCCCCCGACACCCCCCGGCGGCCCGGCGCGTCGGCCGGGAGAGCCGTCTCGTGAAGACGGCGTGCGCAGCGCGTGAGGATGCGCGGCACAACGTCAATTCACGCCCCCTGTGCCACAACGCGCCCGATCTTGCTTCGTTGTGAGGCACGTCCGGATACGCGCGATGCGCAGCGCGGGTGACCTGCACACACCATTTCCGGACGCCGGGTTGCCCGGCCCCGCCGTTCCGCGAGCCACGGTCCGGCGGGCCGGGCAACCCCACGCCCCTCGGGAGCGCCCGGGCGCCCTGTAGCCTCCGGCCCCATGACCCGCGCCTGGATCGCCCCGTCGCTCATCGCCCTCTGCGGCGCCGCCCTCGCCACCGTGCAGGTGCTCGCGGACAGCCCGCGGGCGGCCGCCGGCATCTTCCTGTTGTTCCTGGCCCTCGCGGGCGCCACCTCCCCGCTGGTCTTCCCGAGGTCCGTCGGCGCGGCGGAGGCACTGCGGCGCAGCGCGGCGGACGGCCGGCCCGTCGTCTACTGGCGGCCCGGCTGCGCGTACTGCCTGCGGCTGCGGGCCCGGCTCGGCCGGAGGGCGCGCCGGGTGCACTGGGTCGACATCTGGCGCGATCCGGAGGGCGCGGCGGCGGTGCGCGCGGTCAACGGCGGCGACGAGACGGTGCCGACGGTCGTCGTGGCGGGGCGCGCCCACACCAACCCCGCCCCGGAGTGGGTGCGCGCACAGATCTCCGCGTCTCACTGATCCGCCCCGCGCACACGATCCGTCACAGGCGTTGAGATCCTGACTGATGTGAAAGTCAGGTGCACAACACCGCAGCTCAGCGAGTGATTACCTGCCCATGTGTTGAATTCTTCTCAATGCGTGGTTAGGGTCGTGCCCGTGGAAACCGACGACGTCACCGGTGGCGTGCCCGCCGCCGACACCGCCGCCCGCGTCCGTGAGGTCATCACGGCCGCGGGGGTCAGCCAGCGCGAGTTCGCGCGCCGCATCGTCATGGATCCGTCCAAGCTGTCCCGGTCCCTGAGCGGCACCCGCCGCTTCACGGCCGCCGAGCTGGCGCGGATCGCCGACGAGGGGCGGGTGGACGCGGGCTGGCTGCTCGGGGCGCGACACCGGGAGCAGACCGGGTCCGCGCCGGGCGCCGAGCCGGTCGCCGCCGTGCCCGTCGACGGAGGGCGGCCGTTGCAGATCGTCCGCGAGACGGTCCGGCTGATCGCCGAGCACGGATTCCACGCGGTGCGGGTCGCGGACATCGCCCGCGCCTGCGCCACCAGCAGCGCCGCGATCCACTACCACTTCCCCGGCCGCGCCGACCTCCTGGAGGCCTCGGTGCGCTGGTGCATGGACGAGGACACGGCGCGCCGCGCCGCCCGGCTCGCCGAGGCGGACGACGCGGCGGCGGAGCTGCGCCAGCTGATCGAGCTGCAGACGCCGCGCACCGCGCAGCAGCGCCGGCAGTGGGCGGTCTGGCTCGACCTGTGGGCCGAGGCCGCCCGGTCCACGGCGGTGGGCCGGCTGCACACCGAGTACTACCGCCAGTGGCGGGAGACCGTCGCCGACGTCGTCCGCCGCGGGATCGAGCAGGGCGTGTTCCGCCCGTCGGCCGATCCTGAGGCCGCCGCGCTGACCCTGACCGCGCTCATCGACGGTCTGGCGACGCAGGTCCTGGCCGCCGGAACGCAGGACGCAGAAGCGCAGGACGCCGGAACCGAAGGCGCCCGCACGCAGAGCGCCGGCGCGGACGCCATGCACGCCGCGCTGCTCGCCCACGTCCGCACGACCCTGCTGGCCTGAGCCGCTCCCCGGAGCACCCCCTCCACTCCCCGCACTCGAGAACCCCCCACACCCAGTCCCCAACGGAACGGGAGGCCCCCACATGCCCCTGCACGAGAGCACCATCATCACCTGCGCCCTCACCGGCGCCGGTGACACCGTCCGCCGCAGCCCGCACGTCCCCGTCACCCCGGAACAGATAGCCCGGAACGCGGTGGAAGCCGCGGAGGCCGGCGCCGCCGTGGTCCACATCCACGTACGCGATCCCGAGACCGGCGACCCGTCGCGCGACCCGAAGCTGTACCGGGAGGTCGTCGAGCGGGTGAAGGAGACCGGCACCGACGTCGTCATCAACCTCACCGCCGGCATGGGCGGTGACCTGGTGATCGACCCGGACCGCCCGCTGGAGGGCTTCCCGCTGCCCGGGTCCGACCTGGTCGGCGGCCTGGACCGGCTCCCGCACGTCGAGGACCTGCTGCCCGACATCTGCACCCTGGACTGCGGTTCGCTGAACTTCGGCGACGGCTCCAACCTGTACGTGTCGACGCCCGACATGCTGCGCGCCGGCGCCCGGCGCATCCAGGAGCTCGGCGTGCGCCCGGAGTTGGAGATCTTCGACACCGGTCACCTGTGGTTCGCCAAGCAGATGCTCGCGGAAGGGCTGCTCGACGACCCGACCGTGTTCCAGCTGTGCATGGGCATCCCGTGGGGCGCTCCGGCCGATCCGGGCGTGCTGCAGTCGATGGTCAGCATGCTGCCGGAGGGCGCCCGTTGGGCGAGCTTCGCGCTGGGCCGGATGCAGATGCCGTGGGTCGCGCAGTCGATCCTGCTCGGCGGCCACGTCCGCGTCGGCCTGGAGGACAACCTGTACCTCGGCAAGGGCAACAAGGCGACCAACGCCCAGCTCGTCGAGCGTGCCGTGACCATCACCGAGTCGCTCGGCGCCCGCGTCGCGACCCCCGACGAGGCCCGCGAGATCCTCGGCCTGCACAAGAAGGGCGCCTGATCATGCGTACCGCACCCGAGAACGTCCGCCGCGTCGCCTGTGTCGGCGCCGGTGTCATCGGCGGCGGCTGGGTCGCCCATTTCCTGGCCCGTGGCTACGACGTCACGGCCTGGGACCCGGCGCCCGACGCCGAGCAGAAGCTGCGCCGCCTGGTCGACGCGGCCTGGCCCGCGCTGACGCAGCTGGGTCTCGCCGAGGGAGCGTCCGCCGACCGGCTGAGGGTCGTCGCGACGCTCGAAGAGGCCGTGGCCGACGCCGAGTTCGTGCAGGAGAGCGCGCCGGAGAAGCTGGAGCTCAAGCGCGATCTGCTGGCCCGGCTCGACGCGGCGGCGCCCGCCGGCGTCGTCATCGCCTCGTCCACGTCGGGCTACCCGATGACCGACATGCAGACCACGTCCGCGGACCCGTCGCGTCTGGTCGTCGGGCACCCGTTCAACCCGCCGTACCTGATCCCGCTGGTCGAGGTCGTCGGCGGCGAGCGCACCGCCGAGGACGCCGTCGCGTGGGCGTCGCGCTTCTACGAGGTCGCGGGCAAGTCCGTGATCACCATGAACCGCGAGGTGCCGGGCTTCATCGCGAACCGCCTCCAGGAGGCCCTGTGGCGCGAGGCGCTGCACATGGTCGCCAACGGCGAGGCCACGGTGAAGGAGATCGACGACTCGATCACCGAGGGTCCCGGCCTGCGCTGGGCGTTCATGGGTCCGATGCTGACGTTCGCACTGGCCGGCGGCGAGGGCGGCATGGCGCACATGCTGGACCACTTCGGTCCTTCCCTGAAGTCGCCGTGGACCCGGCTGGAGGCGCCCGAGCTGGACAAGGCGCTGTACGACGCCGTGGTCGAGGGCTGCGACGAGGCGGCCGCCGGACGCACGATCGCCGATCTCGTGGCCGAGCGCGACCGGGGCGTCATCGACGTCCTGCGCGCCACGGGCCGCCTGCCGCAGCAGGAGGGCCCGCGATGACCGCGACGACGGCCTCCGTGCCCCTGCTGCACCGCACGGTCCGCCCCGAGTGGATCGACTACAACGGCCACATGAGCGAGGCCTTCTACGTCCTCGTCTTCGGCCACGCCACCGACGCCCTGATGATCGAGACGGGCCTGCACTCGGGCTACCGCGAGTCCACGGGCTGTTCCCTGTACACGGTCGAGTCGCACCTGCGCTATCTGCGCGACGTGCCGGAGGGCGCCCATCTCGCCGTGCGCACCCGGGTGTTGGGCGCGGCGGGCAAGAAGGCCCGCTTCACGCACGAGATGTACGTGGTCGCCGACGCGGAGTGCGAGCCGGAGGGGGACGCCGAGCCCGTGGCGACGACCGAGCTGATGGCCGTGCACGTCGACCAGGAGGCGGGGCGCGCGGTGCCGCTGCCCGACGCGGTCCTCGCCCGGTTCGCCGAGTTCACCGGACCGGCCCCGCAGTGGGCGGGCCGGTCGATCGCGCCGGTGGGCTGACGCCCGTACGCCGTGCGATGACGCGGGCCGGGCCGCACGGAGTCGTCCGTGCGGCCCGGCCCGTGTGCGCTACTCCGCCGAGGCGGTGCGGGCCGCGACCGCCGCTTCCAGCAGGGCCCATCCGTCGCGCTCGACGAGGCCGCGTTCCGCCGGGTCCCAGCCGGAGCCGCGTGCCGCGTCGAGCAGCGCGCGCACCGCGCCCGGTTCGTGCAGGTTCAGGGAGCTGCCGTGGACGTAGCCCACGTCCCCGGAGCCCAGGGGCGCTCCCCCGGGGACGAAACGGTCGGGCCCTTCCGCGAAGACGATCCGCAACGGGCCGCCCGTACCGGCCGGTTGGGGATACAGCGTGAGGGTCTGGCGGCAGTCCGCGGACCGGCCGCCGTCCAGGACACGGTGGTGGTGACGCTGCGTCCACAGGTACACGCGTCCGTCGGCGACCAGGCGCCGTGGCTTGTTCTGATGACGGGGCACGGGGGTGAGGGTACGCGCTGTGCCCCACCCGGATCGGGCACCCCCGTCGGAGCGACACGTTCCGCTGTGACGGCGCGCCTGCCCGCGAATTCCGCTCCCGTGAGGAAACGTTCCTTCTGCGAGGTGGTTCCCGGGCGGGACGCACGCGGCAGGCATGCATGCCGCGTGCGTCTTCCGGCCCGGCCGGGTGCAGGGAGTCGTGGTGAACGCGCAGGACCGACAGGCGTCCGGCTGGCCCGAGTACCGCAGGTACCTGGACCACCTGATGGACTGCGCGGAGTGCGCGCGGCTCCCCAAGCGGTGCGCGATCGGGGAACGGCTGCGGCGCGAGCACCGGGCCGCCGCGGGCCGGGGACCCGGGTCGTCGTCCTCCTGAGCGTCCCGGCTCCCCCGCCGGTCCGGGTCAGAACCAGTGCAGGCAGTGCGGTGCGCGTTCGGTGCGGAACAGGTCGTCCGCGAGCTCCGCGGCGCCGGGGTGATGGGCCTTGACGTGTCCGGCGCGGACCAGGGTGCTCGGGGTCGTGCCGCCGAGGTAGACCGAGCCGAGGTCGCTCACGTCGAGGGACAGGTCGGGGGCGCGGTCGGTGCGGACGCAGTCCGCCTTGCCGTCGCGGACCGACAGGAGGTGGCGCTCGGGGGCGGCGCCGAGGAACGGGTCGATGACCTCCAGGACGAGGTCGCCGTCCGTGCGCCAGCCGCGCGCGGTGAGGGCCCGGGGCACGTCCAGGATCCGCACCCAGAGCCAGTCGCCGTCCGGGCCGGTCTCGGCGGCCCGGAAGTCGGCGAGCTGCCAGCGCAGCGGGTGCCCGGCCGGTACGTGCTTGAGGACGACCTCGCCGACGAGGTCATGTTCGAGCACGTGGCGGGCCAGGGCGGTGTACGCGGCGTCGTCGACGGCGATGATCTCGTCGACCTTCAGGACGTCGGGTTCGGCGATCGCGTAGCTGACGTACCCGTCGGGCGTCCCGTGCGCGTCGCGGTGCACGGCGATGTGACGCGGGGCCGGGGCGATCGGGGGCTGGCCCGCGCCCACCTTCCACCAGTGGTGCGGCCGGGACAGGGCGCCGGGCTGGACGCGGCGGTACCGGTCGTAGATCTCTTCGAGGAGTGCGCGGCACCGGTCGCTGCGCAGGACTTCGACGGAGCCCTCGTCCGCGTGGCCCGCGCCGCCCGCCCGGGGAGCGGCGAACGAGGCGCGGTGGCGGGGCACGGTGAGCCGTCCGCTGTACGTCGCCGGGCCGTAGCCGAACCGGCGGTAGATCACGGCCTCGGAGGCGAGCAGCACGGAGAGGATCTCGCCGCGGGAGCGCAGTTCTGTGAGCTGGTGGCGCATCATGGCGCTGAGCACGCCCCGGCGCCGGTGCGAGGGGACGACGCCGACGGCGGTCACTCCGGCGGCCGGGACGAGCGAGCCGCCGGGCAGGGTCAGTTCGAAGGAGTACGTGCCGGCCGTGCCGACAGGCCGCCCGTCCTCGGTCACCGCGAGCACGTTGCGGTCCATCTCCAGCGCCGCCCACCAGACTCCGCCGCCGTGCTCGTCGGGGGTCTCGGGGAAGCGGCCGAACGCCGTGTGCATCGTGTCGACGAAGACGTCGCGGTCCTCGTCGGTCGTGGGACGGATCTCCACCGCTGCCGATGCCTCCCTGGTACTCGGCACCACCCCGTGCGGCGCCCGTGATCGTCGCCAGCCTGCCGGTACGCCCCGTGGTCCGGTCAAGGGATTTTCGCGGCCCGCGGGTCGAAGGCGGCCGATCTCAGCGGTGCAGGTGGCTCAACCGGCCCTCGCTCAAGGGATAGACGCGCTCCTGCGGAAGCAACTCCCGGGCGCGCTCCAGCTCGCCCGACCGGACGTGGCCGTGGATCTCGTGAGCCAGGCCGGTCACGTCGGTGATGGACACCGTCCACTCGTCCGCGTAGCGCCCCGCGGCCTCACCGGCGAGCCCCAACTGGAGCGAGCGGTACGGCAGGGCCTGGAGGTGCAGGTCCCGCTCGGGGTCCCACTGGACGCGGGTTGGGGAGCGTCGCAGGTCGCGCTTCCAGGCGTCGCGGTCCTCGTGCAGGCCGCGCTCGTAGTGGGACAGGCACGCGTGGTCCAGCGCCCATTCGAAGCCCTCGCGCGTGATCTCGACGGCGAGGACGACCTCCTGGCCCTCCTTGGCCGCCCAGCCGCAGCGGTACATCATCCAGAGGAACGACGGCTTGATCCACGTCATCCGGTCCCGCTTCCAGAGGTCCGGGAAGCGCCCGTCGCGGGCTGCGGGAAGGCCGATCCGCGGGGAGTACGCCTGGTAGACGGTGACGGTGGATTCGGTGTGGCGGGCGCGGATCCGATGTTTGTCTTCTAGCACGGAGTACAGCATGCGCGGGTGATCCCGCGGGCACCAGCGAATTCCGAAGTGGCGGGAGGGAGGCCGCCCGTGCGTTGTCGGACCCTGCTGGCAGGATGCCCGCATGGATCTTGTGGACCCTCTCGCCGGCCTGGACTCGTATCCCTGGGGCTCCGTCTCCCACGCGTACGGGAGCGCCGACGACGTGCCCGCCCTGCTGCGGGCGTTGACCGATCCCGACGACGAGGCGGCGGACGAGGCGCTGTCGGAGTTGTACGGGAGCGTGCTGCATCAGGGGACGGTGTACACCGCCACCGTGGCGGCCGTGCCGTTCCTGGCCCGGATCGCGGCGGCCGGGCACCGTGCGGAGGAAGTCCTGGTGCTGCTCGGCGGGATGGCCGAGAGCGGGGACGAGTCCGGCATGGAGCCGGGTGCGGTGCGGGGGGCCGTCGCCGCTCAACTGCCCGTATTGATACCGCTGTTGAATGACACGTCAGCGGACGTGCGGCGGGCCGCCGCGTGGGCGCTGGCCCATACGCGTGCGGGCGGCGACCTACGGGACGTGCTGCGTGCGCGGTGGGAGCCGGAGTCCGATCCCGGGGTGCGGGCGGAGCTCCTGGCGGGTATCGCCCGGCTCGATCCGGCGGCCGGAGCGGCGCTCGCGGCCACCGTGCTGGAGCCGGAGGAGCCCGGCGTGGTGCGACTCGCGGCCGTCTTCGCGCACTTGGACGCGGGCGCGCCCTGGACCGAGCCGTTGCAGCGGACGATGCTGTCGGTGCTGCCCGCCGAGGCGGTGCGCTCCGAGTTCGACGAGGAGCGGGGCGAGCCGCTGGCCTCTGTGGTCGAGGCGCTCCTGGAGCGGGACCACGAGGACGCGCGCGAGGCGGCGTTCGCGCTGATCGACGCGGCGGCGCGGGACGGCCGGGCCGAGGTCCGCGCCGAAGGGCTGTGGGCGGCCGAGCAGGCGTGCCACCGTTCGCGGAGCGCCCCGGCACGGCTGCTCCCGGCACTGCGTGCGGCGGCCGTCGACGAGGAGACGCTGCTCGGGCTTGCCTCGCTGCTGGGGTCGCTCGGTCCCGCCGCCGCGCCGCTCGCCGACCTCCTCGTCCCGCTCGCCGGGCGGAACGCGAAGGAGGGCGACGACCCCGCGGACCGCGCCCTGGCCGCGCTCGTGCGCGTCGCCCCGGACCAGGCGCTCCCCCTTCTGACCGCCGCGTTCGGCCGGCGCCCCCGGGCCCTCGGCGCGGCCGTCGGCCGGGGCGACCGTGCCGACGAGGCGGCGTTCCCGTACGCGGACGAGCTCCTCGCGGCGGTCCGCGGCCGGCTCGCCCACCCGGAGGACCTGAAGGGCAACGAGCCCTGGCAGCTCACACACCTGCTCGCCACCTGGCAGGCCGCCGCGGCCCCGGCTCTGCCGGAGCTGTGCGCCGCGCTTCCCCACCATCCCCACCAGGCGGCGCAGGCGATCGCCGCGATCGCCCCGGCCTGCGCGCCGGACGTACGCGCTCAGGTCCTGGAGCCGCTCCGGGCGGCGGCCGAGGCGGGCTCCCTCGCGGCGGCCCAGGCCGTCCACGCGCTCACCGGCGAGACCGCGCCCTTGCTGCACCGTCTGCGGCAGGAACTCGGAGGCGGCGCCCGCGAGGTGGCGACCGCCGCCCTGATCGCGGGTGAACTCGGGCCCCGGGCCGTGGAGTTGGTGACCGTCCTGCGCGAGGCGCTGGGCGACCCCGGAAGCGACACCACTCCGGTCCTGGACGCGGACGCGGCGATCGCCGTGGCGTTGTGGCGGATCACGGGGGACGCGGCCGAGGCCGTCGCCGTACTGGACTCGGTCCTGACCCGCGCGGCGGGGAACGCGTGGGCCCGGTGGGCGGTCGTGCGGGCCGCCCGCGCGGCCCGCACGCTGGGGCCGGCGGCGCGCCCGCTCGTCCCGCACCTCGAAGCCGCCCTCGACGATCCCGTCCGCGCCCCGGCGGCGGCGACCGCGCTCGCGGCGGCCTCGGAGCCTGGATCGCCGGTGCGCGGCGCGCTCGCCGAGACCGCTCTGCGCTCCGCCGAGCTGGGCGCCGACCCGGCCGGAGCCTTCGAGGCCCTGGAGGCCCTCGGCCTCGACGCGCTGACGCCCGACCAGCTCCGTCGCGTGGCCGTTCTCGCGGACGGGGACCGCAGGATCGTGCTCTCGGGCGTCGTCGACGAGTTCATCCGCCGGGACGAGGCGCTGCGGGCGCGCGCCGGAGCGTTCCTGGCGACCTGACCTTCTACCTCCAACCGCGATGGTTTCTAGACTGACCGGATGGAGGACACCGAGGACACCCAAGGAACCGGCGGAGCCCGCGGCAGCCGCACCCTCGGGGACATCGACGCGATCGCGGCCCTGCAGGACCCCGTACGGCGACGGCTCTACGAGTACGTGGCGGGGCAGGGCCGCGAGGTCGGGCGCAACGAGGCGGCGGAGGCGGCCGGCGTCGCCCGCACCCTCGCCGCGCACCACCTGGACAAGCTGACCGAGGTCGGGCTGCTGGAGAGCGGGAGCCGCCGGCTGACCGGGCGCTCGGGGCCGGGGGCCGGGCGGCCCGCCAAGGTGTACTCGCGGGTCCGGTCCGAGCGGTCCGTGTCGCTGCCCGCCCGCGACTACCGCACGGCCGCGGAACTACTCGCCGAGGCCGCCGAGGAGGCGGGGCTCGACGCCGGGCTGTGCGCGGCCGCCCGCCGCCGGGGTGCGGCGCTGCGCGGTTCCCCGGACCCCTGCGCCGGGCTCGACGAGGCCTTCGCCACGCTGGCGGCGCGCGGTTACGAACCGCACGTCGAGCGGCCCGGGGACGACGGCACGGGCGCGCCCGTGGTCAGGATGCGCAACTGCCCCTTCCACGCCGTCGCCGAGCGGTTCCCACCCCTAGTCTGCGGCATGAACTTCGCCCTCCTGGAGGGCCTGCTCGGCGCGGACGGCCCGGTGCGGGCCCGCATGGACGCCCGGCCGGACGAGTGCTGCGTGGTGGTCGAGGAAGCCTGACATCCGCTCAGCCACTCTAAAAACAATGTCGATTGACATAGAAATGCGGGACGTGCTGGGATGACCGCATGACCTCAGCCGTGCCCGCTGCCGCCCCTGCCCACCTCGCCGAACTCAACATCGCCAAACTGCTGTACCCCCTCGACGATCCGCGCGTCGCCCCGTTCGTCGAGATGCTGGACCCGGTCAACGCCGCCGCCGACGGCGCGCCCGGATTCGTCTGGCGCCTCGTCGGCGAAGAGGCGGACGACGCGACGGGCCTGCGCCCGGCCGGTGAGAACGTGATCGTCAACCTGTCGGTGTGGGAGTCCACGGAAGCCCTCTGGGACTTCACCTACCGCAGCGGGCACCTGGAGGTGATGCGCGGGCGCCGCGACTGGTTCGCGCGGCACGTCGAGGCTCATCTGGTGCTCTGGTGGGTGCCGGCCGGGCATGTGCCGTCCGTCGAGGAGGCATTGGAACGCCTCGGTGAACTGCGGGCGAACGGGCCGTCGCCGCGCGCCTTCACTTTCGCCTCCACGTACAGCGCCGCCGAGGCCGCGGCACACCTGGAGAGCACGCGCGGTTAGGGTCGCTGTCGTTCCGGCCGGGATCGGGCCCGGCGCGGGATGAGAACGAGGGAGCGTGGCCGTGAACAGTTCACCGGGGGCGGTCGGATCGAGCGGGGCGGACGCGTTGGTGCGGCGTCTCGGCGTCACCGACGCGGTGGTGATCGGGCTCGGGTCGATGATCGGGGCCGGCGTCTTCACCGCGCTCGCCCCGGCGGCCCGCGCGGCCGGCTCGGGCCTGCTCGTGGGCCTGGCGCTCGCGGCGGTGGTGGCGTACTGCAACGCGACGTCCTCGGCCCGCCTCGCCGCCCGCTATCCCGCCTCCGGCGGCACCTACGTCTACGGGCGGGAGCGGCTCGGGGAGTTCTGGGGCTGTCTCGCCGGGTGGTGCTTCGTCGTCGGCAAGACCGCCTCGTGCGCGGCGATGGCGCTCACGGTGGGGGCCTACGTGTGGCCGGGGCAGGCGCACGCGATCGCCGTCGGGGCCGTCGTGGCGCTGACCGCCGTGAACCTGGTCGGCGTGCAGAAGGCCGCCTGGCTGACCCGGGCGATCGTCGCCGTGGTCCTCGCGGTGCTCGCCGCCGTGGTGGTCACTTCCCTCGCCTCGGACGCGGCGGACCCGGCCCGCCTCGACATCGGGGCGGACACGTCCTGGCACGGGGTGCTCCAGGCGGGCGGACTGCTTTTCTTCGCGTTCGCCGGCTACGCGCGCATCGCGACGCTGGGCGAGGAGGTGCGGGACCCGGAACGCACGATCCCGCGCGCCATCCCCGTGGCGCTCGCGATCACGCTCGTCGTGTACGTCCTCGTCGCCGTCGCGACGCTGAGCGTGCTCGGGCCCGCCCGGCTCGGAGCGGCGGCGGCGCCGCTGTCGGAGGCCGTACGGGCCGCGGGCGCGGACTGGCTGGCGCCGGTGGTGCGGGTGGGGGCGGCCGTCGCCGCGCTCGGCTCGCTGCTCGCGCTGATCCTCGGGGTCTCGCGCACGACGCTGGCGATGGCCCGCGACGGGCATCTGCCGCGCGCGCTGTCCGCCGTCCACCCGCGCTTCAAGGTGCCCCACCGGGCCGAGGTGCTGGTGGGCGTCGTCGTCGCGGCGCTGGCCGCGTTCGCCGACGTGCGGGACGCGATCGGCTTCTCGTCGTTCGGCGTGCTCGTCTACTACGCGGTCGCCAACGCGTCCGCCCTCACCCTGTCCTCGCGGGAGGGGCGCCCCGCACGGATCGTGCCCGTCCTCGGGCTGCTCGGCTGCCTGGTGCTCGCGTTCGCGCTGCCCGTGGGCTCGGTGATCGCGGGCGCCTGCGTCGTCGGGGCGGGCGCGCTCGTGTTCGGGGCGCGCGCGGCGCTGCGCTCCGGCACGTCGGCCTGAACTCGGTCAGCGGGCAGAGCGGCGCGGGCGCCGGAGTTCGGCACGGTCCGTCTCGGTCGTGCCGCCCCACACCCCGCTCGCGTGCCGCATCCCGAGCGCCAGATCAAGGCACTGCCAGGTCACCGGGCAGCGGTCGCACACCTCCTGGGCACGCCGGATCTGCGTCAGGCTCGGGCCGCTGCCGCTGACCGGGAAGAACAGTTCCGGGTCCTCCCCCACACACGCCGCCCTGTCGAGCCACTCCATGGGCGTCTCCTTCTCATCCCTCCGTCGGGGCCCGGCGCAGCAACGCGCCGAGGCCACCGGCCGGTCCACCGTCCGGTGCGGTCGCGGCGACGGACGGGGCAGCCTCGACCTCTGTGTCCAGCGGGCGGCCTCTGTCGCCCCGCCGGGTCCGGGCCGTGCGCTCGCGCGGGTCCCTCGGGAATGCGCCTCGGGCTGCGGCGCCCTCGCGCCGGTCGCCGACGAGCCGGACCGCGTCGCAGGCCGGCTCGGACGGGCGTGAGGTGTCGACGCGGACACGAGCCCACGGGCCTGGGTGTCCGGCGAGAGAGGTGCGGAACGCGACGTGCATGATCGTCTCCCACGGTCGTCGTGATGCGCCGTCGACCGGTACGGGTGCTCGAAGAATACGCGCGGAAACCCGTGCGGGAGCAGGTGTCGCACCGCATCTGGTGAACACGCGGAAGCGCAGGACGACTCTGCCGGAGGGATCGTGTCCGGATACGGGTGGTGGGCGCCTGCGGGCCGTGTGGCCCTGCAGACGCCCACCGTGGAGCGGTGCCGGCTGGCGGGG